>DATJUA010000069.1:0-19826 GCA_035502815.1 Solirubrobacteraceae bacterium
GTCGCGTTCGAGGCACCGTTCAACATGCCGCTCGTGCACGAGACCGTGCGCGCCGAGCTGAACGCGCGCCGGCACGGCACCGCGTCGACCAAGACGCGCGGTGAGGTCTCCGGCGGCGGCGCCAAGCCGTGGCGCCAGAAGGGGACCGGGCGGGCGCGCGCGGGATCCTCGCGCTCGCCGGTGTGGACCGGCGGCGGCACCGTGTTCGGCCCCACCCCGCGCCACTACACAGTCAAGGTCAACCGCAAGGCGCGCCGCGCAGCGCTGCGCAGCGTGTTGTCGCTGCACGCGCAGCGAGGCTCGCTGGCGGTGTTCGACGCCGGCGCGTTCTCCGAGCCGTCGACCAAGCAGGCCGCCGAGCTCCTCGACTCGTGGGGCGCACCTCTCCCCACGTTGGTCATTCTGACGAACGAAGAGGCGGCAGCCGGCAAGTCATTCCGGAACCTCGTGCGGGTCGAGGCCATGCCGGTGCAGGAGGCCGGAGTGGCTGACGTGGTCGGGGCGGCATCGCTGCTGGTCTCCCAGGCGGCGCTCGAGTCGCTGGTTGCGCTGGCCGGCACCGTCGAGGCGCGCGGCGGACGGGTCGCCGGCGCCGCCGGTGGCGCGGACGCCGACGAGGAGGCGGCCTGATGGACCCCACCCAGGTGATCATCCGGCCGGTCCTCTCGGAGAAGACGTTCGCGCTCGCCGAAGCCGGTAAGTACACCTTCCGCGTCCACGACAAGGCGCACAAGACGCAGATCCGCCAGGCCGTCGAGTATCTGTTCGACGTCAAGGTGATCGAGGTGCGGACCGCCCACGTCCGCGCGAAGCCCAAGCGTCGCGGCCAGACCGCGGGCCGCACGCGCCAATGGAAGAAGGCGATCGTGCAGGTGCGCGAGGGCCAGACCATTCCCATCTTCGGCGGCCTCGAGGCCGGGGAGTAGCACGGAGTAGCCGATGCCCATTCGCAAGCCAAAGCCAACCTCCGCCGGACGCCGCTTCGTCACCTATCCGGACTACGCGGAGATCACGCGCTCCTCGCCTGAGAAGTCCTTGGTCGAAGGCCTCAAGAAATCGGGGGGGCGCAACTCGTACGGCCGCAAGACCTCGCGCCACCGCGGTGGCGGCGCCAAGCGGCTGTACCGCAAGATCGACTTCAAGCGCCGCAAGGACGGCGTACCGGCGAAGGTGGCGGAGATCGAGTACGACCCGAACCGCTCGGCCTACATCGCGCTGTTGCACTATGCCGACGGCGAGAAGCGCTACATCCTCGCGCCGCAGCGGCTGCGGGTCGGGATGACCGTGCAATCCGGCGAGCGGGCCGAGATCCGCGTCGGCAACAGCCTTCCCCTGGGGAACATGCCCGCCGGCACCGTGGTGCACAACGTCGAGCTGACCCCGGGACGCGGCGGGCAGATGGCGCGCGCGGCCGGCGCCGGCGTGCAGCTGCTCGCCAAGGATGGGGACTACGTCACCCTGCGCCTCCCCTCGGGCGAGATGCGGATGGTGCGCGCCGAGTGTCGCGCCACCGTCGGCACGATCGGCAACACCGACCACCAGAACGTCACGATCGGCAAGGCCGGTCGCAAGCGCCACCTGGGCGTGCGCCCGCAGACGCGCGGCACCGCGATGAACCCGGTCGACCACCCCCACGGTGGCGGCGAGGGCTCGACCACTCCGGGGCGCCATCCGGTTACCCCGTGGGGCGTGCCGACACTCGGCTACCGCACCCGGCCGAAGGGCAAGGCATCTGACAAATACATCGTGCGTGGACGGAGGAGAGGCAAGAAGCGATGAGTCGCTCGAGCAAGAAGGGACCGTTCGTCGAAGAGCGGCTGATGGCGCGGATCGAGGCCATGAACACGTCGGGCGAGAAGCGGATGCTGCGCACCTGGTCGCGCACGTCGACGATCTTCCCCGAGATGGTCGGCCACACGATCGCCGTCCACGACGGCCGCAAGCACGTTCCGGTGTTCGTGACCGAGTCGATGGTCGGCCACAAGCTCGGCGAGTTCGCTCCCACGCGGCTGTATCGAGGGCACGCTGGAACCGGTAAGAGGCGATGACCGCGGACGAGACGCCAGAGACGCCGGAGACGCCGGAGACCCCCGAGGCGGAGGCTCCCGAGCCCGAGGTCTCCGAGCCGGAGGCCACTGAGCCCGAGGGCACTGAGCCGGAGGCCACGCCGGCGCCGAAGCGCCGCCGGCGTACTCGTAAGAAGCCCGAGCCGACTGAGGTCGCGGCCGAGCTCGAGGCCGACGAGGAGTCCGCCGACGTCGATGAGACGCCCGAGGACGTCGAGGCCGAGGAGGCCGCCGCCGACGTGATGCTCGAGGCCGACGCAGAGGCCGAGGGCGAGGACGCCAGCGAGGCGGAGGCCGAACAGGAAGCCGATGAGGAAGCGCTGGCCGACCTCGAACCCGAGACCGAGGACGAGGACGAGGACGAGGATGAGGACGAGGATCAGGCGCCGGCTCGGGCCGCCACCAAGGCCCCTCCGGCCCCGGCTCCCTCCCGGCGGCGCCGCGGAGCCGCCGGCGAGCGCCGTGACGTCGTCGTGCGAGCCCAGGCCAAGTACGTCCGCTCATCGGCCTTCAAGGCGCGGCTCGTCTGCGATCACATCCGAGGCAAGAGCGTTGACGAGGCGCGAGCTATCCTCGCTCACACCTCGCGTGCGGTCGCGCGCGACTGGAGCAAGCTGCTCGAGTCCGCGGTGGCCAACGCTGAGAACAACCACGAGCTCGTGGGCGAGGATCTGTATGTGATGGAGATCCATGCCGACGAGGGTCCGACGATCAGGCGCTTCCGGCCGCGGGCCATGGGCCGTGCGACGAGGATCCGCAAGCGCACCAGCCACCTCACGATCTTGCTCACGCCGAAGGATTAGTCACTAGATATGGGTCAGAAAGTTCATCCCGAGTCGCTCCGCGTGGGCTACATCCACGACTGGAAGTCGAACTGGTTCAACGAGCGGTCGTTCGCGGACTACCTGCACGAAGACACACAGATCCGCGACCACATCATCGGGCGGCTCTCACACGCCGGTCTGTCGGACATCACGATCCGCAAGAACCAGAACGAGGTCGAGGTCAACATCAACACGGCCCGGCCGGGGATCGTGATCGGCAAGTCGGGCTCGGAGGTCGACCAGCTGCGCCGTGACCTGCACCGGATCACCGGCAAGCAGGTCAAGGTCAACATCCTCGAGATCAAGCGTCCCGAACTGGACGCGCGGCTCGTCGCTCAGTCGATCGCCGAACAGCTCCAGAACCGCGTGGCTTTCCGCCGCGCGATGAAGCGCGCGCTCACCAGCGCGATGCGCTCCGGCGCCAAGGGCGTCAAGGTCCAGGTGTCCGGACGCTTGGGCGGCGCCGAGATGGCGCGGACCGAGGGCTACTCGGACGGTCGGGTGCCGCTGCATACATTGCGCGCCGACATCGACTACGGCTTCCACGAGGCGCGCACCACGTTCGGACGGATCGGCGTCAAGTGCTGGATCAACAAGGGCGAGATCATGCCCGAGGGCTACACGGGTGCCGACCTGACGATCATGGACGAGCCAGCCCCGCAGGCGCCCGACCGCGACAGTCGCGGCGGACGCGGCGGTCGTGACGGTCGCGGTGGCGGCGGTGGTGGTCGCGGCGGCGGTGGCCGTGGCGGCGGGCCGGGCGGTCGCGGCGGCGGTCCCGGGGGCTCCGGCGGTCCCGGTGGCGGACGCGGCCCGGGTGGTCCCGGCGGTCGCGGCGGCGGTGGTCGCGGCGGCGGTCCAGGCGGTTCTGGCGGGCGCGGCGGCTCAGGCGGTCCCGGTGGCGGACGCGGTCCGGGCGGCGGCGGTCGCGGTGGGGGTCCCGGTGGCCGCGGTGGCGGTCCGGGCGGCGGTTCAGGCGGTCCCGGTGGCGGACGCGGTCCGGGCGGCGGCTCAGGCGGTGGTCGTGGTGGCGGCCCCCGTGGTGGTGGACGCAGTGGCGGAGGCGGAGGCGGCGGACGGCCGCCGGCGCCGTCAGGTGGGCAGAGCTGATGCTCGCCCCTAAGCGCGTCAAGCACCGCAAGGTTCACCGCGGACGTCGTCGCGGCCTCTCGCGCGGACAGACCAAGGTCCAGTTCGGCGATTACGGCCTCAAGGCGCTGGATGCCGGCTGGCTGACCAACCGTCAGATCGAGGCCGCTCGAATCGCGATGACCCGCAAGATCAAGCGCGGCGGCAAGGTCTGGATCAACGTGTACCCCGACAAGTCCTACACCAAGAAGCCCGCCGAGACGCGGATGGGTTCGGGCAAGGGATCGCCCGAGGGCTGGGTTGCCGTGGTCAAGCCCGGCCGGGTGATGTTTGAGCTCGCCGGCGTGCCCGAGCCCCTGGCTCGCGAGGCGATGCGGCTGGCCGGACACAAGTTGTCGGTGCGCACGAAGTTCGTGCTGCGAGAGGACGGATGACATGAGGCCGTCTGATGTCCGCGACCTGAGTGACACCGAGCTGCGCGAGCACATCCAGACCGCGCGGCGCGAGCTGTTCGGGCTGCGCTTCCAGCACGCGACCTCTGAGCTTGAGAACACCGCGAACCTGAAGCGCGCCAAGCGCGAGATCGCGCGTGCCCTGACGATCGCCCGCGAACGCGAACTTGAGAGATCCGAGAATGGCTGAAACCGAGAACAACGAGACCGAAGAGACCCCGGCCGAGGTGGACCCCCCGGCCGGCGAGGAGGCTGCACCCGAGGCGGCTGCACCCGAGGCGACTACCGCCCCGAGCCAGCCGGCCGAGGTTATCCCGCCCAAGGAGCGCCGGCGCCGCGCCCGCGCGGCCAAGGCCGCGCAGACGAAGGCCCGCAAGTCGCTGACTCCCGAGGAGCGTCACGCCGAGCGGGTGGCCGAGCGCGGGCTGAAGGCCCAGGCGCGTCGGGTCGAGCGCACGCGCTCGCGCGAGAAGGCCCGCGCGGCGCGCGCCGGTGGCGCCGAGGCTCAGACCACCCCGCCGCGGGAGCACGGACCGGGGCGCCAGAAGACCCGCCAAGGCGTAGTCGTCTCCGACAAGGCGGACAAGACGATCACCGTCCGGATCGACGTGGCCCGGCGCCACCAGCGCTACGAGAAGATCGTCCGCGTCTCGAACACGCTGCACGCCCACGACGAGTCCAACGACGCCCATGTGGGCGACACGGTGATCGTCCGCGAGTGCCGGCCGATGTCGCGGCTCAAGCGCTGGCGGCTGGTCCAGGTAGTCGAGCGGGCGGAGTGAGCCCGGCGCGATGATCCAGAACGAGACACGTCTGCGCGTCGCCGACAATACGGGCGCCCGCGAGATCCTCGTGATCCGCGTACGCGGCGGACATCGCCGCCGCTACGCCGGCGTGGGCGACATCGTCACCGCCACCGTCAAGCAGGCCAGCCCCCAGGGCTCGGTCAAGAAGGGCGAGGTGGTGACCGCCGTGGTCGTCCGTACCCGCAAGTCATACGGTCGCGAGGACGGCACCTACATCGCCTTCGACGAGAACGCCGCGGTGCTGATCGACAACCAGAACAACCCCCGCGGGACGCGCATCTTCGGCCCGGTGGCGCGCGAGCTGCGCGAACGGAACTTCATGAAGATCGTTTCCCTGGCCCCCGAGGTGCTCTGAACCATGCCGGCGCGACTCAAGCAAGGCGACGACGTGATCGTGGTGGGCGGCAAGGACCGCGGCAAGCGCGGCCGGATCCTCCGCGTCGATCCCAAGAAGGACCGGGTGTACGTGGAGGGACTCAACATCGTCAAGCGCCACCAGCGCCCCCGCCAGGTGGGTGGCGCTCAGCGCGCCGAGACGGTCGGTGGCGTGATCGAGAAGGAAGGGCCGATCCACGTCTCCAACGTGATGCTGGCCGATCCCAAGGACAACCAGCCGACGCGGGTGGGGATCGAGATCGAGAACGGCAAGCGCTTCCGGATCGCCCGGCGCAGTGGCACTAGATTGGATTGAGGAATGCCAGAAGCACGACTCCAGACCCGCTATCGCGAAGAGATCCTGCCGGCGCTCACGCAGCGCTTCGGATACTCGACGCCGATGCGCGCGCCCCGGATCACCAAGGTGACGGTGAACATGGGGGTCGGCGACGCCAAGCAGGATTCGAAGATGCTCGAGGCCGCCAGCGATCAGCTCGGCACGATCACCGGTCAAAAGCCGAACGTCCGCCGAGCGCGCAAGTCGATCGCCCAGTTCAAGGTTCGCGAGGGGATGCCCGTCGGGGTCGCCGTCACGTTGCGGGGCGCGCGCTCCTACGAGTTCCTCGACCGCCTGATGTCGGTCGCCATCCCCCGGATCCGGGACTTCCGCGGGCTCAACCCCCGCTCGTTCGACGGCCGTGGGAACTACTCGATGGGCGTGCGCGAGCAGATCATCTTCCCCGAGGTGGACTACGACGAGGTGGACCAGGTCCGCGGCCTGGACATCACGATCACCACCACCGCCCAGAGCGACGACGAGGCGTTCGCGCTGCTCGAGGCGCTCGGGATGCCATTTGCCAGAGAAGGCCGCCCGGAGGCGGCCACGACGTAGAGGAGCCCATGGCCAAGACTTCACAGGTTGTCCGTCAGCAGCGCCCGGCGAAGTACAAGACGCGCGCGTATACCCGCTGCCGCCGGTGCGGCCGGGCCCGGTCCGTGTACCGCAAGTTCGGCCTGTGCCGGATCTGCCTGCGCGAGCTCGCGCACAACGGATTCATCCCGGGCATGACCAAGTCGAGCTGGTGACGCGATGACGATGACCGACCCGATCGCCGACCTGCTGACGCGGATCCGCAACGCCGCGGCCGCCCAGCATCACGACGTGACCATCCCGGCGTCGAAGCTGGGGCGCGAGATCGCGCGCATCCTGCACGAGCAGGGCTACATCGAGGAATACGCCGTTCACGATCCGCCCGCGGGTCGCCCCGGCCAGGAGCTGACGATCACGCTCAAGTACACCCAGGCGCGCAAGCCGGTGATCACGGGCCTGCAGCGTGTGTCGCGTCCGGGCCAGCGCACCTACGTCGACCACGCACACATCCCGCGAATCCAGGGGGGCATGGGAACGGCGATCATCTCGACGTCCCGGGGCGTGATGACCGGCCACGAGGCCCGCATCGAGGGCGTCGGCGGCGAGGTAGTCGCGAAGGTCTGGTAGACCGTTCTCTTTTAGTCATGTCACGCATCGGCAGACAACCCATCCCCGTACCGGCCGGAGTCACGGTCGCGATCGAGCCCGAGCGCGTCACGGTGAACGGTCCCAAGGGCGAGCTGTCCGAGCGCGTCAACCGCGACATGCACGTCGAGCAGAACGACGGCCAGATCGTCGTGACGCGTCCGACCGACCGCGGCGAGCACCGTGCGCTGCACGGTTTGACCCGCACGCTGATCGCCAACATGGTCCAGGGCGTCACGAACGGGTTCGAGAAGCGGCTGGAGATCCAAGGCGTCGGTTACCGAGCCGCGCTGCGCGGGCGCGACCTCGAGCTCGCCCTCGGCTACTCGCACCCGGTCGCAATCAAGGCGCCCGACGGGATCGAGTTTGAGGTCCCGCAGCCCACCCGGATCGTGGTGCGGGGCGCCTCCAAGCAGCAGGTGGGCGAGGTCGCGGCGCTGATCCGCAAGCAGCGCAAGCCCGAGCCGTACAAGGGCAAAGGGATCCGCTACGAGGGCGAGTACGTGGCCCGGAAGGTGGGCAAGCGCGCATGACCGTCCTGACCCAGCCTGCGAAGCGTTTGAAGCGCCGGCGGCGCGTGCGGGCCAAGATCCGCGGCACGGCCGAGCGGCCCCGGATCTCGGTGTTCCGCTCAAACCGCGGGATCTTCGCCCAGCTGATCGACGATGATTCGGGGCGCACGCTGGTGTCGGTCAACTGGACCGAGACTGACCTGCGCGGCCTGGGGCCGATGGAGCAGGCCCAACGCGCCGGTGGGCTGCTCGCCCAGCGCGCGGTCGCGGCCGGGATCTCGAGCGCCGTGTTCGATCGCGGCGGTTACCAGTACCACGGGCGCGTCAGGGCGCTCGCCGACGGCGCCCGTGAGGGCGGGCTCACGTTCTGAGGCGCCGCCGTCAGGCGCCGCCGCAAAAATCCCAGTCAAGACCGCTAACCTGGATTTGCTCATGCCTGGCGTACGTGATCGCACAGTTTCTTCCGCCGGACTCGACCTCCAGGAACGCGTGGTCGAGATCAACCGCGTGGCCAAGGTGGTCAAGGGCGGCCGGCGCTTCTCGTTCACCGCGCTGGTCGTGGTCGGCGACGAGCGTGAGATCGTCGGGATCGGCTACGGCAAGGCCAACGAGGTGCCCGTGGCGATCCAGAAGGGCGTCGAGCAGGCCAAGAAGAACCTGTACCGCGTGCCCAAGCACGGCTCGACGATCACCCACCAGACGACGGGCATCTTCGGCTCCGGCCGGGTGTTCCTGAAGCCGGCGTCGCCCGGTACCGGCGTGATCGCCGGCGGCGGCGTGCGCGCCGTGCTCGAGCTCGCCGGCATCCACGACATCCTGTCCAAGTCGCTCGGGTCGCAGAACCCGATCAACCTGGTCAAGGCGACCATGGCGGGACTTCAGTCCTTGCGCACGCCGGACGAGGTGGCGGAGATCCGCGGTCTCTCGGTCAACCAGGTGCTCGGCTTGACTACGGAGCCGGACGCCGGATCCGCCTCCGGCTCCCCAGCTTCGAGCGCGAACGGTAACGGAGGGGCGGTCTCGACGCGAGGGGAGGCGGAGGCGGATCCAGCGTCCGACTCTGCGGTCGCCGGCGACGGTCCCACCTCGGCCGAACAGCCGGAGGAGGCCACCGAGTGAGCAAGCTCCTCGTCACCCAGCGCCGGTCGCGCAACGGTTCGGACCAGCGCCAGCGGGACACGCTGCGCTCGCTCGGGCTGAGGCGGATCGGCCAGTCGGTGGAGCACACGGACACGCCGCAGATCCGTGGCATGATCGCCAAGGTGGCCCATTTGGTCGAGGTCTCCTCAGGTGATTCAAATGGCTGAGCCTCGCGACGACGATGCGACGCCGGAGCGCGAGGAGCGGATCGGGCTACACAACCTGAGGCCCGCCCCCGGGTCGCGCCGGCCGCGCAAGCGGGTCGGTCGCGGCGAGGGATCCGGGACCGGCAAGACCTCGGGTCGCGGTCAGAAGGGCTGGGGCTCACGCTCGGGTGCCAAGCGCCGCCCCCGCTTCGAGGGCGGCCAGAACCCGATCCACATGCGGATGCGCAAGCTGCGCGGTCCGCATATGAAGAAGTCGATGCCGTTTGAGCCGTTCCGGACCCACTCGCAGCCGGTCAATCTGGTCGATCTCGAGGCGCGCTTTGAGTCGGGCGAGGCCGTGACGCTCGAGGCGCTGCATGCGAAGGGCCTGGCCACGCGCAAGGGGATTCCCGTCAAGATCCTGGCCAAGGGCGAGCTGTCCAAGCCGTTGACCGTCCACGCGCACGGATTCAGCGCCGCCGCGCGGGAGCGGATCGAGGCGGCCGGCGGCACCTGTCAGGTGATCGTCGAGGCCAAGGGCGGGGGCCTGCCGAAGTGATCTCAACCATCCTGGGCGCGTTCCGGGTGGCGGAGATCCGCAAGAAGGTGCTGTTTGCCGCGGCGATCCTAGCCCTGTACCGGCTGGGCGCCTACATCCCGGCGCCGGGGATCAACGAGAGCGCGGTCAAGGCGATCCAGAGCAACTTCGGCGGCTCGAGCATCCTCGGCTTCCTGAACCTGTTCTCAGGAGGCGGGCTGGGGCGGATCGCGATTTTCGCGCTCGGGATCATGCCCTACATCACGGCCTCGATCATCCTGCAGCTGTTGCAGGTCGTCGTCCCCTCGCTCGAGAAGCTCTCCAAGGAGGGCGAGGTCGGCCAGGCGCGGATCACGCAGTACACGCGTTATCTGACGGTCGGACTGGCCTTCGCTCAGTCGATCGGCTACGTATTCCTTTTCCGCAGCTTCGAGCAGTCGGCCGGGGTGACGATCATCAACAACTTCAACCTGGCCAAGGTGCTGCTGATCGTGATCTCGCTGACCGCGGGAACCGTCCTCTTGATGTGGATGGGCGAGCTGATCACCCAGCGCGGGATCGGCAACGGGATCTCGCTGCTGATCTTCGCCAACATCGTGTCGCGAATCCCGAGCGGGGTTCAATCCTGGTGGACCAACCCGGACCAGGTTTTCAAGGTGATCATGCCGTTCATCGCGCTCGGCGTGGTGGCGGCGATCGTGTTCGTCCAGGAGGGCCAGCGCCGCATCCCGATCCAGTACGCCAAGCGGGTTATCGGCCGGCGCATGACCCAGGGCAGCCAGACCTACCTGCCGCTGCGGGTGAACATGGCCGGCGTGATCCCGGTCATCTTCGCGGCCAGCATGATGGCGATCCCGCCCACCCTGGGCCAGTTGCTCGGCCAGAACCGCAACAACTTCTGGACCAACCTGCAGAACTTCCTGAGTCCCCAGGGCTGGCACTACGTGCTCGGCGAGAGCATCCTGATCATCCTGTTCACCTACTTCTACACCGCGGTCACCTTTAACCCGGTCGACCAGGCCGACAACCTCAAGAAGTACGGCGGTTTTATCCCGGGGGTGAGGCCAGGTAGACCCACGGCCGAATTCCTGGATCGGATCCTGGCTAGGTTGACCTTCCCAGGAGCCTTGTTCCTGGCCGCGATCGCAGCCCTGCCGACGATCCTCATCAGCCAGACCTCGGCGAACTTCTTCTTCGGCGGCACCTCGATCCTGATCGTGATCGGGGTGGCGCTGGACACGATGAAGCAGCTCGAGGCGCAGCTGATGATGCGCAACTACGAGGGCTTCCTGAAATAGGTCCCGTCCCGCGCGGACGGGAGTAGTGCGCCCGCATTCGCCCGCCCGGCGGACTACACGCTGAGGGCGTCGGCCAGTTCCTGCCGGGTCTGGATGTCGAGCTTGCGGTACGTGTTGCGCAGGTGGTACTCGACCGTCTTGGGGGTGACGAACAGCGCCTGGGCGATCTCCCGGTTGCTCTGGCCGGTGGCGGCCAGCTCGGCGATCCGCCGCTCCGAGGGCGTGAGCGACTCGGGCCCGGACAGCAGGGCGTCGCGCCGCGGACGGGCGCCGGTGGCGGCGAGCTCGCCCCGGGCGCGTTCGTGCAGCGTCACCGCCCCGCCCCGACTGGCCATGTCCGCCGCCTGGGCCAAGGGGCCGCGGGCCTCGGTGCGGCGATTCTCGCGCCGCAGCGCGGCGCCCAGGTCGACGAGCGCGCGCATCGTCTCGAGCCGGGGTGGCGCGTCGGCGCCCAGCCGCGCCGCCGTGCGCAGGCTGCGGATGCCCTTGGTCCCCTGCTCGCACAGCCCCAGCACCCGGCGGGCGCGGATCCGCAGGTGCAGCACGTCGGTCCGCTCGGCCCGGGCCAGCTCCTCCTCGGCCAACTCGAGCGCGCGGTCGCGTTCGCCGAGCAGGAGCGCGGCCTGGCCGGCGGTGGTGCGCCACGGGCAGTAGCCGAGGAAGCGCACGGTGCGTTCGCCGATCTGCCCCACCAGCAACGCCGCCTCGAGCGCCTCGCGGGGACGGGCCTGGGCCAGGCGGAGCTCGGCCAGCGAGTACAGGCGCAGGACGTCTTCGGTGTCCTGGGGGTCGTCGAGGGGCCCGTCCTCGGCCAGGACCTCCTCGGCCCGCTCGAGCTCGCCCCGCTCGGTCAGGCACAGCGCGTAATGGGCGGCGGCCGAGCGCGCGAACTCCTGCCATCCGTAGCGCCGGGCGTCGCGAGCCAGCTCGAGGTCGACGGCCGCGTCGACCACCCGGCCCTGCCACAACCGCGGCAGCCCGCGGACATAGCTCGCGGTCGCGAACCCGAGCGGCCAGGCCCGCCCGCGCGCGTCCTCGAGCGCGGCGTCGGCGACCTCGATCGCGTTCTCGAGCTCGCCGTTGAGCAGGAAGGCCCCGGCCACCATCCGCCAGCCGATCCACGGGGAGCTGGCGTGAACGAGGATCCGGCCGCCGTCCCACGCCCGCTCGGCCAGCTCGAGCGCGTTGTGCGCCGACTCGCCGGTGGTGGTGGCGTGCAGGGCGGCCTGGGCCAGCAGCAACCGCTGTCCCTGAGTGCGCGGACCCTTGACCGCGTGCTCGATCACCCGGGTCGAGCGTGCGAGCGCCACCGGCTGGAGGTCGGGGACGATCGAGGCGGTCGAGATGAAGCTCGCCTCGAGCTGGTCGCGCAGCTCGAGCCCCAGCGGGTCCTCCGGCTCGGCGGGCAGCTCGGACAGGCCGGCGTCGTAGGCGCGCGCCGCCTGCTCGTGCAGCCCCTGGGCGTCAAGCGCCTGCCCCAGCTGGAGCGCGAGCTCCGCCCGCCGGCGAGGGTCCGACGTGGCGTCGCCGGCCTGGGCGAGATGCTCGGCCGCGTCGGGCAGTCCCAGTGCGGCTTCGGCCGCCCCGAGCTCAGCCAGCACCTCGGGGCGCAGCTCGGCCGCGGGCGGTTCCTCGAGCGCGCGACTCAGATATCGGACCGCCGGCTGCGCCGCGCGCGCCTCGTGGGCGGCCGCGCGCAGTTGCTCGACGACCCATGGGTCACCCACCGCGTGCGCAAGCAGCAGGTGGGCGGCGACGCGCTCGACCTCTTCCCCGTCGGCGTACAGCAGCCGAGCTGCGTCGAGATGGCGAGTCGAGCGCTCGAACAGCGGAATGTCCTGCTCGATTGCGTGCTGGACGAGCGGATGCACGAATCGCAGCGGCTCGCGCGCGAGCAGCACCTCGACCCCGGCCAGGGCGTCGCCGGCGATGCTCGCCGCGTCGAGCGATACGCCGGACAGCGCCGCCGCGCGCCGCAACGGGACGTCGGCGCCGAGGATCGCGACCGCGCGGGCCAACGCCGCCGCGTCGGCACCGAGCCGCCCGACGCGGACGCGCAGCGCGCGGATGACGGCATCGGGAGCCAGGCCGCGGGCGCGACGGGTCAGCTCGGGACCCGATGCCCGCGGCTCCTCAGCCAGCGCGACCAGCAGCTCGTGCAGGTAGAACGGGTTGCCGCTGGTCACATCGACCGACACCTGCGCGAGGTCGGCGTCGGCCCGGTCGCCGAGGACCTCGCGCGCGAGCTCCTCGGCCGCCTCGGCGCGCAGCGGCGTCAGGCTCTCCACGTGGACCCGAGGATGGCTCGCGATCCGGTCGAGCGCTTCCGAGGACTCGCTGCCCACGCCCGGCCGGCGGGTCATCACGATCGCGGCGGGCAGCTCGTCGAGGCGATGAAGGACATAGAGCACGAACTCGAGCGACGCAGCGTCGCACCAGTGCAGATCGTCGATCGCCAGCAGCGTGGGGCGCGTATCGGCGGCGCCGGCCATGACCGTGAACAGGCCGTGCGAGAGGGTGAGATCGCCGGCATCGCCCGGGTCAGGCAGGTCCTCGCCGGCGCCGGCGAGCGAGCGAACGCGGTCGGGTGCCTCGGCCAGGAAGGCGCGTCGGGCCTCGCGGGGCAGGTCGGCGACGAGCGCCCGGACCAGCTGCCCGGCTACCCCGAAGGCCAGGTTCTGCTCGAGTTCGGCCCCGGCCGCGCGCAGCACGCGCATGCGGCGGCGTCTGGCCTCATCGAGCGCCGCCTCGTGCAGACGCGTCTTGCCCATCCCGGCGTGGCCCTCGAGCAGCAGGGCGGCCCCGTCGCCGGCAGCGATCGAATCAAGGGCATCAGCGATCGCCTGGAGCGGCAACTCGCGCTCCAGGAGACCCCTGCGTCCACGCAGGGGCCGACCACGTCTGTCGGGCGCCTCCCGCACCGGCATATGGAGCAATGTACCCGGACTGGTGTTTTTTAGCGCCAACTCCCCTGAGCATTGATCGCAGCGTCATTTGACAGACGCTCTAAATCCTGGGGTGGTGCCCTGGTGCGGAATTGCGCCCAACACGCCAAATTTGTGAACGATGAGGGAAACAAGGGCGCACATGCAGCTCGCGATCGACGTGAACTCGGATCCGATCAGCGGTTCGGTTTCCAACGGAGACCGGGTGGCGCAGCCGTTCACGGGCTGGATCGAGCTGACGGCGGCGATCGAGGCGGCTCGCACCGCGAGCCATGCCGACGGGACTCCGGCGTCCGCGGGTGAAGCCGGCGCGAAAAGACTAGGGTCGCTCCCTGGTGCGAACGCCGACCAGCGGTAGTTAGCTACCCGTCATCGCATGACATCGATGAGCCGGCAATCAACGAGGCAGGGGCGGGAATGGGGTACCCGCCCGCGTGCGCAGGTTCGTCGTGGGGGCGCGCAGGTCAGTCATGGGGGCGCGCAGGTTAGTCATGGGGGCGCATCGCGGTCTGAGGTGGTCTGGGGGTGTCTGGGGGCGAAGGGCAGTAGCAGGGGGCAGACGGACAATCGGATTGGGGCGACGTTGGGGGACGTCGCCCCATCCAGGGGGCGGACGTATGGCTGGGGGCGCAGGTAGGGCATCCGACGACGAAGGGCAGGGGGCAACGCAGTGCCTTGAGAACGGGCCGGCAGGGATGCCGGCCCGTTGTGCGTCACGGCGCCGACAAGGGCGCCGGTAAGGCTTGACCCTGAACCCGGCGCGACCGATACAGTCTTGCCTTCGTGTCAGAGCTGAACCTGATCCTGTTCGGCCCTCCGGGGGCGGGGAAGGGAACGCAGTCTGAGCGGCTGCGTTCGGATTTCCAGCTGCCGTACATCGCGACGGGCGACATGCTGCGCTCGAACGTGAAGGAGGGCACCGCCCTCGGCAAGCAGGCCAAGGAGTACATGGACCGCGGTGATCTGGTGCCCGACGAGCTGATCGTCGCGATGGCGGGCGAGCGCCTGGGTCAGGAGGACGCCGAGGACGGGTTCATCCTCGACGGCTTCCCGCGCACCGTGCCCCAGGCCGAGGCGCTGGACAAGCAGCTCGCGCAGATGAACCGGCGCATCACCGCCGTGCTGCTGATCGACGTGCCCGACGAGGAGGTGATCCGGCGCCTGAGCGGCCGCCGCGTGTGCGTCAAGTCGGGTCACAACTACCACGTCGAGTTCGACCCGCCCAAGCACGACGACGTATGCGATCAGGACGGATCCCGCCTCATCCAGCGCGACGACGACAAGCCCGAGGTGGTGCAGAAGCGGCTGCGCGTCTACCACGATCAGACCGAACCCGTGATCGACTACTACGATCAGAAGGGAATCCTGCGTCGCGTGGACGGGACGCGCCCGCCGGCCGAGGTGCACGACCACATCCGCGCCCTGATCGCGACGCTTCGACTCGAGGAAGACGTGTGATCATCAAGAAGACACCCGAGCAGATCGAGCAGATGGCGGCCGCCGGCGCGATCCTGGTCAAGACGATGAACCTGATCGCCGGCAAGATCCGCCCCGGTGTGACCACGCTCGATCTGGACGAGGCGGCCGAGAAGTTGATCCGCTCCCAGGGCGCCACGCCGGCGTTCAAGGGCTACCGGGGGTTCCCGGGTTCGATCTGCGCGTCGCCCAACGAGATGATCGTGCATGGCATCCCGGGTCCGTACGCGCTCGCGCGCGGGGACATCCTGTCGGTGGACATCGGGGTCGTCTACAACGGTTGGGTGGCCGACGCCGCCCGGACGTTCCCGGTCGGCCCGATCAGCCCGGTGGCGACGAAGCTGCTGCGGGTCACCGAGGAGTCGCTGTTTTTGGCCGTGGATCAATGTGTGGTCGGGAATCGGCTGGGAGATGTTTCGTACGCCGTGCAGGAGCACGTCGAGGCGGCCGGACTGTCGATCGTGCGCTCCCTCGTCGGCCACGGGGTCGGGCGCGAGATGCACGAGGAGCCTCAAATCCCCAACTACGGGACCCCCGGGACGGGAATCGTGCTCGAGGAGGGGATGGTGTTCGCGGTCGAGCCGATGGTCACCGCCGGCCGCCACCCGGTCCGCGTCGGCGACGATCACTGGGCGATCTACTCTCAGGACGGGTCGCTCGCGGCGCATTTCGAGTTCACGATCGCGATTACCGCCGCGGGCCCCCGGATCCTGACGCCCTGGCACGAGGCGGCTGGGGCGCGTATGGCGCCCTCCAAGCACTCGCGCGTCGCGTAGGTTTTTGGGGGCCGCCTACGGCGGCATCCGTGGGGCTATGCGACCCCGTCCGGACGGGGACTGAGGAGGGTCGGCGGCGCCTGACGGCGGCGCCTTGCGGCCCCACGGACGCCGAGCGAAGCGAGGCCCACAGCCACCGGCGGTGCACCCCCGCACCCCTGCTAACATCGCTCGTTGCGCCCGCGCGCGACTTATAGGCGCGCCGCGTGCGCTGCTGCAGCTCGGTAGCGGCGACTGAAACGGTCTCCAGAGCCGGGGTTGCGGCACTACTGGTTTCAATAGGCGACGAGAACGAAGCGAGCGAGCGTGAAAGTACGACCGTCGGTCAAGCCGATGTGCGAGAAGTGCAAGATCATCCGCCGGAACGGGCGGGTTCTCGTCATCTGCTCGAACCCCCGCCACAAGCAAAGGCAAGGCTGAGATGGCACGCATCTCCGGGGTCAACATCCCCCTCAACAAGCGCGTCGAGATCGGGCTGACCTACATCTATGGGATCGGCCGCTCGAGCTCCAACAAGCTGCTGGCCGAGCTCGGCATCGAGCCCGACCGCAAGGTCCGCGACCTCACCGAGGAAGAGGTGATCCGCCTGCGCGACGCGATCGACCGTGAGTTCACGGTCGAGGGCGATCTGCGCCGCGAGCGCTCAACCAACATCAAGCGGCTCCAGGAGATCGGGTCATATCGCGGGCTGAGGCATCGACGCGGGCTCCCCGTCCACGGGCAGAACACCAAGACCAACGCGCGCACGCGCAAGGGCCCGAAGCGGATGCAGGTCGCCGGTAAGAAGAAGGCGACCAAGAAGTAGATGCCAGCACCTAGGAGGCCACAGCGCGGGCGCCGACGGGTCCGCAAGAACATCCCGATCGGCCAGGCGCACATCAAGACCTCGTTCAACAACACGATCGTGTCTTTGACCGACCGCGAGGGCAACGTGATCGCGTGGGAGTCGGCGGGCGGCGCCGGGTTCAAGGGCTCGCGCAAATCGACCCCGTTCGCCGCGCAGGTGACGGCCGACGCGGCGGCCCGGAAGGGCATCGAGCACGGGCTGCAGCGGGTCGAGGTGTTCGTCAAGGGCCCGGGCTCGGGTCGGGAGACGGCGATCCGGTCCTTGCAGGCGGCCGGGCTCGAGGTCACCGGCGTCAAGGACGTCACCCCGCAGGCCCACAACGGCTGCCGGCCCCGGAAGCGGAGGCGTGTCTGATGGCTCGCGATACCTCACCCCAGTGCAAGCAGTGCCGGCGCGAGGGCCAGAAGCTGTTTTTGAAGGGCGAGCGGTGCCTTACGGATAAGTGCGGCGTTGAGCGCCGGAGTTATCCGCCCGGTGAGCACGGCCGCGGGCGGATGCGCCAGAGCGAGTACCGCGTCCAGCTGCGCGAGAAGCAGAAGGCCAAGCGCTACTACGGCGTGCTCGAGAAGCAGTTCCGGATCTACTACGACAAGGCGACGCGCCAGCCCGGCATCACGGGCGAGAACCTTCTGCGCATGCTCGAGTGCCGCTTTGACAACGTGCTCGTTCGCCTCGGCTTCGCGGCCTCGCGGCGCCAGGCACGGCAGCTGATTTTGCACGGACACTGGATGGTGAACGGACGCCGCGTGAATGTCCCTAGCTACCAGCTCCGCGACAACGATGTGATCGCGATCCATCCCAAATCGAGCGCGACACAGGTGATCCGCGATGCCACCGAGCTCACCGGTCAGGTGCCGGCTTGGCTGCAGGCGGATCACGACTCTCTCACGGCCAAGGTGCTTCGCAAGCCTGAGCGCCGGGAGATCGCAGCTCCTGTCCAGGAGCAGCTGATCGTCGAGCTGTACTCGAAGTAACCACAAGCTTGAGCCGCGCGGCCGTTGGCCGGATGCGGCACTGACACCGCCCAGACGGCGGCATGAACCCCACGACGTTAGGACCCTGATGCTCGACTTCCAAGTCCCCCGAATCTCCTCTGAGAGTGTTGACGACAACCGCGGGTCGTTCACGATCGAGCCGCTCGATCGGGGCTTCGGCTACACCTTCGGCAACTCTCTGCGGCGCGTGTTGCTCTCATCCCTGGCCGGCGCGGCAGTGACCTCCGTGCGCATCGAAGGCGTGGCGCACGAGTTCTCGACGATTCGCGGCGTCAAGGAGGACGTGACCGACATCGTCCTGAACCTGAAGGGCGTCGTCTGCCGGATGCACTCCGACGCGACGGAAATCGAGGCGCCGCTGGTCGTCACCGGCCCCGGCGAGATCACGGCGAAGGACATCGACCTGCCTTCGGGTGTCGAGATTCTCAACCCCGACGCACACATCGCGACCTTGGAGAAGAAGACCAAGCTCGAGGTGTATTTGACCATCGGGCGGGGTCGCGGCTACCGGCCGGCCGAGGAGAACAAGTCTCCCGACCAGCCGATTGGCGTCATCCCGATCGACTCGATCTTCTCGCCCGTGCGGCGGGTGGCCTACAACGTCGAGCAGGCGCGCGTCGGGCAGCGGACCGACTACGACAAGCTGACTCTGGATATCGAGACCGACGGTTCGATTGATCCGCACGCGGCGCTGCGCGAGGCGGCCGAGATCTTGATCTCCCAGCTGGCCATCTTCACCGATGCCGAGCGCGTGGTTGAGCTGCGCGAGGCCGGGGCGCCGGGGGTTTTGGAGCCGGGTATGGCCGGTGCGGTGGGCGGGGTGCCCTCGCGTCCGCCGAACGCGATGGACGACATCCTGATCGAGGAGCTCGAGCTCGGTGTTCGCTCCTACAACTGCCTCAAGCGCGCCGGGATCCAGACGGTCGGCGACCTGGTGTCGAAGTCCGAGAGCGAGCTCGCCGCGATTCCGAACTTCGGCAAGAAGTCGATCGACGAGGTGATCGAGACGCTGCATGCCCGGGGTCTTGGGCTGCGGAACGAGTAGCCTGTCTTTCGGAGTTTTCGATGCGCCACCAGAGGAACCGATATCAGCTCTCGCGTGACGCGGCGCACCGCAAGGCGCTGCTGATGAACCTCTCGAAGGAGGTCATCTCGCACGAGCGGATCCGGACGACCGAGGCCAAGGCCAAGGCGGTCAAGCCCGAGCTCGAGAAGCTGATCACCCTGGCCAAGCGGGGCGACTTGCACGCCCGGCGTCAGGCGTTGTCGGCTTTGGGTCAGGACAAGTTCGTGGTCTACAAGCTGTTCGAGGAGATCGCGCCGCGGTATACCGAACGCCCGGGCGGGTACTCGCGGATCCTGAAGCTTGGGCCGCGGCGGTCGGACTCGACCGAGATGGTGCTGCTGGAGCTGGTCTAGGGCCGGGTGGTCTCCCGGCTTCTGCTGGAATACGACGGGTCTGGGTTTGCCGGGTGGGCTCGGCAGCCTGGTTTGCGGACGGTGTGTGGCGAGGTCGAACGTGCGCTTGGCCTGATTTTGCGGCTGGAGGGGGTGCGGTTGACCGTCGCGGGTCGCACCGATGCGGGGGTTCATGCCTGGGGGCAGGTGGCTTCTTATGCTGGGCCACCCGTGTCGGTGCGGTCGCTGAACGCGGTCCTGCCCTCGGACGTTTCTGCGCTCGCGTGCGTCGACGCCGGGGCTTCGTTTGATGCCCGGCGCGATGCGACCTCGCGGGCGTACTGCTACCGGGTCCTTGTGCGTGAGACGCGGTCGGCGTTCGAGGAGGGGCGGGCGCTCTGGTTTTCGCGTCCTTTGGATGTCTCGGCGCTCTCGGAATGCGCGGAGGCGCTGGTCGGGACGCACGACTTCACCGCCTTCACGCCGACCGAGACCTACCACGAGCGCTTCTCGCGGGATGTGTTTTCGGCGTTTTGGCGCCGTGCAAGGTCGGATTCGGACGTCCTCGAGTTCTGGATCGAGGCCGACGCGTTCATGCGCCAGATGAACCGCGTGCTGGTGGGCACG
>DATJUA010000070.1:0-22257 GCA_035502815.1 Solirubrobacteraceae bacterium
GGACAAGCGGGTGAAGGCCATCGTGGCCCTTGACAACCTGGGCGGCCCCGGCCCGGAAGAGGGCTCTGTCCCGAGCCAGCAGGGCGCTCCGTCGCAGTCGAGCACGATCGGCGAGAAGGGCTGCCCGGCGGACCCCGCCGACCGCGCCGTCGTCCCGATCACGAAGCCGGGTCTCGGCATGTCCGCGGACTACGGGCTGCCGCCGCTGCCGAACACGGGGCTGCCCGAACCGCTCGCCAAGTCGACGTGGTCGCTCGCCTACAGCCAGGCCGGCGTCGACAGCGGCGAGATCATCATCCGCGGCGGCTCGCACCTGGACTTCAGCTTCATCCCCAACCAGGCCTTCGGCGCCTCGCTGCGCGGCGCGGACATGGTCGCCTGGTACACCACGGCTTGGTTTGACAAGTACCTCAAGCACGACCCGAACGCTGACAACATGCTGCTGACCGAGCGCTGGCAGAACGACCCGATCGAAGCCTCGATCGACCCCAACCACGACGGGAACGCGTTCTCCTTCTACTACTACTCGCGCCTCGACATCCACCTGGCCAACGGGCAGGTGTGGGACTGCGAGGACCTGCGCGACGGCTGTCCGGGGATGGTCCCGGAGAGCGAGGACGGGTTCCCGGGGATCTACTCATACCTGGCGGTCGATACCAGTCCCGACAGCGTGTCCGGGCCAGGAGCCGCCCTACAGGCGTCGAGCAGCCTGACTCCCTGCGTAGCGAGCAAGGCGGTCGTGTTCCGCCTCGCGCGCTTCCACGGCAAGCCGATCACGCGCGTGCGGGTCTACGTCGGCAAGCGGCTGGTGATGACGCGCCGAGGCCGGTCCCTGCGCTCGGTCCGCCTGTCCGGCCTACCCGGGAACGGCAGCCACAAGATCCGGGTGGTCGAGTACACCCGGTCGGGCCGCGCCCGCGTCGCCACCCGCACCGTCCGCGGCTGCGCGAGCTAGCCGACGGTCAGGACGGCCTTGCCGTTGACCCGCCGGTCGAGCAGCGCCTCGATCGCCTGGCCGGCGCCGTTCCATGACAGCGTGAGATCAATCTGCGGGTCGAGGCGGCCCGTGGCGACCAGATCGGCCAGCCGCCGGAGGTCCCTTGTCCCACTGCGCGTGTGGTCGACGATGTCGAACAGGTAGAAGGCGTACAGCTGGGCGCGGGGCGCGCGGGCGAAGAACTCGCGGGACGGATAGGAGACGGGCTCGGGCACCGTCGAGGCGAAGCTGACCACCGTTCCGCCCGGCGCCACGCGCTGGAGCGCCTCGCCGAGCACGGGCCCCCCCACGGCGTCGAGGATCGCGTCGTAGATCGGCCCGCGGAGGTCGATCTCAGGCGCCACCGCGTCGGCGCCGAGCTCTGCTAACCCGTCCGTGCGCCGGGCGACGCCCGTCACGTGAGCGCCGGCCAACTTGGCAAGCTGGATCGCGAAACGACCCACCCCGCCGCTCGCGCCGGTCACGAGCACGCGCTTGCCGAGCACGAAGCCCGCCACCTCGAGCGCCAGCAGCGCGGTCAGCCCCGCCACCGGCAACGCGGCGGCCTCCTCGAACGACACCCCGTCGGGCAGCTCGGCCAGCCGATCGGTCTTCACCGCGCCGAGCTCGGCCCACGCGCCCGCATTCATCATCCCGACCACGCGCGCGCCTTCGGGCGGACCGCTGCCGTCAGCGGCGGCCTGACGAACCGTGCCGGCCAGATCCCACCCGGTGACCGAGCCCGGCTCCATCTGCTCCAGGCGCCGGGTCTCGCCGCGGTTGAGGCTGAATGCCTTGATCTCCACCAGCGCCTCGTCCGGCAGCGGCGCCGGGTCGGCTACGTCGGCCAGCTCCGCGAACGGCGCGGACCTCATCGACACCAGCGCGCGCATGGCCGGACAGGCTACTGTGCCCCCGTGCCCCGGCTGACGAAGTCCCTCGTGCTCGCCGGCGCGCTGCTGCTCATCGCCTGCTCGGCGGCCCAAGCGTCCGCCCTCCACATCCACTGGATGCGCGGCTACGCCGCGCCGGGCACCCCGGTTCGCTACGACAAGGTGGGCGTGCTCGAGGTCGGACCCCGCAGCGCCCACAACGTGCTGGTGCTCGAGCCCGGGACCTCCGCCGGCTCGGCGTACTTCCTGCCCCTTGCCGAGTGGGTCGTGTCGCGCCTGCACGGCTGGCAGGTGTGGTCGGTCGAGCGACGCGAGAACCTGCTCGAGGATCAGTCCAGGCTGAATCTCGCCAAGGCCGGTCACCTCGACGCCACGCAACTGTTCGACTACTACCTGGGCTGGCTCCTCCCCGGCGCCTACACCGGCCCGCACATGCAGCTGATCCCCGATTCGAAGGTCGAGTTCGCCAAGCAGTGGGGTATGAAGGTCGCCGTGGAGGATCTCCACGACGTGATCGGCGCGGCCCGCCGGCTGGGCGGCCGGGTCGTCCTCGGCGGCCACTCGCTGGGCGGCGCCGTCGTCACCGCCTACGCGACCTGGGACTTCGGCGGCCACGCCGGCGCCGACGATCTCGCCGGTCTGGTCTACATCGACGGCGGTAGCCCGCTCGCGGTGGACGCACCGACCGCGCGTGAGGAGCTGACCGTGCTGGACTCCTCCGAGACCTCCCCCTGGCTCTCCTTCGGGGGGATCGGAGCACCATTCGCCGGCCTGTTCAGCGCCACCGGCGCGACCGCCGCCCTGATCGACCCGGACGGCGCCTCGCTCGCGCAGAGCTCCGGCCTCCTCAACGCGTTCGGTCTCACGCCTGACGTGCCGGTCACCAATCTGGCCCAGTTCGGCTTCGCGCTGAATGTCGGCACGTCGCCGGCCAGCCTGAGCGCCGCCCAGGCCCACCTCGGCGCCGGCCTCGGCACCGCCGGTCCGCTGCACGGATGGAACGGCGCCGGGGCGCTCACGCCGATCACCCGGTACGCGGCGATGCTCTCGGGCGCCGGTGTGGACGGGGCCGACGGCACCGAGTGGTATTTCCCGGACCGCCTGACGATCGACACCGGCGCCGTCGGCAACGGAATCGCCAACCCGGCCCAGAAGATCCTCGGCCTCGACGCCACGATGGGCCGCCAGCTGCCCAAGGGCCTTCGGATCTATGCGTTCGCCGCCCGCCTCGGCGGCGCCGGGGTCCTGGCCGACGCGCTCGGGCTCGCCAACCAGTCCCGCATTCCCTTGAAGAACGTGCTTCTGATCAACCGGGCCTCGACGTACGCCCACAACGATCCGGCCGGCGCGTACCCGCAGAACGCGTTCTTCACAGGGCTGCTGCGGTTCCTGCGACGTGTGAAGTCCACCAAGCGATAGAGCTAAGGTCGAAGGTGTGCCAGGAGACCGCACCCCGACCGCCACCGCCCAAGCCGGTATCAGCCGGCCGCTCGTCCTCCTCCTGGCCCTCACCTGCGGCGCAGCCGTGGCCAGCCTGTATTACGCCCAGCCGCTGCTGCATACGATCGCCCGGGCCTTCTCGGTCTCCGACGGTACGGCTGGGCTGCTCGTAACGGTCAGTCAGGCCGGC
Organism: Solirubrobacteraceae bacterium; assembly: GCA_035502815.1. Classification (GTDB taxonomy): domain Bacteria; phylum Actinomycetota; class Thermoleophilia; order Solirubrobacterales; family Solirubrobacteraceae; genus Palsa-465. Next base: position 3,500 of record DATJUA010000070.1, read on the forward strand.
TACGTGATCGGGCTCGCGCTGCTCGTGCCGGTCGGCGACCTGCTGGAGCGCCGGCGGCTGATCGCGGCGTTGCTCGTCGTTACCGCCGCCGCGCTCGGCCTCGCCGCCGCGGCGCCCACGTTCATCCTGTTCGCGGCCGCGCTCGGTGTTGTGGGCGTGACCGCCGTGGTGGCCCAGATCGTCGTGCCGATGTCCGCATCGCTCGCCGGCGACCACGAACGTGGGAGCGTCGTCGGGACGGTGATGAGCGGCCTATTGATCGGAATTCTCCTGGCCCGCACGATCAGCGGCATCGTCGCCCAACTGCTCGGCTGGCGGGCGGTGTTCGTGCTCGCCGCCGTCGCGATGCTGGTGCTCGCGGCGATCCTGCGTAGCGTGCTTCCGAAGGTCCACGCGACCGAGCGGCTGCCCTACCCGGTGCTGCTGCGCACGGTGCTCGAGCTAGTGCGCAAGGAGCCACTGCTGCGTCAGCGGATGCTCCTCGGCGCCACGGCGTTCGGCTGCTTCAGCGTGCTCTGGACCTCGCTGGCTTTTCTGCTCTCGGGCGCGCCGTACCACTACGGCAACGCGACCATCGGGCTGTTCGGCCTCGCCGGCCTGGCCGGCGCACTGGCGGCACCGGTGGCGGGCCGCCTGGCCGACCGCGGGCGCGGGCGGCTCGCCATGAGCGCGGCGGTCCTCGTCCTACTCGCGAGCTGGGGACTGCTCGCGCTGGGCAAGGGCTCGGTCCTACCGCTGATCGTTGGCATCGCGGCGCTCGACCTGGGCGTCCAGGCCATGCACATCTCCAACCAGAGCGCCGTCTACTCGCTGCACGGCGAGGCCCGCAGCCGCCTGACCACTGCCTACATGGTCGCCTACTTCCTCGGCGGCGTGGTGCTGTCGGCGATCACCACCGCGCTGTACTCAACCAGCGGCTGGTACGCGGTGTGCCTGCTCGGCGCCGGCACGGCGGCGGTCGGCCTGATCGCCTGGCTGGTCAGCGAGCGGGCCATGACAGGCCGGCTCCCGCTCGGGGCGGATAGCGCCGCCTAGCGTCTGGAGGCGGCGGAACTTCGTGCCTCGAGCTGCTGGCCCTGCCTCGCGGCGCACGTCGCCTGCGCTCACCCAACCGTGCGATTGACGAGCGGCCGGTAGGTCCGGCATGGCTCGCCGCGCAGGCCCGGGCACGGTGGCAGCCCGGTCGGGACCGCCACCCCGGAGACCACCGGCAGCACGAGCCGCGAGGGCATCGACGGTGAGTGCGCCACCCGTACCGTGACGTGCCGGCTCACACCGGGGCTCAAATCAGCGAACGCCCACGTCGGCTGATCGCCACCTGGCGCCGAGATCACGATGCGGATCCGCGACCCGGCCCGGTACACATGTCCTTCGTAGTACAGCGGAATGGCCACGTCGGTGAACCTGCCCCGACGTAACGCGGCGTGCAGCCATCCGCTCTGCACGTAGGTCTCGAGGCCATCGGGCCGGACCTCGGTCACAGTGACCTGGAGGTCGACATCCGGGACCGACGACTCGACCCAGGCGTGCAGCGCGCCGGCGCCGACGACGACGATGTTGGAACCAAGCGGCGCGGTCAGGTAAGAGAGCGCTGTCCCGGGTGGGTTCTGCGTCCAGTGGTACCGCGGCGTGGCGCTCCACAGGCCACCGGCTCCGGTGTTCCCGCTGAAGTCGGTCGCGGGTCGCGCGCGCGGAGACCAGGTGAACGCGTCGACACTCCGCGAGCTCGGCGCGGACCGCGCCAGCGCGCCACCCGTCCCCAGGTACCACGACATCGTGCTCGTACCCGGCAGCGGGAACCGCGCGAAAGACTGCTCGAACGCTGCCTCCGGGGCCCCGGGTTGCGAGCCGCCGGCGCCGTTGTCGAACAGGATCCGGATCGGCGGCAGGGACTCGAACGCCGCCAGCGCGGACGCGTAGGAAGGCTCGTCCTCGACCGGGTCGTCGGTCGGGAAGTTCACACCGGCCACACCCATTGCCTGCTGGTAAAGCACGGGCGCGAGCACGCGCACCGCTGGCGACAAGAAAGGCTGTCGATGCGCCACAAACAGCGACAGGAAGTCAAACCATCGCTGCGCCGTCACCGGATCGAGTGAGTCGATGTGGGTGCCGTTGGTGAACGTGAACCACTTCCTCGCTGTGCCCGTGAAACGCGAGGCCAGATCGGGGCAGTCCCCACCCGTCTGCTCGTCGGTCCACTGGCAGGCCAGGTACACCGGCACATGGATCTTTTGCACGAAGGTGACCGGGTCGAGCGACCGCGCCAACGGTGAGGTGGGGTTGCGGTTGGCGTACACCTCGGACACCTCGTTCACCGCCTCGGGGTGCAGCGCCTGGTTGGCGGCGCACACCCGGTCCCCGCCGCGGATCCGTTGAAGCGCCCACTGCTCGCCGTGGCCGGGCGAGGCCGCCTCGGCGTCGAAGTCGCGCGCCTGGGCGAACGGGAGCGCGAAACCGGTATTGAGGATCCCGCCCGGATACAGCGTCGTCGCGGTGTCGTTGATGACCGACAGCGGCGCGATCGCCGCCAGATGCGGGGGGTCGGTGGCGGCGACGAACAACTGGCTGATCCCGCCGTAGGAGATCCCGATCATGCCGACTCGGTGCCCGAGCACCCACGGCTGTCGCGCCACCGTCTCGATCACGTCGTAGCCGTCGAGGTTCTGGAGCGGCTCGAAGAAGCTGAACGCGCCACCCGAGCACCCCGTCCCGCGCATGTTCACGTCGACCACGGCAAACCCGAGCAGCGTCGCGATCGGGCTGATCCCGTTCTGCGCGCCCGCCGGATCGGCGTACCCGTAGCCCGAGTACTCGACGAGCGTCGGGTAGGGCCCCGGCCCGGCCGGGAGGCGCACGTCGATCGCGAGCTTCGTCCCGTCGCGCGTGGTCAGGTAGCCGTAGCCGGATCTGGGCAGCCGCTGGTCGTAGACCCGCGTGCTGGGTGGCGCCGATCGGTCCGGTAAAACGGTCAGCGTGGGTGTTCGTGGCGCGCCGGCAATGGTGGGCCGGACGCGGTAGCCCCGACCGGGGGCGACACCCCGGAAGATCGCGCCGCCCAGCGGTCCAGCCACCGTCGCGCCGACCGCGTGCCCGCGCGCGCTCAGCAGCGTCAGTCCCTCGCCCGGACGTGCCCCGAGCACGTACACCTGCTGCACGCTCCCGTGCGCGCTGAACGCCGCGGCCGTCGCCGGCAGGCCCACGGCCAGCAGGGCCACCGCGAAAAACCCCGCGACCAGCCCCGCCAAGAGCTGTTTCGCCTCGCTCGCCATGCTGTGGGCGCGGACCCTACAGCACGCCTTGCGCGCTGCGCTAGCCTCGTCAGCCAGTACATCGCTCGAGGCAAGGGATCTCGGTGGGTTTGGGGCGACCCTACGAAAAGGACTTCACCTCTTCGCTACGACTGCTCGTAGTCGGGCAGGACGCGCAGCATGCCGCGGCGCTCGAGGAGCACACCCGGGACGCGACCGGCTCGAAGCCGGAGGTGCTCATCGGCGACACGGCGGCGCGCGTGCGCCGAGCGCTGAATGGGAAAGTCATCGACTGCGTCGTGCTCGGGCTGATCGACGCGGGCCCGCGGTCGCTCGAGACGCTTGAAGTCGTTCTCTCGAGCGTCCCCGACGTGCCGGTAGTGGTGCTGGCTCGCGTGGACGATCCGGCCCTGGCCCTCCACGCCATCCAGGAAGGAGCGCAGGACCATCTGGTCGAGGGCGCGATCGATCCCGCTGCGCTGCAAAGGGCGATCCGCCACGCGATCGCCCGCAAGCGCACCGAGGTCGGGCTGGCCCACCAGGCGTTCCAGGATTCGCTGACCGGTCTGCCCAACCGCGACCTGCTGATCGATCGCCTGTACGTCGCGATCGGCCGCTCGCGCCGCCGTCCGAGCTCGCTCGCGCTCCTGTTCCTCGACCTCGACGGCTTCAAGCGTGTCAACGACAGCCTCGGGCACGACGCCGGCGACGACGTGCTGGTCGAGGTCGGACGCCGCCTGCAGCGCGTACTGCGCCCCGGCGACACCGTCGCGCGCTACGGCGGAGACGAGTTCGTGATCCTGTGCGAGGACCTGCGCGGACAGCGCGAGGCGGTTCGCGTCGCCAAGCGCGCGCGAGCGGCCATCTCCGAGCCGATGAACGTACGCGGACACGAGGTGACGATCGAGGCCAGCGTCGGCATCGCGCGCGCCAGGGCGGAGCAGACCGCCGCCGAGGATCTGCTCCGGGAGGCCGACATCGCGATGTACAAGGCCAAGCGGCGGGGCGGCGGCATCGACCTGTACGACCCGGGGACCGGGTCTGATGCGATCACCGGCCTCGACGTCGAGCAGCGGCTGCGCGACGCGGTCCAGCACGCCGGGCTGGTCCTGCACTACCAACCCGTGATCGCGCTGGTCGGCGAGCACCTGCACTCGCTCGAGGCGCTGGTCCGCTGGGAGCACCCCGAGCGCCGACTGCTCTCACCGGAGGACTTCCTGCCGCTGGCCGAGGAGAGTGGCCTCGCCGGCGACGTCGACCGATGGGCGCTGAGCGAGGCCTGCCGGCAGCTCGCACGCTGGCGCGAGCAGGGCCTCATCGGTGACGAGGTACCGATATCGGTCAACCTATCCGCCGCCTCGCTGCGTGCGCCTGGGCTGACCGATACGGTCGCCGGCGCGCTCTCGGCCGCGCAGATCCCACCCGCGTGCCTGGCGCTCGAGGTGACCGAGGCCGGCCTGGAACGCGATCCCGGCCGCGCGGCCACCGTGCTGGGCGAGCTCGCTCGGGTTGGCGTGCGGCTGTGGCTCGACGGCTTCGGCGCCGACCGATCGACGCTCGCCGCGCTCGCGCGCCATCCCTTCGGCGCGGTCAAGATCTTCGCCGCGACCCCCGAGCGCCGGCTCACGGCGGCCCTCGCCGCGGCGCGCGCGCTCGACCTGGAGACGGTGGCGAAGGCAGTCGAGACCGCGACTCAGCTCGAGGCGATCCGTGACTGCGACGCCGCTCAGGGCTTTTTGTTTGCGCCACCCGCCTCCGCGCAGGCCACGGCACAAGTCCTCGCGGCACGAGCGCAGTAGCTTTCGCGAGGTGAGCGACCCAGCCGACCTAGGCGTGCTCGAGGCCGCCGAGCAGCTGTCCTCCGGGCAGCTGTCCTCGAGGGAGTTGACCGGGGCCTGCCTGCGCCGCATCGAGGCGCGCAACGGCGGGGCTCCGACCCTCGACGGTGCGCCCGACCGGATCAACGCCTGGGCCCGCGTGTATCCCGACATCGCCCGCGAGCACGCCGAAGCGGCCGACGCGCGCCGCGCCCGCGAGGGCGACGACACGCCGCTTGTGTGCGGCATCCCGATCGGTCTCAAGGACCTCTACGCGGTCGCCGGCCTGCCGCTCACCGCCTCGAGCCGCGTGCTCGAAGGCAACGTCCCAGCCCAGGACAGCACGGTATGGCGCCGGCTGCACGGGCAGGGCATGGTCTTGCTCGGGCACACGCATACGCACGAGTTCGCCGCCGGCGGCACGACCGATCAGTCGGGCAATCCGTGGGCACTCGATCGGATCGCCGGCGGATCGAGCGGCGGCAGCGCGGCGGCGCTCGCCGCCCGCATGACGCCCGCCGCGCTCGGAAGCGACACCTGCGGCTCGCTGCGGATCCCATCGGCCTGCTGCGGAACGTCCACGATTAAGCCGACGCGCGGCCAGATCCCGCTCGACGGGGTCATCCCTCTCGCCTCGTCGCTCGATCACCCCGGCCCGATGGGGCGGACAGTGGCCGACTGCGCCGCGGTGCTAAGCGCGATGGCAGCCGGTGACGCGCTCCCGCTCGCCGCGCGGGCCGGTAACCACCCGCTCGATGGCGTCACCATCGCGCTCACCGATCGCCCAAATCAGATCCCCCTAGAAACAGAGGTCGCCCAGGGCCTTGATGAGGCTGCGCAAGCGTGCCGGAACCTCGGCGCACGGGTGATCGAGCGGCCCGCTCCATGGGCACTGGACTGGGATGACCTCAGCCGCGTACTCATGACGGAGGCTTGGCGGTATCACCGCGGGCACGCCGATCGGCACGACCGCTACCGAGAGCAGGTGGCCGAGTTCGTCGAGGCCGCCCGCGACTTCGCCGACGGGGATGGCTACGCGGGCGCCCAGGAGCGGCGCTTGGTCGGTACGGCCACGTGGGAGGACTGGTTCGCCCGCGAGGGCGTCGACCTGCTGCTCGAGCCGACGCTGCCGATCCTCCCGCTCGAGCGCGGGCCGGGCTACGACCGGGGGCATCCCGCGGGACCGGGCGATCCGCTGATCGCCTTCACCGCGATGTGGGACGTGACGGGCATGCCGGTCGCGTGCCTGCCCGTCAGCTGGAGCGTCGGGGTCTCACTGGTGGCGCCGCGGGGACGCGAGGCGCCGCTCGTCCAGGCCGCGATCGACCTTCAGGAGCACGCCCTCGGGATCCCTGGAGACCCGCTCGCGTGAGCCTCGCCGTGACCGGCGCCGTGCTCGCCGGGCAGCCGGTCGGGCTGCGAGCGCAGGAGGGCCTGATCGTCGAGCTCGGTCCGGGCGTCGAGGCGCGCCCCGAGGACGAGGCGCTCGACGCCGCCGGCGCGATCCTCGTCCCACCGCTCATCAACGGTCACACGCATGCCGCGATGACGCTGTTCCGCGGCCACGGCGACGACCTGCCGCTGATGCGTTGGCTGCGCGAGAAGATCTGGCCGGTCGAGCGAAGACTCGAGCCCGAAGACGTCTACTGGGGGACCCGGCTCGCCTGCCTCGAGATGGTGCGCAGCGGGACCGTGCGCTTCTGGGATATGTACTGGCATCCGCAGGCGGCCGCTCGCGCGGTCAAGGACGCCGGCATTCGCGCCACCGTGGCCGCCCCGCTGATCGACGTCGAGGGCGGCGGCGAGGAGATGCGCGAAGCCGCGCTGCGCGGCTTGGACGAGCTGGCCGAGAGCAATACGTGCGAGCGGATCGATGTCGGCCTCGCGCCGCACGCGATCTACACCGTGACCGAGGAAAGCCTGCGCTGGATTGCCGAGCTCACCTCCGAGCGCGGGCTGCCCGTCCAGATCCACCTGTCCGAGACCGAGCAGGAGGTGATCGACTGCGTCGCCGCGCACGGCGCCCGTCCCGCCCATTACCTGGACCGCGTCGGGCTGCTCACGCCGCGCACCGTGCTGGCGCACGGCGTGTGGCTCGACGACCGCGAGCTCGAGTTGATCGCCGCGCGAGGCGCCGTGCTCGTGACCAACCCGGTGGCGAACCTCAAGCTCGCCGTCGGCGGGGCATTTCCGTACCCGCGGGCGCGCGCGGCGGGCGCGCAGGTCGGACTGGGCACCGACGGCCCCGGGTCCAACAACTCGCTTGACCTGTTCGCCGACATGAAGACGTTCGCGCTGTTGCAGAAACACGAGGCGCGGGATCCGGCCGTGATCAGCGCCGAGGAGACGTGGGAGATCGCCACCGGTCGGCGCGCCCCCTTGCTCGGCGCTGCCCACGGACTCGAGCTGGGCGAGCCCGCCGACTTCCTTCTCCTCCGCGCCGGCGCGCCCGAGCTCGGCTTCGGCGAGCTTCCCGCCGCGCTGGTGTACGCGGCGTCGGGGGCGGTCGTCCAGACCACGGTGGTGGCCGGACGGGTGGTCATGCGCGACGGCCGGGTGGAGGACTCCGAGGAGGTGCTGGCTCGCGCGCTCGAGCGCGCCCGGCGGCTCGGGCTGGCATCCGCGCTAGCCTGAGCCCCGGCGTGTCGAACACAGCCGCCGACCGACTTCTCGCGGCCGCCGGCCCGGCCGGCGCGACACCGTGCGTGCTGCTGATGTTCGGCGAGATCGCCTTGAAGGGCCGGAAGCGTTCGAGCTTCGCCGCGGTGCTCGAGCGCAACCTGCGCCGGGCGCTGCGCGCCGCCGGCGGCGTCGAACTTCACCGGCGCGGATCCTCGTTCCTCGCGCTGCCCACGGCCGAGGGTCTGGCCAGGACGCTCGAGATCGCCACCGAAGTCCCCGGCCTGAGCGTCGTGCAGCCCGCGCTCCGCGTGGAGCCGGCCGTCGAGCCCGCCGCGCGCGCCGCCATCGAGCTGCTGCGCGGGCTGCCCGGCCGATCGTTCGCGGTCCGCTCGCGCCGGCGGGAGAAGAGCTTCCCGGTCAGCTCGATGGAGGTGGCCCGCCTCGTCGGCGCCGCCGTCAAGGACGCGCTTGGCCTGAGCGTCGATCTGACCCATCCCGACGTCGAGCTCCACGTCGACGCCTACGACCGCGGGCTGTTCGTCTCGGTCGACCGCCTGCGCGGGGCCGGAGGGCTCCCCGTCGGTTCGAGCGGGCGCGCGCTCGTGCTCCTGTCCGGCGGGATCGATTCGCCGGTCGCCGCCTACCGGATGATGAGGCGCGGGCTGCGCTGCGACTTCGTTCACTTCTCCGGCCAGCCGTTGACCGGCCCCGAATCGGCCTACAAGGCATATGCCCTGGTCGCGCGGCTGAATCGCTACCAGGGCCGCTCGCGGCTGTTCGTGGTGCCGTTCGGCCTGGCCCAGCGGCTGCTCGCCTCCTCGGGCGCCGGCCGCCTCCAGGTGCTGGCCCAGCGCCGGCTGATGGTGCGCGTGGGCGATGCGCTCGCGCGCCGCGAGCGCTGTGAGGCGCTCGTCACCGGGGACTCGCTCGGGCAGGTGGCGAGCCAGACGCTGCGCAACCTTCAGGTGGTCGAAGACGCTTCCACGCTGCCGCTGCTCCGTCCGCTGATCGATCGCGACAAGTCAGAGATCGTCGAGGAGGCCCAGCGGCTCGGGACCTACGAGACCTCGATCCTTCCCGACGAGGACTGCTGCACGCTGCTCGCGCCCCGGCGCGCCGTCACCTGGGCCGAGCCCGAGCCGCTGATCGAGCTCGAGCGGCGGGTGGACGTCGAGAGCGTCGTCGAGCGGCTGCTGGATCAGGCCCTCGTGATGTGGCCGCGTCTTGAGGAGCGCAGCCGGGAGCCAGCGGCCGCCTAGGCTATATCAGGCCGCGACCGCGTCCGGCGCCACCGCGAGCCCGCGCTCGAGCAGCTCGTGCGGCGCCGAGCTGACCAGCCTGACCGGATCGGCCACCCCGGCGCCGGCCAGCGCGTCGAGCGCGAGCCGGAGCGCCGGCATCCGTTCGCCGCCGTGTGCGTCGGAGGCGAGAACCGCGCGGGGCGCTCGGCCCAGCAGCGCCATCGCGGTCGAGCGCACCCGCTCGCCGTAGAGCCCGGCGACCGACCAGGCGTTGATCTGGAGCGCGCTGCCGGCGGCGAGCTCATGCTCGATCGCGCGCCAGGCAGCCTCCGGGCGACTGAACGTGCGCTCCGGATGGGCCACCACAACGGCAAACCCGCGCTGTCGCAGCTCGTCGGCGCGCGGCGTGTAGTCGTCGCCAAGTCCCCGCAGCGGTGCCTCGAGCAGCACCCAGCGCCGCCCCTCCGGCCCGTGCGCGATCGCCTCGAGCTGCATATCCGATAGCCGCTCTACCATCCCCAGGTCGATCTCGCCGCCGCAGCGCACATCGATCGGGATGCGCGCGGCCGCCAGCCTCGCGCGGACCCCTTGCACGCGGTCGGCCAGCGCGGGCGGGTCGGTGACGAAGTTCGCATGCACGTGGGGCGTGGTCACGATCGTCCGCGTGCCCTCGGCCGCCGCGGCGGCCGCCAGCGCGACGCTCTCCTCCATCGTCGACGGGCCGTCATCGATCCCCGGGAGCAGGTGGAAGTGGATCTCGGCGTATCTCATCTGCATCGATGATGCGTCAGGGTCGACCGAGGTCTGTGACGATCCCGTTAAGCCTGCTACCGCGGCGGCCCCACCCCTACCCGCCGGCGAGCCGCTCCCGGATCTCCTTCCACAGCTCGCGGAACGCCACCGCGGCGCCACCGCGCGGCGCGAACTCCTCGAGCGGCGCGCGGACCTGACCCATCCGCTCGACGTCGGCGGCAAGCGGGATCACGGTACGAAGCATCTCGGGCCGTTCCTCGGCGAACCGACGCATGACGTCGCGATGCATGCGCTTGCGGGAGTCGGCCATCGAGAAGAACGCGAGCCGGCGCGTGCCGGCGCCGGCCACCTCGTCGATCCGGTCGAGCGTGCGCGCGGACAGCTCGGCGGGCAGCAGCGGGATCAGCAGCGCGCCGGCGGCCCCGAACACACTCTCGGAGGTCAATGAGATACTGGGCGGACAGTCGAGGAACACGTACTCGTACTCGGCCTCGAGTGGCCCCAGCACGCGGGCCAGCTGCCGGCGCGGGCGCTTGGAGTCCTCCAGGTCGAGGTCCATGTGGCGATAGGAGAAGTCCGCCGGCAGCAGGTCGAGCCGGTCGTGATCTGTGCCCTTGATCCGCGCCGCCGCATCCGTTTTGCCCCGCACGAGACGCCGCCCGCCGCCCTTGATCCTGGGCTTGACGCGGAGCAGGTAGGTACTCCCCCCTTGTGGGTCGAGGTCCCACAGCAGCGTTGGCGCCCCGTCGCGCGCGGCGAGGTACGCGAGGTTCACCGCGGCGGAGGTCTTCCCCACGCCTCCCTTGATGTTGTAGGCCGCGAGGACCAAGGCGGCAGAGTGTCCCACGCCGCGCGCGTCGCGCGGCTGTCGCGCGGCTGTCGCGCGCCGCGCGGCTGCGCTCTCGGCTAGAGCATGACCTCGTCGACGTAGCAGTAAGTCCACGTGGCGCCCGGCATAGCCGAGCTCATGATCGGGTGGCCGGTCTCCTTGAAGTGCTTGGTGGCGTGCGCGCCCGACGAGGAGTCGCAGCAGCCGACGTGGCCGCAAGTCCGGCACGCCCTGAGCTCCACCCAGGTACTGCCCGTAGCGAGACATTCCTCGCAACCCTCAACGTTCTCGGGTCGGTCGACCACGATCTGGTCCGTGTGTGAGCACTCGGCCATTGCCTCTCCTTCTGGTTCCCCGGTTGGCGTGGCGCTCACCCTAACAGCGTGACGCCCGCCCTAACAGCCGCTCATCGTCGCCGCCGTGCCTGCGTTTTCGCCCCGGTGCGAAGCGCCACTGCGGGCGCGATCCCGGCCCGCCATCGGCGCACCGCGATGATCGCCGCCGAGGTGCCGATAGCAGCCACGGCGAGCAGGAAGACGGCCAGAGGACGCGAGAAGCCCCCACCTCCGCCCGCACCCGACGCCGATACCACGCCGATTGGATGTCCCGCGTCGGCTGCCAGCGCCGGCACGGCGATCGCCGCCGCCTGCGCGAGCTCGTCGCCGCTGGCGCCGATCGGCCGCCGGAGCGAGGCCACCGCCCGCGTCGCCGCCGGACCGAGGCCCTCGACCCCGTAACCCCCCGGCATCACCACCAGGAGGGGTTGCCGCGCGCTCGAGGAGCTGATCTCCTGGTCGAGGAAAGCCGCGTACTCGCGCGGCTTGCCGAACAGGCTCGAGATCGCACCGAGGTCGCCCGGTGAGGCGATCAGCGCCACCTTGATCGGGAAGCGCGCGCGGCTCGCGGCAGCCGTCTCCGCGTTCAGCTTGGCCTGGAGGCGGCTCGAGACGCTGGGACTGAAGGGATAGAACACGTTCTCGCCGAGCAGCACGTCGCTCGCCGGGTCGCCGTCGGCCAGGGCGACCGCCGGCACCAGAAGCGCCGCCACAGCCACCGCGACCGCCACCGCCACCGCCACCGCCACCGCCACGACCGCGGCGAACACGCGGGATCGAAGTTCCCAGCGGGTCATAACGCCCGGAACATACCGCGGGTTCATGTCCCCGGCGGAAACGTGTACGCGTGGTGAGGCGGGACGTACGGCCCGATCTCGAGGACGATCTCCGCGTGCCGGCGCAGGGGCACGCTCGCCGCCGGCCCGGGCCGTGGCTTACCGTCCACGAACACCCGAACCGCGCTTCCCGCGTCCGCGCGGGCCGTGCTGAACGAGGCGATGCGATGCACACCCAGCGGCTCTCCCCAGGAGCGGAACAGGTCGCCGACCGTCAGGCTGGCGCCAGGACGGACCAGCACGACCCCGGTTGGGTCGAGCGTGACAAGCTCGCCGAAGCACGCCGCCCCCGCGATTCGCCCCGCCGAGAAGCTGCGGGGGCCGAGCGTGCCGACACCGGCCGGGATCAACACGACCCGGTTGGCGGCGAACACCTCGACGTGAACGCCGTAGCGCACGCCCAGTTTTCGGGAGCATGCTCCAAGCGGGCGGCCGCTCACCGGCGGCTGGAACCTGACCCCCCGACCGATCGGGCGAGCCTCGGCCACGAGCGCGGCAGGCGGGGCGGACGACGCCGTGTTCCCGGGCTGTGACGTGGACCGGCGGCTCGATCCGCACCCGGCGACGGCGAAGAACACGGCCGCCGCGGCCGCGGCAGACGGGAGCGACGCCGCGCGCACCCGCTCAGCCGACGCTTTCGCTGATGCCGTCGAGCTCGGGATCGAGGGCGTCGGCCGCCCCCGATCGCCTGGCTCGCCGGTCGGACAGATCGGCCAGTCGGAACACGAGCAGCAGCAGCGCGGCACCGGCGCCCAGATTGATCACCGTGACCGTCCGAGCCAGGAACGCCGGCAGCAAGATCAACACGTACCCGTACACGAGCGTCGTGACCAGGACGCCGCCGGCCCACACCGCCCCGACGCCGATCAAGAAGCAGGTGAAGTACCCGGGCTGGCGCAGCAGTGCCCGCGAGCTCCCCCAGCCGACGAAGGCAAGGATCAGCGCCAGTTCCACCATCTGGAGGCCCGTGATCGTGGGTCGCCCATGCAGCTCAACGCCCAGTCCCGCGATCGTCACGCAGACCAGGGCGACGATCGCCAGCACGCGCGCGACCAGCGCGTCCAGGCGAGGGTTTCGCACGCGCCACGCCGCCAGCACGCACGCGACGAGGACGAGGATCGGCCAGAACCACACGATCGAGGGGTCCTCTGCGTGCCACAGGCCACCGGTGATCCCGGTCAGGTGTCCGTCGATCCGCAGTGGCAGGTTCCACCGACCCACGAACGAGTCGCCCGGCGTCAGCGCCACCGCGGCGAGGGCGTGCAATCGTCCGTCATGCCATTCGTAGACATGCCCGCTGCTCACCTTGTGCCAGTGCGGCGGCGTGTGCGCGGTGAGGTTCGTCGGCGGCGTCTCCGGCACCGGGGTCATGTTCAGGTAGTACATCGCCGAGTTCTCGTTCACCGCGACGCCCGACGCGGAGAACGTCAGGTACGGGGCCCCCTGGTAGTCGACGACCACCACGGTCTCATCGGCGGGAACGCGCATCCACATCCGCAGGTCGCCGTCCACAACCTTGGCTTCGAGCCCCGGGGGAATGTGCCGGATCTTGGCCAGGTAAGCCGAGGCGACCGGCGCCACCGGACCGTGGGCCTCGGCGGTGGCGGGTAATGCTCCCACCGTCAGCAGCAGGCCGAGCACCGCGATCGGCCAGATGCGGCGAGATCGTCGGTGCCTAGACTTGGTGGCTGACGTGGCGACCGCCCATCCGGCGGCGCGCGGACCGCAACGTGTCGCTTCCACGCTCATGCTTCGTGATGCACTGTACGGACATCGGTAACCGTCGCGCGCGTATGCGCAGGCTCTGCACGGTCCTCGCACTGAGCGTGGGCCTCCTGTCCGCGGTGCTCCCCGCCGCGGCTCGTGCCGACGGCGACCCGGCCAGCGACGTGCTGGCCACCCAGTCGCTGTTCCTGCCCGCCGACGCGGGCGTCAGCTTTGCGCATGAGAGCCAGCTGAACCAGGTACTGACCAATGCCGCCTCCGCCGGCTTTCCGATCCGGGTGGCGGTGATCGCCTCCAAATCCGATCTCGGCTCGGTCACCGCGCTCTGGCGCCAGCCGCAAACCTACGCCCAGTTCCTCGGGGAGGAGCTCTCGCTCGTCTATCACGGCACGCTGCTTGTCGTGATGCCCGACGGCTTCGGCCTCAACGGTCCAGCCCAAGCCGTTGCAGCCGGCCGCTCAACGCTCGCCGGGCTGCACCCGGCCGCCGGTGGGCCGGTGCTCGGGACCGCCGCGCTGACCGCCGTCCGCCGCGTGGCCGCCGCGGCCGGTCATCCCCTCGCCCTCCCTGCCACCACGACCGCCGCCCCGTCGTCGGGCTCGACCGACGGCCTCCCGATCATCGCGTTCGTGGTCGGGCTCGGCCTGGTCGCCGCGGCGTGGACGGCGAGCCTGCGGGCCCGGCCAGCGCAGCTTCCGCGCCGAGGCGCGACGCAAGGGTGAGCGCTTGAGGATCGGCCTTCTCGTTTTCGAGCAGGTCGATTTGCTGGACATCGGTGGCCCGTACGAAGTGTTCCTGACCGCCTCTCGCCTCGCGGTGCGCGACGGAGCCGAGCCTCCGTTCGACGTGGTCACCGTCGGCCTCGCTCGCGATCCGGTCAGAGCCTACGGTGGCCTCGGGCTGACCCCGCAGCTCGCGATCGACGAAGCCGGCCCGCTCGACCTACTCGTCGTCCCCGGCGCGATCGCTATCGACCAGGTGAGCGCAGATGACGCGCTGATGCAGGCCCTGGCCGCGGCCGTGAAGCGAACTCAGACGGTCGCGTCGGTGTGCACGGGCGCGTTTCTCCTCGGCCGCCTCGGGCTACTCGACGGCCGGCGCTGGACCACTCACTGGGAGGACGTCGAGGAGCTGGCCACCCGCACGACGGGCGCCGGCGAGGCCTGGGTCAGGTGGGTCGACGAGGGCGCCGTCGTCACCGCAGGCGGACTCAGCTCCGGGATCGCGATGGCGCTGCACCTGGTCGACCGCTTCGCCGGCCGGGACCTGGCCGTGAGGACGGCGCGGCAGATCGAGTACGACTGGGATCCCGATTAGTCGCTACTCCCAGCGGAACAGCCGGGCGGCGGCCAGGCCGGTCACAACCGCCCAGCCGGCCAGCACGAGCAACGGCTCGACCCCGGGCGAGTGTCCGAGGAACGATGCGTGGAGCGCGTTGAATCCGGCTCCGGTCGGCACCACCTTGGCGATGTCGTTGAGCGCCGTCGAGTGGATCGTCTGGAGCGGAACGTAGAGGCCCGAGAAGAATGCGAGTGGATAGAAGCACAGCGCCTGGAGGGCACCCACGACCTGCGGGCTGCTGGCCACGGCGGCCACGCAGAGACCGAGCCCGAGTGTCGCCGCGACGGTGAGAACCAGCGAGAGCAGCGTCACGAGCCAACCGCCGAGCGTGGGCGGGAGCCCGAGACCGTAAGCGAGCGCTCCCAATCCGACGAGGATCGTGATCCCCAAGCCCGCCAATACGACGTTGATGGTCATCTGCGCCGCGAGCAACCACGACGGCGGGACCGGCGTGGTCGACATCCTACGCAGCACGCCCTGCTGGCGGTAGGTCGCCAGCGTCTGGGGAAGGCTCGACAGACCGACCGCGATGAGTACGAACACGAGCAGCGTCGGAACGTAGAGCGTGAAGAACGAGATGCCGCCCAGCGCCGCGGATGCCTGCGTCGTCGCCGGGATGCTGCCGAAGATGACGAGCAGCGCGAACGGGATCCCGAGCGCCACGATCACGCCGATCGGGCGTCGCAGGGCGAGCTTGATCTCGGTCCGTAGCAGCAGGCCGAACGCCCGCCGGCGCTGGGGAGTCAGTGAGATGATCGGCGGCGCCTGACGGCGGCGCCTTGGTCCGATAGCCAGCGCGCTCATCGCTTCGTCTCCTTGGTTGTCTCGTCGATCAGGGCGAGGAAGGCGTCCTCCAGGTTTGCCGTCTCGGGCCGCACGTCCTGAGCCCGCAGGCCCGCGCGGTCGAACGCGAGCACAACGGCGGTGAGCAGATCTCCCGATCCGACCACCACCAGGTCCCGGCCGTGGCGCTCGACGCTGCTGACCTCAGGCAGCGTGCGAAGCACCGTGTCGTCGAAGCCGTCCGGCGCCGTCAGGCGAACGCGCTGGCCGGTCCGCGCCCGGTCACCGAGCGCGGCCGGATGATCGAGCGCGACCACTCGCCCGTGATCGATCAGCGCCACGCGGTCACACAGACGCTCGGCCTCTTCCATGTAGTGCGTGACGAGCACGATCGTCACCCCCCGGTCGCGCACGCCCTCGATCAGTGCCCATGTCTCTCTCCGCGCCTCGGGGTCAAGGCCGGTGGTCAGCTCGTCGAGCACGGCGATCTCGGGCCGGCCGATCAGCGCCAGCACGATCGACAGCCGTTGCTTCTGGCCGCCCGACAGCTTCGCGTAGGACTGATCCCGGGCGCCTTCGAGCCCGAGCGTCGCCAGCAGCTCACGTCCGTCGGCGGGCCGCTCGTAGAACGACGCGTACAGCTCCACCGCCTCGGCCACGCGGATCCGGTCGGGCAACGCGCTGTGCTGTAGCTGCACGCCCACGCGCTCGTGCAACTCGCGCCCGTCCCGGCGGGGATCCAGGCCGAGCACCGCGATCTCGCCCCGATCCGGGCGGCGCAGGCCGGTGACGCACTCCACGGTCGTCGTCTTGCCGGCCCCGTTGCGACCGAGGATCCCGAAGATCTCGCCGGCATGCACCGTGAAGCTCACATCGTCGACCGCGACCGTCTGCCCGTATGCCTTGTACAGGTGCTCGACGGCGATCGCCGGCCGCTCCGTCCTGGCCGGTCCTGGCACAGCCTTGGTTTCTTCTGTCCGTATCAACATAATAGCTCAATGATATCACAATTCTGATTGTGCAACAATATAAATGTGATATCGCAGGCGTCCCCTTCGACTCCGGTTCGCGAGGAGCGTCCCGCCGCCGTCACGCCGGGCGCACCCATCGCTTTAGCCGCGATCGCCGCCTTCGCGCTCGCCACCGGGCTGGAGTTCGTCGGTAACGGGGCGGCCGCGCTTGGCATCTTTCTGTACGTGGCCGGCAGCTTCGCGTTCGCTGGGCTGCTCGTCGTCCAGCCCAATCAGGCGCAAGTGCTGATCCTGTTCGGCCGCTACGTCGGAACGGTGACCGAGCCTGGCTTCTGGTGCCGCAACCCATTCGCCAAGCCCCGGAAGGTCTCCCTGCGGGCGCGCACCTTCCAGAGCGAGCGGCTCAAGGTCAACGACGCGGCCGGGAACCCGATCGAGATCGCCGCGGTCATAGTCTGGCGCGTCACGGACACCGCGAAGGCCGTGTTCGACGTCGAGGACTACGAGCGGTTCGTGATCTTGCAGAGCGAGGCCGCCCTACGCGAGCTGGCCGGCCGGTACTCCTACAACGAGCGCGAGCAAGAGTCGCCCCTCTCGCGCGAGCAAGAGCTGACCTCACGCGAACAGGAGCGGGTTTCACGTGAACAGGAGCCGGCCTCACGTGAGCCGGAGCCGGCCTCACTGCGGGGCAATGCCGACGAGGTCCACCACAGCCTCCGGGCGGAGGTCCAGAGCCGCCTCGACATCGCCGGCATCGAGGTCCTCGACACTGGCCTTACGCATCTTGCCTACGCCCCCGAGATCGCCGGGATGATGCTTCGCCGCCAGCAAGCCGAGGCAGTCCTGGCCGCCCGCGAGACGCTCGTCCGAGGCGCAGCCGGAATGGTCCGGACGGCGGTCGGTGAGCTCGCGGCCTCAGACCTCATCGAGCTCGACCCGGAGCGCCAGGCCGCGATGGTGTCGAGCCTGATGGTCGTTCTTTCGGGCGACCGCACGCCCACACCGGTCATCACCACCGGCTCCCTCTACATGTGAACCCGTGATGGCACAGGCAAAGCGATTTCTCCTCCGACTCGACCCCCGCTTGTTCGACGCGCTACGCCACTGGGCCGACGACGAGCTGCGCAGCGTCAATGCCCAGATCGAGTATCTGCTCGCGGATCGGGCCCGCAAGGCCGGCCGGCTCCCGGGCAAGCGCGCCACCCCGGCCGGCGATGATGACTCGTCCGGAGCCTCGACCGCCGATGGCGATGACGACGCCGGCCCGGGTGAATCAGCTGGAGCTGGCGTCCCGCCCGGGACTACCCTTCCGACCCGAGCTGGATGATCAGGCCCGCACCCACTGCCTGCTGAGCCATCGGCTCGCCTACCTGGCTACGGGCGAGACCCAGGACCAAGCCCCGCAATCGCGGCACTTGACGAACTTGCTTCCGCCCATCCGGTGCGGAGCGATCGTGGCCGCCACCGGCGAGAGATCGAACGACGCGCCGCATTTGCTGCACTGGTACCTGTACCGCCTGGTCACGACGCGCTGAACCGAGAACTGCACGGTCAGCCCAACAGCGATGATGAGGACAGCAATTACCACGTGTGACATTTCAACCTTCGATCCGGTAGGGCCGCCTGCGTCCGGTGAAGAAGTATGGGACTCGCACGCGACTTCGGGGCCCAAGTGAGTTCGGGCACGCCTGACTTTGTCCTGCTCGACTTCGACGGCACCGTGGTCGACTCGGAGCCGGGCGTGCTCGCTTCCTACCGACACGTCCTCGACGCGTACGGCCTCGAGGCCGACAGCGACGCACTTCGCGCGTGTCTGGGACCGCACATTCGCCACGGGCTCGCCGGCCTCGGCGTGCAGCCAGACGAGATGGACGGGGCCGTGAGCATGTTTCGCGCGTGGTATGGCGAGCACGGGATCTTCGACTGCCGCCTGTACGACGGGATCGTCGAGACGCTCGAGCGCCTCACCGGCGCCGGCATCCCACTTGGCCTGGCGACGATCAAGCTGGGCACGTATGCGCGCCGGCTGCTCGAGCATCTCGGGATCGAGCGGCACTTCTCGGTCGTCGAGGGCTCCGGCGCAAAGCGCTCGGTCGACGGCAAGACCGACATCGTGGCCGACGCCCTGCGCGCGGCCGGCGTCGCCGCTACGGACAGCGTGCTGATGGTGGGCGATCACCCCCACGACATGCGCGCCGCCGTGGCGAACAACCTCCGGCCAATCGGCGCCGGCTGGGGCTACAGCTCCCGGGCCGAG
>DATJUA010000071.1:0-12995 GCA_035502815.1 Solirubrobacteraceae bacterium
GTCGATCAGCACCAGCTCGCCGTCCTGCAGCGCCCGGGACGTCGGCGGAAAATGCAGCACACCCGAGTTGGCGCCGCCCGCCACGATCGTCTCGAACGCGACGACGTCGGCGCCATGGCGGAAGAACTCCGCCTCGAGCTCGATCTGCACGCTGCGCTCGGTCCGCCCCGCACTGAGCAGCGGAACGATGGCGGCAAAGCCGGCGCTCGTCGCGCGCTCGGCGACGCGCATCCGCTCGAGCTCGACGGCGTCCTTCTCCCGACGCACGTAGTTGAGGTGGCGGCGAAGCTCGGCATCAATCTCCCCACCCTGTGTGACGCCGGCAACCGCCGAGCCCAGGTTCACGATCGGGCGGCCGCGGCGAGCGGCGAGCCAGCCCTCGAGCTCAGCAACCGGGACGCCGTCCCCCGCATCGGCCGGGGCGCCTTCCCACACGAGCTCGTCGCGCGAGACGGGCATCACGAAGTCGACCCAACCCTCATCGGGGTCGAAGGCCAGCACGCCGCCCGGGCGCTCGCGATCGGTCAGGTAGAAGTACTCGGTGTGCGGCTCGAACGGGTAGGTCCGGTCGGCCCGGCCCGGAATGTGGATCGGGTCGCCGGCGCCGATCACGACGGCCTCGGAGCCGAGGTTCCAGCGCTCGGCCACGGCGCGCCGGCGGCGCTCGATCGCAGCAGCGACGTCGGTGTCGAGTGAGGTCGAGGCGGACACGATCCGCCCTGCAGCTTAGGCCACCGCCCGCAGATGCCGGTACGGCTCGCCGCGCAGCTCGGCCACCAGCGCGTCGACGACGCCGCGCTCGTCCTCATCTCGGCCGTCGGTGACCGCCCCGATCACCGCCCGCTTGCGCTCGAGCAGCGTCGCGATCGTCTCGTCGATCGTGTCGGCCGCGAGCAGGTAGGTCGCGTTGACCGCGTCCTGCTGCCCGATCCGGTGGCAGCGGTCCTCGGCCTGGTCGTGCTTGGCCGGCGTCCAGTCGAGTTCGAGGAAGGCGACGTGCGACGCGCGCGTCAGCGTGATCCCCTGCCCGGCGACCTCGATCGAGCACACGATCAGCTGACCGCCACCGTCCTGGAACGCGTGCACGGCGTGGTCGCGGGCGCGGCGGCTGTCCTCTCCGAGCACATGCATCGCATTCGGGAAGCGCTCGAGCACGGCGCGCTGGATTTCGCGGTGGCGCGCGAACACGACGAGCGGCTCGCCCGAGGTCAGGAAGTCGTGGATCCAGTGCAGCGCGCCGTGGAGCTTGCCGCGGGCGGCCAGGAGCTTCAGCGCGTTCAGTCGCACGAGCCGCTCGGCGCGCAGCGCCGCCGCGACCCTCGCGTCGAGCTCGCGCAGGTCGAGCGGCTGGCTGTGCAGCCAGGCGATCACGTCCTCTTCGGCCAGCCGATACTCGGGCTCGTTGTCGAGCGCCACCGGCACGACGGCGCGCGTCTTGGCCGGCAACTGGGGCAGCACGTCGGCCTTCAGCCGGCGCACGAAGCAGCGCGCACGCAGATGCCAGTGCAGCCGCTGATGAGCGTCCGGCCCGCGGAAGCGCTCGCCGAACTGCGCGCCCGAACCGAAGTCGCCCAGGCGACCGAGGATCCGCAGCTGCGAGATCAGCTCGGGCGGGCGGTTCATGACCGGCGTCCCAGTGAGCGCGAGGACCAGGCCCTCGCGAGGGACCGCCGCGCACAAGCGCTGAGCGGCCTGCGTGCGCTGCGCGCGCGGGTTCTTGCAGTAGTGCGACTCGTCGAGCACGACGGCACGCGGGTGCAATCCCGTCAACCCCTCGAGCCGGCCGGCCACGATTTCGTAGTTGATGATGGTGATTTCGGTGGCCGCCACGCCACCGGTGTTGCCATCGAGCATCTGGACCGAGCGGCCGGGTAACCAGCGCCCGACCTCCCGCATCCAGTTGAGCTTGAGGCTGGCCGGGCACACTACGATCGCGGGGAAGGCATCGTCGGCCTCGAGCGTCGCCAGCGCCTCGATCGTCTTGCCGAGCCCCTGCTCGTCGGCCAGGAAGGCGCGTCGCTGCTCGAGCAGGTAGTGGATCCCGGCGCGCTGGAACGGCTTGAGCTGACCGCCCAGACCGGGGACGTCGAGCCGCGCGTCGGTCGCGGCCGACAACGCGACGAGGCCGGCGGCGCGAGCGTGCTCCTCGCGAATCTCCTGTAGCCGAGCGAGCGCATCCGGGGCCACCCAAGGACCGTGCGCTGTGACGAACCGGTCGAGATCGGGCACCCAGAACGGATCGGCGGTGATCGCGGATGTCCCCGCCACCCGGGCGAACTCATGCACCATCCCGGCGTCATGCCCCGGCGCGAGTACGAACGTGGGTTGTTCATGGCGCGTCGAGAGCTCGAGCACGGCCGGCGGCGCGGGCTGCCCCGCCTCGAGCGCGGCGACGCAACGCTTGGCCGCTTCGCTGATCCAGCCCTCCAGGGACTGGGCGTCGATCAGGCGCCAGGACTCGAGCGTCAGCGGCAGGCTCGCACCTCCGTGGCATGCGCTCGCGCGTTCGCGTAGCGCCGTCGGCAGGCGCTCGTTGTCGCCGAGCAGGAGGAACACCGGCGCGCCGCGGGGTCCGTCCACTTCGATCGTTCCGCGCCAGATCGTCGTGCGCGCGAGCCAGCGCTCGACGCGGGGATCGACCGAGCCGTGCTCGAGCTGCGCGAGCAACTCGGCGATCGCGACGGCATCCTGCTGGACCGCGCCCAGCGCCACCGAACCGGCCGGGCCGTCGAGCGTTTCGAGCCCGCTCTCGTCAGCCAGGGCCCGCGCCAGCGGGGCGTGCTCGCGCGCGATCACGATCCAGTTGCGCCCGCGGCGATCACGCCACAGCTCGACTTCGCTGCTTGGCGACTGCCCCGCCGACGGCGCCGACGGCTCGGGCGCGCGCGCGAGCTCGGTCAGCGCGTGCCGCGCGTCGTCGGTCAGGCATAGTCGGCGGTCACGCTCGAGGCACGAGCTGAGAATGAGCGCCGCCCGGTCGTCCACCGGCACGACCCCACGTTCGATCGGGGCGAGTCGACGGGCATCCGGATGTTCGAGCAGCTTCTCGACGAGATCGGCGGCCCCGTCGGTGGCGAAGCAAAACCACCAGTTGTTATCCGGGCGGGCCAGATCGACCAGCAGCTCATCCGGCGAGCGTCTCGCCGCCTCCCGGGCCAGCGCCCGGGCGAGCGCTTCGGACACCTCGACCCGGTACGGGACCGCGCGGAGCAGCGCCGTCAGCGCGTGAGCCCGATCGGGATCGAGCGGAACCCGCCACACCCGGTTCTCGGGATCCCACCGGCGACCCGGGATCGCGCGCAACAGCAACCGGAGGTGGTCGTCGTAGGGGAACCGAAGCACCGCCTCGCCGTCCAGGAGCGTCGCGATGAAGACACCGGGCACGAACCACAGACACTAGAGATCTCGCCGGATGTGCTCGAGCTGCCGCCTGACGTCATCGGCGATCGCACGGGCGTCGTCGGGAGCCTGCTCGGCCTCCTCGTAACGGTCCGGGATTTCATCGCGGTGGGCGGCGGCGCCGTCGAGTACGGCGCGTGCGACCTGGATGCGGGCACCGGTGACCAGGGCGAGCGTCAGCGCGTCGCTCGGGCGCGCGTCGACGACGCTGCCGTCGGCGAGTATCGCTTCGGCGAAGAAGACCGAGTCGGTGAGCTCGACGATCCGAACCTCGCGAAGTTCGCCGCCGGTGGCCCGCAGCAGCGACGCTGCGAATTGGTAGACCCCCGGCCTCGGCAGTTCGATCTGATCGAGGATGACAGCGAGCGCATTCGCCTCGGCGGCGCCGATCCAGATCGGTAGACGCTCTGCTCCGGCTTCGTCTTCGAGGAAGACGATGTGGCGCGCGGCCAGCGGGTCGGGCGCGGCGGTGCGTCGTAGCGCGGCGACACGCATCGGGATCAGTTCCTGGGCCTGGTCGGTCACGTCGGTGTGCTCCTCGTAGAGGTCGTGGAGTGGCGCGCGCAACGCGGCGCGCGCCTTGTGCAGGCGGGTCTTGACCGCCCCCGGGCTGGTGCCGAGCTCATCGGCGATCTCAGAATGCGTGAGCCCCGCGAGGTAGAACAGCGCCACGGCGGTTCGCTGGCCCACGGGCAGGTCGGCCACGGCCGCCCATATCCCGGCGGCAAGCTCCCCCGTCTCGGCCGCAGCGGCCGGGTCGGGATCCGGCGCGATCAGATCGATCAGGCACGACTGATCGATCGAATTGGTCTCGCGGATCAGCACGCCGAGCAGCGACCGGCAGACGTTGAGACCAATGCCGACCAGCCAGGCGCCGAAGCGAGACGGATCGGCCAGTCGGTCGAGTCCGAGCATCGCGCGCAACACGGCTTCCTGGGCGGCGTCGCGCGTGCGCTCGGGGTCGCCGAGCATCCGGCGGCAGCTCGTCAGCAGCACCGGGTAGTGGCGCTGGACGAGTGCGGCGAAAGCGCTCTTGTCACCTCGCCGCGCCGCGGCCACGAGCGCATCGTCATCGAGACCGGTCCGGATCACTTGACGGTAGTGCCGGGTAGGTGCCTCTGGGTTACCCGCTCCGCTTGGCCCGGTGGCGCCGCTGTCGCTCGCGCAGGCCGCACGGACTGTCGGCATGCCAGCGCTGGGTGCTCGAGCGAGTCGCGTCGTAAAACACGAGCCGGCACTCGGGACGCTCGCACCTGCGAAGCCGCCGCGGCTCAAGCTCGCTGAGCTCCTGCAACACCTCGAGCACGAGCGTCCCGGCCGCCGACGGACGACCCGGCGACGCGAGCGCCCGCAGCGTCCCGGTCGATTCGAGCTCGAGCCTATGTATTGCCGGCGCGCGCTCGGCCAGCGCGTTAAGCGCCTCGAGTGGGGGCGGCGCGCCGTCGACCAGCGCATCGAGGACGGGGACGAGCGCGGCTTGAAGCGCACGCACCGCAGTCAGCTCTGACTTCTCCACCGCCCGGCCTAGGAACGGCTCGAGCAGCACGCTGGCTGATTCGGCGTCGCTGAGCGCGTCGTGGAACGAGGCGCGTGGTGCGTGCGGGGGCCGCCGGTCCGCCCGCGCGTTGGCCAGCGCCACGACGAGCGCCGCGCGGCTCACCGCGCCACTCGCGTCAGACCGCCGCGGCGACGGTTCGCCGCCGGGGCTCGGAGACGAGCGACTCGACACGCCTGGCGTTCGGGTGTGACAGATAGACCAGGGCCGCCTCGGCCGCCTCGCGGCTGGCCCATCGGCTGATCACGAACAGGTGCCCCGGCTGGTCGAGATCCTCGACCACCTCGTGCTCGAGGTAGCCGTCGAAGCACGGCATATCGCCCCAGATCGCCCGCGTGGCCTCGATCCCGTCCTGCGCGGACTGGAGCGGGAAGCGCGACTCCCAGATCGAGTAGATGCTCACGTTCGGACCTCCAATCGTGTGTGAAACGGTCTAATTGACAGAAGACCGTTACACCGTACCATGTCGGCCACCTGGTTGCGGGCTCGCAGCCGAGAGGGACGGCTCGCGCGTTGCCGAACTCCACCGAATGGCCGAACCACAACAGCCCGCCCCGCTCTCGCACCAGCAGCGCGCGCTGTACCGGGGATGGCTGGCGTTCGGCTCGACCGTCGATTTTCGTGACCCACGGCTGGCGTACCGGCGGCTGTTCTCCGAGCTCCTTGGCACTTTTCTGCTCGTGCTGGCTGCCGCTGGAGGAGGATTGCTACATGCGCGAGGCGAGATCAGCCTGGCCGCCGCGGTCGTCGCTCCGGCGCTCACGGTGCTTTCGATCATCCTGTTCATGGGAGCGGTCTCTGGCGCCCATCTCAATCCGGTCGTGTCGCTGGCGTTCGCGTTACGGGGTGATTTCCCATGGGGGCGAGTGCCCTCCTACGTGATCGCCCAGCTCGCCGGGGCGGCGCTGGCCGCGCTGTTCCTGCTGGCCGTGTTCGGCAACATCGAGCACCTCGGTGCGACCCTGCCCGGGCCGGGGTATCACGCCTGGCAGGCGCTGCTGATGGAGATCGCATTGACCGGCGGACTGGTCAGCGTCATCCTCGGCACCGCATCGGAGGCGCAGAACGTCGGGACGATCGGCGCGCTCGGCGTCGGCGGATACATCGCGCTGGCCGGGCTGTGGGCGGCTCCGGTCAGCGGCACCTCGATGAATCCGGCGCGGTCGTTCGGGCCGGCGCTCGTGTCGGGCGACTGGACCGCGTTCTGGGCCTACGTGGCCGGGCCGTTGGCCGGGGCCGCGCTGGCGGTCGGGTGCGCCTGGATCCTCCGGGGTCCCGGCGGCGACGCGGCCGCCCGAGCGGCGGCGTCCGGCCGCCTCGAGGAGCTCATGTCCCCACAGTCCAACGCAACGGAGTAGCCAGATGGCCAAGAACAAGACGAGCAAGCCCGAGCAGACACAACTCCCGATCAAATGGCTCGAAGATGTGGCCGAGCACGATTACGCGGCCGCCGAGGCATACGCGTCACTGAAGCTGTCCCCCGCCGATGCGGATAGGGCGATCGCGCGCCTGCGCAAGGCCGAGGTGACCACGCGCCGGGCCAACGATATCTTGCGGGCCACCGGCCTGGACCCGGCCCCGCTAGACGACCCCGGCGTCGTCAAGGACCTCATGAAGGTGATCGAGGGGAAGCAGTTGAGCCCGGTGCTCGTGTTGGGTGGCGACGGCCAGTCGGACATCGCCGACGGCTTCCATCGTGTCTCGCTCGTGTTTCGCCTCGACGCCTACGGCACGGTTCCGCTCAAGCTCGCCGAAGTCGCCGTTTGAGCGAGCGCATCCCATGCCAGACAAGCGCGCCAAACAGCTCGAGCAGTTGATCGACCCGATGCGGGTCGCCCCCGGCAGCCAGGTCGTCCTGTCCAGGGACTACGACCCGGGCTACCGAGCCGGGTGGCTGCACAAGGATGAGGGCGAGGAGCAGCTGCAACTGGGCATCGAGCTCCTCTCCGAATACCAGGACCGCCTCTCTGCACAGGAGACCTTCGGCGTCCTCGTCGTTCTCCAGGGCATCGACGCGGCCGGCAAGGACGGGACGATTCGCCACGTGATGAGTGGCGTCAATCCCCAGGGCGTGACCGTGCACAGCTTCAAGGCGCCGTCCGCCGAGGAGCTCAGTCACGACTTCCTCTGGCGCTGCGACCAGCGCCTCCCCGCGCGCGGTCAGATCGGGATCTTCAACCGCTCCCACTACGAGGAGGTACTCGTAGTGCGGGTCCACCCCGACCTGCTCGAGGCTGAGCGGCTCCCGCCGTCCTCGGCCCGAGGCGACATCTGGAAGCGCCGGTACCGCGAGATCAACGAATGGGAGCGCTACCTCGTCGACAACGGCATCCGGATCGTCAAGCTGTTCCTCAACCTGAGCCGCGACGAACAGCGCAGGCGGTTTCTGGAGCGGATCGATAACCCCGAGAAGAACTGGAAGTTCTCGGCCAGTGACGTTCATGAACGCGAGCATTGGGATGAGTACCAGCTGGCGTTTTCCGAGATGCTCAGCCACACGAGCACCCGGTGGGCCCCCTGGTACATCGTCCCCGCCGACCACAAGTGGTTCGCGCACATCGTCGTCGGGGCGGCAATCGTCATGACCCTCATGGACATCGATCCGCACTATCCCGAAGTGGACGACACAACCCGAGCGGAGTTGCAGCAGGCTCGTACCGCACTCGACGCTGACCGGTCATGATGGGCGGCGGTGGCAATCACCCAACCCGACCTCGAGAGCATCCGCTCGACGTGCGAGGACACGCTCGCTAAAAACTGGCGAGAAGGCGTTCGGGATGCGGACGGCGTCCGCTTCGCCTACACCCGTCCGAGCCCGGGTCACTACCCGTTTCAGTGGTATTGGGACTCGTGCTTCGCGGCCATCGTGTGGCGGCGTTTCGACCCGGCCCGCGCACGCGCCGAGCTCGAGTCGCTGCTCGCCGCAGAGCAGGACGATGGTTTCATCGGGCACACGATCTTCTGGGACACCCGGCTCAACGAGCGCCAGCGTCTGACCTACAACGTACTGTCGGCCGACGCGCCGATGACCGCGACCATCCAACCACCGGTGCTCGCATGGGCCTGGCGGATCGTAGTCGGCGACCCGGCGCAGTCACCGGCGATCGGCCGCCACTACGACTGGCTGGCCGAGCACCGCGACCTCGATGGAGACGGGCTCATCTGGATCGTGCAGCCGGACGAATCGGGGCTCGACGCCTCTCCCCAGTTCGATGCGATCTGGAAGGGTCACGCGGACGGACTGCCCGGCTTCGTCGAGCTCGTGCGCCGAAACCGCGACCACGGATTCGACCTGCGCCGGATCGCCGCCGACGGCGGCCCCGTCTGCTGTGAGGTAATGACCAACGTCCTGTACTCGCTGTCGCTGGCCGCGCTCGGGCGACCGTCTCTCACGACCACCATCATCGAGCGCTGCTACGACGAGCCGGCGGGGCTGTTCCGGCCGATCGCGACGCCGAGTCCGAAGCAGCAACCCACCGTGACGTGGGCGGCGCTCTCGCCGCTGGCGCTGCCGGATCTGCCCGAGGCGATC
Organism: Solirubrobacteraceae bacterium; assembly: GCA_035502815.1. Lineage (GTDB taxonomy): Bacteria > Actinomycetota > Thermoleophilia > Solirubrobacterales > Solirubrobacteraceae > Palsa-465. The sequence continues at coordinate 8,487 of DATJUA010000071.1, forward strand.
GGCCGGCGACTCGTCGAGGAGCACCTGCTCGACACGGAGCGCTTCTGGCTGCCGGTTCCGCCACCCTCGGTGCCCGCCACCGAGCGATCGTTCTCGCGTCGCGAGTCGAGGCTCGGGATCAGGCGCTACTGGCGCGGCCCGACGTGGATCAACGCGGCCTGGCTCGTGTGGATCGGGCTCGTCCGTCTCGGCTACGCCGCCGAGGCGGACGCCCTGCGCGATCGGTTGGGCGCGGCGGTCGCGACCGCCGGGTTGCGCGAGTACTACGACCCCTACGACGGCACGGGGATGGGAACGACCGACTTCGCGTGGTCCTCACTGATCATCGAGATGACGGATCCCGACCCGGCCGCCGCCGCGAGCTATCTACCGACGTAGATGCGGCTTCCGAGAACATTCGAGAAGCTGGTCGGGCATCACCGCCACCCGCCGGATGCCGCCGGCGCGCCGTCCGACCTTCCGGCCGCCCTGAACGGCCGCCGGCTGCGCAGGGGGCTGATCCGGCTGTTGCTGTTCGCGGGGCTCGTGGTCGCGCTGATCGTCGCGGTGCCGGGCTTGGGCTCCATTCGCGGCCGCCTGGCGCACGGAAACCCGGCTTGGCTCGTGATCGCCGCCTCGTTCCGGCTTCTGTCGGCCCTCTCCTACGTCGTGCTGTTTCGGGCGATCTTTGCTCCGAAGATGGCGCTGCGGCTGAGTTATCAGATCGCGATGTCGGAGATCGGCCTGAACGCACTCGTCCCGGCCGGCGGCGCAAGCGGCCTGGCCATCGGCGGCTGGGTGCTGCACCGCCGCGGGATGCCGACCGAGGAGGTCGTCCAGCGCAGCGCGCAGTTCTTCGTGTTCACGAGTGCGTTCAACGTGGGCGCCGTCGCGGTGCTCGGCTGGCTGGGCGCCGCCGGGATCCTCGTTACCCACGGTTCGCTAGCGCTGTCCGCGATACCCGCACTCGGGGCGAGCGCCGTCATGGTGCTCGCGGTAGCGCTGGTGCCGCAGGTGACGAAGCTGCAGGCCAGGCAGGCCAGAACGCGGGCGCACAGCTTGCACTGGTGGCTGGACGACGTCGCCATCCAGCTCGGCACCGGCGCGCAGGGCGCCATCGACTTGTTTCGCAAGCACGACCCGCGCGCGCTCGCCGGCGGCGCCGCCTATCTGATGTTCGACATCGGGGCACTGTGGGCGGCGGTCCACGCGTTCGGCGGGCACATGGCGCTGCAACCGCTCGCGATGGCCTATCTGGTCGGACAGCTCGCGGGAGAGATCCCCGTGCCGGGGGGTTTGGGGGCGGTCGACGGCGGACTGATCGCCACGCTTACGCTGTACGGCCTCCCCGTGTCGATCGCCACCGCGGGCGCCCTGGCCTACCGCGCGATCGCCCTCGGCGTGCCGGTCGTGTTCGGCGGCCTGGCCGCCATCGGGCTCACCCGCACGATCAGGGGCTGGGCCAGAGACGACCAGCTCGAGGTGAGGACGGTCGCGGCCGGGCACTGAGCGATCAAGTCAAACCTGACCTGGTCGATCACGAGACAGAGCGGGAAGACCAAACACGAAAGTGGCAGGTCAGGGGCCGCAGAAGGGACCGAAATCCAGATGATGTCAGGCATGTATGCCGCGATCAGCGGCCTGGATGCGCATCAAACCATGCTCGACGTGACGGCCAACAACCTGGCCAACGTCGACACCACCGGTTACGAGGCACAGAGCGTTCAGTTCTCCAACGAGCTGACCGAGCTCATCAGCGCCGGAAGCGCCGCCAACGGCTATAGCGCCGGCACCAACCCGGTTCAGGTCGGGCTTGGTGTGCAGGTCGGCTCGATCGACAACAACATGAGCGCCGGCGGGGTCGAGACCACCGGCAACGCGACCGACGTGGCCATACAAGGGGACGGCTGGTTGCGCGTCGCCAACGGGAACGTGTCGACGACGCCGCCTACGTTCGACGCCACCCAGTACACGAGGGCCGGTGATCTGACGTTCAGCGCGTCGGGTTACTTGACCACCCAGAGCGGCCAGTATGTGCTCGGCTACGGCGCCACGCAGAACGCGACCACCGGCGCCTACAGCGCCGATACAGCCGGCGGTGACGACAACCCGATCGTCCTGCCGCCGGGATCGACCGGCGTGACGATCGGAGCCGACGGCAGCGTCACCTACGAGACGTCGACGGGTACGTCCGTCACCGCCGGGTACATCTCGCTGGCCACGTTCCCGAACCAGGCCGGCCTCCAGCGCGACGGGGGCTCCCTGTGGAGCCCGACGGCCGCTTCGGGCGCGGAGGCCGTCGGCCAGCCCGGCACGGCCAACTTCGGCCAGACGATCGGCGGGGAGCTCGAGCAGTCCAACGTCGACATGGGCACCGAGTTCACCAACATGATCGAGGCCGAGCGTGGCTACCAGGCCAACGCGAGCACGATCACGACGGCCGATCAGATGATGCAGACGGCCGTGCAGATGATGCAGTAGGCCTTAAACGGTCGCCACCGCGTCCTCGAGCGTCGGGTCCTCGACTCCCGGCAGGAGCGGTATGAAGGTGGTGAGAGCGGTGATGGCGCCGCCGACGATGAGGGTTGGTCGTACCCCGATCGCGTCGGCGGCGGCACCCGCTGCCACGAGGCCAAGCGGACTGAGCGCGAAGCCGAACAGATAATCCACCGACGCGACCCGGCCAAGCAGCGCCGCCGGGACGCCTTCCTGGATCAGCGGGTTGAACATCACCGACCCGTACGCGTCGAGACCGTAGGTCACGAACGCGACCCCGCCGGCGAGCCACAGATCGGGGACGAATCCAAGCCCGAGGACCCCGAAGCCCGAGAGACCCCAGCCAACCCACAGATGCACGAGTCGGTGGCGGGGCGCAGCGCGCCGGCCGGCGATCACCGTCGCCGTGACCCCACCCAGCCCTCCCGCCGCCAGCACGAGCCCGAGGGCGATCCCGCCACCGTGCAGTACGTGCTTGACCAGCAGCGGGACCATCACCCCGAGCGGCGAGAACGCCACGAAGTTGCCGAGCGACGCGCCGAGCGTCGTCGCCCAGAGCCAGCGCTTGGAGGCGCAGAACCGCAGGCCCTCGCGCAGCTCGCTGAGCGGCGATTGGCCGCTGCGGACCGGGGCGGCCCCGCCCGACATCGCCATGATCGCCCCGGCGCTGATTAGGAAGGTGGCGGCGTCGATCCCGAACCCCCAGGCGGCGCCGAGCACTCCGACGAGCACCCCGCCGATCGCGGGGCCGATCAGCACTCCTGCCACCTGGAAACTCGTCCCGTCCAACGCGCTCGCGCCCACGAGCAGTTCGGGCGGCACGAGCTCCGGCGTGATTGCCATCGCGGCAGGAAAGAACACGGCGTCACCGAGACCGAACACGAACGCCAGCAGCACGAGCGCGATCAGATGGATCTCGCCGGTGGCGACCAGCACCGTCACCGCCGCGACCGCCGCACCGCATGCCAGGTCGGACGCGAGCAGCGCCAGCCGTCGCGGCACCCGATCCGCCAGCACGCCGCCCGCGAGCGTGAACATGACCGCCGGCAACAGCCGCGCGGCCAGGACATAGGACAGGCCAATCGCGCGATGGTCAAGTCGCAGCGCCTCGATCGCCAGCGTCACGGTGAAGACGCCGTCTCCAAATTGAGAGACGGCCTGCCCCGACCAGAGCAGCGCGAAGTTGCGGTACTTCAGCGGCTCGAAATATCGACTCGATGCCATCGCCCGGCACACGCTGTCACAAGGCCATCGCGCCGCGATAATTCGCGCCATGGCCTTCGCTCCGCCCGCGCGCCACCTGCTGCGCGCCAAGGATCTCGCCGACGCGCGCTACTTCGAGCCGATCGGCGTCACCGAGATGGCGCGCGCGGCCGGTCTCTCACGCGCGCACTTCAGCCGCGAGTTTCGCCGCGCGTATGGCGAGTCGCCGCACGCGTACCTTCTCACGCGGCGTCTGGAGCGCGCGGCGGCGCTGCTGCGCGACACCGATCGTTCGGTGGCCGACATCTGCTTCTCCGTGGGCCTACACAGCGTGGGCTCGTTCACGACGAGCTTCACGCGCACGTTCGGCCGTTCGCCGACGGCGTACCGCGCGACGTATCCGCCGGCGGCGACGCGCGCGCTCGTGCCGGAGTGCGTGCTGCGTTTCTACGGGCGCCCGCAGCACAGCACATTTCGAGAAGACAGCGGCGCGGGGCGCACTTAGCATCGCTCGCATCCCGCCACCGCGACTCAGGAGGACCCGATGGTCAAAATCGCCAACGCCCATCTGTGGGTACACGACCAGGACGAGGCGCTCGCGTTCTACACCCAGAAGCTCGGCATGGAGGTGCGCACCGACGCCACCATGCCCGAGATGGGCAACTTCCGCTGGCTGACGGTCGGGCCCGCCGGTCAGCCGGACGTCGCGATCGTGCTGATGGCGATCCCCGGGCCGCCGATCATGGACCCCGACACCGCTGAGCAGGTGCGTGGGCTGATGGCGAAGGGCTTCGCCGGCACCGTCTTTCTCACGACCGACGACTGCCGCGC
>DATJUA010000072.1:0-69313 GCA_035502815.1 Solirubrobacteraceae bacterium
CTCGAGCTCCTCGTTGGAGGACTGGAGCTCCTCGTTCATCGTCTCGAGCTCCTCGTTGGTCGACTGGAGCTCCTCGTTGGTCGTCTCGAGCTCCTCGTTGGTCGACTGGAGCTCCTCGTTGGTCGTCTCGAGCTCCTCGACGGTCGACTGGAGCTCCTCGTAGGCCTGCTCGAGCTCACGCTTGGAGCCGGCCAGCTGCTCCTCGAGCCGGTGGCTCTCGGTCACGTCAAGGTAGGTGACACTCGTGCCCATTGACACGCCGTCCGCGAGCAGGGGCATGAGGCGGACGTCGAAGATGCGCTCGATATCGGCGGAACGCCACTGCACCGCCTTGACCTCGATCGACCGGAGCTCGCGATCCAGGTTGTCGAGGTGGCTGCGCAGCTCGAGCGGGCGGTAAGACACCTCGACGTCCTGGAGCGGCCGTCCGAAGTCGTTCAACCCGAGCGCGAAAAGCCGGCGCGCGGAGTTGTTGGCCATGATCAGGATGCGGTTGTGGTCGAGCACGATCTGTGCCTGGCCGGTGATTTCGAAAGCGGCCTCTCGCAGGCTCTCCGCCTCGGTCACCGCGACACCGCGAGCGTTGTCGCCCGCCATCACCCGCACTCGATCGCGCAGGGTGGGCTTGATCACCTTCCGAAAGACCCGACGCTTGAGCTCCACCGGAGCGAACAGGTCCGTGTGGGTGATCAACATCTCGGACTTACCCAGCAGCAGGTAGCCGTCGTCGTCGAGCGCGAAATGGAAGCGACGCAGGATGTGCGCCTGCGTCTCCGCCGTGAAGTACATCAACGTATTGCGGCACACGAGCATGTCGATCCGCGAGATCGGCGCGTCCTGGACCAGGTCGTTGCGACCGTAGATCACGCATCGCCGCAGGTCCTTGCGAAACATGTAGCGCTGGTCGGTGCGCTCGAAGAAGCGCTCGAGCGCGTCGTGCGGAACGTCCTCGACCTGGCGAGGGAGATAGGCCCCGTGGCGGGCGTAGTCGAGGGCCTCCTCGTCGACGTCGGTGGCATAGATCTTGACCCGATCGCGGAAGGCGGCGTCGCCCATCACGCCGGCCAGGACCATCGCGACCGTGTACGGCTCCTCGCCCGACGCGCATCCGGCGCACCACACGCGAATGGGACTTTCCGGTTCGCGCGCCGAGAGCAGTTGCGGCACGACCTCGTCCACCACGTACTCCCACGTCTGGGGATCGCGGAAGAACCCGGTGGTGTTGATCAGCAGCGTGTTGAACAGCTCGGCGAACTCCTCGCCGTGCAGCTCGAGGTAGTCGAGGTAGTCGTCGTAGCGCTCGGCTCCCACCGCGCTCATCCGCTTGGCGACGCGGCGCTGAATCGTCGAGCGCTTATAGCCCGTGAAGTCGAAGCCGCGCGTCTCCTTCACGAACGTGAGCAGTGCCTCGAGTGTCAGGTCGGTGCGAGGCGGGTTCACGCGGCGCCTTCCTCGCCGACGCCGTCTTCCTCGTCATCTACCACCCTCCGCAGAGTCGTCCGCGCGGCGCCGGCGAACGCCTGGAGGACGATCTGCGCCTGCTCGGACGCCGCGTCCGACTGGCGCCGGAAGCGCCGGGCCGAGCGCATCTGCCCCCGCTTCTCGCCCTGCTCGGCCATCCGTCCGAGCAGGATGGCGCGGTCGTTCAGGGCGCGCACGGCGGCCCACAGCGCCGACTCGACGCTGTCCGCCTGCGCCTCGAGCAGCGTGTCACGCGAGTAGCGGTGGCCCACCCGGCATTCCCACTGAACCACACCGGCCGCGGGCCGCTCGCTGAGGACGCCGCCGCACTCGGGGCAGATCGCGCTGACCGGCTCGCCCTCGAGCGGACCGCGCGGGAGCTTTGACCCACTGGAAGCGCCCCGGGCCGGATTGGGTTCGGGCGCGGGCGGCTTGGGATCGGGAGTCTCGGACGGTGCGCCCGGTGAGGGATTCTCTCCCTTCACCATCGAGACGATCGTACTCGCCACGAGATCAGATTTCACGATCGCGTCCACCGCGACGTTCGCGATCGCGCTGGTTGGCATTCCGCCGTACAGCGCCTCCTCGGGGTCTTGCACGATCGTCGCTCCGCCGCTCGCCTTGATCACCGCCAGACCGGCCGATCCGTCATCCCGCGTCCCGGACAGAATCACCCCGATCACTCGGCTGTCGAGCGCTTCGGCGGCGGAGCGGAACAGGACGTCGATCGCCGGCCGGTGACCGTTCTCTCGCGGGCCCACGGTCAGGCGCACGTGACCGTCCTCGATGACGAGGTGATGGTCGGGCGGCGCCACGAGGATCAGGCCCTCGCGCAACCGCTCGCCGTCTCGGGCGGCTCGGCACGGCAGCGTGCCGGCGCGGCCCAGGATGTGGGCGAGCATGCTGGGGCTACCCGGGGAGATGTGGAGCACGATGCACACGGCCGCGCGCAGGTCGGCAGGCAGGTCCCGGGCCACGCGGGTGAGCACCTCGACACCGCCCGCCGAGGCACCGATAACCACGAGGTCCCGACGTCCGTCGGAGCTTTCTGCGCTGCGGTCGACAGACACGATCAAGAGCCTACGCCGAGTCGAAGGTCCGCACCATATTCGCGCCGCGGGACGCTGCGGTCAGCGCGCCCCCAGCGGCTCTTCGCTCTCCCAGTCGGCCAGCGCACGCCGGACCGCGCGGATGAACGGCAGCGGCGTGACGCCGAACGTCTTGGCCATGTCCCGCGCCGCGCGTCGGGATCGGGGGAGGACGTCTGCGTTGAGGCTCCCCATCAACGCTCGCACGAGCTCGACGTCGGAGCCGGCGATCGCCGACGCGACCGCGGCGAACGCGGGCGCGGTGAAGACCGGCAGATCGACCTCGGGCCGAGCCACCCCGAGCTCGGCGGCGATCCCCTCGAGGATCTCCGCATAGGTCAGAGGCTCGAGCCCAACGAGGTCGATCGACCGGCCCTCCGTCGATTCGATCAGGGGCGTGCGCACGAGGCATTCGACCAGGTCGCGCTCGGCGATCGGCTGGGTGCGCCGGTGCCGCCAAGGCGGGAGCGGCAAGACGGGCAGCCGCTCGATCAGACGGACCATGAGCCGGAACGAGGGACTGTGGGCGCCAATCGCGATCGACGCCCGCAGGCCCGTGGCGCGCGGGAGGTTCTCGAGCAGGATCCGCTCCACCTCGAGTCGCGAGCGCATGTGAGCCGATGGCCGGCCGCTCGGTGCGATCCCGCCGAGGTACACGACGCGTTCGACGCCGGCACGTCGGCACGCGACGACGAAGTTGTTGGCGGCCTGACGGTCGCGCGCCTCGAAGCTGCCGGTCCCGGCCTCCATCGAATGCACGAGGTAGTACGCGACGTCACAGCCTTCCAGTGCAGCGTCGAGCCCCTCGTCCTCGAGCACATCGCCGCGCACCGTCTCGACTCGCCCACCCGCCACCGGCCGGGGGTGGCGGGAAAGCGCGCGCACCGAGCGGCCGTCGTCGATGAGCGCCTGGGTCAGGAGGGTGCCGACGTAGCCCGTCGCGCCGACAATCAGATCCACGCGGTCTGATCGTAGCCGCCGCAATAATCGACCGGCTTGACCGCGTTTACGGAGATCGTCGAAGCCTCGCAGCAGCTGACCGCCACGAGCGCTCGCTCGCGCAAGGTGGCGATCCTGGCCGATCTGCTCCGGCACCTCGAGCCCGACGAGGTCCCGATCGTCGTCGGATTCCTGTCCGGGGTCCCCCGCCAGGGCCGGATCGGGGTCGGCTACGCGGCCGTGTATCGGGCGCACGCGCGGCCGGCGCTCGAGCCCTCGCTTGCCGTGCGCGATGTCGATGGCGCTATCTCGGAGATCGAAGCGGCCACCGGAAGCGGATCGACCGCCGGACGCCGGCAACTTCTCGACGCGCTGCTGGCGCGCGCCACCGCCCCGGAGGCGGATTTTCTGAGGCACCTGTTCACGGGGGAGCTGCGACAGGGCGCGCTCGCGGGAATCATGGCCGACGCCGTGGCCAAAGCGGCCGGCGTCCCGAGCCAGCTCGCCCGGCGGGCGCTGATGCTCTCAGGCGACCTAACGCGGATGGCGCAGATCGCGCTGACGAGCGGCGAAGAGGGCCTGCGGGAGGTCGGCTTTGAGATCTTCCGGCCGATCCTGCCGATGCTCGCGTCGACGAGCGCCACCGTCACCGGCGCGCTCGCTGGCTTGCAGCGCGCGTCGGTCGAGTGGAAGCTCGACGGGATCCGCATCCAGATCCACCGCCGCGGCTCCGAGGTCCGCGTCTATACGCGCAACCTGAACGAGATCACCGATGCGCTGCCGGGGATCGTCGCCGCCGTGCTGCGCCTGCCGGTCACGCAGGCCGTGCTCGACGGCGAGGCGTTGTGGATGTCCGAGGACGGACCCGGATCCTTCCAGCACACCGTGTCGCAGATCGACTCAGACGCGCCAGCCGAAGGGATCGTGACGTTCCTGTTCGACCTCCTGCACCTCGACGGCGAGGACTTGCTCGACACGCCGCTGGAAGCACGGGCGGCGCGTTTGTCGGCGATCGCACCGGAGCTGAAGATCCCGTCGGTCATCACCTCGGACGCCGACGAGGCCGAGCGCGTGCTCGAGGAGTCGCTGAACGCCGGCCACGAGGGCGTCGTGGTCAAGGACGCGACCTCGACTTACGCCGCGGGGCGGCGCGGCCAGGCGTGGCGCAAGGTCAAGCCGGTGCGGACCTTTGATCTGGTGGTGCTCGGCGCCGAGTGGGGGCACGGCCGCCGGCGGGGCTGGCTCTCGAACCTGCACCTGGGCGCACGCGATCCGGACACCGGCGGGTTCGTGATGGTCGGCAAGTGCTTCAAGGGCCTGACCGATGAGCTGCTGCGCTGGCAGACCGACGAGCTCCTGGCCCGCGAGGTCGACCGGCGGGGCATCGCCGTGCTCGTGCGACCCGAGCTGGTGGTCGAGATCGCGATCGACGGCGTGCAGTCCTCGACTCGTTACCCCGGGGGCGTCGCGCTTCGCTTCGCCCGCGTCAAGCGCTATCGCCCGGACAAGGACGCCGCGGAGGCTGACGTGATCGACGACCTGCGGGCGCTGCTGCCCCGGTCGGGCGGGCGCTAGCGCAGGGTCGAGTTCTTGATCGTCGGCCGGCGGGCGCCGAGGAAGAAGATGCCGGGCAGGCCGGCGGTGTGGAAGCCGGCGTTGGGGTTGTCTTCGAGCGTCGAGTCGGTGATCGTCATCGTGCCGGTCCGGTCGTCGCTCACGAAGAAGATCGCGCCACCACCCTCGTTGGCGCGGTTGCCCCTGAACACGCTGCCGCCGATCGTCAGCACCATCCGATCGCCGTCGTTGTAGATCGCGCCACCGCTGCCCCCGCCCGGCGTCCCCGGCCGCGCGGGATTGGCGCCGGAGCCGATCGCTCGGTTGTCGACGAAGCTGCTGTTCAGGACCGTCCAGGACACGCCGATGCTCGAGAGTGCGGCGCCGTTACTGCACACGTTGTCGGTGAAGCGGCTGTCCACCACGTACACGGGAAGATCGTCGTACTGGGACAGCGCGCGGACGGCTCCGCCCCCGAGGTCCGGACCGTAGTGGTCGCAACGGTCGCCGGTGAACGTGGAGTTGACGATCCTAAGCCGGCCTCCGCGGTCGAAGATCGCGCCGCCGCCACCGCCGTCGTAATGCTGACCGGTCGAGTTTCCGTCGACCATCGTCAGGTTCTGGATGACCAGCTCAGGCGTCGCCTGATCCTGGCAGTGCGACGTCGTCCACACCTGGGCCGGATCGCACGTGTCCAGGTACAGGATGCGCCGCCGGCCCTCGCCGCTGAGCGTGACCAGCCCGCCGCCGTCGAGCACCACGCGCGCGCTCGTGTTGCGGACCTTGGCGGTCGCGTTCATTCGGATCGTGACCGCACGCGGCCCGCATGAGAAGCGGATGATGCCGCCGGCGCGGACGGCCGCGACCACGGCCGCCGACGTGCAGCTGGCCGCGGTCCCGCGGCCGACCACGCGATTCGGCTGCGAGGTATCGACCGGGCGGCCGGCCGCCGGCACGGCCACTGACACGCTCAAGCCTGCGAGAAGCGCCGACGCGAACCTTCGCATCCGGCCAGGTTAGGGGCTCCTCCAACCCGCGGGAGGTCACGACGGCGGGTGCCGCCTCAGCCCGCCGCGGCCATGATCGACTGAAGACGAGACGTGGCAATGGCCCAGGCGAGCCCACCGACAATCACGGCGAGGACGAGGGCGGAGAGAGCGAGGTTGAAGATGAAGAAGCCGGTCATGTCGGTCCCCTTTGGGAGTGGCTTGGGTGTAACCGGCACGATCGCGCCGCGCGGGCGGCGCAGCAACGGCCCCTGGGGTTAGGCGTTCACACCTCGACAAGGCCGGGAGCGCTGAGCTCCCGGCCCTGTCCGTGGGGATCCGCGGTTAGCGGACGGCGAGACCGGCCGACGCTGCGCCGGCGGGAAGCGGCACCGAGCCCTCCCCGGTCAACTGCCCACCGCGCACCGCGAACACGCCAACCGCGTGGACCGCGCTTTCGTCGAGGTACAGCGTCCGGCCGTCCGGGCTCAGCCGCGCGTCGACCGCCCCGACGCCCGCGTTCGTGCTGACCGGGGTCGACCCCAGCAGCGTCAATCCGCCGTCGGCCGCGATCGAGAAGCGCGAGATGCTGCCCGAGCCCGTGTTGACCGCGAACAAGAACTGGCCGTCGTGGCTGATCTCCACCCAGCACGGCGCCGTCTGGTCATCCGCGAACGGCGAGCTACCGATCGAGAGCAGGCTGCCGTCGCCGGTGAGCTGGAAAGCGGACACCGTGCCGTCGCCCGCCGCGTTGTGCGCGTTCGAGACGAACAGCTGGTCCGGGTTGGTCGGTCGGAACTCGCTGCCGAACGGCCCGACGCCCTGCGCTGGGAAGGGGGATCCCGGCGCGGCGATCAACCGACCGTCGAATCCGACGCGGAAGCTGTCGATCTGTGACGTGCCGACCAGCGTCCCGACCAGCCTCGTCCCGGTGGAGTTGAACAGCACGTCTCCGGGCTGGGCGGCTTCCGGCAGCGGCACGGTCGAGCCGGGCAGTGGCAGCAGCCGGCCGCCGACGGTCAGCGCGAAGCCCGTGTAGTTCGAGTCGCCGGGACCGGCATTGGCGACGTAGACAAGGCCGCCGTGGACGGTCAGGCTGACCGGCTCCTCGCCGCCGGAGGAGACGATGCCGCCGGGCACCGGCGCGAGGGACCCGCCGGGCTCGATCCGCAGGACCGAGATCTGGTTACTGCCCGCATCGACGGCCAGCACGTAGCGGCCGTCACTCGAGACCTGGATCGAGCCCTGCGAGGCGAGTCCGGCGCCAAGGCCCGCGCCGCCCGCGGTGAATGGCGAGCCCGGCACAGGGGCGAGGCTGCCGTCGTCCTGCCGGACGAAGGCGGCCACCGTATTCGTGCCGGAAGTGTTGTCGTTCACGTATACATAGCCGCGGCTGCTCGACCGAGCCGCGGCCACGGCGGGGGCCACGGCCGCTCCGGCGAGGGTGAGCACGGCAGCCAGCGTGGTTCGAGACCACTTCCAGAAGTGGTGACGCATGGGGGTTCTCCTTGGGGGTTGTGGGTGCTAACTGGACTAATTAGTCCAGTCGATTGGAGCATCCCCACCCCGCGGCTTTCAAGCCCCAACCCGCCGATGACACAGAATCGTTAGACCTATTAACTACATCTGTAATGTTTCTGTAATGGTTAATTGGACCGTCACGTCCAGTCGGCGTCGACGCGACGGATGAGCGTCGGTCCCGCCACCCGACAGGGTCGCGCCACCCGCGAGCGGATCGTGCGCGCCGCTGCCGACCTGATCGCTGAGCGTGGGCCCGCCGGGACTAGCCTCGACGACGTCAGAGCGGCCACCGCCTCGAGCAAGAGCCAGCTCTACCACTACTTCGACGACAAGCACGACCTGATCCGGGCGGTCGTCGAGTACCAATGCGCCACTGTGCTCGGCCTCCACGCTCGCGCGCTCGCGGCCGTCTCGGATTGGGAGGACCTAGAGCGCTGGGCGCGGGTCACGGTGGCCATCGTCGAGGAGCACGATGCGCGGGGCGGCTGTCCGATCGGAACCCTGGCCGCCGCGCTCGCCGACACCGACGAGGGGCTTCGCAACGGCCTGGACGATGCCTTCACGGCCTGGGGCGATTTGATTCGCGGCGCGCTGGCGCGCCTGCGCGACAACGGCCTGATCGCCCCCAGCGCGGACCTCGACCGCCTGAGCACCGCGACGCTGGCGGCGATTCAGGGTGGATTGCTGCTCGCCAAAACCTCCCGTGACGCCGGCAGGCTGCGGATCGCCCTCGACGGCGCGATCGCCATGCTGCGCGCGGATCGAGGATGATGTCGCCCAGCGCTCGAGGCAATCACTGACCCGGAGGCACGGAGAGAGATGAAGACGCAAGCGGCGGTTTTGTGGGAATACGGCGGGAACTGGGAGATCGACGACCTGACCCTCGACGATCCCGGACCCGGTGAGGTCCTCGTCCGTCTCGCCGCCTCGGGGCTGTGCCACTCCGACGAGCACGTGCGCGTGGGCGACCTTCCCATGGAGTCGCTACCGACGATCGGCGGTCACGAGGGCGCCGGCGTCGTCGAGGCGGTTGGCCCCGAGGTGCACTCGGTGGCGGAGGGCGACCACGTGGTCCTGAGCTGGATCCCTAGCTGCGGGCGGTGCAAGTGGTGTGCCTCCGGTCGCACGAACCTGTGCGTGCTCGGGGCCGGCGTTCAGGTCGGCCTGCAGCAAGACGGCACGAGCCGGCACCACGTGCGCGACCAGGATGCACGCCTGATGTGCATGCTCGGGACGTTTTCCCCGCACACCGTGGTCAACGAGAACTCGGTGATCAAGATCGACGACGACATCCCGCTCGACAAGGCGGCGCTGGTTGGTTGTGGCGTCACCACGGGCTTCGGGACCGCGGTCTACGGCGCCGAGGTGGGCGCCGGCGACACCGTCGTGGTGCTCGGCATCGGGGGCGTCGGCGCGAACGCGGTCCAGGGAGCCCGCTTGGCCGGCGCCGACCGGATCATCGCCATCGATCCGTCTCCCTTCAATCGTGAGCAGGCCGGCAAATTCGGTGCGACACACATGTTCGCCTCAGCCGAGGAGGCGCTCGAGCCGCTCACCGAGATGACCGCCGGCGAACTCGCCGATGCCGCATTGATCACGGTCGATGTGACCACCGGCAAGGTCATTGGACAGGCCGCCTCGCTGGTCGGAAAGGGCGGCAAGGTGGCCGTCACATCGCTGTCGACGATGACCGACACCGAGGTCGAGATGTCGATCTTCGAGCTGATCGTGTACGAGAAGCAGATCAGGGGCTGCCTGTTCGGGCACGCGAATCCTCGCGCCGACATTCCAAAGTTGTTGTCGCTGTATCGCAGTGGCTCGCTTCTGCTGGATGAGCTGGTGACGCGCACCTACACCCTCGCGGAGATCAACCAGGGCTACGAGGACATGCGCACGCATCGCAACATCCGCGGTCTCGTCTTGTACGAGTAGGGTCGGCGGCGCCGCGGCGGTGGCGCTTCATAGTTATTCCTTGACTAGTTATTAGATAACTAGTACGGTGCCGACTATGGCATCGCAAGCTCCCCAGCGCTCGCCGCTCGGCCTGCTCGTGCTCTGGCAGCTCTACCAGGAGCCGATGCACGTCTACCGGATGCAAAAGCTCTTTGAGGCGGAGGGCAAGGGTCGGATCGTGAACGTCCGCTCTCGCGCCAGCCTGTACCAGACGATCGAGCGCCTCGTGCGGCTCGGCTTTGTCGAGGTGGCCGAGACGATCCGCCAGGAGGGCTATCCGGACCGCACGCTGTACGGCATCACCGCCTCCGGGCAAGAGGCCGCGCAGACCTGGCTGCGCGAGATGCTCAGCGAGACCGGCGGCGAGTATCCCGAGTTCATCGTCGCGCTCTCGATCCTGTTCGGCCTCCCGGTCGACGAGGCGCGCGGGCAACTCGAGCTGCGCGTCGAGCGACTCGCCGCGCAGCTGGCTGACAGCCGACGCACGCTCGAAGCGGCCCCGCCCGGCCTACCTCGACTGTTCGTGCTCGAGGAGGAGTACCGCGTGGCATTGCTCGAGGCCGAGCTGGCTTGGCTGGGCGGCGTGATCGAGGATCTCCGCGCCGGCCGGATCACCTGGAGCGAGGAGATGCTGCGAGAGCTCGCCGAAGCGTTCCTCCCGGAGGAGGAGGGAACGGGATGACGATGTCGATCGAGGCGCAAGGACTCGTGAAGCGATATGGCAAGACGCGCGCCCTCGATGGGCTGGACGTATCCGCCGAGTGCGGCCAGGTGGTGGCCGTGCTCGGCCCCAACGGCGCCGGCAAGACGACGTTCGTCCGCGCCGTGGCCACGTTGCTCCGGGTCGATGCTGGGATCCTGCGTGTGGCCGGCCACGACGTCGCCGCTGACCCGGGGGCGGTCCGGAGGGTGATCGGCTTGGCCGGCCAGTTCGCGGCCGTCGAGCCGGCTATGACCGGACGCGAGAACCTCGAGATGGTCGCCCGCCTGTTCGGGCTGGACCGGGCCGCGGCGCGGCGAAGCACCGGCGCCGTGCTCGAGCAGCTCGGCCTGGAGCAGGACGCGGACCGGCTCGCCCGCACGTACTCCGGCGGCATGCGGCGCCGGCTCGATCTCGGTGCCAGCCTGGTCGGCAGTCCCCGTCTGCTTCTGCTCGACGAGCCCACCACCGGGCTTGACCCGCGCAGCCGCATCGAGCTGTGGCGGGCGATCGCCAACCTCCGCGACGCGGGCACCGACGTGCTCCTCACCACGCAGTACCTCGACGAGGCAGATCGCCTGGCCAGCCAGATCGTGATCATCGACCATGGCCGCGCGGTGGCCACCGGCAGCCCGGCCGAGCTCAAGGCCCGGATCGGGGGCAGCGTGATCGAGCTGCACGTCCGCGACGACCACGATCTCGCTCGCGTCGCGTCGGTTCTGCGGGCGGCGAAGGATGGAGCGGTGCAGATCGAGGAGCCGACCCGACGGGTCACCGTCCGCGTCGACTCCGGTCGCGAGCAGCTCGGGAGCACGCTGCGCTCGCTCGACGCGGCCGGGATCGAGCTCGAGGACATCTCGTTGCGCCAGCCCAACCTCGACGAGGTGTTCCTCGCTCTGACCGATGCAACCGCGGCAGCGGGGGCGACCGCGGCATGAGCGCCACGCTGATCGTCACCCGTCGCGCACTCCTGCGTTACGTGCGCACACCCCAGCTGATCGCGATGGCGACGCTCCAGATGACCATGTTTTTTCTGATCTACCGCTATCTCTTCGGCGGCGCGATTCACATCGCCGGTCTGCCGTACGTCGACTATCTGGTGCCGGGCTTCATCGCCACCGGCGTCCTGTTCAGCGGCATCGGGGCCGCCGTAGCGACGGCGGAGGACCTCCAGCAGGGCTTCATCGACCGGCTGCGCTCGCTGCCGATCGGGCGCTCAACCGTCCTGACGGCGCGGGCGATTGCCGACACGTTGATCCTCACCCTCGCCGCCGCGGTAACCGTCGGCATCGCCTTTGCGGTTGGCTTCCGCCTGCACGGCTCGGCCCTCGACGGGCTCGCCGCCTTCGGGCTGGTGGCCGCGTTCGGCTTCGCCTTCGAATGGCTGTTCGTGACGATGGGCCTATTCGCGGGCAATGCCCAGGCTGCGCAGGGCATGGGGATGATCGTGTTTCCGTTCGCGTTCATCTCGAGCGCGTACATCCCGGTGGCGACGATGCCTGGCTGGCTGCAGGTGTTCGCCAAGCACCAGCCGCTCACCTATATGGTTGACGCTGCGCGGGCACTCACGCTCGGCCCACACGCCGAGGCTTTGCTCGGCCACCCGGCCGGTTACTTTGTCACCCGCGCAGCCATCTGGGCCCTGGCCATCGTCGCGGTGTCGCTACCGCTGGCCGTGGCTAAGTACCGCCGAGGCTGAGGTTCGGCAGGGTCACCGAACCCTGTCCGACGATGTCACTCGAAGAGCTTCCGACCATCACCTGATAGGTCCCGGCACTCACCATCCACTCGTTGTCTTGAGTGTTCCAGTAGGCAAAGGACATCGGGTCCAGTGGGATGGTCACTGTCTGGTTCTGCCCGGGCGCGAGCGACACGCGCTGGAAGCCCTTGAGCTGCTCGGGCGGCTCGCCCACCGCGGGCGGATCCCCGACGTACACCTGGGGAACGGCGGCACCGGCTCGGTCGCCCGTGTTGGTGACGGTGAAGGTGACCGATGCGCCGGCTGTGGTGCGAGTGACCGCGATGCCGGAATACCGGAAGGTCGTATACGACAGGCCATACCCGAACGGGAACAGCGGCGTGATGCGCTTGGCGTCATACCAGCGGTAGCCGACCAGAAGGCCCTCGCTATAGGTCGAGTGCGGACCCACCGAGTCGCCGGCCACCATCACGCCCGGGTACTGTGCCGCCGTCTGTAGCGGGTCCTGGGATACGTCGACCGGGAAGGTGATCGGCAGTTTGCCCGACGGGTCGACGTCGCCGAACAGGATCGGCGCGATCGCGTTGCCATCCACCTGGCCCGGGTACCAGTTCTCGAGGATGCCCGGCACCTGGTCGACCCACGGCATCGCGATTGGGTCGCCGCTCTGGATCACGACGATCGTGTGCGGGTTCGCGGCCGCGACCGCTGAGACGAGCGCGTTCTCGTCGAGCGGCGTGTATGTGCACGACGTGGAGGAGGCGAAGTCGAGGAAAGAACAAGTGCCGGACTCGGCATCGAGGCTCGGGCGGTCGGCGCCCTCGATCTCGACGTCGTTGATGAACACCACAGCGACGTCGGCTGCCTTGGCCGCCGCCACCGCATCGGCCGTGGCATCGCCGTCGGCGTAGGTCACGACGTCGCCGGCCTGGGCCGCGCGCGTGGTGATGGCCTGGAGCGGCGAGACGACGCCCGGCTGGTAGGAGAACTCGGGCACGTGCCCGCTCCCGTAACCCTGCTCAGCGAGCGTCGCGCCCGCCTCGTTGGCCGCCGGCCCGATCACGGCGATCGTCTTGCCGGAGCCCGTGAGGGGCAGGACGCCGTCGGAGTTCTTGAGCAGCACCGTCCCCTGCTCGGCCACCTTGGTCGCCATTGCGATGCTGGACGCGTCGCTCGCGGGGGTGGCGGCGGCAACGGCACCCTCAGCCGGTACGTGGTCGAACACACCGATGCGGAACATCGTGTAGAGGATGCGGCTGACCATCTCGTTCAGCGTGGACATCGATACCTGGCCGTCCTCCACCGCGGTCTGCAAAGACGGCCCGTAGTACTCGGTATCGGTCCCGACGCCGCCCGGCATCTCCATGTCCAGCCCGGCGTCCGCCGACGCGACCGTCGAGTGGTTGGCCCCCCAGTCGGACATCACGAACCCGCCGAAGCCGAACTGATCCTCGAGAACGTCGTGCAACGTGTACGGGTTCTGGCACGCGTACACGCTGTTGATCCGGTTATACGAGCACATGACTGCGCCGACGCCGGCCTTGACCGCGGCGTCGAATGCCGGCAGATCGATTTCCTGCATCGTCCGCTCGCTCGCGTCCGACGAGTCGGTCGTACGGTCGGTCTCCTGATCGTTGAGCGCATAGTGCTTGACGGTGGCGATCACGTGCTGGGACTGGATCCCCTTGATCACCGCCGCGGCAGACTGGCCGGCCAGGTAGGGATCCTCGCCCATGTACTCGAAGTTGCGCCCGTTCAGCGGATTGCGCGCGATGTCGACCCCCGGGCCGAGCAGCACGTTCACGCCCTTGGCGAAGGCCTCGCGTGCGAGCGTGGCGCCGTACTGCTGCGCCAGCGCCGGATCCCAAGAAGAGGCGAGCGCGATGCTGTCAGGGAACGCCGTGGTCAGCTGCTGCTGATCGCCGACGCCGTTGCCGGCGTCGTTGAGGACGAGCGCGGGGATGCACAGCGAGGGGTTGGCGGCGATCGTGCTCGCCGCCTCCGGGTTGGCCGACGTCGGATTGAACTCGCCGGTGCCGGTGACCATCTGGATCTTGTCGGCGAGCGACATGGCGCCGAGCAGCTCGGATGTCCGCTTGGCCGGCGACTGCCCGGGGACCATCCATGGGCACGTGGCCGCATTCGCCTGGCCGGCGCTCGCGGCCATCCCAACGATGAAGGCCAGCACTCCTGCTGGCACGGTAAACCGGCGAAGGCGCATTGCATCCTCCCGTGAACCTGGATCGGCGGCCTCAGTATTCGGCGCTGAGTGGACGCCTGTCAAGGGAGAACCGCTCTAACATAGGCGCGTCTTATGCGCCGGCGGAGAATCTCCTCGACCGGCCTCACGTATTTCTGACGCCAGGAACCGAACCTCTCACCGTGTCCAGATTGCGACAAGCGCGACGTGCGAAGATCACCCGCTTTCTCGTTATCGGCGTCGCGTCGACGCTCGCTTACGCGTTGCTGTTCATCGCGCTCGCCGGCGCGCTGGGCTCGGCGCTGGCCAACGACGTCGCGCTCGCGGTCACCGCGGTGGCGAACACGGCGGCCAATCGCCGTCTGACGTTCGGCATCCGCGGCCGAGAGCGCATGATTCGCCACCAGGTGGCCGCCTTCGGGGTGTTCCTCGTCGCGCTCGGGTTCACCAATGGCGCGCTGGCCCTCCTACACAGCTTTGACCCGCACCCGGCCCGCCTGCTCGAGGCGGCGGCGCTCGTGCTGGCCAACCTGATCGCCACGCTCAGCCGCTACGTGGCGCTTTCTAGCTGGGTGTTTCGGACCCGTCCGGCCGCCGGCGCCGGCTGAGAACCTCAGGGTTGACGACGTGCTCGGGCACGTCGCCGGCGAGCACGGTGGCGACGTTGGTCGCGGCGCGCGTCTGCACCTCGCGGATCGACGCATCCGAGTAGAACGCGGCGTGCGGCGTGATGATCAGGTTCGGGGCGGCAAGCATCGGCAGGTCGGACGGCGGCGGCTCGCGTGAGAGCACGTCGAGCGCGGCGCCGGCGATGCGCCGCTCCCGGAGCGCGCGAGCGAGCGCGTCCTCGTCGATCAGCGCGCCGCGGGACGTGTTGATCAGGTAGGCGCTCGGCTTCATCTGCCCCAGCTCGTGCTCTCCGATTAGACCGGTCGTCTCCTGCGTCGCCGGCACGTTGAGCGAGACGTAGTCGGCCGCGGCGAGCAGGTCGTCGAGCGACGGCGCGACCTCGACCTCGGCGGCCAGCGAGCCAGGTACCTCTCCGCCGGCGGCCAGCCGGGGCGTATAGACGAGCACGCGCAGCCCGAATCCCCGGGCGCGCGGCACGAGCGCCTGCGCGATCCGACCAAAGCCGACCACGCCGAGCGTCTGCTCGGCCAGCCGCGGCAGACCAGGCGCATGTTCGAGGCTCCAGAGGCCGGAACGCGTCTGCGAGGTGAACGGCACGAGTCGCCGTGCGCAGGCGAGGAGCAGGCCCAGCGCGTGGTCGGCGACTTCGTTGACGCAGAAGTCCGGGACGTTGGCGACGACGATCCCGAGCTCGGTCGCGAGCTGCACGGGGATGTTGTCCACACCCACGCCGTAGCGTGCGATGACCACGCAGCCCGAGGACGCCCGTACCGCGGCTTCGGGGACGCGCTTCCAGTTGGTGAGGATCGCGTCGACGTCGGATGCGAGTGCAATCAGTTCGTCGGGCTCGCCAGTCTGCGCTACGACGAGCTCAGCTCCCACCCGGGACAGGATCTCCCGCTCGATGTCTAGCGAAGGCCAGGCGAAGTCGGTGACCAGCGCGCGGAGTGGGCGGGTGGCTCCCGGAGCGGACACGCGGCGAACCATAGCCAGCCGGCCCCCGAACTTTCGGCCAAAGCGGGTATCCCTCCTAAACGTGCGCTGTACGCTGGATCACGGGCGTTCGATGTCAAGAGGAGGAGGGGCAGCATGGGGAGCTTCCGCGAGCCGGGCGGGCTTGGCGATTGGCTCGTCGCGCCGGCGGCGATCCTGGAGGGATTGCCGGACGCGGTCGTCGCCGCGGGGCCCGATGGTCGGATCCTGTTCGCGAATGCGCTCGCGGAGCAGCTGTTCGGCTACTCACGCAGCGAGCTGATCGGACAGCCGGTGCAGATGCTGTGGCCCGAGCGCGTCCGCGAGCGCTACCGCAAGAACATGGCGCAGTACGTGACGACTGAGCATCCGCTGCGGTTCGAAACGGCGGTCAGGGGTCTTCGCCGCGACGGCTCGGAGTTCATCGGCGAGATGAGTTGGGGGATCGTCGAGACGACGGCCGGACCCGTGCTGCTCGCCGTCGGCCGCGACGTCTCCGAACGCCGCGCGGGCGAGACCCGTCTGCGGTCGGTGGCGTCGATCGGCGAGCGCGCGCTCGCCGGCGCGGACCTGGCGGAGCTGGCCGACGAGACGATCGAGCTGCTGCGCACGCTGCTCGCGGTGCCCGCGGCGCAGGTCCGGCTGGCCGACGGTTCGGTGCCGGCGGGCTTTGACTCCCGTTCACCCACCCCCGAGCCCGAGCATGCGGTCCACCTGCCAATTGGCGCCAGCGATGAGCTTGTCGTCGTGCCGGGGCGGCAGCTGTCCGACGAGGAGCTCAGCTTTCTGCGAGCGCTCGCGCACACGCTCGCATCCACCCTCGGCCGCCAGCGGACCGAGCAGCGGATGCGTCACGAGGCGCTCCACGATCCGTTGACCGGGCTCGCCAACCGGACCCTCCTGCGCGACCGGCTTGAGCACGCGATCGCCCGGTCAGAGCGCGGGCGCGGCGCGACCGCCGTTCTATTCATCGACCTCGACAACTTCAAGGGGGTCAACGACACCCACGGCCATATCACTGGCGACGCCGTGCTGGTCGAGAGCGCCAAGCGGCTCCAGGCCGCGGTTCGACCCGGCGACACGGTGGCGCGGATCGGCGGCGACGAGTTCGTCGCGCTGTGCGAGGACGTCGACGCCGACTCGGCGCTCGCCGTCGCGCGGCGACTGCAGGAGGCGCTACGGCCGCCGTTCATCGCCGGGAACGTCGAGCACCACCTCTCGGCGAGCATCGGCGTCGCGCTCGGGGATCGCGAGCCGGAGCGGATGCTCGGGAACGCCGACGCCGCCTCCTATCGCGCCAAGGC
Source organism: Solirubrobacteraceae bacterium (assembly GCA_035502815.1). Lineage (GTDB taxonomy): Bacteria > Actinomycetota > Thermoleophilia > Solirubrobacterales > Solirubrobacteraceae > Palsa-465. The sequence goes on from DATJUA010000072.1 coordinate 17,008, forward strand.
GGCAGGCCGGGGGCGGGTCGAACTGTTCGAGTAGGCTCCGAGGCGTGCGGGTTGCCATCGCCGGGGCTCACGGGAATATCGCGCAGCGACTCACTGCGCGCCTGGTCGCCGGCGGAGACACGGTCATCGGCCTGATCCGCAATCCCGGCCACGCTGCCGACCTGCGAGCACGCGGCGCCGATCCGGTCGTGTGCGACCTCGAGCACGCCACGGTGGAGGAGGTCGCGGCCGCGGTCGCCGGCGCCGATGCGGTGGTATTCGCCGCCGGCGCGGGGCCGGGCAGTGGCGCCGAGCGCAAGCTGACGCTGGACCGCGACGGCGCGATCAAGCTGCTCGAGGCCACCGCGGCGAGCGCAACCCCTTACCTCATCGTCAGCTCGGTCGGCGCGGAGAACCCGCCACCCGACAGCGACGACGACGTGTTCAGCGTGTACCTCCGCGCGAAGGCGCAGGCCGACGCCGCGGTGATGGCGAGCGAGCGGCCATGGACGGTCCTCAGGCCCGGTGCTCTCACCGACGATCCCGGAACGGGTGCAGTCCGGCTCGACCTGAGTCCTTTCCGCGGCCGCGTGGCCCGCGAGGACGTGGCGGAGGTGCTGGCCGGCTTGCTCCACGACCCGCGCGCGAGCCATCGGATCCTGTATGTCAACGGCGGCGAAGAGCCGATCGCCGCGGCGCTCGAGCGTGTTCTGGGAACGCCCGCCGGCTGAGAGCATCGCGTCCGGCCGCGACGCGCTCGTCGACCTGCTTGGTTCCGAGCGGGTGTCAATCAGCGCGGACGTGCTCGCCCAGCACGGACGCGACGAGTCGTTTCATCCCGAGGCCCGTCCCGACGCGGTGGTCTGGCCACGGACGACCGAGGAGGCCGCTGCGATCGTCCGGGTCGCCATCGAGCACCGGCTGCCGCTGATCCCGTTCGGAGCCGGTACCTCGCTCGAGGGGCACGTCGCGGCGCTCGCCGGCGGAATCAGCGTCGACATGCGCGAGATGAACGCCATCGGCCGCCCCTCGCTCGACGATCTCGACGTTGTGGTCCAGGCCGGCGTGACGCGCCGGGCGCTCGACGCTCGGCTGCGCGAGGAGGGCGTGTTCTTCGCCGTCGACCCCGGCGCGGACGCGACGATCGGCGGGATGGTGGCCACGGGCGCGTCGGGGACGATGACCGTGCGGTACGGGGCGATGCGCGAGAACGTGCTCGGCGTGACGCTGATCGACGGCCGGGGCGAGGTCGTGCGCACGCACTCGCGCGCCCGGAAGTCATCCGCCGGCTACGACCTGACGCGCCTGATGGTCGGCTCCGAGGGCACGCTCGGGTTGATCTGCGAGGTCGCGCTGCGCCTGCATCCGATCCCGCCCGCCACGGCGGCGGCGTCCTGCACCTTCCCGACCGTGGCCGAGGCGGTCCGGTGCATGGTCCGGGTGACGCAGCACGCCATCCCGGTGGCGCGGATCGAGCTGGCCGACGAGCTTCAGATCGAGGCCATCAACCGGCACGACGAGACCGCGTTTGCCCTCGCGCCCACGCTGTTCCTCGAGTTTCACGGCATCTCCGAGGCAGACGTCGCCGGGCAGGCGCGGGAGACTGCACAGGTGGCTGCGGAATACGGCGGCGGCGACTTCGCATGGGCCTCTGACGAACAGGAGCGGCGCCGGCTGTGGCACGCGCGCCACCGCGCCTACGACGCGGCTCGGGCGCTCGTTCCGGGCCGCGCGGGGCTGACCACCGACGTGTGCGTGCCGATCTCTGCCCTGGCCGACTGCGTCGAGGCCGCCCAGGCCGATATCGCGCAGCGAAACCTCGTCGCGCCGATCGTTGGCCACGTCGGCGATGGCAACTTCCACACCTGCGTGCTGGTCGACCCGGATGACCCCGACGACGTCGCGCGCGCGGAAGAGTTCCACACCCGGCTCGTCGAGCGCGCGCTCGCCCACGGCGGCACGTGCACGGGCGAGCACGGCGTCGGCTACGGCAAGGCGCGCTTCCTGCTCGACGAGCACGGCCGCGCCGCGGTCGAAATGATGCGCGCGATCAAGCACGCCCTGGATCCGCACGGGATCTTCAACCCGGGCAAGGTCATCCCCTCGGATGGCCCAGGAGACGGTCGACGCGTCGGCGACTAAAGCTTTGCCCGAATCAGCCGAACAAAAGTCCACAAACTAGATCCGGCACGGGCGACTCGCCGGGCCGGGTCGAGACGACCTATGCGGCGGCTGCACGAACAACAGATCGTCGAGATCCATTTGGAGACCGACGACCCCGCGATCACCTGCCGGGTGGCTTCGGTCACCGGCGCCGTTGCCACGCTCATGCGCGAGGGCGACGCCGGTGAGTCGCTTCCCCCCGCCGCCACCGGGCACCTCGTGTTCGAGCATCACGGAAGCCTCGTCGCCCTGCGCGGCATCGCGGCGTCGCTGTCCGAGGGTGAGCCGAAGATCGAGTTCGTCGTGATCGACAACGTCGTGCTGCCCGAGCGGCGCGCCGCCGAGCGGATCCCGCTCGCCGCCGCGGTGAGCCTGCGCCCCGCGGGAGCGCAGGACGACGCGAACGCGACCATCGAGACGATCACGGCGGACGTCAGCATCACCGGCGCGCTGATCGAGCGCCGCGCCGGCGTCGGAGCGCAGAAGCTCGCGATGGAGTTGCGCTTCACCCCGGATCCGGCCCCGATCAGCTGTCACGCGCAACCCGTCCGCGAGACCCCGACCCACGTCGGACTGAAGTTCGTCGACATGCCCGAGGCCGATCGTGCTCGGCTCGCGGGGATCATCTTCCGCTACCAGCGCGCGGCGCTCAAGCCGCCAGGCTCCCAGAGCCTGGTCGCGGCGCACCGCTGAGCGCCTGCGCCACCGCGTCGCGCACCGCCGCGAGCTCCTCGTCGGTGAGCGGCAGCCGGGGCGGGCGACACGGGCCGCCGCCGATCCCGATTTCGTCGAGCGCCGCCTTGAAGTACTGCACGAGCTTGGGCGTCATATCGAGCCGGGCCAGCGGCAGCAGGTCGGCGTACACGGCGCGCGCGGCGGGCAGCTGACCGGCCTGGCATAGATCCCACAATCGCACGCACTCGGCGGGCAACACGTCGGCCACGCCCGACACCCAGCCCGCCGCCCCGGCGCAGAAGCCCTCGAGCGCCCAGTCATCGCCGCCGACCATGATGTCGACATCGGGGCACAGGTTGACCAGGTGGGCAATTCGCCGCGCGTCCTCCGAGGTCTCCTTGATCGCCGCGATGCTCGGCACCTCCGCCACCAGCTCGGCGAGCAGCTCCGGCTGTAGGTCGCTGCCGCTAGCGGCGGGGTTGTTGTAGACGAGCAGCGGCAGCTCAGCGGCGCGCGCCACCGTTCCGAAGAACGTGACGAGCTCCCGCCGGTCGGCGCGGTAGAGAAGCGGCGGGAGAGCCATCACGGTCTCGGCGCCGGCGCTTCGCGCGTCGCGCGCATAGACCGACGCCTGCTCGGCGGTCGGCGCGGAAACGCCGGCGCATACGGGCGCCGGCCCGGCCGCGGCGACCGACGTCTCGACCACGGCGCGACGCTCCTCCCGGCTCAGGCTCCCACCCTCGCCGACCGTACCATTGGCCACGATCCCGTGCACCCCCGCGGTGATCAGGCGGCTCACCTCGGCGGCCACCGAGTCGTGATCGACGTCCAGTTGATCGTCGAAGTGGGTCACGATTGCGGCGTGCACGCCCTTCATTGCGCTCCTCCTGCTCCGATGTTCGTGTTGTCTGTGCCGACACGCAGCGCGCGGGCCGGGTCGAATGCGCTCAGCAGCTCATTGTGCGCCCGGTCCACCAACAGGTCGGCCAGGAGCTGACCGGTCAACGGCGCCAGGGTGATCCCGAGCGTGGCATGAGCGGTCGCGAGGTGCACGCCCTCGAGCCCCGGCACAGGGCCGATGAACGGGAGGCCATCCGGTGAGAGCGGGCGCATTCCCGCCCAGTCGCGGCGCCGAGCCGGCACCTGCCATCCGGGCAGCGCACGCTGTGCGGCCGCGGTGATCGCGTCCAGCCGCCGTCCCGACAACGAAAGGTCGCGGGCACCCAGCTCGAGGGTGCCGGACACGCGCACGCCGCCGTCAAAGACGCTGATCGCCACTTTGGGATTCTCCAGGTAGAGCGGCCGCACCGGACCGCTTGGATCGGCCGGATAGGTTCGACTGTAGCCCTTGGCCGCCGCGATCGGCGCCCGGACACCGTGGGATGAGAGCAGCACCCCGGACGCCGCGCCGGCCGCGATCACCACCGCATCGGCATCTCGAAAGGTCCCGCCCCGGCACTCGATGCGCCACTGCCCTCCGTGCAGCGCGACCAGGCGCGTGACGGGCGCACCTTCGAGCACCTCGACGCCGCGCGCGAGCAGCGCGCGGTGGACACCCGCGCACAGCAGCTCGGGCCGCACTCGGCCTTCGCCGTGGGCGACCAGTCCCCCGACGAGGTCCGGTCCGAGCGCCGGCTCGAGTACACGCAGCTCATCGGCCGGCGCGCGGTCGAGGCGCTGGTTCGAGCCGCCCATGCGGAGGTCGTCGGCCATGCGCCAGAGGTGCTCGAGCTCGGTCCGCTCGAACGCCGGGAACAGCAGCGGATCGTCGTGCTGCTCGAACTCGACGCCCCGCGCCGCCAGCGCGTCGAACGCCGGACCGGCGAGTGCGACCGCGCGCTGGAGCGCGATCAACCCGCGCTCGTACGTGGTCCGCCGGCAGCTCCGGACGAAACGGGCGATCCAGTCGAGCATCGCGGGCGACAGCGTGGGCCGGATCCATAACGGTCCGGATGGATCGACGAGCCACCGGAGCGAAGTCGCGATCACTCCAGGCCCCGGTACCGGCGTGGCCAGCGACGGCGTGATCCACCCGGCGTTGCCGGCCGACGACCCATCGCCGCAACGATCGCGCTCGATCACCGTCACCTCGCAGCCGCGACTCGAGAGCGCCTCGGCGGTGCACAGACCGACCGCGCCACCGCCGATCACGACCACCCGCAAGCGCGGCCCCTACAGAGAGAAGCCCGTCGGGAACGGGTCGGTCGGGTCGAGCAGGTACTGGCCCATCCCGGTGATCCACGCGCGCCCGCTCACCTCGGGGACGACCGCGGGTATCGCGCCGAGCGCCACTTCGTCGACCAGGCGCCCGGTGAACCGACTCCCGATGACCGATTCGTTGACGAACTCTTCGCCGAGCGCAAGCTCACCCCGCGCGTGCAGCGCGGCCATCCGCGCCGAGGTGCCGGTCCCGCACGGCGATCGGTCCAACCAGCCCGGATGGATCGCCGTGGCGTTGCGGGCATGCGCCCCGTTCTCGCCCGGCGCGTGGAACACGACGTGCTTGCAGCCGCGGATCGCCGGGTCGAGCGGGTGCACCGGCTCGGCGCTCGCGTTGATCGCGGCGGCGATCTCGAGGCCGCGCGCGATCAGCTCGTCGGCGTTGGCCGCAACCGGATCGAGGCCCACGGACGCGGCGTGTACCAGCGCGTAGAAGTTGCCTCCGTAGGCCATGTCGTAGGTGACCGATCCACCCAGCCCGTCGACGTCGGCCGTCGCGTCGAGCGCTGCGACGAACGCGGGCACATTGCGCAGCGTCACGCGCTCGGCGCGTCCGTCGGAGACGGTCACGGTGACCTCGACCAGCCCGGCCGGCGTGTCCAGGCGGATCCGCGTGTGCGGTTCGGTGACCTCGACCATGCCGGTCTCCACGAGCACCGTGGCCACGCCGATCGTCCCGTGGCCGCACATCGGCAGGCAGCCCGACACCTCGACGAACAGCACGCCCCAGTCTGCGTCGGGACGCGTGGCCGGCTGCAGGAACGCCCCGGACATGGCCGAGTGACCGCGCGGCTCGCGCATCAGCATCAACCGGAGATGGTCGAGGTGGCGCTCGAAGTACAGGCGGCGCTCCTGCATCGAGTCGCCGGGTAGCGGCCCGAGCCCGCCGGTGATCACGCGCGTCGGCATCCCCTCTGTGTGGGAATCGACCGCCGCGAAGTACCTGGTGGCCCGGATGGTGGCGCAGATCGTACGCCGGGCCCGTGACCGGCGGGGTTTGATGGATTTGGCACGTATAACGTGCCAAATCCATCACGCCGCTACTGGCCGTGCTTCTTGATCCAGTTCAGCAGGACCGTGTACGCGGGCCGGGGCGCCCCGTTTGCCGCGAGCAGCCCGGAATCCCAGCCGGCGCTCGGGTCGGCCTGCCACTGGTAGTGGTAGATGCGCGCGATCCGGTGGTACCTGGTGGTCAGCGACAGGAGGAACTGCTCGTCCTTGGCCGCCGCGGACGCGCTCTGATTCTTGTACTGCCAGTGACCCCGGCGCAGCACGCCACCCGTCTCGTCCAGCCAGATCGGCCCCGAGGTCATCGAGGCGAGAATCTTGATCTGCGAGTTGTTATGCGCACGCACCTCGGTGTAGTCGTGCAACGCCCAGCCGGACGGCTTGTGGTGCAGGCCCTTGATATAGGCCTTCAGCCACGGTCCTAGCGTGGCGACGGCCCCATCGATCTTGGCGGTGCCGGTCGCGGGGAGGTATACGTCGCCGGCCAGCAGCGTGCAGCCATGACACAGGTCGTACAGCGCGTTGAAGTAGTTGGCGGCGAGCGCCGGATTGCGAGCCAGGCTGCGGTAGGAGAAGTCCGGCTCGTTCCACGCGGTGTAGTCCTTGATCTGCGGGAAGGCCTTCAGGAACGGCTTGATCGCCGCCTCGTACTGATTCACGTTCGGCACGAAGTTGGCAGCCGGGTTGGTGTAGTCGGCTCCGAATGAGATGAACGGAGTCACGTGGTCGGCCTGCGCCGCGCTCAACCAGGCGCGGAACGCGGCGAGATCGCCGGCGTCGGCCTTACGCGTCATCACGTCCCACGGAACGACGTAACGTGCGGTGGTGATGTCCAGCTTCGTGAAGTACGGGGAGGAGAACATGGACGTGTTCGAGTCGCTGATCCCGATTACCACCGACGCCGACGCGGCCGACGCGGCCGCTCCAAAGGAGACCGCGCAGACGAGCGAAACGATCACGCGCAACATGCGTTTGGACATCCGAAATCCCACCTTCCCGCCCATCAAGGCGCTCGAGTTCAACCGTGGCGCTGCCGCCGACGAGCGGGCCGAGTAGTCCCCGCCATGACGCCGCTCAGCCCTTAACCGCATGAACCCGCAAGGAGTTGCGGCTGGACCGCGCCGAGGCCGAACGTAGCACGATCGCGCCCGCACGACGAAGGCTGCGTTGCACGCTGGTAGGTTCCGGATATGGCAACCCGTGGGGTTTGCGTGCTGGCCGGGCGGATCGCCGACACGGCCGAGGTGGCCGCCGCGGCCGACGCGGCGGGCTTCGACGCGGCCTGGACGAGCGAGTTCAACGACCGCTCGGCGATCGTCGCCCTCGCCGCGATGGCGCAGAACACCACGCGCTGTCGCGTCGGAAGCGCGATCGCCTACGCCGTGGGTCGCTCGCCACTGATCCTGGCCAACGACGCGCGCGGCCTCGACGAGCTGAGCAGCGGCCGGCTCGTGCTCGGCCTCGGCACCGGCACCAAGGGGATGCAGATCGGCTGGCACGGCGTCCCGGACCCCGAGTCCCCTGCCGTGCGGCTGGAAGAGCTCGTTCCCCTGCTTCGCCGCATTTGGAGGCTCCACGAGGGTCCGGTCAAGCACGAGGGTCGCTTCTACTCGATGAACCTGTCCGCGACCGCGGACGTCCTCCCGCCCGTCCGCGAGCGGATCCCGATCTTCACCGCCGGCGTCAACCGGCGGATGATCGAAACCGCCGGCCGCGTGTCCGACGGCCTGGTCTGCCACCCCACCTTCAGCTCCCGGTACGTGCACGAGGTCGTCCGGCCCGCCGTCGAGTCGGGTGCGGAGCGCGCGGGTCGCGACCCGGCCTCGATCGAGATCGTCGGGATGCTCCTGTGCTCGGTAGGCGACGACGAGGAGCTCGCGCGGCGAGAGGTCGCGGCGCAGATCGCGTTCTACGCGGCCCCGAGGGCGTATGCGCCAATGCTCGAGGCCAGCGGTTTCGCCGCCGAGGCGCACCGGATCCGCGCGGCGTTCGCCGAGCGCGACCGCGAGGCGATGATCGCGGCCGTGACCGACGAGATGGTCGATGCGATCGCGGTCGCCGGCACCCCCCAGCAAGTGCGCGCCGGCATCGCGCGCCGCGAGGCGGACTTCGATCACGTCTCGCTCTATTCCCCCAGCTTCACGATGACGCTCGAGCGCGTTCAGCAGAACACACTCGACCTGGTTCACATTTCGACCGAAGGGGTGCCGACGTGTACGAAGACGAGATAGTGGTCACGACAGCCGATGGGAAGATGACGACGTTCGTCGCGTACCCCGACGCGGGCGGGCCGTTCCCCGTCGCGGTGCTGTACATGGACGGCGTCGGCTACCGCGAGCAGATCAAGGCGAACGCGCGCCGATTCGCCGCCGACGGGTACTACTGCGTGGCGCCTGACCTGTTCTACCGCGCGGGCGAGAAGCTGACCTTCGACTTCTCACGGATGGGCGAAGAGGGCTATCGCGAGCGACTCATGTCGATCGTTCGCGGAGTGCAGCCCGACGCGGTGGTGGCCGACACCCGGGCGATCTTCGACGCGATCGCGGACGACCCGGCCGCCGCGAGCGGTCCGAGGGTGTGCGTCGGCTACTGCATGGGGGCGCGGATGGCGCTTCACGCCGCCGCGGCGCTGCCCGACGAGTTCGTCGCGGCCGCCGGCATCCACCCCGGCGCGCTCGTCACCGATGAGCCGGATTCACCCCACCACGACCTGGCCGGCGTGCAGGCCGAGCTGTACTTCGCGTTCGCCGAGAACGACCACTCGGCTACCCCGGAGGTCGTCGAGCGCTTCCAGCAGGAGCTCGAGAGCCAGGGCGTGAGAGGGGTCGTCGAGCGGCTCCCCGGCACGACCCACGGGTTCGCGATGGCCGACCTCCCGGTCTACGACGAAGGCGCCACCACGAGACACTTCGACCGCACGCTCGAGCTGTGGCGCCGCAATCTCAACCAGCAGCGCGTCGGGGTCTGAGCGCGCGGCGCGGGGTCCCGAACCCGGGGTCCCGACCCGGAGTCCCGACCCGGGGTCCCGACCCGGGGTCCCGACCCGCGCCGGCGGGTCAGTCGATCGTCAGCGGCGTCCCGATCGGGAGCAGCTTCGCCAGCTTGACGATCTCCCAGTTGGGCAGCCGGATGCAGCCATGGGACGGATGCCCGGGAATCAGCCACGGCTCGTTGGTGCCGTGAATCCCGATCACTCCGCCGCCGGGCCAGTCGGTCTCGACGTTGGATAGCGCCGACGTGCCGAACGCGATCGGTCCATAGATGCTGCCCGTGCCAAATCCCGTCAGCCGGTCGCGTACGTAGAACTGACCGTGCGGAGTGGGCGTATCAGGCGCGCCCGTGCCCACACGGGTGAAGAAGATGACCTTGCCGTTTCGATACAGGGTGAGCGTCGTCTTCTCGGTCGAGACCACCAGGTAGGTGTGGACCGTTTGCGGCGCTCCGAGCACCGACTCAGGCACCCATCCGATCTGGCCGGCCGGCCTGAGGGGAAGGCGGATCTGCACCCACCAGCCGCCGTGGACGAGCACTCGCTGCTGCTCGAACACGACCTCGCTCGTGCCGTCCTGGGTGGTCAGACCCAGGTAGCCGAGGACGCGGGCGTGCCTGGAGGGCGACGCGTACGCGTTGGTGGGGCTCTCGAGGTAGGCCCACGTAGAGGCGTACCCGGGGTGCGAGAGCGCCTGGCGAATCGGGCTCGCGCCCTCCCCGACCGCCGGCAGCACCAGCGCGGTCAGCGCGATCGAGGCGCAGACCGCCGCGGCCCGAAGGCCGCGGCGGATCGATGCGGGGTGGCGCCTCATGTCACCCGGTGAAGGACGGGGCCCGCTGCGCCGTCGCCGCCTTGGCGGCGTACACCTTCACCTTCGCCATCTCGTTGCAGCTCGGGCTGCGCACGACGATGGTCCCGCTCTTCGTCGGCTCGACGGTGAATGTCGCCTTGCCGTTGGTGCCGGTGGACTTGGTGATGACCTTGCCACCGGGAAGGGTGATGTGCACGCCGGCGCCCGCCACCGGCGTTCCCTCGCGGTCAACCGACACGACGATCGTGTCCTCTTGACCGGCCCGGACCTTGTAGCCCTTGCTCGAGGCCCGGCAAACCGCCGGGTAGACGGTGGGCGGAGGCACGATCGTCGGCGGGACGCAACCGCTTCCGGTCAGCGTGTCCCCGCTCGGGCAGGTGGTCGGAGGCACGCACTGGCCCCCAGACAGCGTGTCCCCGCTCGGGCAGTTGGTCGGAGGCACGCACTGGCCCCCGGACGCGACTTCCCCGGCCGGGCAGCCACTCGGTGGCACGCATTGGCCCCCGGTCAACGTGTACCCGCTCGGACACTTTGTCGGCGGGACGCACGTGCCGTTGACCAGGCTGTCCCCGCTGGGGCAGCTGGTCGGAGGCAGGCACGTACCGTTCGTCAGGGTGTCGCCGCTCGGGCAACTCGCCGGCGGCACGCACACACCCCCGCTCAGGGTGTCCCCGCTCGGGCAGCTCGTCGGCGGCACGCAAATGCCGTTGACCAGCGTGTCCCCGCTCGCGCAGGTCGGTGGCGGCGGGGGCGAGCAGCCGGTCGCCGGCGCAGTGATCGTCGTGCTGCTGGGGCTCGACATGTAGCTGTTGCCGAGCACATACGTCTCGGGGACCGACGTCGTGACCGTGAACGTCTGGGTGGCCGCACCCCCGCTCGCCGGGGAAGTGAACAGCGTCGGCTGCCCGAAGCTGATGGGCCCGGTCTGGGTGCCGATGGCGCCCTGCGTGAAGTAGTTGTGGTTGACGCCGGTGTTGCCCTTATCCGTGCTCGAGGCCAAGACCTCGTACACGTTCTGGCCGACCGGGATGTCCTCCGTGGTGCCCCCGAAGTAATTCTCGGTGATCGTCACGGTGGCGGTGTACTGACCGTTGAGCGGCGTGACGCAATGCGAAGGACCGGCGGACACCGCCAGCGTGTGCGCGGAGGCCAGCGCCGGGACGGCGAAGAAGAACGTCAGGACGGCCACCATGCCGCCCATCGAACGTTTGTTGACCATTAGCACTCATTCCTTGAGGTCGTTGGACGTGCGCATAGAACGTGCGCACTCCTACGAAACTCGCACTAATGGTCGGACTTAGTGCTGCCGACCACGCGCGGGAGCGTGTGCTGGGTCTCTGGGCTAGGTCTCGACTAGCCGCTGGAGCAGCTCGACCGCCTCGCGCAGCACATCCTGCTCGGCCGGCGAGAGGTGTCCTCCGATCGCGCCGGTCAGCCATCCCTCGCGCCGGCCTCGGTCGTCGAGCAGCGCGGCGGTCCCCTGCGGCGTGAGCATGACGAGAGCGCGCCGACGGTCATCGGGATCGGGGCGGCGCTCGACGAGGCCGTCGGCCTCGAGGTCGGCCACCGTCTGGGCCATCGACTGTGGCCGCACGCGTTCGGCGCTCGCGAGGTCGCTGACGCTCTTTGGGCCGCAGCGATCGAGTCGCCCGAGGACGGTCGCGTGGCTCATGGGGATGCGGTGCTCGGCCCGTAGCCGACGATTGAGCTGACCGAGCACGACCCGGAGTTCGCTCGCGATCGCCGGGGTATCTACACCAGGATTGCTGGTCGCCGCTGCCATGGACGGATTCTAACAGGCAAACTGCACAGTTTGCCTGTATAATTTCGAGCAAGTGAACTCCGATCGGTACAAGTGGGTTGCCCTCTCGAATGCGACCCTCGCCGTCCTCTTCACGACGCTCGACGCGTCGATCACGATCATCGCGATGCCGGACATCTTCCGCGGCATCAAGCTCGATCCGCTGGTCGCTTCGAACAGCTTCTACCTGCTGTGGATGATCCTCGGCTACCTGGTCGTGGCCAGCGTGCTCGTGGTCAGCCTGGGCCGCCTGGGCGACATGTACGGCCGCGTGCGCATCTACAACCTCGGTTTCGTCATCTACACGGTCGCGTCGCTGTTCCTGACCATCGACTGGATGACGGGCAAGGCCGGCGCGACGTACCTGATCGTGTTCCGGATCGTGCAGGGCCTCGGTGGCGCCTGCCTGCTGGCCAACTCGGCGGCGATCATCACCGACGCCTTTCCGGCCAACCAGCGCGGCATGGCCCTCGGCCTCAACAACATCGTCGGCGTCAGCGGCATGTTCGTGGGCCTCGTGCTCGGCGGCATCCTCGCGCCGATCAACTGGCGCCTGGTCTTCCTGATCAGCGTCCCCGTCGGTGTGTTCGGCACGGTGTGGGCGTACACGAAGCTCCGCGAGGTGCCCCGGACCGGACAGCGGAAGATCGACTGGCCGGGCAACGTGACCTTCGCCCTCGGTCTGATTCTCGTGATGGTGGCCATCACCTACGGAATCCGGCCCTCGGGCGGGTCGAGCACCGGCTGGGGCAGCGTCAAGGTCCTCGGACTGCTCGCGTGCGGGCTGGCGTCCCTGATCGCCTTCGTGTTCATCGAGGCTCGTGTCGAGCAGCCCATGTTCCGCCTTCCCCTATTCAAGATCCGCGCGTTCACGTTCGGGTCTATCTCGACTTTCCTGTCCGCCGTGGCCCGCGGCGGCCTGATGTTCATCCTGATCATCTGGCTCCAGGGAATCTGGCTGCCCGAGCACGGCTATGACTTCAGCGACACGCCGCTATGGGCGGGCATCTACATCCTGCCGCTGACGATCGGCCTGCTGGCGGCCGGACCGGCCTCCGGCTATCTGTCTGACCGCTTCGGGCAGAGACCGTTTGCCACCGGCGGGATGCTGGCCACCGCCGTCGGCTTCGCGCTCCTGCTGCTGCTACCGACCGACTTCTCGTATCCGATGTTCGCCGCCGTGCTGGCGGTGATCGGGATCTCGATGGGCATGTTTGCCTCTCCCAACCGCGCGGCGGTCATGAACAGCCTTCCGCCGGGCGACCGCGGCGTCGGCGGGGCCATGAACCAGACGTTTCAGAACTCGGCCCAGGTGATTTCGATCGGGATCTTCTTCACGTTGATGATCATCGGCTTGGCCTCGACGTTGCCGGCGACGATGACCAGCGGACTAGAGGCCCATGGGGTCCCGGCGGCGGTGGCGAGCCAGACGGCGCATCTGCCGCCCGTATCGATCCTGTTCGCGGCCTTCCTCGGCTACAACCCGATCCAGCACCTACTGGGCTCGACGGCGCTGGCCCATATCAGCGCGCACAACGCCGCGATCCTCACCGGTCGTTCGTTCTTCCCCCACCTGATCTCGGCCCCCTTCCGGACCGGCTTGCACGCCGCGTTCTATTTCGCGATCGTGGCCTGCCTCATCGGAGCGGCGGCCTCGCTGATGCGCGGCACCCCCTACCAGTCAGACGACGACTCATCTAGGCCCGCCGAGCCTTACCACACGGGCGCCGAAGCGGCGCGTCGCCGCCGGGCGGCCAAGGTGGCCGTCGGACGCCGCGCGTAACGCCGGCCCGTTCACCGTCTTTTGACAAGTTTGGGCTGAATCGGGGAAGCCTTACGGGCGCCCGGGACGGGCGCCGCTGCGGTCTGCGCTGGCAACCGCGTCGTGCATGGCCGTCCGGGCTACAAGCGAGACCGGACGAATCGAGGAGCTTGACGTGCACGATCCGACACATCCGCGGTGGCGACTGACTCGACGGGGACTGCTGAAACGAGGTAGCGCGCTGGGAGCCGCTCTGACCGCATCAGGGCTGGGCAGCTCGATCCTGAGCGCGAGCGCGTTAGCCGCCACACGCGGCCCGGACAGCCTCCCCGACCCGAGCCGCCCGGCCGGAACGGCGACCGGCGCGATGCCGTTCGACCACATCGTGTGCGTGATGATGGAGAACCACTCCGTCGACAACCTGCTGGGCGCGCTGCCCCTCCTCGGCCAGCCCAAGGCGGACTGTCTGAGCTTCGACAGCGCCGGCCAGGCGACGAACTCCAACCCGAGCTCGAACGGCACCGTGACCTCATACGTGCTCACCAACACCGAGCAGCCGGGCAGCGTCAGTCAGTCCTGGGACGCAACTCACCAGCAGATCGACGGCGGCAAGATGGACGGCTTCGTGGAGTCGGTGAGCTCGACCGAGCCGATGGGCTATTGGACCGAAGAGGTCCTGCCGTTCTCATACTCGCTGGCGCGGACCTTCTGCATGGCCAATCGATGGTTCTGCTCGGCGCCGTGTCAGACCTATCCGAACCGCCGCTTCCTGATGGCCGGCACGGCGTACGGAGACATCGCCACCAACGATCAAAGCCTCGAGGACGCGCCGCCCCCCAACGGCACGATCTTCGACCGGCTGCACGCGTACGGGATCAGCTGGACCAACTACTTCACCGACCTGCCGCAGACGGGGATCATCCCGTCGATCATCGAGTCCTACCCGACGAACCTGGCGCCGACCGCCCAGTTCCTGGCCGACTGCGCCTCGGGCTCGCTGCCGTCTGTCAGCTTCGTGGATCCGGAGTTCGGCGTGCTGTCGGACATCGGCTCGCCGCTGGCGTCGTATCCCCAGGTGGCGACCAATCCGATCGTCGCCGAGGTCCTCCAAAACGCCAACGGCCTTGGCGGTGACCAGGAGAGCCCGCAGGACATGTACTACGGGGAAGCGTGGGCATACCAGATCCTCCAGGCGGTCCTGAACTCCCCCGCCTGGTCACGCACGTTGTTGATCTATACCTACGACGAGCACGGGGGCTACTACGACCACGTGCCCCCGCCCGCGGCGATCGCGCCCGATTCGATCCCGCCCGACCTAGCGGTCGGTGACGCGCCGGGTGGCTACGACCTGTACGGCCCGCGCGTGCCCGGATTCGTCGCCTCGCCCTACTCCAAGCCAAACGCGGTCACGAACGTGCTGCACGACCACACCTCGGTGCTGGCGACGATCGAGGCGAAGTGGAATCTGCCGGCGCTGACCTACCGCGACGCGAACGCGACCACGGTGATGGACTTCCTCGACGTGAGCCAAGCCGCGTTCCTGGACCCACCCACGACGCTGGTGGAGCCGTCGCCGACCGGGCCGTCCGGACCCGTGGGGACGTCGGAATGACGATCAGGACACGCTTCATACTCGCCATCGCGTGCGCCGCCGCCGCGTCCTGCGCCGCCTTGGCCATGGCGCTGATCCCTGGCGGCACACCTGCGGCGGCAGCCGTGACGGCGACCAACAGCTCGGCCAACACGACGGCCGCCTCTTTTAAGCTGCCCGCGGTCCGTCACGTGTTCGTGATCGTGCTCGAGAACGAGAACCTCGCCTCGACCTTCGGCGACCCCTCCGCCGATCCCTACCTCGCGAGCACCCTTCCGTCCGAGGGAGCGTTCCTCAGCGACTACTACGCGACCGGCCACGAGAGCAACGACAACTACATCTCGCTGATTTCGGGCCAGCCCCCCAACCCCGAGAACCAGGCCGACTGCCAGTTCTTCGACGACTTCACCGGCGCGGACCTGCTCTCGAACGGCGTCGAATCCGGCGCCGGGTGCGTGTACCCGGCCGACGTCCAGAACATCGGGACCCAGCTGTCGGGCGCGGGGCTGACCTGGAAGGCCTACGAGGAGGACATGGGCAACGACCCCAACCGCGAGACGGCCGCGTGCGGCCATCCGGCCCTGAACTCTCAGGACGAGACTCAAACCGCGGTTGCGGGCGACGGCTACGCGACGCGGCACGACCCGTTCGTTTACTTCCACTCCGTGATCGACGACCAGACCTACTGCGACGACCACGTCGTCGCGCTCGGTTCGCCCTCCGGCGTGATGCCGGCCGCTGCCCTCGCCGGTGAGACCGGGCTGGCTACCGACCTGAAGAAGATCTCGACGACGCCGAACTTCTCGTTCATCACGCCGAACCTGTGTGACGACGGACACGACTACCCGTGCACGAACCAGACGGGAGGGGCGTCGGCGCTCGCCGACATCGACACGTTCCTGGAGACGTGGGTTCCGCTGATCACGAACTCGCCCGCCTTTAAGAAGAACGGGCTGCTCGAGATCACCTTCGACGAGTCGGATGGCCCGCAGTCGGATTCCTCGTCCTGCTGCGGCGAGCAGCCGGGACCGGGCGACTCGCCGCTGCCCGGAATCACCGGGCCGGGTGGAGGGCTGGTCGGCGCCGTGCTGCTGTCGCCGTTCATCGCGCCGGGCACGGTGAGCGCGACGCCGTACAACCACTACTCGTCGCTGGCGAGCTGGGAGACGCTGTTCGGCTTGCCTGAGCTGGCCTACGCGGCCGACGTACCGGCCACGTTCGGCTCCGACGTATTCACCGCTTCGAAAGGCTGAGCCCGATGGCCATCGACCTTCCAGAAGAGCTCCAGGGAAAGTCGCTGAGCCGGCGGCAGCTGCTGCGTTATTTCGGGATGCTCGGGGCGGGCGCCGTGGTCAGCAACTCGGCGGCGGCGTGGGCCGCGAGTCCGAGCGGCGCGCGGCTCGTCGGCCGGGCGGCGTCAACGGCGGCGGCCGGCTCGGACCTGGGCGCGATCGACCACATCGTGTTCCTGATGATGGAGAACCGCTCCTACGACCACTACTTCGGCGATTACCCGCGCGGGCGCGGGTTCGACGACCACCCGGCCAGCTCGCTCGGCGTGTTCGCGCAGGACTATCCGGGCGCCACCGATCTCATCCCGCCGGGCGTGCTGCTGCCGTTCCATCTGGACAGCACGCAGGGCATGGAGTGCACCGACGACCTGACCCACGAGTGGGGACCGATGCACCTATGCTGGGACGACGGGAAGATGGACGCCTGGGTCAAGGTCCACACCTCCTCGACCTACGAGGGCGCGCATGGCGCGATGACGATGGGCTACTACATGCGCGAGGATCTGCCGTTCTACTACGCGCTGGCCGACGCGTTCACGCTGTGCGACGCATACCACTGCTCGATTCTCGGGCCGACGCATCCGAACCGGCTGATGGCCAACAGCGGGACGATCGACCCGGCCGGCACGAACGGCGGCCCCGTCACCGACACGAACTCCACTCCCGACTTCGTCTGGAACTGCACCTGGACGACGATCCAGGAGGTGCTCGAGGACGCCGGCGTCTCGTGGAAGGTGTACAGCCCGAGCAACGCCGGCGTGAGCGGCAAGTACGCGTCGCTCACCCAGTATCCGACGTGGAGCCCGGCGCTCTACAACCCGATCGCGAACCCCGAGGTGATGGCCGCGAGTGACCACGTCCTGCCCTACTTCACGGCCTTTCGCAATCCGCTCTCCTCGCTTTACCAGAACGCGTTCACGCCGACTTTCCCGAATGACTTCGTGGCCGACGTGCAGTCGGGGTCGCTGCCGAGCGTGTCGTGGCTGATCCCCCCGCTCGGCTTCGACGAGCACCCATCGTCGGCGCCGGCCAACGGCATGTGGTTCACGTCGCTCGTGCTCGAGGCCCTGACCGCCAACCCGAGCGTGTGGTCCAAGACGGCGTTCTTCCTCATGTACGACGAGAACGACGGGTGGTTCGACCACGTCCCCCCGCCGACGGCCCCGGCGGGCACCGCGGGTGAGTACCTGACCGCGTCGCCGCCGACGGTCGGCGACCCCGATCCGGGCACCCTCGACATCGCCGGCCCGCTGGGACTCGGCGTCCGCGTTCCGATGCTCGTCATCTCGCCCTTCAGCCGGGGCGGTCACATCGCCTCCGAGGTGTTCGATCACACCTCGCAGCTCAAGCTGGTCAGCGAGCGATTCGGAGTCGACGTACCGAACGTGTCGGCGTGGCGCCGGGCCACGGTGGGCGACCTGACGTCGACCATGTTCCAGAGCCCGGCCAACGCGACCGTGCCCAAGCTGCCGACGACGTCGGTCGTGATGCCGCTGAGCGGGACGTGCTCGGAGTTCAGCCAGGACACCGAGTCGGGCGGCGCGGCGCCCAGCGTTCCGACGAAGCAGACAATGCCGACGCAGGGCGGCGGCAGCCGGCCCGCCAGCTACTACTACCCGGGGACACGCGAGCAGGAAGGGTCGGTTCCCGACGGTCATCGCACGACCGTGGGCGTCGCCGGCTCCGCCCTGGTCACGACCAAGTCCGCCTACAACCGTCTCACCAAGGTCCCGGGCTGATCAGGGACCGGGGAGCCGAGCGATCAGGTCGCCTGTAGCGTCTCCGCCCAGAACTCCCTGCTCGCCAGCTTGCGGGCACTCCCGCCCACCTTGCCCGAAACGGCGATCTTGGTCGCGCCGTCGTCGCCCGGGGAGAAGCCGAGCGTCACCCCCTCGCCGCTGATCATCCGGCTGGCGGCCAGGAACACCGGGAACGACCAGCTGGGACGGAACGCCAGCGAGCTCGAGTCCTCGCTCGCCAGGCGCATCTTGCCCGCCACTCGCAAGCGCTCCGTCACCGGTCCCTTCAGCCGCCCCTGTGCCTCGGATGGAGCCCCGGGAACCGATAGGTCGTACGAGAACGACTGGGCCATCGCGATCTCCTTCCTTTTCGCCGCGCCTCCAACGCTCTACCTTGCCTGATGAAGCGGCGATTCTCAACTGATTTTGAACATGGCGGTCAAAGCGTGCCTGAACGGCGGGCGCACCCGGGCTGAACACCCGGCGGTTCCGCTCTCCCCGGATGAGCTGGCGGCCGATGCGGTCGCGGTCCGCCGTGCCGGCGCGTTCGCGGCCCATGTTCACCCCCGCGACGCCGGCGGAGCCCAGACCTTGAAGGCCGGCGCCTGCGACGCGACGGTTGCGGCCATCCGCAAAGCGGCTCCCGGGCTTCCCGTCGGACTCTCAACGGCCGAGGAGATCGATCGCGACCCGTTCGCCCGCGCCGCGGCCATACGGCGATGGCGCCAGCCGCCCGACTTCGTCTCGGTCAACCTGTCCGAACTCGGGTGGTCGGGCATTGTCCGCGCCGCCGTACACGCCGGGATCGGGGTCGAGGCGGGCCTCTCGACCCCGGCTGATGCCGAGGAGCTCGCGCGCAGCCCGTTCGTGCACCAGATCTTGCGGGCGCTCGTTGAGGTCGAAGGTGGCGCGGAGGACGCCCGGGCGATCGCGGCGCTCATCCCGCCCGGCGTGCGCCAGCTGTGGCACGGCTACGGTGAACGCACCTGGGAGGTGCTCGCCGCCGCTGTGGCCGAGGGCGTCGACGTCCGCGTCGGCCTCGAGGACGTGCTCGTCCTGCCCGACGGCAGCGTCGCGGCCGGCAACGCGGAGCTGGTCGCCGCCGCGGTGGCGTTGGGCGGCGCCTGACGGCGGGGCTTGATGGCGTTGCCTTATTCCCGGTTGCCGAACAGCTGCAGGAAGAACAAGAAGACGTTGAAGATGTCGAGGAAGATGCTGGCGGCGATCGGCACCGCGCTCGCCATGTTCGCCCGGCGCAGCCGATTGAAGTCGATGACCGTGAACCCGCCGAAGATCACGAGCCCAAGCACGCAGTAGATGATGTTGGCGTGGGGAATCGCCACGAAGATCGCGACGATCCCGAACAAGATCAGCGCCAGCAGAGCCCAGAAGAAGAAGCGTGCGAACACGGACAGATCACGGCGGGTCGCGTAGCCGCCCGCGCCGAGCGCGGCTATGAACCCGCCGGTTGCTCCGGCGGCCTGCCAGAGCGCGGCCGGGTCCGTGTGGGCGTAGTAAGCGATGACCGGCGCCACCGCGAGGCCAAGGCACAGACCGAGACCGAAGAGGAGCCCAATCGCGAGCTGCTCGCGGCCGCGCGAGGTCGCAATGTTCAGCCCGAAGATGCAGGCGAACGCTCCGATGAAGAACAAGATCCCAACACCGCCGGTCAGGTTGCGGCCGACATAGGCGCCGAGCGCGGCGCAGCCCACGGTCAGAGCAACGAGACCCATCACCTGGCCGAAGACGGTGCGCGTGTCCGCGCGGGGAATCGCCCCGCCCGGCGCGTATCCGAGGTCGTCGTATGTCGGCATCGCTCGCTACTTCCTTCCCGGTCGCCTAAAACAGGAGCTAGTCGCGCAGACGTTAGACCACGGACGGTGCGGCGGCAACGCGCTAAATCGTGGCTCGGTGTCGCGCTCGATAGGCTGGTCCTGTGGAGACATCGTCTCAGCCCGACGAAGCGAACAACGGTCGGGCGACGGAATCGCACGGCCGGCTGGCCGGCACCCAGCTCGCGGCGCTCTCGAACGCAATGGTCGGCTTGCACCGCCGTTATTTCGGTCGGGGCGCAACCAAGGCCCGCGCCTACCAGGTCAGTGACGACCTCGTGCTCGTCGAGCTCCGGGACGTGTACCTCACGGTGGAGAGGACGCTGATCGACCGCGGGCAGGCGAACACGGTCCGACAGACCCGTCTGACCTTCCAGCAGGCAATGTTCGGGGAGTTCCTGATCGCCGTCGAGGAAGCGACGGGCAGGAAGGTGCGCTCCTACATAACCGAGTCGATCATCTCTCCGGAGGCAGTCCTCGAAATCTTCTACCTCGAACCGATCGGTGACGTCGAAGCGCGGATGGAGCGCGAAGCGCGCGAAGACGCCGGCGAGATCGAACGACCGTACGGGGGCATTGCCGACGCGGAGGAATAGCCACGGCCGGAGCGACCGCGCGTCAGCTCTTTGCCTGTGTCAGGTCGTAGACGGTGCGCCCTCCGACCGTCTCCGATTTGAAGTGAGCCTCGACCCAGCTGGTGATGGAGCTGTCGCTCGATCCGCCGCCGCCGGGGCCGCCCGCGCCCGCGGAGCCGCCGCCGCCCGAACCGCGGCCACCGGCGGTGCCGCCCGTGAACCCGCCGGCCGTGCCGCCCGGACCACCGCCCCCGGCGATGTAGTACCGGATCTCGCCGTGCTTCACGTACTGCTCGAACTGGGCGAGCGTGAGGTTTCCACCCTGGCCGTTGAAGCCGCCGATCGCCATGACCGGCTGGCCACCGGTGGCCAGCTCGAGTGAGGCCGCGCTCTGGGAGCCATCGGTCGCCGCCACCCAGCGGTAGCCCTTGACCGACTCGAGCAGCCTGACGAGCGCGCTGCTCACGCTCTCGCCCCCGCCCGCAGCGCCACCGCCACCGCCACCGGCACCGGCGCCGCCACCGCCATGGCCGAATGCCCGCCCGCCGGCGCCACCGGCGAATGCCCGCCCGCCGGTGCCACCGCCGAATGCCCGCCCGCCTCCCGACCGGCCGAACAGCGCCCCGGGGCCGCCCCGCGCGGAGGATGCTCCAGGAAAGCCGCCCATGCCCGATGCGCTCGAGCTGGGGCCGGCCGACGGGGTTGATCCGGTGTGCGCGGTGCCAATCGTCTGGGCGGCGTACGCCGCCGGGCCCGCGATGCCGGCGGCCAGGGCAAGCACCGCGGCGGCAGTGGCCACACGCGGCCCGAACCGGCGCAGCGCCGGAGCGAGCAGTAACACGAGGACGGCGAGTCCTCCAACTACCAAGATCAATGACCGCAGCCACGGCAACCACTGGGGTGTGCGGTCGAGCAGCACCCAGGACCACCAGGATGTGACGGCGACGCCGGCGGCCAGCCACCCGCGTCCGGTGGCACTGTCGCGCCGGCGCCAGGCCATGACCGCCCCGATCGCGACCAGCCCCGCGATCGCGGGGGCCAGCGCGACCGTGTAATAGGTGTGGATGATTCCGCTACTCAGGCTGAACACGAGCGCTGTGACGATCAGCCATCCGCCCCAGAGGATCACCGCGGCGCGGGTGCGATCGGTGCGAGGTGCGCGCCGCGTCGCCCACAGACCGAAGACCAGGGCGAGCAGCGCTGCCGGCAGCAGCCAGGAAGCCTGGCCGCCCATCAGATCGTTGAACAGACGCAGCAGGCCCGGCGACCCGCTGAAGTTGGCACCTCCGCCGCCTCCGCCGGGACCGCTGGAGCCGAAGATCCGTCCCAGCCCGTTGTAACCGACGATCAGGTTGAGAATGCTGTTGTCAGGCGAGCCGTCGATCATCGGCCGCGAACCGGCTGGCCACAGCGCGACTATCGCCACCCACCAGCCGGCGCTGACGACGATCGCGGCGCCACCGGCGAGGAGCTGCATGATCCGGCGGCGCAATCCGGTCGGCGCCGCGATGAGATACACGAGCGCGAAGCCAGGGATGACGACAAAGGCCTGCATCATCTTGGCCAGGAACGCGAACCCGATCATCGCCCCGACCGCCACCATCCATCGCGTCGACGCGCGCTCCAGGGCACGCGTGAGGCAGTAGGCAGCCGCAACCAGCAGACACACGAGCAGGGCATCGGGGTTGTTGAAGCGGAACATCAGCGCGGCAACCGGGGTCACCGCCAGCACCCCGCCCGCCAGCAGCCCCGCACCGGCACCGAACCAGCGCCGCACGGCTCCGTACAGGAGACCCACCGCCGCGACGCCCTCCAGAACCTGCGGCGCCAGCATGCTGAGGCTGCTGAAGCCGAAGATCCGGCCCGACAGGGCCATCACCCAGAGCGAGGCCGGGGGCTTGTCGACGGTGATGAAGTTCGAGGAGTCGAGCGAGCCGAAGAACAGCGCCTTCCAGCTCTTCGTTCCGGCCTGCACGGCGGCGGCATAGAAGCTGTTCGCGTCGCCCGACGCGGTCAGGTTCCAGAAGTAGGCGACCGCGGTTAAGGCAAGCAGCCCGAAGAGCGCCGGCCTGGCCCACCACGCATCCTCCTCCCGGCCACGGATCAGCGCCCGGAGCCGACTTGGCTCGCTTTCTTGACTTTCTGCCGTGGGCGCAAAGACACGGCGTGGTGCGGTGGTGCTCACCCTGAGTCCTCCGTCGTCTGTGGTCGGTTGGGAGAGACCAGTCAAGGCCTTCACTGTCGGAGGCCCGTTCGAACGGCGTAAGGATCTCGTCAGATGCGCGAGAGAACCGCGTAAGCGCGGACGCGCTAGGGCCGGTGAAGCCGGGCGAGCAGCACCCCGGTGGTGATCACCTGGGTGAGCACGCCGATCGCCAGCGGCGGTTCGATCGACGTGTGATTGGCATGGTGCAGTGGGAGGGTGATCCGCACGCCCGTGCGCAGCTCGGCGACCATCGCCAGGTCGGGCAGCACGCCGCCGAACGCTCCCACCGCCGCCAGACGGTTACGGCGTGCCAGCGCCGTAGTAAGCAGCGCGGCCGCGGCGACATCGAGGAACATCGCCTTGCGGTTGGTCAGCCGGTAGTCCGTATGCGGGATGCGGTCGAGCGTGAGGTGGCTGATTACCCCCGCCGCCACCGCCCCGCGAGGGCTGCGGGCGAAGCGAGACGCGAAGGCGCCGGCGAGTGCGTGCGGCGTAGCGATCATCGGAGATCACATCGACCGCTAGCCGGCTGAACTTGATACGGCGCATCCCCAGACTCGAGCGCGGCGCCGACCCATCGCTCGTACGCGCGCCCTGAGCTCGGCGTCGCTCCACGGGGACGCCACACAGTCGTCCGCCCCGTCCTGAAGCGCGTTGATGCGCTCGGCCACATCCTGCCCGGCGACGAGCGCGATGATGCCGGCATCCGGGGCAGCGCGACGTAGGTCACCACACGAGGCGCCGACGACGACAATCACCTCGGGATCGAAAACCGCGCTGAGCCGCAGCGCGGACTCCGGAGCCTCGGCGTTGAGGACATCATGCCCGTCCCGGGCGAGCAGACGGGCAAGCCGGTCGTCGCGGCCATCCACGAGCAGCACCCGGAGACCGGATCCGATCGACGTGGTCCCTTCGTAAGGCATTGGGTGAGGATCGCGGCTCGGCATGAGAGAAACGTCGGAATCGCATATCGGCTGCGTATGAGTCGCAGGCTGACGGCCCCCACCCCCGACCGCCCCCACCTATGCTGACGGCTGCCCCCGAGAGACCTGGAGAGCGAGCCGTGCGTGAATTCGCGAGATTGCAAGACCCACCCGACGCGGAGGAGATCGACGAGTCCGAGCGGTCGTCCTACGACGCCGTGATCGAGCGGACGGGTCGCGTGCACGGCGCCCAGGGCCAGGCGGCGAAGGCGTTCGGCGCGCTCCTGAACTCGCCGCCGCTCGCGGCGGTGCTCACCGAGTATGGAACCCAGGTCCGGCGCGGGCAACTACGAGGCACCTACACCGATGCCCAGCGCGAGCTGATGGACATCTCGCTCGCCGTCGATCTCGCGAGCAACGCCATCCTGCCAATCCACATCGCAGACGCGCTCGCGGTGGGCGTCCGACCCGAAGCGGTCGAGGCGCTGCTGCACCACCACGAGGAGGATCTGAACGACGAGGAGCGCGAGCTCGTCGCCTACGCTCGGCACTTCGTCGCCGGGGGCGTGACCGACGAGGTGTACGCGAGCCTTGAGCAACGGCTCGGTCAGCGTGGCGCCGTCGAGTTCACGGTCGTCGTCGCCTTCCTGCTCATGACGATTCGCTTGTGGCAGGCACTCGGCGTCCCCGAGCCAAGCGACCAGGAGGTCGACGCCCTGTTGGCGGAACTCCTGTCCGGGCGAACCTCCCTGCCCGATCCGGACGCCCGGATCGGCTAGCGGTACCCGCCCGCCGGCAGTAACGCGGCGCTCGCTAAGTAGCGACGCCCGCGCGAATGCAGTAGCGCCGTACGGACGACCCGGCGCGCTTGCGCTGAGACCGTTGCCTTGCACAGACCGGCGCCGCCTCCGACGCGCCGGCCGACATCGATCAAAGGAGCACCGAAATGACCGCACACAACGGCCAGCGGGCCGGATCCTCGCGCCGCAGCCGCCTGCTTCGCGGCGGACTCGCCTCAGGGGCTGCCGCCGCCATGCTGTCCTGCGCGGCTGTGGCGACCGCCGTCGCCCAGCCCGCGACCCCAGCCCCGCCCGCGGCGCACGTGGCCGTGGCCCACGCGGCCACCACCCCCTACAGCACCGTCAACGTCGCACCGGGCACGGCGACCGCCGGCCAGCAGGTGACGATCACCGGCAACGGGCCCAAGAACGCCCGCGCCGGCAAATGGATCACGCTGCTGTCCGACGCATTCGCGTCCGGTCACACGGTCAACGGGATCCCCGCCGTCCGCACCCAGGTCCTGGTCAATGGCAAGTACTCGGTCAAGGCCACCATTCGCTCCGGCCTCCGGCCCACCGACTACGCGGTCCTCGGCATGTATAACGGCCAGGGGTTCGACGATGTCGCGTGGCTGAACGTCCGCGCCCCACGCCTGGACAGCACGATCAGCGTCAGCTCGCACTCCGTGCGCCCCGGCGCCCACGTGACGGTCACGGGAGACGCGCCGACCAACGCCCGCGCGGGCAAGTGGATCACCTTGCAGTCGGACGCGTTCGTCTCGCAGACGAACGTGAATGGGATCCCCGCGATCCGCACGCAGGTGCTCGTCAACGGCAAGTACTCAGTGCAGGCGACGATTCGCCGCGGCATCAAGCCAACCACATATGCGATCGCCGGCAGCTTCAACGGCAAGCCGTTCTCACAGGTCGCGTGGATGAAGGTCATCTGAGCGCTACCGAGAGTGGCCGGGTCCTCCCCCGGCCACTCTCGGATCGTTGCCCGCTGACTCATAGGCGACCGGATGGCTGGTGGAGGACCTACACTTCGCCGATGTCGGCTGAACCGGGCGCCACGGACCCGACCAGGCGTACCTGGCTCGCGGCGGAGCGCACCTGGCTCGCGTGGTGGCGGACGGGCCTGGGCGCCGCGGCGGTTGCACTCGCCCTCGGGCGTCTCGCTCCGGAGGTCACGCACGGCGCGCGCTGGCCCTTTCGAATTATCGGCATCGGCTACGGCGTGCTCGCCGTGGCAGTCCTCGTGATCGGCGCGGCCCGTCAGCAGCGCGTCGCCGAGGCGTTGCGCCGCGGGAGCTACGTCGAGCTGTCTTCCCCGCTGGTTATGCGGCTCACGGCGGCCGCCGTCGTGCTGTCACTCGGGGCCGTCGCGCTCGTCGCGATCAAGTTGTAGCCCCATCCGGCGCTTTACCAAATCGTTCACAGTCGGTGGCCATGTGAGTCCATACTCGGGCGGGTACGCAAAGGCTCGATCCTGAACGAGGCGGATGGCAGGCATGACCGAACTCGCGACTTCACCCACCGCGGCCACGACATACCCGCTCGGTGCCGACGAGCTTGCCCGGATCGACGCGTACTGGCGCGCGGCGAACTATCTGTCCGTCGGTCAGATCTATCTGCTCGACAACCCGCTCCTGCGCGAGCCGCTTGAGATCGCGCAGATCAAGCCGCGGCTCCTCGGTCACTGGGGCACCACCCCGGGGCTCAACTTCGTATACGCCCACATGAACCGGGTTATCCGCCGTGAGGACCTGAACGCGATCTACGTGACCGGCCCCGGGCACGGCGGCCCGGGAATCGTGGCCAACACGTACCTCGAGGGAACCTACAGCGAGATCTACCCCCATATCGGACGCAACGAAGACGGGATGCGGCGGCTGTTCCGGCAGTTCTCGTTCCCGGGTGGCATCCCCAGCCACGTCGCACCCGAGACGCCGGGCTCAATCAACGAAGGGGGCGAGCTCGGCTACTCGATCATCCACGCCTACGGGGCGGCGTTCGACAACCCGGACCTGTTCGTCTGCTGCGTGATCGGAGACGGCGAGGCAGAGACCGGATCGCTGGCCACGAGCTGGCACTCGAACAAGTTCCTGAACCCGATCAGCGACGGCGTGGTTCTCCCGATCCTCCATCTGAACAGCTACAAGATCGCCAACCCGACCGTGCTGGCCCGGATCCCCGAGCCGGAGCTGCTGTCGCTGCTCGAAGGCTACGGCTACGCGCCCCGGGTCGTCAGCGGCTCCGAGCCGGAATCGATGCACCAGATGATGGCCGCCACGCTCGACGAGGTCGTGTCGGAGATCCAGTCGATCCAGCGCCACGCGCGCGACACGAATCCCACCCGCCCGGGGGACCCGACCCGCCCGCGATGGCCGATGATCGTGCTGCGAACGCCGAAGGGATGGACCGGCCCCAAGGAGGTCGACGGAGTGCCGGTCGAAGGCACGTTCCGTGCCCATCAGGTGCCGCTCGCGGACCTCCAGAAGCCCGAGCACCTGCATCAGCTCGAGGCGTGGATGCGCTCGTACCGGCCAGAAGAGCTGTTCGACGAGAACGGAACGCTGCGCGCCGACTTGCGGGCGCTCGCCCCCGCCGGCGAGCGCCGGATGGGCTCCAACCCGCACGCGAATGGCGGCCTGCTGATGAAGCCGCTCGAGCTGCCCGACTTCCGCGCGTACGCAGCTGATGTCCCGGCGCCGGGCGGAACAACGGTTGAGGCCACCCGCGTGCTCGGTGAGTTTCTCCGTGACGTGATCGCCGCCAACCCCCGCACGTTCCGGCTGATGGGGCCGGACGAGACGGTGTCTAACCGGTTGACCGCCGTGTTCGAGACAACCAATCGGGCCTGGGATGCGGAGCGAATCCCCGGCGACGACCACCTCGCCCCCGACGGCCGGGTGATGGAGGTTCTCTCGGAGAACCTGTGTCAGGGCTGGCTCGAGGGTTATCTGCTCACCGGCCGCCACGGCCTGTTCAACTGCTACGAGGCGTTCATCCACATCGTTGACTCGATGTACAACCAGCACGCCAAGTGGCTCGAGACGACGAACGGGATTCCGTGGCGCCGGCCGATCGCCTCCCTCAACTACCTGCTTAGCTCGCACGTGTGGCGCCAGGACCACAACGGCTTCACCCACCAGGATCCCGGGTTCATCGACCTCGTCATGAACAAGAAGCCGTCCGTGGTCCGGGTTTACCTGCCACCCGACGCAAACTGTCTGCTGTCGGTCGCGGATCACTGCCTGCGCAGCACCCAGTACGTGAACGTGATCGTGGCCGGCAAGCAGCCCGCGCTTCAGTATCTGACCATGGACGAGGCGGTGCTCCACTGTACGCGCGGCCTCGGTATCTGGGAGTGGGCGAGCACGGCCGCGGCCGAGCCCGACGTCGTGCTCGCGTGCGCGGGTGACATCCCCACGCTCGAGACGGTCGCCGCGGCGGCGTTACTGCGTGAGCACCTTCCCGAGCTTCAGGTCCGCGTGGTCAACGTGGTCGATCTGATGCGGCTACAGACTCCGGCCGAACACCCGCACGGCCTGCCCGACGCCGAGTTCGACGCCCTGTTCACCCGTGATCGGCCGGTGATCTTCGCCTATCACGGCTACCCGTGGCTGATCCACCGGCTCACCTACAGCCGAACCAACCACGACGAAATGCACGTCCGCGGTTACAAGGAGAACGGCACGACCACCACCCCGTTCGACATGGTCATGCTCAACGACCTCGACCGCTTCCATCTCGTGATGGACGTGATCGATCGGGTGCCGGGACTCGCCGAACGAGCGGCGACGCTGCGCCAGCACATGGACGACGAGCGGCTGAGCCACCGGGCCTACACCCGCGAGGTCGGCGACGACCCAGCCGATGTCCGCGACTGGGTGTGGCCGGGCTCACGGCCCGCCGGAGGCGACGCGCCGGCCGGGGCGTCGGACACCGCAGCCGACACGTAGAGGGCCTGCGTGCGCGTCCTCGTCGTCAACGCCGGCTCGAGCAGCGTCAAGCTGTCGCTACTCGGGCCGGCCGATGAGCTGCTGGCCGATCACGAGCTCGGCCCGCTCGACAGCGACGCGGGGGTGCGCCGCCTCGCGGCCGTGATCGGGAAGCTGCCCGAGGTCGACGCCGTCGGACACCGGATCGTCCACGGCGGCCAGCGGTTCACCAGCGCGGTCCGGGTAGATGCGGCGGTCGAGAGGCAACTGCGGGCGCTGAGTGACCTCGCGCCGCTTCACCAGGCGAAGTCGCTTGCGGCGCTCGACGCGGTCGGCGGCATCCTTCCCGACGTCCCCGCCGTGGCCTGCTTCGACACCGCCTTCCACACGACGCTGCCGGATGCGGCTGCGACATACGCGCTGCCCGCCCCGTGGCGAGCCCGGTGGCACGTTCGCCGCTACGGCTTCCACGGTCTTTCCCACGCCTACATCTCCCGCCGCGCCGCCGAGCTGCTCGATCCGCCGCCGGCCCGGCTGATCAGCGCGCACCTCGGGGCCGGCGCGTCACTCGCAGCGGTACGCGACGGCCACTCGGTCGATACGACGATGGGCTTCACGCCGTTGGAGGGATTGGTCATGGCCACCCGCTCGGGCAGCGTCGATCCGGGCTTGGTCCTGTGGCTGCTCGAACACGCGAGGCTGACCACCGACGAGCTGGGGCGGGCGCTCGAGCACGACTCAGGCCTGCGCGGCCTGGCGGGCACGGCGGACATGCGCAAGGTGCTCGCCAGACGCCAGGCCGGCGACAAGCGGGCGGTGCTTGCCCTCGATGTGTACATGCACAGGCTTCGCGCGGAGATCGCGTCGATGGCCGCGGCGCTCGGGGGCGTCGACGCGCTCGCCTTCACGGGCGGCGTCGGCGAGCGCTCGCCGGAGGTCCGCGCGGAGGCCTGCCGCGGCCTCGGGTTCCTGGGCATTGCCCTGGACGCGGCCGCCAACGCGGCCGTCGGCGAGGAAGGCGACGTCAGCCCGCCGGCGGAGCGGGTGCGGGTGCTCGTGATCGCCGCGCGTGAGGATCTGGAGATCGCCCGCCAGGTGCGGACCGTGCTCGGGGCGGACTAGTGTGCATCGCGCTGCGCTACGAGCCCAGCCGCGATTACAGTCCCCAGCCCGTGAGCGCGCCGCGCGTACTCGTCACCTTCTCGCCCCCAAGTCCCGAGATCCGCGAGGCGATCCTCGAGACGCTCGAGCCGGTCGCCACCGTCGGTTTTCTACCTGAGGTCGAGCAGGAGCAGCGGGCCGCGGCACTCGAATCCGCCGACGCGCTACTCGCCTGGGACATTGCCCGCGAGCTGTCAGATCCGGATGAGCGGGCGATCCCCCGGACAGCGCGCCTGATTCAGTTTGTGAGCGCGGGCGTGGACCGCGTCCCGTTCGACCGGCTCCCGCCCGACGTGCCCGTGGCCTCCAACGCGGGCGCGTTCGCGCAGCCGATGGCCGAGCACGTGCTGGCCCTCGCGCTCACGCTGGCCAAGCGCCTGCCCCAGAACCACGCGGCGCTGGCCCGCGGCGAGTTCAACCAACAGACGCCCACCCTCGCGATCGAAGGCTCGCTGGTCGTCGTGCTCGGGTTCGGCGGCATCGGTCAAGCCAGCGCGAAGCTGTTCCGCGCGCTCGGCGCCCGCGTCCACGCCGTCAACCGCTCCGGCCACACCGACGAGGCGGTCGATTCGATCGGCACGCTGGCCGATCTAGACGCGGTGCTGGCGGCCGCGGACATCCTCGTGGTGTCACTGCCCCTGACGCGCGCCACCGAAGGCATGCTCGGCGCGCGCGAGCTCACGCTCATGAAGCCGGAGGCGATCCTGGTGAACGTGGCCCGGGCGGCGATCATCGACGAGGACGCGCTGTACGAGCATCTCCGACGGAACGCCTCGTTCTCGGCCGGGGTCGACACGTGGTGGCAGGAGCCGCGAGGTGAGGGGACGTTCGCCACCCGGCGCCCATTCTTCGAGCTGCCCAACGTCCTCGGCTCGCCTCACAACTCCGCGATCGTCGCCGGCGCGCTGGCGGGGTCGGCGCGCCGCGCGGCCGCCAACGTGGCGCGTGCCCTGCGGGGTGAGCCGGTTAAGAACCTGGTCGACCGCGCTGAGTACGTCGACTGAGCCGGCGAGAGGGGCGCGCCCCCCTGAGCGGAGTTGCGGCTATGGCTCGCGCGTCCCGGCGATGACGTGGAGGCCCTCGGGCAGCGTCTCGTCGCCGAATGCGTAACGGACCGCGGCGGTGACTCCGAGTGGCGCGAGCGTTTCGGGTATTCGCGATGTATCGACCAGGGCGTTTTCGTGGTGCTCGGATTCTCGGCGCCATGAGCCGTCACCGTTCGGCAGGAACGTGGTCATGTCGCGCACGAAACGATCGGCTGAGGGTGTGGAGAACTCGGTGATGACCGCCCAATCCGGGCCGACGCGGCCCTGGCCGATCGCGTCGCGTCTGGCCGTCCCCCAGGAGAGATCGCAGATGTCTAAGGCGAGGACGCCTCCGGGCCGCAGGGCGCGAGCGATCGCGGCCAGCGCCAGCTCGATCGCCGCGGCATCCGGCAGGTAGCTGATGGCATGTCCGACCCCGACGATCGCGTCAGCTTCGGGTAGCGGGTCGGCCGGGAGCGCGAGCCGCCGGAGCTCCGGCGCTTCTGCGCCGAGGTAGTCACGCGCGAGCTCGAGCATGGCCGGTGACGCGTCGGTGGCTATCACCCGGTGACCGGCGTGGACCAGGTGCCGCGTCAGCAGCCCGGTCCCGCAACCGATTTCCAGCACCAGGCCGTTGCGCGCGAGCACCGGCTCCAGCAGCTCGAGCACACCGGAGGCGCAAGCGGTCGCGTGGAAGCCGAACCCGCGGTGGTGGACGAGGGCGAGATCGTGGCGGTAGTAAGGATCGTCCCGAACGTCCACGCCGGGCATGTTGGCAGCCCGTCTCGTGTCGGTCTAGGCGTCGTCGAGGACCTCGGCGAACGCGATCACTACGCCTCCGGTCGCCTGCTCGAGAGTTGCCCCGACTAGGGCGCCCGCCTCCGCGGCGGCGGCGCTGGCCGCCCCGTAGCTGGCGAAGTACAGGTCCAGCAGTCGGTAAGCCGGGGTAGGGCTGCCGTCTTCCTTAGGCCACACCTTTGAGGTCTGCAACCGAGTCAGGCCGGGGAGCTTGCGCGCGAGCTCAAGCTGGTCGGGGTAAGCCGCCTCGAAGGCGGCCGGGTCGACGGGGTTGGAATAAACGAAGCTGATCTTGGTCGGCTTGTCCTGCCCATCTTCACCAGCTCCGGATGTCATGGGTCCGTTTCCTTTCGCTCGATTTACGCCCCGCCGATTGGTCGTTCCACTTAGGGTTCACGAAAGAATTAGTGGCAGGGTTTGACCGCCAGACGCCGTCAAAGACGTCAATAATTCTTTCGTGAACCCTTACTGCCAGCGCAGCGTAATCTCAGGAATGGGTGAGAGACAATGACCGCCCCGCCCGAACATCTTGCCGATCGTCCAGTGACGCCAGCCGATTTGCTCGCAGCGCCGCGAGAGTTTGCCGATCCTCCGGTGCTCGAGGACGCAGCCCTTGGCCTCGGCGCCCTTGGCCAGCCGCCTGACCTGCTCTCGGAGCTGCTCCGGAGCGTCCGTCTGTGCGGAGAACGGATCGTCGCATACGCCCCGCCGCGGGGTTTCTCGACCGGCTTCACCGATATCGGCACCCTGCATCTCATCGAAGCGGGCGAACTCGTGCTCCGGGTCGACGGCAACTCGCACGTCGAGCGCGTGACCCGCGGCGATGCCATTCTGCTCCCGCGTGGGGACCCGCACGAGATCAGCGATGCGGGCGATGGCGCGGCCGCAACCGAGCCGGCGCGCTGGCTCTGCGGAACATTCACGATCGGCGACCCGCAGGCGAGCCACCTGCTCGCAAGCCTCCCGGCCGCGATCGTGCTGCGCGGCGCCCGTGGCCCGGCGCTCGAAGGGCTCGAAGTGGCGCGCAGGATGCTCCTGTTCGAGATGCAATCCCCCTCTCAAGGCTCGGCGGTGATGGTCGCGCGCATCCTCGATCTGCTCTTCATCCAGATTCTGCGCGCCTCGGCCGCTGGCACGGACGCCGAACCGAACTGGCTGGTCGGCGCGCTCGACCCGCAGATCGGTCCGGCCCTGAGCGCAATTCATCGAGACCCCGGCCACGCCTGGACAGTCCAGGAGCTGGCCCGTGCATGCAGCCTTTCCCGGTCGGCGCTGGCCGCGCGGTTTGTCGCTCGGGTCGGGAAGCCGCCAGCCACCTATCTCGCGCACGTACGACTGGACGGCGCAGCCGATCTGCTTCGCGACAGTTCACTTCCGGTCGCGCTCATCGCGCAGAACGTCGGCTACAGGTCGGAGGCGGCATTCAGCCGTGCCTTCACACGTCGCTACGGCACGCCACCGGCGCGCTGGCGGGGAGAGATACGCGCGAAGCACGCGTGAGCGGCCCGCGCGTCGCGAGGCCGCTCGCTGGTTGCCGGTGGTCGTGCGGGTCAAGTCCCGGTCGCGGCGGTCGAGTAGAGGGTTGGAGGCGCCCAAGCGCAGGTCTTGGCATGCAGGCGTCCCGAACCGATCGCCCCCGGACGGAAGGAAACCTGCCGTATGAGAGTTCGTCATGCGCTGCTCGGCGCCGTGACCGGACTGGCCATGGCGTTTCTCGGCACGGCACCCGCCTGGGCCAGCAACGAGATGCTCGTGCAGGAGCCGTTCAACGGCTCAACCATGGCGAGCCCGAACTGGTTCACGCCATCCGCTCCCGGCCACACCAACGTGGCCTGCCTGACCGCGGGCACCTCGACGACTCAGACCCCCGTGGCCGGGTGCGGTCTGGGCACGCCCGACCCCTCAGGCAGCGGCGCGCTGCGACTGACGCCAGACACCGGCAACGAGGAGGGCGGTGTCGCCTACGGGCTCAGCGTGCCGACGACGGACGGGATCGACGCAACCTTCGACACCTACCAGTACGGGTCGCACTCCGGCTACGCGACAGGAGCCGACGGCATCGCTTTCTTCCTCGCCGCCGCCAACCCAGCCGATCCTCAGCCACCCAGCGCGATCGGCTCAGCCGGGGGCGACCTCGGATACTCCGCGCTCGGCACCACGAGCCCCGGTATGACGTACGGGTACCTCGGGATCGGATTCGACGTGTACGGCAACTACACCAACCCGTCCTTCGAGGGCACGGGTTGCACGGATCCGGGGTGGGACACGGGCGCATTCGCGGACAACGTCTCGGTTCGGGGCCCAGGCAACGGCACCGTCGGCTACTGCATGCTGAACAGCACCAAGTCGACCGGCGGGCTGCCGTCGGGGTCCACGCTCGACGGCGGGACGAGCGGCACGCGGACGAGCTCGCAGGTGCCGGTCGAAGTGGTCATCAACCCGTCTACCTCTTCGGTTACTACGGCGTCGGGTCTGAGCGTGCCCGCCGGCTACTACGAAGTGGCCTTCACGCCTATCGGAGGCACGCAGCAAATTCTCAGCGGCGCTCTTCCCGATGCCTCGAGCTATCTCCCATCGGGCTGGGCCAACGCGAACGGCGTCCCGTACCAGCTCACCTTCGGTTGGGTCGGCTCGACAGGCGGCGATGAGGAGTTTCACGAGGTCAACGAAGTGCAGTCGGCAACCGCCAGCGGCACCCCGCCGATCCTGACCTCGTCGGTCACCGACAACGCCGGTGGTGCACCGGCCAGCGGGTCGACGGTCGACTACGACGTGAACATCGCCAACCAGACTGGAACCTCGACCGATTCCTCCCCGATAACCGTGACCGACACGTTGCCGACCGGCGAAACGGCGAGCTCGACGGGACTCGGGGGGACCGGCTGGAGCTGCACGAACTCCGGTCAAACCGTCACCTGCACGAACGACGGGCCACTCGCCAGCGGCGCCAGTCTCCCCTCTCTGACGATTCCGGCCACGGTGACCGCGAGCGCAGGCACGACGCTCACGAACTCGCTCGTCGCATCCTCCGATGACAGCGATCCGACCAGCGGACGAGAAACGGTTACGGTGGCCACGCCGCCGACCGACACTTCCACCTGTGGAACGGCGAACGGCAGCGCCGGCTGGTTCGTCACCGACCCCACGTGCACGGTACAGGGGACCGACTCTGACCCGTCGATCGACCACGTCGCCTACCAGCTCGACGGCGCCGGCGCCGTCACCACCAATTCCGGCACGACCACCGCGACCGTTCCGATCACCACCGACGGTACGCACACGCTCAAGACGGAGGTCTTCAACACCTCCGGCCAAGGATCGGGCTGGACCACGCACACGCTCGACGTCGACACGACCCCACCGACCGACACGTCCACGTGCGGCACCCCGAACGGGCAGAACGGCTACTTCGTCAGCGATCCCACCTGCACGGTGCAGGGCGCCGACTCAATCTCCGGCGTCGACCACGTCGCCTACCAGCTCGACGGGGGGAGCGTGGTCACGACGAACTCGGGCACGACCACGGCCGGCGTCCCGATCACCACCGACGGCACGCACACGCTCAAGACGGAGATCTTCAACGCCGCCGGCCTGAACTCTGGGTGGCAAACCCAGACGATCCAGGTGCTGACCGCCGCGCCCGCGGCCCCGAGCGTAACCTCTCCGGCGGCCGGGGCGGTCTCGAACCTCACCTCGCCGATCGTCACGGTCACTGGGGTTCCGGGTGACATCGTCACTGTGCAGATCGACGGCATCGACTACGGCCCGGTGACCCTCGACGGCTCGGGCCACGGGCAGGTGCAGGTCACGGGCCCGCTGTCGCCCGGACAGCACACCGTGCGCGCTCAGCAGGTCGATGCCGCCGGCAACGCGAGCGCCTGGAGCACTACCTCGACCTGGACGGTCAAAACCAGCACCACCGCGCAACTAACCGGGCCAACCGGCGGACCGACGAACGACACCACGCCGACGATCGACTACAGCGGCGAAGTGGGCGACCAGTTCACGATCACCGTCGACTCCCAAGTCGTCGCCACCGGCGTCATCACAGGTAGCGGCGCCGGCTCGCTCACGCTGCCGACGGCGCTGGCAAATGGCGCGCACACGATCGAGATCATCGACACCGACGCGGCGGGAAACCAGGCGTCCGAGACGATTGTCGTGACGGTCGACACGGTCGCGCCGGGCATCCCGCAGATCGTGACCGCGCCCGCCCAGGTGACCTCCAACCAGAACGCCACGTTCACTTTCGCCGACGCAAAGTCGCCGGTTACGTACAAGTGCGCGCTGGACGGCGGCGTGTGGAGCGCGTGCCCCACGCCGGTCACCTTCTCGTCGGTCGCCGACGGCCCGCACACGCTTCTCGTTGAGGCGGTCGACCAGGCCGGGAACGTGTCGCCGAGCGCCGAGTACGGGTGGACGGTGGAAACCGCGGCACCGCCGGCGCCCACGATCCTCGGCGGGCCGAGCCGCTACAGCGTCCCCTCGCCTACCTCGTTCGAGATCTCCGCGCAGCCAGGGACGACGCTGGAGTGCTCGCTGGACGGAGCGGCCTACCAGGCGTGCTCCACTCTCGTCAGCCTGAACACGCTGGCCATCGGCTCCCACTCGCTCGTGGCACGCGAGATCGACGAGGCTGGCAACGTCAGCGCCCCCGCTGACTACGAGTGGACCGTGCTCGGCGCCACCGGAGCCGCCGGTCTGCCCCGCACCGCCTCGCTCGCGGTCGCGCGACAGTCGAGCGCATATGGCAACCAGGCGCTTGACGTGGGCTGCAATCTGAACGCCGGCTCCGTCAAGCGCTGCTCCGTTACGGCCTTCTACCACGGCATCCGCGTCGGGCGGGGTGTCACCTCCGTGGCGCGGGCCGGGCACAGCCGCACGATCGTAAGGATCGCTCTGACCGCGACGGGGCGCCGGCTGCTGACCCGCGCGCTGGGCGGGCTGCCGATCCATCTCGTGGGGCGTGTGACGCCGTTCGCGTTCCCGACGCTCGCACCGAGCGCTGACACGGTCCTCTACGCACCCCTCCGCTTCGTCCTCCAGGACGTTCTCTTCCAGGAGAATCGATGGACGCTGACCCCGAACGGCCGCCGGATCGTGCACGAGATCGCCCGTGAGCTCAAGGGCGCCCGAGCGGTCGAGTGCGAAGGGAACACCGACTCGCTCGGCGGCGCCTCCTACAACCAGTGGCTCGGCTTGCAACGCGCCCAGGTCGTCTGCCACGCGCTGCGCGCCCTCGGCGTACGTGCCTCGATGAGCACCATCAGCTACGCCGCCACCCGGCCCGTAGCGTCGAACGCAACCCCCGCCGGGCGCCACCTGAACCGCCGCGTGGTCCTCCGGGTCACCTACTACGACCTGCCACACGGCGCCCGCTCCGCCAGGCGCTGATCCACGAAGCCGATAGCCCGGCTCTTGGGAGAACGTGGCCACCCCACCGCCAGACCACGACCTCACAGCGGTCGGGAGGACGTCTGCGGGCAGGCCGTGAGCAAACCGACGGTGGCGCCATCTGAGTACCCCGCAGCCCTGAGGAGCTCGTTCGGACGGACTCGCGCTTCATGGGCGTTCCATGTCTCTAAGCGCCGCACCTCGTCTCCGGAGTTGTACCTACGCCAGGAGCAGTACGCCTTCGTCATTTCTTGGCTGATCGTGCACTCGTCAATCTCGCTCGGTACGACACTCATCGCGGTATGAGCTTGCGCTCCTACAGTTCCAAACCGGATTCGAACCGCGAGTCTGTACAGGTGTGCGCGCCACACGTCAGTGAGATGCTGAACTAGGAGACCGTCTGCCCGTCGGTAACTGGGTGCACCGATAAGGTGACGCTCCGGTTACGCTGACTGGCGTGAACCTTGAGCTGGGCATGGGGCTGATCCTCGCAGCGATCTCGACGACACTCACGAACGTCGCCTACTCGCGCGAGCATGACGCCGCCGCCGCGCTTCCGGCACTCTCGCTGCGCCGGCCGGTCCAGTCGTTGCGCTTGCTCCTCGAGGACCGCAGCTGGATGCTCGGGTTCGCGATGGAGTCTGGTGGGTTCGCGTCGTACGCCGCGGCGCTCGCGCTCGCGCCGCTCGCTGTCGTGCAGAGCATCGGAGCGGGCGGGATCGGCGTACTCGCGTACGTCACCGCTCGCGTAACCGGCCGACGCCTGGGGCGGACGCACCTGATTGGGGTATGGCTCTCGGCGGCGGGCCTGGTCCTGCTCGCCGTGTCCCTGATCCACAGCGGCGGTGGCAGCGGCCGAGGTTCGACCGCGGGGATCCTCGCGTGGCTCGGCGGAACCGCGGCGCTGGCGCTGTTCTTGCTGTATCTCGTCCGCCGGCGCGGCGGGATGGGCGTGGCTCAGGGTGTAGCCGGGGGTCTGCTGTTCTCGATCGGAGACATCTCGACAAAGCTGGTGACCCAGGGCGGCGCCCGCTTCGCGTTCGTCGTGACGCTGGTGATCGGCTACACGGCCGGCACGTCGCTGCTCCAGCTTGGCTATCAGCGAGGCAGCGCGCTCACTGTGGCCGGACTGGCCACATTGGCCACCAATGCCCTGCCGATCCTCGCGGCCACGATTGTGCTGGGCGAGCCCGTGCCGACGGGGATACCGGGCATTGCGCGGGTGCTCGCATACCTCGCCGTCGTCGCCGGCGCGATCCTGCTGGCCGCACCCGACCCGGCGATTCAGGCCGCGCGTGGTCAAGAACGGGATGGCACCGTCGGCAGCACGGCCCCATAGCGGCCGAAGCCGGAGCTCCTCGCAGATCCGGGCCGGATGCGACGGCGCGGGTGCGAAGGCAAGTGCGACGTCCGCCCTGCGCGGAGTGGTAGGTTCGGCCCGCTTTACGCATTTTTGGGACCGCCAATCTGGAGAGCGTATGGAGAGAGAATTGTCGGCCCGCCTCGTCCGCGTTGCCACCGTCGCGAGTCTTGTGCTTGTGCTCGGGTTCGCCTTTGGCGCCAGCCGTGCGCTCGCGGCGCCCGCGCTGCCCTCGAGCGATCCTTTCTACGCGTACACCGGGGCAACTCCGCTTGGCCAGATTGCGCCGGGGACGGTGCTCAAGCAGCGCGGGGTGCAGATCGTCGTCAACGGCGCCCCGACGCCATACCCGGCACAGCAGGTCCTCTACCGCACGACCGGTGAGCTGGGCCAGCCGACAGTGACGGTGGCGACGATCATCAGTCCTCTCACGACGGCAGGGACGACTAAACTCGTCTCCTATCAGACGTTCTACGACGCCCTCGGCTCCGAGTGCGACCCGTCTTACACCCTGCAGGGCGGTAACCCCAGCTACCAGGACGCCCAAATCGACGCGGCCCTGATGGAGGACTACCTCAACGCCGGCTTCACCGTCGTCAACGCCGATTACGAAGGCGAGAGCCTGGATTGGGCGGCGGGGCAGGAGTCAGGGGAGGACACCCTCGACGGGATCCGTGCCGCTGAGAACGCGCTCAATCTGCCGAGCTCGACCGAGGTGGGCATGGTCGGCTACTCCGGCGGCTCGATCGCGACCGAGTGGGCGAGCGAGCTCGCGCCCGGGTACGCGCCCGAGCTGCACATCATCGGCGCCGCCGAGGGCGGCATCCCCGTCGACTACGCGCACAACCTCACCTACATCAACGGTGACACCGACGGGTGGGCCGGGGTCATCCCCGCCGTGCTGGTCGGGACGGCACGCGCGTTTGATCTGAACCTCAGCCAGTACCTGTCCGCGTACGGCCAGCAGGTCGTCAACCAGGTGTCGGGCGAGTGCATCAACGACTTCGCCGGCTCCTACAACGGCCTTACCGTACAGCAGCTGCTCAAACCCCAGTACCAGAACTTCCTCGCCGTTCCGACGTTCGCCTCGATCATCAACACGCTCACGATGGGCACCTCGTCGACCCATCCGGCCTCTCCGCTGTTCATGGCCGTCGGCAACGCGGACGGCACCGGCGACGACGTGATGGTTGCCGCCGATGTCGAGGCCCTCGCGCACGAGTACTGCACCAAGGGCGTGCCGGTGACCTTCACCGAGTACACCGGCGCCGACCACGAGGAGGCGATCGCGCCGTTTGAGACCGCGGCACTCCAGTTCCTCGAGAACTTGTTCGCCGGCGCCCCGGCGCCGAACGGTTGCGCCAGCATCGGCGTAGGCAACTCGCTCGCGCTGCTGCCCGTCGCCGCGGCCGGCAGCGGCGGCGGACGATCTGCGCCCGGCGCGTCCTGTCCAGTCGTCACCGGCTCGCTGCACCGCAAGACGCTCGGGCTCATCCACTTGGGGATGACCCGGGCGCAGGCGCGCCGCGCGTACAGCCACAGCTCCAACCGCGGACGGCGCTATGAGGACTTCTTCTGCCTCACCCCGGTCGGGGTGCGCGTCGGCTACGCCTCGCCGAGGCTCCTGGGTCACCTGCCCCGCCGGCAGCGCAGCCGCTACCGCGGACGAATCGTGTGGGCCTCGACATCAGACCTACACTTCGCGGTCGAGGGCGTGCGACCCGGAACGAAAGTCCGAGTCGCACGTCGGATGATCCGCCACCTCAGCGCGCCGTTTACGGTCGGGCGCAACGACTGGTACCTCGCCCGGATGGCTGGAGCGACTGCGGTCCTGAAGGTCCGCCACGGTGTCGTGCAGGAGATCGGAATCGCAGATCTCGCCCTCACCCGCACACGCGCCGCCGACAGCATCTTCCTGCGCAGCTTCTACTGACACCCGTCCGGGAGACCGCTCGGGCGATCTTTCTTACTCTCGGCGGGCTGTCGACCGGCCGCCCGCTGAGCTGAGACTAAGAATGGGGCCCGCCGCGCAAATCGCTGGCCCGCGGGACGCGGCCGGCGTGGAGGCTGTACAGGCCGGCTGGCGGCGCCCGATCCAGCAGCTCGTGCTCGAACACGAAGCCGCAGCGCTCAAGCACCCGACGTGACGCGTCGTTGTCGAGGTCGGGGATCGCGTCGATCCGTCGCAGGCGATGCTCAGCAAGTGCCCAGCTCGTCAGCAGTCCAATCGCCCGCGTGGCCACTCCTCGCCCGCGCGCGAACGCCGCGAGCCAATAGCCAAGCTCAGCGGACCTCGTCTCCCAGTCGAACCGCATCAGTGCGATCGCGCCCAGCAGCCGATCCTCATCCGCGCCGGCGATCTTCATCTTCAGCGCCGCACCTGCGGCCCGATCGGGCGCCATCGCGTGAAACCACCGCCACACCCCGGCGTGATCAAATGGATTGGGGAGATGACTCCAGCGCACTATCGCCGGGTCGGCCGCCGCATTCACCACCGCGTCGACGTCACCCTCGGTCCATGGCTGCAGCACGACTCCCGAGTCACACAGCGGCGGGTCGGGAAAGTCCAACGTCGCCACGACCGCACAGGCTAGCAACGACTATTCAGATCGCGCTCCCGAGCCGAACGCTTAACGAACGAGCAGACAGCCGCTCGGCCGGGCACCGCTCGAGCTTCGGCTTCTGCCAGAAGGTTAATTAAGCCGAGTTGGCGAGCCGATCCACCGCGGCGCGGACGGCGCCGGGGGCTTCGTACCAAACGAAGTGTCCCGCCTGCGGAACGA
The DNA here is from genome assembly GCA_035502815.1 of Solirubrobacteraceae bacterium. Taxonomy (GTDB): domain Bacteria; phylum Actinomycetota; class Thermoleophilia; order Solirubrobacterales; family Solirubrobacteraceae; genus Palsa-465. Next base: position 57,821 of record DATJUA010000072.1, read on the forward strand.
CCGTCAAGAACGCGCCCGGGGACAGTTCGGCGTCGGCTCGCGCTGACTGCCCCCACGGGAATGGACTGGCGCCACCAACAACGATCCCGTAGCGCACCGCACCCGTCGCGAGCGCGGCCGCCACCTCATCTGCGCCTTGGCTGAGTTCGGCGGTGAGCCCCTTATTGGCGTCGGTGGAGGAAACGTAGGGCGGCATCGGCGGCACGTTTTCCGGGTCGGCGAAATACGAAGGCCATATGATCCGCCGCGTCTCGAGCTGCTCCTGCGTGGTCAACTCCCGGACCTTCTCGACCTCGTCCAGCTCGAGCATTCGCTGACGTCCGGCTCGCGGAGCGCGGGCGAGCATCTCGGCTTGGAACGCCGCCATCCCCCCATCGCCGACGATCCCGAGCGGATCAACCGCGAGCATCCCGAGCAGCCGCTCGGGGTGGGCCGCGGCAAACCGTAGTCCCAGATGACCGCCCCAAGAGTGACCTACCATCAACGCGCGAGACCAGCCGAGCGCGTCCAGCACGCCCACCACATCCTCGATCGCCTGGGCCATCGTGAACGGGCCGTCAACTGTCGAGGGCTCGAGACCCCGTTGTTGAAAGATGGCCACACGGAAGTCCGCCTCGAGCTCGGCGACGAGCGGCAACATGTAGTCGTAACGAAGCCCAGGGCCTCCATGTAGCAGCAGCAGCCGCGGGCCGTCACCCACGAACCAGCCGGCGAGACTCCCGGCCGAGGTGGTGGCCGTGAACGTCGAACGCTCAATCACGAACCGATCCTACGTCCAGTTCTGTGCGCGCGCGGGAAATCTCCGCTGGTTTCTCAAGTAGCGTCAATGAAGCTGATCAGTTGTGCGGTGACGGTCTCAATGTCGGCGCAGCTGGTGTCGACTTCGAAGTCGTACGCCAGGTCGCGGTGAACGAGGCCGCTGAGGCCTCGGGCAAGCCCCGGAAGGCGATCACCGCGCGCCTGTTCTCGAGCTTCCGCAATGTCCGGCTCACACCGGACGGCGACGAACGCCGCGGGTAGTCCTGCTAACGCGTCTTGCCATCCCGCCGCTGAGTGCTCGTCAAAGCAGACGTCGTCAACCAAGACGTTGAAACCGACACGTGCACACGCCGCCACGGCCTCGTGATACGCAGCAAGCAGTCGGCGCCCGACTTCCCCGACCCGGGGCTCGAGCCCTTCCGAGTAGGGCTCGTAGCGCACACCGGCGTCGCGAAACGGCCCGCCGTAGCCAGGGTACGCAAACCACTGCTCCGGCAGTTTGATGAGAAAGTCGTCGATGCCGAGCAAAAGCCAGCACTCACCTTCGGACGCCTTCGCATCGCGGAAATGCTCAGCGAGCGTGGTCTTACCCGAGCTGGACGCACCGTTCAGAATGACGACGCGCCCCGGGACACTCATGCGGTGATTCTCGCCATTCGCCTCGGCTCTGGCAAGCGGCAGATCCACCCGATTCGCGCCACTAGCGGGCCGCACCACGATGAAGGCCCCGAGGGCCACGCGCGACATCGGCGACGAGGGGATGGCGCCCTGAGCTCGATGAGCTCGCCGCCGCCGACGAGCCTCGCCGCCAGATCGCGAATCAAGGGATCAAGGCCATGCCGGACGGCGACGCCGCGGGTTGATCGATTGCATACAGATGTCCAGGTCAGTCAGAATCGCGCCATGAACCCCACAACGCATGTCCAACGGCAACTCGCTGCAGCACTGGACGAATGGGCCGCTGCTTACGCTCGCAAAGACGCGGACGCGTTTGCCGCTGCGTTCGGTGACCACGACGACGTCGTCCTGCTCGGCACAGGCGGCGATGAAATTGCCGTCGGTCGTGCCGCGATCCGCGATCTCTTGCAGCGCGACTTCGACGAGGCCGGCGAGCTAGACGTCAAGTTCGGCGAGCTCCGCATCTCAACCACTGCCGACGTGGCGTGGGTGGTCGCGCCCGACGCAGTGATCGAAGCCACGCTAGGCGGAGAGACGCAATCGATAGCAGTTCGGATCACGACGGTCCTTCAGCACACCGACGGCGGTTGGCTGATCCAGCACGCGCACGTCTCAGCGCCGATGGCTAACCAGGATGTCGGGCATTCGTTCCCGGCCCCAGCCCCCGCCTAGACCAAACCACGGTTGAGCCGCACCGATCCCCGCCGGGCGCAGAGGGTCGGTTCATCTTACGGCTCGCGCGACCGCTGACCGTCTGCCGTCACGTGTTCGTTGCCCCTCCGAAGCCGTTACGCGCTTATCGAGGCAGACCCTAAGCCTCTGCATGAAAGGCAGACCCTATTGCCGACCGCACAGGCATCGCATACGCTCGCGGAACCGGGGAGCAGACAAGCTAACCGAAGGGGGCGTAGTGAAGCAGCAGAACAAACGCAGCGGGTGCGGCTGCGTCACGGTCATTCTCCTCGCCGTGATCATCGGTGTCGTCGTCGCCACCAGCACGCACAACAGCGCCACCACCGGAAACACGGGCACGCCCGCCAACACCGGAGTGACGCCTGCGGGCTCCAATACCGGCAATACCGGCAACACCGGGAGAGGATGCTCCCCAATGACTGACTCTGGGGGCTGCTACGAACCCGGTGAGTACTGCCGGGACTCTGACCACGGGGTGAGTGGAGTAGCAGGCGACGGCGAGACGATCACGTGCGAGGACAACGACGGCTGGCGCTGGGAGCCAAGCTAAGTCCGCCCGAGGGCTGCCGCGTGCCGTCCGGCGGGGACTGATGCGCGTCGGTGGCGGGTCTTCCAGCGCCGCTTGCTTGGCAACACGACCGCTTCCGGCGTCAAGTGGCGCGATGTTGCCATTGGGCCAATCGGCCGCCGGATCGGTTCCGATGAGTTTGGGCGTCGTGACCGGTTTGACGAGCTGGAAGCAATACCTCCATCCCAACTTCAAGGAGATGCGGTGAACCCCCAGCTCACATATCAATTCAGCCTGATGCGGATTGAGGATTTTCGTCGCCACGCCGCCGAGCAGCGGATGGCCGCGGAGTCGTTCTTCGGCCCGGATCACCCGTGGAGGGTCGGATGGCGAGTGCTGAGTGTCAGCGCGCGCGCGTGCCTGCGCGCGCGCGTGGCGTGAGGGGCCCTCATCATGCGCTCGGGACTGGTTGTTCCGCCTGGGAGCAGCCGCCGATCGAGCTGGTCCAGGAGGTGATTCGGGGCGGGCCGGCGGCCGAGTCTCGAAACGATGAGTTGCGCCGACCAAGATCAAACCCCCCGGGGGGGCGAGCGAGCTTTGCTGCCCGCGGCGGCGCCTGAGGACGAACGCGCATTCGCGCGGCTTGTCGAACAGCACCGGTCGGCACTCGAGCTGTTCTGCTATCTGATGCTCGGCGACGATGACAAGGCAAGACGCGCGGTGTCAGACACGGTCCTAACCGCGTGGCGGGAACGCGAGCTCCACGAGCCCGGGATCACGGCTCGGATGTTGCTATACCGAGTCGCCGTCGGTATGTGCGATGAGGATGCGGCTGACACCGCCATGAGTCTCGACCCGGGTTGCCCACGCTCTGAACAGTGACCGGCGACGAAGCCCGCAACAGAGATCAGCGCGCGCTGCTGGCCGCCGCACAGGCGGGAGATGAGCTGGCCTTCGGGCGGCTGGTTGCGCCGTACCGGCACGCGCTCGAGGTGCATTGCTACCGAATGCTGGGCTCGGCGCACGATGCCGAGGATCTCGCGCAGGAAACGCTGCTGCGAGCGTGGCGGGCCCTGGAGCGGTTTGAGCCGCGTGCCCAGATCCAGACCTGGCTTTATCGGATCGCGACCAACGCCTGCCTGAATGAGCTTGAGCGACGGCCGCGCAGACCCGAGCCGGTGGACCCGTTTCCTGACACCCCGCTCGAGGAGACGTCGGCGGCGACGTACGACCCAGCGGCTCGATACGCGATCCGTGAGGGGATGGAGCTCGCGCTGCTGCGCGCGATCCAGGAGCTGCCGGCTCGCCAGCGCGCCGTCCTGATCTTCCGCGACGTGCTCGGCTGGACAGCCTCGGAGGTGGCCGAGCTGCTGGAGTCGAGCGTCGCCTCTATCAACAGTGCCCTCCAGCGGGCACGCGCGACGGTCGACCAGCACCTCCCCGACCCAGGCGAGCGCACAGTCGATCCGGCCGAACGGGAGCTGCTGGAGCGTTACGTGGCTGCGTTCGAGCGCGATGACATCGACGGCCTGGTATCGATCCTGCGCGAGGATGTGATCCTCAGGATGCCGCCGCAACCATCGGTGATCGGCGCGTCCCGGATCGCCCGGTTCTTCCACGAGACTGTCGCCGGTGGGGAGCTAACCCGGATACGACACGCAGCCGTCTGGGCGAACGGCCGGCCTGCGGTGACGATCCACGTTCAAAGCGACGAGGGCGAGTGGATCCCGCACGGCATCTCCGTGCTGTTGATCGAGAGCGGACGGATCGTCGGGATCGACGCATTTCTGGACCCCGCGCTGCCGGCGCGATTCGAGTCCCGGTAGACCGCGAAACAAGGGCCGAGGACCACCGATTAGTTTGGCCGCGGATCGCGGTTTGACGTGGTGAACAGCGACGTAGGAGCCAGACCGTCTGGCAGCCGTGTTCTCCTCGCCGCGCATTTCGTTTCCCCACCAGATCGCTGGAGGTCTAGCTATGTCCGCATCACCGAAGCCCAATCGCTGGCGCGCGTTTGCGCTGCTGGCGGTCGCCTATTTCATGACGATCATCGATCTGACGATCGTCAACGTGTCGCTGCCGACGATCGGCCGCGACCTGAGCTTCTCGCAGACAAACCTGCAGTGGGTAGTCACCGCCTACGCGCTCACGTTCGGGGGGTTTCTACTTCTCGGTGGGCGGGCCGCGGATCTGCTCGGCCGCCGGCGCATGCTGATGGTCGGGCTGGGTCTGTTCAGCGCCGCGTCGCTCGCGTGTGCACTCTCGACCGGCGATGTGTTCCTGATCGGAATGCGGGCGATCCAGGGACTCGGCGCGGCGATCATGCTCCCGGCCGCTCTCTCGATTGTGATGAACATGTTCGATGAGGGCGCTGAGCGCAACAAGGCGCTGGGGATCTGGGGCGGGATCGCCGCGGCCGGCGCGACCGTTGGGCTGATCACCGGCGGCCTTCTGACCCGCTACGCCGGCTGGCAGTACATCTTCTATCTGAATGTCCCGATCGGGGTTCTCGCGCTGGCGCTGGCGCCGCGGATCGTTCCGGACAGCCGGATCGACGCGGCCAGTCGGCGGTTCGACGTGGCCGGTGCGCTCTCCGGCACCGGCGGACTGGTGCTGCTGGTGGATGCCATCTCCCAGGCACCACAGTACGGCTGGGGCGCGACCCGGACGATCGCCGTGCTCGTCGCCGCAGTCGCGCTGCTGATTGCGTTCGTGGTGATCGAAAGCCGCGTGAAGGAGCCGGTACTGCCGCTTGGAATCTTCCGGCTGCGCACCCTGTCGGGTGCGAACACGGCGGGACTGCTGTTGGGCGGCAGCTTCTACGCATTCCTGTTCGCTGGGACCCTGTACATGCAACAGGTGCTGCACTGGTCAGCGATCCAGAGCGGCCTCGCGTGGCTGGCCGCGTCATTGACCTCGGTCGCGCTCGCCGGCCTCTCGCAGTTGCTGGTCACCCGCGTCGGCCCGAAGGTCGTCATGGCGGTCGGGATGGCCATGATCGGCACGGGCGTGCTGTGGGCCACGCAGGTGCCCGTTCACGGGCACTTCTTGGCCAACCTCGCCGGTCCGCTCGCGATCGCCGGCGCGGGCACCGCGTTCTCGTTTATCCCGATCTCGATCGCCGCGCTCGCCGGCGTGGCAGAGCACCAGTCGGGGCTCGCTTCGGGGCTGCTGAGCACCTCCCAGCAGCTCGGCGGCGCGATCGGGATCGCGATCGCCTCGAGCGTCGCTGCCAGCCACACCAACGCGCTGGTGCACGCGGGAAGCAGCATGCCCGTCGCGCTCACGGGCGGCTTCCAGCACGCGTTCTGGGCGCTGGGAGCCATCGCTCTGATCGCCGTGCCGGCGATTTTCGTGCTGATGCGCCGCGAGAAGCGCCCTGACCCGGTCGCCACCGGCATCCACGAACCCCACCCAGTCCTCGCCCCGGCGAGGTAGGCCCAGCCAATCCCGCTGCTTGCCGGAGGTGGCCCACGTGGCCACCTCCAGCACCGGCCGCTTAGACAAAGGAGAGACCAATGACTCCCAACACCGAACTCCCGAACAACGCCGTGATAGTGGTCGGCGCCTCCAGTGGCCTCGGCCGGGGGATCGCCACCGGCCTCGGGCAGACCGGCCGCACGGTGATCGCCGTCGCCCGCTCCGCCCAGGCGCTGAACGAACTCGCGGGCCGCTTCGGCAACGTCCGGGCCGAGGTAGCCGACGCGACCGACCCGACCCTCGCCACCAGCCTGCTCAAACAATACGAACCCGGAGCCATTGTGCTGGTCGCCGGCGCCCGTCCGACGATAGTCCCGCTGCACGAACAAACATGGGAGACGTTCTCAGTGAACTGGAACACGGACGTGCAGATCACGTTCCACTGGCTGCGCGAGACGCTCATAAAGCCGCTCCAGCCGGGCAGCCGGGCCATCGTGATCTCAAGCGGCGCCGCCCTGCAAGGCTCACCATTGACCGGCGGGTACGCCGGCGCGAAGGCCACCCAGCGATTCATCACCGCCTACGCCCAAGAAGAGGCAAACCGCGCCGGTCTGAAAATCACATATACAAGCGTGTTCCCAGCGATCACACCGATGACCAACCTCGGCCGCCCTGCCGTCCAAGCCTACGCCGCTCGCACCAGCCAGAGCGAAGAGGAATACCTCGCGCCGTTCGGCCCGTCACTCACGCCCGAGATCGCCGGCGCCGCGATCGTTGAACTCACCCAGACCGACCCGGCGAACCTCGCCCCCGGTTACCGGCTCACCGGCGCCGGACTAAAGAACCTGTCATGACCACTGGAACTTGGTTGTGATCGGGTAACAAAGGCAGCTCGCGGGGCGGGGTGTCTTGCCCGGGCCATTGGCGCTGAGGGTGCGTATATGCACCACCTGAATCGCCATCGGCCGTGCGTGGCGGATCTGCTGGTTGTGTGTGACGAACAACGCCGCACGTTTGTGCGACACCTTTCGCGCGCGACGGGTACGCCGCGGTTGAACCTGCCTTGAGCGCAAAGCGCCCTCGCGCCGACGACCACTTTTACCTTCCGGGGACGCGCAGGCCGGCGAGCGGAATCGCGACGAAACGTAATGTCGCGATGACGCCGTGCTCACCGGTGGCGAGCAAGCGGACGGGTCCCGCAGCCGCCATGTCCCCGACTTCTGCCTCGTAAATGGATCGCGCGGCGCCTCGTGAAGGCGTTACTGCAGTGCAACGAGAGGAGCCACGACGCGCTCGTGGGACCCGCCACCGAGCTTGTCCGCAGCCAGCGGCCTGCCCGCGGCCATGTACCCCCATCCCACGATATACCCAGAGCGGGGATAGATGGGTATAGGGAGCCATACACCCGGAGCGGTCGAGGCGCCCGAGCTTCTATCCCTCGTTCGGGGATAGAAGCGGATACAGCTCGATGGCTGGCTGGCGCCTCACATTTCGCGCCGGCGACGATCATCTTCATCGCCTCGGCCAACGGGAACGGGTTGACCATTCGCGCTTGCCCGCTCTGTAGAGCTACTCGGCGCTCGGCCTTGAGCGTTTCCGGTGGGCGACTGAACGACCAGCCGCCCGTCGCCAAGCGTCCCTGCGGATCCGACCGAACCGTGTGCAACCGCTTCCATAGGAGCCGGTGTGCGTCCGCGAAGCACCGCGGCCGCGACTGGAGAGCCCGTAATCACGGGCGATTCGTGAGATACCCCCAACCGGATTCGAACCGGTGATCTCCTGCGTGAAAGCTCCACGCATCCGCCGGCCGTTGCACGTGTGATCAGGGTGGATCCGCAGTCTCGGCCCGGCGAGCGTTCTCGTTGAGGGTGGCCAAGGACCAATTGAAGGCGTCGTGGGCTTCCTGACCCGAGGCCTTCGCTATCGCGGCCGCGCTTCTCCAAGTCCAGCCGCGATGGCGCGCTCAACCGCCTCCACGACTCGCTGGGCCTTCGCGATTGCGTCTTTCGCTTCGTCGATCGTGATGGTGGGCTCGTCGTAATCTGCCTCGGTCCGATCCGTGCCGAGTTGGCTGAGGGCCCGGCCCACCTCCGGACCGAGGTTGGGGGTTGAGCGCGCAAGATCGCCGAATCGGCTTCGCATCCCGCTGTGCGTCTTAGGCGACGACTCGCCAACAGCTTCGAGAGCAGCTCGGGCCGCGTAGAACGCCGCGTAATAGGCGCGCGAGATCGCCTGACGTGGGAAGCCGCTATCGACAAGGGCCCGAGCGGCATCGAGCTCCTCGTGGCTCGGGTCGATCCTCGTCACGGCCGGTCTCGAATGACGAGTAGACCCTCATCCAGTGCAGCGCGTACAAGCGGCCGACTCCGCGTTCGGACATCGGCCAGCCCCACCGGGAAAGCCTCAATCGCCCGCCCAGAATCGGCCTCCAGATCGAAGAGCGTGTAGACGATCTGCTCCCGTTCGGAAGCCCTGTCGTGCACGTGGTCCAGGACCACGAGCAGGTCAACGTCCGATTCCTCATGAGCTTGGCCGCGCGCCCATGAGCCAAATAAGACCACCTGCCGGAGGCGATCGCCGTACACCTCGGCAAGCCGCCGAGCTGCTTCCTCCCCGATCCTCTTCCCTTCGCCTGGATCCGCCGCCGGAGCGAGATCCTCGGGTTTCACGCCTGGCATGAGCTGGGTCATGCGCTAATAGTGACGGGCGTGGCAGACTGGGCGGGACCAGCCAAGAGGGGGCGGCGTCTCAAGACACCAGTGCGGGACCCTTCGCCGTAGCCGAGGCCGCGTCGGATCATGCATCAGGCTCGGGTTCGATCCAATCTTCAGGAACGACGATCTTCGCCTCGATGCCGGCGTGTTCTTGGAGGAGGTACAGCAAGTTTCCGCCGTCGATGAGCTCAGGTGGCTTGCCGTTCGCAAACTCGTGGGACGCTTGTCCGTAGCCGCTTGTCGTTACGAGGATGCCTTTGCTGGCTCCCTCGTTTTGCATGGTTCCGAACAGATCCCGCACGGCGCTGACCCCAACGGTGTTCTTGTAGCGCTTGGCCTGGATGACGACCTTTCCGCCGAAGATCGGACGTGAGTCATACGCGACACAGTCGACGCCGCCGTCCCGCGAAGGCTGTGTCAGTCGCGTTTCGAGGCCCATCGCTTCGAAAAGGTTGGTGATAAGGGACTCGAACTCTTTCGGAGTGAGCTCCATGAGATTCGGCCGCGTGTCGAGGGTCTCGAGGACGTTCTCTTTCGTCACGAATCGCGGGTCGACCATGTCGAAATCGAGCACAGGCCGGACCGGAACCATTTCCGCCGGGCTTTTCGATATCGATGCGCTCAGGCCTTTCAGGCACTCGGCTGGATCGACACGAGCTAAGTTGAGCTCGTTAAAACGCTCTCGTGTGGCTCGGACTGTCAACAGGCACGGATGGATCTGTTCACCGGTGCGCTTGTCGATCGTGTGAACGTGCCCGTTGACGACGATTGTCTCGACGACGTCGTACCTATCGGCCTCAAATGCGTCCCGAAGTACGGCTAACGCGATTTGCGCGATGAGCGACGCATACACCCGCCGCCGCTCGGCCGCCGGAACGGCCATAGGCTTCACCTCATCGCGCGACTTGATGTAGCGATACTCGCGAACATCCGGCACGACCTCCACCGGCGGCAGCTCGAGCTCGATCACGAGCTGCCACGACTCCGGTGCATACGCGACGCGTGATTCCTCTTCCGGCCTTTCGTAGGGGAAGCTAATTGACCCGAGCACGGCTGCGTAGTACTCAGCAATAGCCGGGGGATCGCCCGCTCGAAACTTGGCTTCGAGTTGATCGACATCGGCATGTTGACGACGCGTCGCGGCCTCGAGCTCGGCCGTCTTAGCGTCAAACTCATCGCGAGCCAACTTCAGCGCCTCCAGGCGTCGAGCTTCTCTGGATTCGTGCTGCTCGCACGCCTCGGCAAACGCCCGATCGGCTTGCTCAAGCTGCTCGCGGTGTTTGCGCGCGGCACCGGGCAGGAGAGAGCGAAATCCTTGGGGGGCGGGAGGGAGGAAGCCATCGATTACTGGTTCCTCCTCGGCCTGGGCAAGCGCACCGGGACTGAAGCTGCGATGTTCAGGAACGGTTTTGAGTCGGTGGAAGGAGAACGACTCGCCGGCGGTCGAGGTCAGGATCGTGGTTAGCGCGGCGAACTGAGCCTGCACCCGCCCTGTCTCACGAATCGCCTTCGTCTCCCGGCTCTGCTTGTCTGCGAGAGCGGCGTCGCGGCGCTTGCCGGCCGCCGCACGCTCCGCTCGGCGGACCTCCGCGTTAATTTCGCGAAGCGTGCGCTTGTCGACCACGTTCCGCGTGCCGCAGCTGCTGCAGTCGAATCCCAGGGCCCCGGTGCCGCCCACGGAGCCGTAGATCTTGGTCTCCTCACGACAATGGTGGCAGTTGATGAACCACACATCGTTCTGGCACGAGCGACAACGAAACCCGCCCGCCCCTTTGGTGATGAGAGTCGTGGCTCCGCAGGCGGGGCAGCTCTCGGCAAGTAGCGGCTCCCGCCTTCCATCCGCGCGGCCGCTGGCCGTGATTACACCACCAGCTCCCCGGAGCAGTTCGCCGAGGCCACCTTCGAGACGCGATGCGTCCGGAAGGTCTAGCCAGATCCCGAAGTTCCAGGGACTTCGAGACCCCGTGCGTCGCCCGTACGCACGTGCAGCGCACTGAACAGTCGCCAGATCGGCGATCCGATCAAGAACCGGCGCATAGTCGCGCGCAGCCTCCCGCGAGAGGTACCCCAGAGTCTCGCCCGTCGGAGACCTCACTGCGACAGCGTTCGCGTCGTAGGCGTTCTCCGGTTCCCGCACTAGACGCACGTTGAACTCACATGAGCACGCATCATCGGACGTAACCTCAAGGTCGGCGCCGGCGACGCAAGCGCCGATCGCGTCTTGATGATGCGACTCGCCCTTCACCTCAACGTCGAACGTGCCGTCGCAATGGACGGCGACTACGGTCTCGCCGTCTACTTCTTCGTGCCGCCCCTCCACGCGCCCACGATCTCATGCGATCAGCCGCCGCGCAAGCCTGCGGGCTCGTCGACACGGCGGCCTGGTTAGAAGCGAGACCGGCCTCACGAGCGTCCCTTCCCGGCTTTGCTCAACTGTGCCAGCAATCTGTGAAGCGCCAGGACGGAGCGCTCGCTCGTCGGGCACACGAGCGTCTGGCTCGGCAACGGCCTCGCGGGCCCCATCGTCCCGTCAGCGGAGCAGCCGCGTAATTGGGCTTCTAGGAAAGTTGCCCGCACAACCACTTCCATAGCGCTTCCATCGGCCCGGCCTGCTACCACGGCGCCCCACGGAGCAAACCGGAAAGGCCATTGTTACAGGCGTTTGTGAGAGTACCCCCAACCGGATTCGAACCGGTGATCTCCTGCGTGAAAGTAGCGAGA
>DATJUA010000073.1:0-4774 GCA_035502815.1 Solirubrobacteraceae bacterium
GGCGCGCGACGCCCATGCCGATCATCTGGTCGTACAGAAGGTCCGGGGTCATCCGGATCAGCTCGAGCTCGCGGCGGCCCTGGCGGATGACCTCGTGGCCGGCGGCGAACGGGATCAGGTGGGTGAACCCCTCGAAGGCGACCGAATCGGCGTCGCTCACGAGCTCGGCGACCGCGTCCGAAAGCGACATCAGCCGCGCCATGGATCCCCCCGCAATGGTTCGCCATGTGAACAGGCGATCACATACCGAACTTTACCAACCATTACCTGGCTGCCCCCGTCGGGGCCTGGGTGCGGCGCTGGGCGGGGCGGCGGGTCCGGCGGCCGTGGGGTGGCTCCCGCGGGGCGTGGGCTGGGCCCTGCGGCGCGCGGGTTGGGGCGTGCGGTGCGGCCGCCGGGTCCTGCGGAGCGCGAGCCGGGTCAGGACGGGCCCTCGTGGCCCCACGGATGCCGAGCGAAGCGAGGCCCCCTAGCCGACCGCCGGCGTGACGGTGCGATTTCGCGCCGCGGCCAGGCCGAGAAGCAGCTGCGGCACGAGCAGGCCGATCAGCACGAGCAGCGATGGCGTCCACGAGCCGGTCAGTTCGTGGACGGCGCCGATCGCGAGCGGGCCGAGAGCGGCCACCAGATACCCGACGGTCTGCACCAGCGTGGACAGGCCGGCCGTGTTGGTCAGGCTGCCTCCGCGGAGCACGATCATGGTGAGCGCGAGCGGGAAGGCCGCGTTCTGGCCGACCCCGAGCAGGATCGCCCACAGGTAGGGCGCGCCCGTCGCATCGAACAGGACGCCGAGCCACCCGACCAGGATGCAGCCGACGACCGCGAGCACGAAGCGACGCTGATCGTGGGCCCGAGCCGCCAGCGTCGGCAACGTGAGCGCCGGGACCAGACCCGCCACGAGCGACAGGCTGAGTAGCAGCCCCGACTTCGTCGTGCTCAGCCCGTGGCTATGGAACACGCTCGGCAGCCAGGCCAACGTCGCGTAGAAGCCCGCCGACTGAACCGCGAAGAACAGGGTGACCGACCAGGCGACGCGGTCGCGGAGCAGGGCCCGAGCGCCCGCGACCCGGTGGCCGGCGGGCCGCGCGGCCCGCTGCCGGCACCGGAGCTCGGGCGCCCACACCGCGAGTGCGATGGCGGCGGGGACGGCCCAGATGCCCAGGCCGGGGCGCCAGCCGCCGCCGAAGGCGTTGGCCACCGGCACCGAGATGCCGGCGGCGAGGGCCGCGAACCCGACCAGGCTCGTCGTATACAGCCCGGTCAGCAGGCCGATGCGATCCGGGAAGTTGCCTCGGACGAGGACGGGGAGCAGCACGTTACCGATGGCGATCGCGGCACCGGCCAGCGCGGTGCCGAGGAACAGGAAGCCGATTCCGGGCACGAGGCGCACGAGCAGGCCGAGCAGGAGCACGGCCAGCGCCACCGCCACGGTCGTCCGCTCGCCCAGGCGGCGGGCCAGGGTCGGCGCGAGCGGCGCGAGCGCGCCGAAGCAGAGGACGGGCAGGGTCGTGAGCAGGCCCGCGCCGAATCCCGACAGGCCGGTGTCATGCTGGATCCGGCCCAGTAGCGGCCCGATGGCGGCGGCGGCCGGGCGCAGGTTGGCCGCGAGCAAGATCATGGCGGCGGCCAACAGCACCGACGCGCGCGGCGGCTGGAGGCGGGGGCGACTCAATCGAGCGTCTGGAGCGGATCGCTCAGCTCGCCGCCCGCGAGCCAGTCCGCGCCGCGGCGATACAAACGCTGTACCCCGGGCCCGACCAGGCCGGGCATGTCGCGCTTGACCTCGAAGCCGAGCTGCGTCTGCACGTAGGCGAGGTGACGGTAGCCAGACGGGAAGCGCGCTAGCAAGTCGGGGTCGAGGCGGAGCGTCGCGGCGGGGTCGATCGGATCGAGCCGGTCCTTCTCGTAGATCGGCTGGCGCAGGACGATGCCCCAGTGGGGTGGGCGGGGATGGTCTCTCTTCTCGAGGAAGTCGTAGAAGCGTCCCGTGCAGACGACGTCGCACTCGACCCCGTGTACCTCGGCCCGTTGCGAGATCGTCATCTTGGTCTGCGAGATGGCGCGATCGCCGACCACGTCGACCGAGATGCCTCCGAGGAAGTGCAGGATGCTGACCCCGCGTTCGAACCCTTCGCGACTGACCCGGATGAACTCTCGGGCGGGGCCCTGGAACCAGGTCGCCATCATGAACCCGTCGTCGTGCCAGACCGTAGCGAAGCGCTCCCAGTCGCCGGCGTCGCGCCACACCACCCAGTTCTCGACGACGTCCCGGATCAGCGCCCGGTCCTCGCTCATACGGTCGTCGCTTGCGGGATGGTGGGGATCTGGCTGGTGGGCGGGATCGGCGGCCCGGTCGCCTTGCCGCTCAGGTCGGGCGTGCCGTAGGTGTGGAAGGTCTCGATCGTCTTGACCCCCCAGGCCTGGCCGCGGGCACGCTCGGCCTGGGTCCACACAATCGGCTCGTACGCCGGATCGAAGATGAAGTGCGTCCCGGTCGTCACCTCGACCCGGTTGCCCCCGGGCTCGTACACGTACAGGAACATCCCCTGCGCCACCGCGTGCTTGGACGGCGCGGCCTCGATCGGGACGTCGGCGTCGAGGAATAGGTCGGCTGCGCGCAACAGCTCCTCGCGCGTGTCGACGAACCAGGCCAGGTGGTGCAGGCGACCGTGGCCGCCGGCGTGATCGGCCGTGTAGATCAGCTCGTGGGCGGCGATCGACAGGCTCATCCACGCGCCCTGCTCGGACCCGTCGTCGTTGACCACCTGTTCATAGGTCCGGTAGCCGAGCTGATCGGCCGCGAAGCGGCGGTTGGCCGCGACGTCGGCGGCGAGCACGTTGACGTGGTCGATCCGCTTGACCGCCGCGCCCCGATCGACGTGACGCTGAGGCACGTTCTTCAGACGCGGACGCAGATGCTCCGGGGGCACGTAGCGATCCTGCTCGTAGAAGACCTCGAACCGGTGCCCGTCGGGGTCGTTGAACTCGTACGCGGGCCCGTGCCCGTGATCGCCCTCGCTCCAGCCGATCCCCAGCCCGGTCGCCTCGATCGCGCTCACCCGCCGCTGCAACGCGTCCGGGCTCCACGCCCGCAGCGCCGTATGGCCCAGCCCGGGCAGCTCCGACTCGGTCAGCTTCAGGCCGTAGGGCTGGTACTCGCCCCACCCGCGCAGGAACACCGACTGCCCCTCCTGATGCTCGATGTGCATCCCGAACAGCTCGACGAAGAAGCGCAGGCTGTCCTCGGGGAACGGCGTGAGCAGCTCGGCGTGGGCGATGTGCGCGAGATCGTGGGTTGCGTCGTTCACTTCAAGGCGTCGACCTTCTCCCGCAGGCCGTCGAGGTCATATGAGAGCTCGCCGGCCTGGAGCTTCTCGCGTTTCACCCGCTCGCGCTCGAGCCGCTCCCGGGATGCCTCGAGCACCTCCTCGATGCGCTCGTGCTCGACCACCGCGACGCCGTCGGCGTCGAGCACGAGCACGTCCCCGGTGCGAATCCTCGCGCCGCCCACCGTGACCGGATCGCCGATCGAGCCGACCCCGTCCTTGCCGGCGCCCTTGACCCGCACCCAGCGCGCCCAGATCGGCAGACCCAGCTCGGCCAGCTCCTCGACGTCGCGCACCGACGCGTCGACCAGGATCGCCGCGGCGCCCTGGGCCCGGGCCTGGGTGGCCAACAGATCGCCCACCAGCGCCACCGGCCGCGGCTCGGGCATCGTCAACACCAGCACCTCGCCCGGCTGCACCGCCGCCATCGCGGCATGCACCATCAGGTTGTCGTCCTGGCCACAAACCACCGTACGGGCCGGGCCGGCCACGCGCGAGCCCGCGACGAGTTGGATCAGGTCGGCGTCGACGTAGCCGCGCCGTCCGCCCGCCTCGTACACGGTGGCGGAGCCGAGCTCGGCGAGCTCTTCGTGGACCGCGCTCACAGCTCGCTCAGGACGTTGGGGATCACCCGCTGAAAGGCCTCGGCCTGGCGGATGTCCTGGTTGCCCGAGGAGCGGCGGGCGTGATTGCCGCGCTGATCGGCTCGCTGGGCGTAGTAGGTCTGGAGGTACTTCTGCGCCTTCATCTCCTCCATCGCCTTGAGCTTTGAGTCCAGCACGCCCGTGATGTCGACGAACGTGTTCGGCGTGAAGTTGCACAGCTCGGGCTGATGGGGCTCGAACAGGTAGAAGACCGGCGGCTTGATCGTGCCGAACGCGCTCGGCACGCCCGCGCCCGCGGCCAGCCCGCGGGCGCGGTTCACCGCCGCGTAGGCGACCGGGTGATCCGGATTGAACGGATCGGTGTCGGTGTGGGTGATCAGGACGTCGGGAGCGAACTCGCGGATCTTGTCCGAGATCAGCTTGAGCCCCTCGACGTCGATGTCGAGCGGGTAGTCGCCCATGTCGAGGCACTCGAAACTCGCCCCGAGCGCCCGCGCCGCCCGCTGCGCCTCGCCGTGGCGGATCTTCTTGACGTTCTCGAGCGTCTGGTCGGGCTCCTTCCACAGCTCCCCGGACTCACCGCGCTCCCCATAGGACAGCGCGATCACGCTCGCCGTCCCTCCGTTCGTCGTGGTGACGGCGATCGCGCCGCCCGAACGCCACACGAAATCGGCCGAATGCGCGCCGATCACCATCAGCCTGCGCGCGCTCACAGTGCCTCCGCCCCCGCCACCAGACGCGTGTTCACGACCGCCATCACGTACACCTCCTGTTCCTCGAAGCCCGCATCCAGCAACCGGTCGACCATCAACGCCATCCCGTCCTGCACCGGCGGGTTGAATA
>DATJUA010000074.1:0-53433 GCA_035502815.1 Solirubrobacteraceae bacterium
ACTAGGCGAGCGAAAGGAAGAACGTGGACCTCGAGGAGACGCTGGAAAAGGTCGTGGAGCTGGCCCGCGAGGAGCTCCACATCGTCCGCAAGCGTGCCGAGGAGAAGACGCCGGCGCGAGATCACGGCAAGGACTATCACGAGGCCCAGGCGGCCGCCGATCGTCTGGATCACTACGCGCACCAGCTCTACCGGCTGCACGACGAGGAGTACTCCGACGGCTGGCGCCACCACAGCGCCGGCGATCGCAACTAAAGCTCTGCCGGTCAGGGCCGGCCGGCGCGATCAGCCCTCGGCGTGCCCGCGGATGTGATGAAGGCGTTCGAGCGCGTGCTTCCAGTCCGCCTCGAGCCTCTGAAGCAGCTCGTGGTCTGCTGTCGGAGTCTCACCCTCGTTGCGCTCCTCCCTATCGCGGGCCTCGGCCAGGCGCAACCGTGCCTCACGCTCCTCTCGCTCTATCTCCTCGAGCTCAGGCGGCTCGAACACGATCGCCTCCTTTTTCGGTGGTGTAGACCCGGACCATCGTATCCGGGACCACGGGCTTGACTGGTTTGACGCTGCGTTTATCGCCCATTCGGTACGACTGACCGCGGTGAGGTTCCGTCGTTGTTGGCTGGCCGTCGTGTCGCTGCTGGGGGTGCTGGCGCTGTGGCCCGTCCCCGCCCAGGCGGACGGGGTGTCGGCGAGTCCGACGTCGTGCCAGACACAAACAATGCCGGGGGGCGCTCCGACCCAGCAGCAGAGCGCCGTCGCGCAACTCCAGAGCCTGATCGACGACGTCCCGTGCGTCGGCAGCGGCCAGGTGTCCTACGGCACGGCGGACAACCTCGGCGAGTCGATGGATGTGCTCGATCCGATCGCCGATCCGGGCGGGGGCTATCTCGGCGTCTACCACACCGAGTTCGGACCATACGCGTGGGAGTTCAGGATCAGCCTGGCGTACTCGCCCGACCTGATTCACTGGACTCGGATCGTAGTGCTGGACCCGCTCGGGGCGAGCATGCCAACGCTGTGTACGACTCCCGGCGGCGGCTTTCTGCTCGCATATGAGAAGAAGATCCCGAAGGTGGGCAACATCGTTCGCCTCCGGTACTACGCCTCGCTGGCCGAGCTCGAGGCGGGCCATTACGCCGCCCAGCGGGACCTGCCACAGACCTTCTCCCGGTACAACAACGGGACGCCGACGATCCTGTCGGTCACCTGGCACCACAGCCTGTGGCGCTCGGTTCTCCACATCGGCTTCCACTACGAGACGGAGGCGAAAGGCGGCCGCGGCCCGGACCGCGAGGCGATCGGCACGCTGGTCGACTTCAGGCGCTGGACCGCGCACACCGAGAAGCCGCTGGACGCCGCGCTCGATCAGCAGGGACTATCCGGGAGCCACGGGGACTGGCGCCAGTTCAGCTTTGCCGGCGACCGATGGCGAATCTACGAGGGACAGGCCGTATGGGATGACTTTGGCAGCTGGCGCGTCGTCCTCCAGGACACCTCCACCGGGCAGCTCTTCCCGCTCACCCTGAGCTCCGACACGCAGGCGGTCTCCGGCTCGGTCGCCAACCCGGTCGTCGCGGTGCTCCCCGCACCGGGTGCCGCCGGGCAACAGGTGCTCGTCGTCACGCTCTACCTGTTCAGCGCCGACTCGCCGGCCGTGCCTGGAGAGCTCGTCTACTACCAGGCGCTGTAGCCGGCAGCAGGCCCTTTCTCCTGTCGGCCAGTCGTGTTAGGACTTGCGACTACCGAGGTCTTGCCACTTCGACTCGCTCACATGCACGCCGTAGTGCTCCGCCGCTCGCTTGATGTTCTCGAAAGCCAGCGCGCGCTGTTCGTCGGACACGCCCTCGACCTGGTCAAACCGGGCGAGCGCGTCTCGGACATGCGAAGCATCGGTGAGGGGCTCCTTCCGTTCGGAAGGAAACGCGAAGACGCTGTCCGGCAAGTCGCTGCGCTCGGTCAATTGACCATGCTTGTCGTGCGGCTTCCACGTGGGATCCATCGCAGTCGCCTCCTTTCCCGGCCGCCGGGGTACGGGGCCTGGTCGTGAAACCGGAAATATATGAGGCTGTCGCAAAACCCGGGGTGGCGTGGGCGCCTTTTCGGGAATTGTGACCGTCTGGAGGGGTGGGGTTCTGTCCGGTGTGGCTGATAAAAAGTCCTCCTGAGCAGGGCTTTTACGGCTGAGTGCAGCAGCCGGGGCCTGCGTCAGGAGGAGGTGTCAGATGATGACGGCCAGGGCGGCGGAAGTCGGGGATGGGTCGGTTGGGGCGACGCGCTCGTATCTGTGTCCGGCGCGCGATCAGTTGTTCTTGATGCCGGTGTCGATGCGGGACTGGCTGGATGAGGGGCATCTGGCGTTCTTCGTGCTCGACGTGGTCGGGGAGATGGATACCGGCGTGTTGCATCGTCGTCCGGGTGGCTGTTCGGGCCGGCGGCCGTATGAGCCGGAGATGATGCTGGCGGTGTTGCTTTATGCGTATTGCTGTGGGATCCGTTCAAGCCGGCGGATTGAGGAGCATTGCCAGACCGATGCGGCATTCCGGGTGATCTGCGGCGGGCTGGTGCCTGATCACGCGACGATCGCGCGGTTCGTGGTTGAGCACGAGCGGGCGCTCGAGGGCCTGTTCGTCGAGGGGGTGCGGTTGTGCGCAGCGGCCGGGCTGGCGGACTTGTCGGTGGTGGCGTTGGACGGGACGAAAATCGCGGCCGACGCGTCGCTGGCGCGTAATCGCGACGGCGACTGGGTCCGGCGGGAGATCGCCAAGCTGATGGCGCTGACGGCCGAGGATCAGCCGCTCGCCGGGGCCGACACGGACGGGTTGGCGGGTCTCGAACCAGCGTGTGAGATCTCCACGCCGACGGGCCGGCTGGCCAGGTTGCAGGCCGCACTTGCGGTGATCAAGGCCGAGGACGCGGCCGTGGCCGAGGCCGCCCTGCGTCAGACCCAGGCGGCAGCCGCACTGGCCGAGCACGGCCGCCAGCAGATCGGGCGCAAGCCCAAGCAGCCCAACGCAGCGCTCGCGCGCGCCGAGGTCGATCACGCGGTCGCGCGCAAGCGCCTGGAGGATCTCCAAGCCGAGCGCGAGCGGCGAGCGGCCGCGGCGGCAAGGGGAGAGCAGACCACCGGCCCGCGCCTGCGGATCGACAAAGCACAAGCCACGCTCGAGCTCGCCGAGGCGAGACTCGCCGCCGCCCACCAGGCGCTCCAGACCGCGCCCGAGCCAGACCGCCGGGTGAACGTGACCGATCCCGACAGTCGAATCATGAGCACCAAGGACGGCTGGGTGCAGGGCTACAACGCCCAAGCAATCGTCAACCCCCACCAAATCGTGCTTGCCGTCGATGTCAGCCAGGACCCCACCGACGTCGCACTATTCCAGCCGATGAACCAGAAGCTCACCCACACGCTCGCCGCCGCCGGGATCACCACCGAGCCAGAACTCGAGCTCGCCGACGCCGGCTACTGCTCAGAGCACAACCTCACCTGCCCCGGCCCCGACCGCCTGATCGCGACCACCAAAGACTGGAAGCAGCGACGCGCCGCCCGCGAGCTCGGACACACCGACGGACCCCCACCACCCGGCCTCACCGCGACCGAAGAGATGGAACACCTCCTACGCACCCCCCAAGGCCACACCGCCTACAAACAACGCTCCCAGCTCATCGAACCCGTCTTCGGCGACCGCAAACACAACCGCCACATCCGGCGCTTCCGCCGCCGCGGCCTGACCGCCGCCCGCAGCGAATGGGCGTTCATCCACCTCACCGGCAACATCCTCAAGCTCTACCAGCACCACAGCACCGTCACGATCGCCTGACCCGCCACTGGGCGACAACCCACCTCCAAACGCCGACACCCCCGGCCGACAGCATCGGGGAGCCGAACGCTACCCGCGACACGGGATCGCTGCCGACCACCAACAGCCAGCACACCTAGGACCGACGCGGGAACCACTCACACCACACCCAAACATCACACGAACCCGCCCACAACACCAAAAGCCGCAAACGTTTTGCGACAGCCTCATATAGGCCGGTTTCACGACCACCCTACGAAACGGACGAGCCGTCACCCAGATGCGCGAGAAACTCGTGGAGGGCGGCGATGTCACGGTGGGTGTAGCCGAGTTCTTCGGCCTGGCTCAGGACGTGGTCGGCGACCTGGGCGGTGGGGAGTGGTATTCCCTGGTCGGCGCCGATCTGGCAGACGAGGCCGATGTCCTTGTGCATCAGTCCGATGTCGAACCAGGCTTGGTCGGGGTTGAGGATGAGCGGGATGCGTAGCTTGAGCATGGGGGAGCCGATCTGGCTCTCGGACATCACCTTGGCGGCAAGCTGCGCGTCGATCCCTTCGCGCTCGGCGACGAGCAGGCCTTCGGAGAAGGCGAGGGTCTGGACGGCCAGGCTGATGTTGATCGCGAGCTTGAGCGCGAGCCCCTGTCCGTTCTCGCCGATGTGGGTCGGCGTCCCGAGCACGCGAAGGACGGGTTCGATCCGGGCGAAGGCGTCCGGGTCGCCGCCGACCATGATCGTCAGCGTTCCGCTCTTGACCTGGGGAACGCTGCCCGACACGGGCGTGTCGAGCATCTGCGCGCCACGGCCGTGCTCGCGGACCTGCTCGGCGACCTCGCGGCTCGCGCGCGGGCTGATCGTGCTCAGATCCGCCCATACCTTCCCCTCGCTGCACCCCGCGACGATCCCGTCGGGGCCGGACGCGACGGCTTTGACGATCTCGTCGTTCGGGAGCGAGGTCATGACGATGTCGACCGACTCGGCGAGCGCGCGTGGCGTGCTCGCCCACTGCAGGCCCTGATCGACGAGCGACTGCGCGTGTTCGCGGTCGCGATCCTCGCCGTACACGGTGTACCCGGCGGCGAGGTAGCGGGCGGCCATGTTGCCGCCCATGCTTCCCAGGCCGATGAATCCAATGGTTTGCATGCCTACTGCCCTCCTTCGATCGTGGTGCTTTGCGATCTCGCGCGCAGATGATCCAGAGCGGACTGGGCGTAGATCTGGTGGGGCGGCGCTGCGGACCGGCGAAGCTCGCTGATGTGGAGGAGATCGACGGCGGCGATCACGATCAGGGCGAGCCCGGTCCACAACGAGAGGACGAGCAGTGGATGTCCGAGGCTGCGTCCGCCGAAGTAGACGACCGATCGGACCCCGGTGACGATTGCGCTGTTGGGTACCCACCTGGCTAACTGGCGATAGACATTGGGCAGGAACGAGACGGGGATCGTTCCGCCGCTGAGCGCATTACCGACGAAGATGAAGGTGACCGCGCCGAGCGCGGTGCCGGAGATTCCAAGCACGGCCTGGCAAGCGGCGACGAACAGCACGAACGACGCGCCGCCGAGGACGCCGATGCCATAGGTGGCGAGGGGCGCGGTGCTGAAGGCGCCGAGGATCCCGTACTGGGCGATCACGTCGGCCGCGGCGACCAGGAGGACGAAGCCGCAGGCTCCGAGCACGCGGTACCACAGACGTTGTACGCGTCCCACGAGGAAGATGCCGATGCTGACGAGTACGGCGGGAATCAGCAGCCCGAGTTCGAACACGAAGGTCGTGAGGCCGGCGCGGTCGCTCTGAGGGAGGGGCACGAGGTCGTGGACGACGGTCGCACGACCGATGGCGTGGGAGCTCGCCGTGAGCGCTGTCACGACGCCTTGTTCCAGGGTCAGGCCGCCGGCTGCGGCGGTCAGCGTGGTGGTGGGACCGGTCGGCGGGATGATGAGGGCACCGGCCGTGCTCTGATCGAGGATCTCGTTCCACGCGACCCGCGCCGACGGGGCGTGGACGACTTTGAACCCGCCGGGCGAGACGTGATCGAGCCCGGCTTGGATGTGCTCGGCCACGACGGACGGACCCGCGATCGCGAGACCCACGTCGTGCGGGGTCGGAGAGTGGTCAGCAAACCCAAAGGACAGCGAGATGAGAAAGCCCGCACACGTCGCGCCGAGGGCGACGATGACCAGCCTGCGGACGGTGATCTGCGGGGTCGGCGGCGGTTGCTCTGGCACCTTTTGAGCCTTCCTTCCCGATGTGCTGCGTGCAGATGGCACGCCCAGAGTAGTGGTCTCACACCCATGATCTACAGACCTCTTGTCCAGGCGCGCGGCATGGCGCAAGCTGTCGGCATGAACAAGACATCTCTCATGGGCGACAAGCCCGTCAACCGCATCGGCTTCGGTGCGATGCAGCTCGCCGGCCCGGGCGTATTTGGCCCGCCGCGCGATCCGGACGCCGTGCGGGCCGTGCTGCGCCGCGCGATCGAGCTCGGCGTCGACCACATCGATACCGCGCAGTACTACGGCCCGGACGTCGTGAACGACCTGATCCGCGAGGCGCTGTACCCCTATCCGGAGAACCTGAAGCTCGTGACCAAGGTCGGCGGCCGGCGCGATGATCAGGGCGCGTGGCTCCCCGCGCAGAGTCCCGCCGAGCTGCGGGCCGGCGTCGAGGACAACCTACGCTCGCTTGGAGTGGAGCGGATGGACCTCGTCAACCTCCGCCTGATGAGCGCGGAGGTGCAGGGCGATCTGCTCGCCGAGCAGCTCGGGACGCTCGAGGACATGCGCGGCGAAGGCAAGCTCGACCTGATCGGCATCAGCGAGGCTGGCGCGGACACCGTCCGGCGCGCGCTCGAGCTGGTCGACATCGCCGAGGTGCAGAACTCCTACAGCGTGGTCAACCGCGCCGGCGAGGACGTGCTCGAGCTGTCCATCGAACGGGAGATCGCATTCGTGCCCTACTTCCCGCTCGGTTCGGCGTTCACGGGCGGCCCCAGGCAGCTGGCGGAGGATTCCGTCATCGCCGCGGTCGCGGAGCGGCGCGGGGTCACCGCCACGCAGGTCGCGCTCGCGTGGCTGCTGTCCCGGTATGACCGGATACTGCTGATCCCCGGTACCAGCTCGGTGGCGCATCTGGAGGAGAACATGGCCGCGGCCGATGTCGAGCTGGACGAGCAAGACCTGGCCGAGCTCGATCATGCGACGCAGGTCGGCGATCCGCTGACCGCGGCCCACGACTGAGACACCTCAGAGGGACGCGAGCGCCGCGCGGGTGGCCTCGTCGGCGGGCGCGTAGATGGCCATCCGCAGCTCGGGCTGTCCCGTCGGCACCGTCTGGGCGTGGTGCAGGCGCAGCGTGCCGAGCTGCGGGTGCTCCATCACCTTGGTGCCGCGCTGAGCCTCGATCACCTCGTGTTCGTCCCACCACTCGCGGAACCGCGGGCTGTGTTCGCTCATCTGCGCGAGGAACTGCTCGTACTCCGGCTCGCCCGCGTGGCGCGCGTACTCGGCGCGAAACCGCGCCAGGGTGTTCCGAGCGGTTCCCTCGCGCTGCTTGGTCATGCCGCCCTCGCCCGGATCGACCATCAGCCACCAGAGGCAACTTTTTGCAGGAAGTTTCCCGCTCTGAGCGGGTGATTGGGCGTACTGTGAGGTGATGCGTCGTATTGCGCGCGGGGCGTTCAGTAATGAGCGCGCGACGATCACCTCGGGGCCGGTGAATGCCTGAGCCCGCTGCTCGCTCTGGGCGGTACATGCCCGGGCTGGACGGCGTGAGGGCCTTCGCGGTATTCGCCGTGATCGCCTACCACCTCGGCTTCGGCTGGGCGCCCGGTGGGCTCCTGGGCGTGGGCGTGTTCTTCACGTTGAGCGGTTATCTGATCACCGATCTGCTGCTCGATTCGTGGAACCGGGGGCGCTGGCATCTGCGCGACTTCTGGCTGCGCAGGGCACGCCGGCTGCTGCCGGCGCTGTTCGTAATGCTCGCGGTCGTCTCGATCTGGGTTGCGATCGCCGATCCCTCGCGCCTGGACGACCTACGCGGGGAGGTCATCTCGTCGGCGTTGTACGTCAACAACTGGTGGCAGATCTCGCAGCACGTCTCGTACTTCGCGCGATTCAGTGCCCCGTCTCCGCTAAACCACCTGTGGTCGCTGGCGGTGGAGGAGCAGTTCTACCTGTTGTGGCCATGGCTGCT
Source organism: Solirubrobacteraceae bacterium (assembly GCA_035502815.1). Lineage (GTDB taxonomy): Bacteria > Actinomycetota > Thermoleophilia > Solirubrobacterales > Solirubrobacteraceae > Palsa-465. The sequence goes on from DATJUA010000074.1 coordinate 7,980, forward strand.
GCTACTCGGGCTCCGTCTCGTGCGCGAGCGCGGGCGCCCGCTCCCCGTGCGCCCGCGGCTGGCTGGGCTGACCCTGGTGCTGGCGGCCGCCTCGGCCGTCGAAATGGGCCTGCTCTATCACCCGGGCTTCGACTCAACCCGGATCTACGAGGGCACCGACACCCGCGCGTTCGGCCTGTTGATCGGCGCCGCCCTGGCCATGGTGTGGCCGAGCCGGTCGCTCACCACCCAGCTAACCGCCGGGGCCCGCCGCATCCTCGATACAGCCGGAGTCATCGGACTCGTCTCGATCGCGGTCCTCGTGTGGCGGGAGAACGGCTACTCGGGGTTCCTGTATCCCTACGGGATCATCCTGCTGTCGCTGGCTACGGCGGCGGTCGTGGCGGTCGCCGCTCATCCTGCGACGCGGGTCGGTCGCGCGCTCGGCTGGGGCCCTCTGCGCTGGCTGGGGGTCCGCTCCTACGCGATCTACCTGTGGCATGAGCCGATCATCGTGCTCACCACACCGGCCTCGAGTCAGGGGCCCGACCTGGCGCGCGCCGCGGCGCAGGTGGCGGCCAGCATCGCGATCGCCGCGCTGTCCTGGCGCTACGTCGAGGACCCGATCCGGCACGGGGCCCTCGGGAGGTTCTGGTCGCGTCTGAGATCCAGCGGATGGCGCGCGTGGCGGCTTCCGCTCCCCGCGCGCGTCGCGGTGGCCGGCGGGCTGCTGGCGGTCGTGCTCGCGGGGCTGGGGCTGGCCGGGGTTCGATCCCCAGTCTCATCGTCGTCGTCGGCACCGACCGTCGAGGCGCAACTCGCCGCCTCGGAGCCGGTTGCGCCCACGCGAAGCGGTGCCACCCAGGCTCGGAGCCGATCGGCGCCGGCCGGTGCGGCCGTACCGAACGCTGACTCGCGAACGTCGTGTCGTTCGGTCGTGCACTTCGGTGATTCCACGTCGGCGGGTCTCGTATCCAGCGACTACCTCCCCGATCCCGCTCAGCGGATGGGAGCGCAGTACGCGCGCGTCGGCGTCCGCCACTCCATCCTGGACATCACGCCCGCGACGTCGATCGTGGAGACGCCGACGGGAACGACGGACGCATACGACCTCGCGCGGAAGTTGCGCCAACGCGGCTACCAGGGCTGTTGGGTGATCGCGCTGGGCACCAATGACGCCGCAGATGTCTATGTCGGCTCGAGCGTCGGGTACGCGGCGCGGATCAATCGCATGATGTCCGTGATCGGCGACGAACCGGTGATGTGGGTGAACGTCAAGTCGCTGGTGGCCGGCGGCCCCTACGCGGAGTCCAACATGCGGGCCTGGGACGCGGCGCTGATCAAAGCCTGCGCCCGCTATCCCAATATGCGCGTGTTCGATTGGGCCGCGGTGGCAAAGGACAGCTGGTTCATCCCGGATGGGATCCACTACTACTCGCCCGGCTATGCGGCACGGGCCCAACTGATCGCCGACGCTCTGGGCGAGGCGTTCCCCGCGCGCGGATCATCGACGTCGCGTTGCCTGGTGCAGACGAAGTCGGTCTCGGTGCCGGTCCTCGACGTGCCGCGCTGACGCTCGGCAGCTCAGTAGCCCGCGGGTCGGCGATGCCGTACAGGGCTACTGAGGACAGATCGCGATCACCCGGGCATGGTTGCCGGCGATGCGATCCAGTCTTGCCTCGGCGATCTACGGGACGATCATCGTCGGTTCGCTTCTGGCTGTCGAGAGCGCACAGCACGGAACCTATCTTCGGACCGTCGGGGCGGTGTTGATCGCGCTGCTCCTGTACTGGCTCGCCCACTCGTACGCGGCGTCCGCGTCGGGCCGTCTGCGGGACGGCGACCCACTCACGCTCGAAGGGCTCGTTCACACGATGGCGGGCGAGCTGCCGATCCTGGCCGGTGCCGCGCTGCCTCTGCTCGCGTTGTTGCTGGCCTGGGCGACGGGCGCGCAACTCGCGGCCGCTGTGACGGCGGCGATCTGGACCTCGGCCGGGACCATCCTGGTCATCGAGGTTGTCGCCGGGATGCGGGCCGAACAGTCCGGACGCAAGTTCGCCGTCCAGGCCACGATCGGGGCGCTGCTCGGCTTGCTCATCATCGCTCTCAGGCTGATCGTCCGGTGAGCACGATCTTGGAGCGGAGCGCGCCCCGCACCGAGCGATCGCGGGCCGACCGGGTCGAGATCATCGTCCCGGTCCGGACGCTGAGCCTGATCGCCGGGTTCGCCGCGCTGGCCGGGCTGACGATCGCGGTCCGCGGAGTGCTGCTGTCGATCCTCGTGGCGGCCGTGCTGTCGTTCGGGCTCGATCCGATCGTCGGGGCGCTGGTGGCCAGAGGCTGGCCGCGGGGACGCGCGGCAGTGTGCGTGTTCGCCACGCTGCTCGTCGCGATCGCGCTGATCGTGTTGGTGACGATCAATCCACTCTGGAGTGAGACACGCGCCTTCGCCGCCCACCTGCCGGACTACTGGAACCGGCTGGCTAGCAACGCCACGATCAAGCCGCTGCTATCGCGCGTGAGCCAGCGATCGGTCGACTCGGACCTGGCCACGCTGGCCGGGGAGCTGCCCAGAGCGGCGAATGCGCTGCTCGGGGTGGCGGGCAGCGCGTTCTCCTCGCTCGTGTCGGTGGTGACGGTGACGTTCGTGTCGCTGTTCGTGTTGATCGAGCGACCGCGCATCACCAACTGGCTGTTCGGATTTGCCCCTCCGCAGACCGAAGCGCGCTGGAGGCCGCTTCTCGATCGGTCGATCTCCGCCGTGGCGGCCACGCTGCTTGGCAACGTCCTGATCTCGATCATCGCCGGCGCAGTGGCGGGCATGTCGGCCTTGGCGCTGGGTCTTCCGTTCCCGATCGTGCTGGCCGTCGTCGCCGGCCTGCTGGACCTGATCCCGCAGCTGGGCGCGATGCTCGCGGCCGTGATCTTGGTGCTCGCCGGGCTCACGGTCAGCGTCCCGGTGGCACTCGCCGTGCTCGCGATCCAGGTCGTCTACCAGCAGCTCGAGAACAACGTCCTGTATCCGGTCGTGTTCCGGCGCACCGTCTCGCTTTCCGGCCTGACGACGATTCTCTCCGTGATGATCGGGGCCTCGCTCCTCGGCGTCGTCGGAGCGATCGTCGCCGTGCCGCTCGCCACCTTGAGCAAGATCGTGGTCAATGAGGTCCTTCGGCCCCGGCGCGAGCAAATGCAAAGGCTCCGCGACACGATCAAGGAGGAAACTCCAGTCGATGACGAGCTCCGTCTCCTTGCCTGAGGGAACCCCGGCGCACCGGGTGGTGATCGTCGGTTGCGGGTTCGGGGGGCTGTTCGCCGCTCGGGCTCTGAAGCGCGCGCCGGTCGAGGTCACGGTGATCGATCGGACCAACCACCACCTGTTCCAGCCGCTGCTCTACCAGCTCTCGACTGGAATCTTGTCCGAGGGCGAGATCGCGCCGCCGATTCGAGACGTGCTGCGAAGGCAGCGCAACACGAGGGTTCTGCTCGGCGACGTGGTCGGGATCGACGCACAGCGGCGATCACTCAGCGTGCGGACGGTCGACTCGAACTGGAAGATCGGCTATGACAGCCTGATCGTGGCGACCGGCGCGGCACAGTCCTATTTCGGCCACGACGAGTTCGCCGCTGCGGCACCCGGAGTGAAGACGCTCGACGACGCCCTCGAGATCCGCTCCCGCATCTTCGGTGCCTTTGAGCTCGCCGAGCTCGAAACCGACCCGGTGCAGCGCGAGCGTCTCATGACCTTCGTCGTCACCGGAGCGGGACCGACCGGCGTCGAGATGGCGGGACAGATCGCCGAGCTCTCGCACCGCGCCATGCGACGCAACTTCCGGTCGATCGACCCCCGTCGCACCCGGGTCGTCCTGCTCGATGGCGGCCACGAACTACTCGCCTCTTTTCCCGAGTCGCTCCAGCGCCGCACGCTCGCGACCTTAGAGCGGCTGGGCGTGGAGGTTCATCTCGGTGTCATGGTGACCGGGGTCGACGCGGACGGCGTCGCGACCAACAGTGAAGACCCGGCGCTCCAGCGGATTCCGGCGGCGGTGAAGGTCTGGGCGGCGGGCGTGCAGGCGTCGCCGCTCGGTCGCACCGTCGCGGACGCTACCGGCGCGACGGTGGACCGGGCGGGGCGGATCCCGGTGGGCAAAGACTGCGCCGTACCGGGACATCCGGAGATCTTCGTGGTCGGGGACCTGATGTCGTTGGACGACCTGCCGGGTCTCGCCGAGGTCGCGATGCAATCGGGCATGCACGCCGCCCGCACGATCGTCCGGCGGTTGCGCGGCAAGCCCGCCGAGCAGTTCAAGTACCGCGACCTGGGAACGATGGCGACGATCTCGCGCTTCCGCGCGGTGGCGACGATCGGGCCGTTCCGGCTGTCGGGCTTCATCGCGTGGCTCGCCTGGTTGCTCGTGCATTTGAGCTTCCTCACCGGGTTCAAGAATCGCATCGCGACGGTCGCGAGCTGGACGGTCGCGTTCATCGGGCGGGGGCGGCCCGAGCGCGCGGTCACGGCCCCGCAAGCGCGCCTGGACATACTCGAGCCGTCGCCCGGGGCGGCCAAGCAGACAACGGGCGGGAGCTGATCTGCTCGACGCGCCGCGGCTCGGCTCGGCTCGGCTCGGCTCGGCTATACGGTGATCCAGCTCGTCTCGACCGGTGGGGCGGCGTGACCTTCGCCACGGAGAACCCGAAGACGGATGGTGCCCCCGGCCGGCAGCCGAGTGCGGAAGCGGCCCAGGTGATCGGCCTGTGCGGACACCGGCTCTTCGGCCATCGTGTCGATCTCGATCGCGGCGGCGGCCGCCGGCGAGAGTTGCCCCAGCAGCGTGCGGCCCTGATCGTCGACGTGAACCTCGATGTCGATTGTCAGGTCGCTGGAGCTGAACGTGACCGCCCTCGCAGGTGTCCCGCCGCCGCGGGCCAGAGCGAATGGCGCCTCCTCCAGCACCGAGTCGCTGAGGAGCTCGGCGAGGTCGGCGTCGAGGCGTCGCCATCCGAGCGACGCCTTCGCGGTTTCGACGAGAAGCGGTGGAATGGGATCGACCGCTGCAAAGAAGTCACGCAGCTCCGCCATCAGTCGCTCGTCCGGATCGAGATCCTCGCTCATCCGGCCCGCTATCCGGTCTGGAGTCCGGCCAGTTCCGGAGTCCTGCGGAGCTGATCCAGGCAGCGGGCTCGGGTCGGGCCGATGGCGCCGATCGGCATGTCGAGCGCGGCGGCGATCTCCTCGTAGCTCACAGGGTCGGGGGACGCCAGGAGGCGCAGCAACGTCTGGCAGCGCTCGGTGATCCGCGTGAACGCCCTCCGCAGCGCAGTGTTCCGCTCGCGGGTGATGAGGTGCTGCTCGGCTCGATCGTCCGAAGGCGCCTCAAACACGGAAGCCTCCCCGGTCACGAGTTCGCGACCGTGCAGACGGATGTGGCGCAGGCATTCGCGCCGGGCCGTTGTCGCCAGCCACGCGCCGAGCCGCTCAGGATCCTTGATCCGATCGAGGTTCTCGACGAGGCGCAGCCAGGTGGTCTGGGCGACGTCGGCCGCGTCGGCCGGTGACAGCCGATGGGCGCGCGCGGTCGCCCACACGAGGCCGGCGAAGCGCTCGACGATCGCTCCCCAGGCCGCCTCGTCCCCACCATTTGCGGCGCTTATCAAGGCTTCGAGGCTTGGCGTGGTGGCAATTATCTCGGACTCCTATGGGATCTGCAGGTACGGAAGCCGCACGCCCGCCTTATCGCTGGTCCATGCTCCTGCTCCGGCTACGAGCCGGTTGGCGACGTCCGCCGGCGTCGTTGGTCGCCTGCTTGCGGCGAACCTACGGGCGATCTCGGCCGACACCTTCGGTGCGGCGAACGATGTTCCATTCCATGTAGCCCAGCCGTTGAAGTGCCACTTCTTGTTGGGCGACTCCCCCTCGATCGGCCCGTTCCAGTTGACGAAGGTCGAGTAGATGTCCTCGCCGCCGGTGCAGCAGTCACACCAATCGCCCCAGTTGGAGAACCACGCGGGCTTCCCACCTTTGGGATCGGTCGCGGCGACACCGATCACCCCGGGGAGCGCCGCCGGCCAGTAGGGGCCGCGGGAGTGCTCGTTGCCGGCGGGCGCGACGACCGCGACTCCCTTGCGGGGCGCCCGGTCACTGCGGAGCTCGGCCATGACCGCGGCGAACGGGAGCGACGGAAAGTCGTCGAGCGTCGGGAACGCGAAGCCGCACTGCAACACGTCGGTATTGCACCGGCGCAGCATGGCGTGGGCGATCGCGGCCTCCGTCTCGAACAGGCCCAACTGCGCCTGCTCGGTCAGGGCGGCGATCTCGACTTCCTGGTTACGGAGCCCCACCACTTCAAGCCGTGTGCGCGGAGCGATGTGCGAGATCAGTCCCGCGATGAACGTGCCATGCCCGGAGATGCCGTCGAGCTGGCCGGCCGGGTTGGTGTAAAGGTCATCCGGTTCGTCAGGCTCCCAGCGCTTGCGCTCCGTATCGAGCCACTGACCGTGAACCACCGTCACGCGACGGTCGAGGTTCCGGTGAGGCGGGTCGATCCAGATGTACCCGCTGTCCAGGACCGTCACCTTCGCGGTCGATCCGCGTGAAGGACCTTTCACGAACGTCCCGTCAGTGCCGGCCGGCGCGGGCGGTGTGGCTGGGCAGCCCCCCGGCGTGGGAGCCAGGATCGCCGTGTGGTGCGGGTGGATCCCCGGGTGGAGCGGGTGGGGCTCGCCAGGGAGTGCGAAGAGTTTGCCCTTCAAGTGCTTGCGCAGCCGCCGTGACGCGTTGATCGAATCGGTGTTCGTGGTGTCTTTCAGACGCCAGATCTCGACCTTGCTGAGCGGTCCCTTCGGGTTGGGACGGTAATCGCGCTCCAGCTGCCTTCCCCGCTGCCGGGGAGAAGCCACCAGGGCCGTCGAGCGCCGCCGGATCGTCGCGAGATCCCCCACTGGCTCGGCCACCTTCCTCAGCGCCGTGTCAAACGCGGACGAAGCGTCCCTCGCGTCGGCGTGCACGACCAGCTCCGCTCGCCTCGCGATCACGATGGGGTCCTGCGTCTTCTTGACATGGCCCGTCGCATAGAAGACGTTGCGCTGAACGTTCAGCACGCGCTCGGCGATCGGGCTGAGTTTGCCCTCCTTCACCCGTTTGGGGCTCACGGACGATCCTTTCCTATGTGCAAGTGATTGGGCGATCCTACGAATATTCAGAGCACGCGGTGGGGCGCTTGATACATCTACCGGCATGACAGTGGGAGTCGGTGAGGACGACGTGCTCGCGCTGGCCCAGTCCGCCTTCGAGCTCGTCGAAGCGGACGCGCAGGCCGCGGCCGCGCTGGCCGAGCGAGCCCTCCGGCTTGCGCGCAGGCAACGAAACGGAGAGGGCGAGGTCGCTGCGCTGCACGCGCTGAGCTTCGCGCAGCACGAGCTAGGCGACAGGCGAGCGATCCGCACGATTCGCAGTGCGATACGGGCCGGTCAGCATCACGGCTTGACCCGGAGAACCGCGCTGGCTCGTCGCCGTCTCGCGATGGACCTTGCCGGGCGCGGCGCCTTCGCCGCGGCGATCCGTGAGCTCGAGCTGGCGCGCGAAGGGTTGGACGCGCACGAGCAGGCTCGCTCTGAGGTATTCCGGGTGGCCGTGCTCTGGTACGCCGGGACGACCGAGCCGCTCGCGGGTGTCGAGGGCGCGCTCGCCACGCTACGTGAACACGGAGACTCCTTCTGGGAAGCGCAATTGCTTCGTAACCGAGGGGGTTTGCTCCTGGAGCGTGGCCAGACGCGCGCAGCCGAACGAGATCTGATCCGCGCCCGTGAGCTGTTCGCCGGGCTCGGCTCGACGTCGGCCGCGTTGGCCGTGGAGACCGAGCTGGCGCGCATCGCGCTCACCCGAGGTGACCTGCCGGCGTGTCTGGCGCGGGTCGACGAGATCGACCTACACGATGTGTCGCCACGGGTCGCCGCCGAGCTGTCGCTGTTGCGGGCGCAGGCGACCGCGAGCGCACGCCTGCGCGGCGAGTCGCTGCAGGCGTTAGGTGAGGCCCAGGCTATGTGGAAACGCTCGGGGCACGACGACTACCTCGCGCGCCTGGAAGCGGTGCGCCTGAGGCTGCTGGCCGGCGACGCGATCGGCGCACGGGCTCTCGCGCTCCAGACCGAGCGATCGTTCGCCGCCCAGCAACGGGTTGTATATGCCGCCCGCGCGACCGTCCTCGCATTGTCGGCATCGATCGCGACCGGTGCCGTGCGCCGGTCGGGGTTGCGCGCGGGCCGCCGCGCCGCCGAGATCCTGGCCGGCGCGGGCTGGCGGGGAGAGGCGCGCCGCGCCCGGCTGACGGTGGCGCGAGCCGCCGTCGCGCTCGGTTCACCGGGCGTGGCCCGGCGCGAGCTCGCCGGCTGCGCGGTTCTCCTGCGCCGCGGTCCGCTGGCCGACCGGATCGAGGCCTGGCACGTGGAGGCGCTGCTCAGGCTCGCCCGAGGCGATCGCGCCGGAGCGCAGCGTGCGCTGCGCGCCGGTCTGAGGCTGCTCGAGGGTTACCGGGAGACGCTCGGGGCGTCGGACCTGCGTGCCTCGGCGTCGGAAATGGGCGTCGAGCTGGCCCAGCTCGGCCTGCGGGTCGCGCTCGCAGGCGCGGATATGAATTCCGTGCTCGCCTGGGCGGATCGGCTGCGCGGGAGCGCGCTGCGGCTGCCGCCCGTCACGCCGCCGGACGCTCCCGAGCTCCAGGATCGCGCGGCCGAGCTGCGCCAGGTCAGCGCCGAGATCTGGCGCGCGGAGCGGAGCAGGGGCGCGACACGCACGCTGCTCGCGCGTCAGGCGACGCTCGAGCGATCAATTCGCCGTCTGTCGCGTCACGCCGCCGGCGGAGCTGGCGCGGGGGCAGCGGCCACGGGCGGCGTGCCATCAGCTCGCCGTGAGTTGACGACGGCGCTCGGGGGCAGGGCGCTCGTCGAGCTGATCGAGCTGGACGGGATGCTCACGGCGCTGACGCTCCTCGACGGTCATCTCAGCCGCCATGTGCTCGGTTCGGCTGAGCCCGTGAAGGAAGAGCTCGAGTGGCTGCGCTTCGCGCTCGTCCGGCTGGCGCGCCGCGGCCATAGCGCTGCCCAGCGAGCCACCATGCGGCAGGGCGCCGAGGCCTCCGCCGAGAGCATCGGTGAGCGGTTGGCCGCCCCCCTCGCCCGTAGCGTCGGGGATCGCGGGCTGGTGATCGTGCCAACCGGCTCGCTCCACGCGACACCCTGGGCGATGCTCCCGCAGCTACAGGGGCGTTCCGTGGTGGTGGCGCCATCGGCGGCCACGTGGTCGGCTCTGCAAGCCGCCCGTGGCGCGCGCCGGGCCAAGGTAGCGCTCGTGGCGGGACCGCGCCTGCGCCACGCGACGGGCGAGCTGGCGGGGCTGTGCGACCTCTATCCGCGCGCGAGAACCCTGAGCGGGCGGGAGGCGACCGTGTCGGCAGTGATGGCGGCGCTGGAGGGCGCGACGATCGCGCACGTGGCCTGCCACGGACACTTCCGTTCCGACAGCCCGCTGTTCTCGTCGCTCGAGCTCGCCGACGGTCCGCTGAACGCGTATGAGCTCCAGCGCCTGCGGCGTCCTCCGGAGATGATCGTGCTCTCGGCCTGCGATCTCGGGACGTCGGACACTCGTCCGGGGGATGAGTTGCTCGGCTTCGCCGCGGCGCTGATCGAGATGGGGACGCGCACGATCATCGCGAGCGTCGTGCCGGTGCCTGACTCGGGCGCGAAGCGGCTGATGATCTCGCTGCACGGCCACCTCACCGCCGGCGACGCACCCGCGATCGCCCTCGCCAAGGCTCAAACCCGGCTCGGCGCAGGACGCTACGGGCAGGCCGGATTCGTCTGCCTGGGCACTGGCTGACCGCACGGGCTGTATCAACCCGCCGCCGTCGCGCTCTCAACGAGTGACGCCCGCCTGGGCGCAAGCACGAAATGTCGAATTACCGGAGGAACTGAGGATGAGCACACCGCGGCAGGATGCGAGGCCGGACGAGCCCGTCGTCGCGCGCCAGCGCCCGCGCCGGCGCCTCGAGCTAGCGGAGATCGGGATCCGGCTGCTCGACGAGGCCCACGTCGCGTGGCAGCGGGCCGAGCTCGAGTGCGAGGAGGCCCTCCAGGCGTGGTACGACGGCCCGCCGCGCGCGAGCGTCGAGCTGTATCTGACCTACCGCGCGGCGCTCGATCGCGAACACGCCGCGGCGCACGACCTCGAGCGGCTGTGGGAGCTCGCGCAGGGCGGCCACGAGGCCCTGGCCGCTGCGAGATCGAGGACCGCCGGCGACCGGACTTCCTAAATCGATGTATCAGGCCGGAACCTGGGGGCTCTAACAGTCAACACGATCGTGACGGTTGTCATTTCGTGTGGGGGCGCATTAGGGGAAACGGGGCGGGAGCATCCCACGGGGCAAGGCGATGCTCCCGCCCGGGCCGACCCCAATGGCTCCCGAGCTCATCGTGGAGGGTCAGCGCATGTGGGTAACGCTGCCGGATTTCGAGACTTCGATCACACAACAGAGCCAAGTGGAGAGTGGAAGTGACTGGGATAGTGATCTTGAACGTCGTACTCGTGGCCATCGTGGTCGCGGGGATAGTCGGACTCCTGACCTGGAGCATCGTCTCTTCAGTGAATCGGGTGGACGCGGTGCGGACTCACTCACACCGCATGAACCGCAGCTACCGGATGCCGGAGGTGAGATCGGACGCCGCCGCCTCGCGAGCGCCGACCCATGTCTTCCCACTGGCCGGCCTCGACGAGACCGGACGGGCGCAACAGCGTCAGTGACGCGGGCGGCGGGCTGGCTGCTCCGCTGCCTGGGGACCTGGTCGCGGGCCGGCGGCTAGCGCCGAGCTCGGGCGCTGGCGCTCGAGCTCGAACCACACGTGGGTCGTGCCCCGGCCCATCCCCCACCGGCTGGACTCAGTATCGACGATGAGCAGGCCGTAGCCACCGACATCGTCTGGATTGCGCCGCGCCGGCGCCGGATGGATCCCATCGCCTTCGTCGATCACCTCGACGAGCAGTCGATCGGCATCGAGATCGGCCCGCAGGGTGATGCTCCCGGCGCCGTGGAGCAGCGCGTTGGTCACGAGTTCGCTTGTCAGCAGCCTCGCCGTGTGAAGCTGGCGCTCGTCCAGGGCGTCCCCGAACGACCGTGCCAGCCGCCGGCGGGCTATCCCGGGAGCCTCCGGAGCGCGCGGAAGGTCGAGCGCGAGTGCGGCGCCTTGGTCCATGCCAAGAAGCTACCCAGGATCGGGGATGGTTCACGCGAGCTTTCTCGCCGGTGTTGCGTGCCGGCGCCGCGTTTCCCATAATCGAGGGCGATGCGCGCGCAGGCCACCGCGTCGGTGCAGTTCCGCATCCTCGGACCGCTGAGTGCGTATCGGGATGGAGAAACGCTTGCGCTCGGGGGTGAACGCCAGCGCGCGCTGCTCGCGATTCTGCTCGTCCACGCGAACAAGACCGTGAGCACCGAGCGCTTGATCGAACAGCTGTTCGCGCGATCGGCGTCGGGAGCTGGGAACGGAGCCAACGCCATTCACGTCGCCGTGTCCCGTCTTCGCCGGTCGCTCGGCGACGGCGCCGGGGCGATGCTTCTCACCTCTCGTGGCGGCTACGCGCTCGAGCTCGAGCCGGAACAGCTCGACGCCGCGATGTTCGAGTCGCTGCTCGAACAGGGAAGGGACCTGCTGGCGCGGGGCGACCCGTCGGGAGCCTCGGTGCGGCTCGGCGAAGCGCTCGGCCTGTGGCGCGGGCCGCCGCTTGCGGACCTCGCCGCGGTCGAGGGGGTGCAGGCCGAAGTCAGGCGCCTGGAGGAGCTCCGGCTACTCGCCGAGATGGAGCGGATCGACGCCGAGCTCGAGCTCGGTCACGCGGCCGAGGTGGTCGTCGACCTCGAACGGCTGACCGCGCAGGCTCCGCTCCAGGAGCGACTCCGGGGCCAATTGATGCTCGCTCTTTACCGCTCGGGCCGACAGGCCGACGCGTTGGCCTGCTACCGCGAGGCGTGCGCGCGGCTGCGCGACGAGCTCGGACTGACTCCGGGCGCGGAGCTGCGGGAGCTCGAGCGGATGATTCTCCACCACGATGCCGGGCTCGGGGGCGATCGCGCGGTCCAGGGAGCGGCCGTGGTGTGTCCGTTCAAGGGACTGGCCGCGTTCGAGAGCTCCGACGCCGAGTTCTTCTGCGGCCGGGACCGGATCGTGTCCGAGCTGATCGCGCGCCTGGCGGAGTGGCCGCTGGTAGGGATTCTTGGCCCGTCGGGGATCGGCAAGTCGTCCCTGCTCCGGGCGGGGGTGCTCCCGGCACTGCGGGCCGGCGGGCTCCCGGGGAGCTCGGGCTGGAGGCAGGTGCTGCTGCGACCGGGCAAGCAGCCGGTCCGGGAGCTCGAGCGCTCGCTCGGCGGGCCGGTTGACGAGTCGGCGACCCGGCTGGGTCGCGGCGAGCGGCTCGTCGTCGCCGTCGATCAGCTCGAGGAGCTGTTCACCGTGTGCGAGGAGGAGAACGAGCGCGCGGAGTTCCTCGAGCGGCTCGTGGCGGCGGCCGGCGACCACGAGCGCCGGGTGCTCGTTCTATGCACGCTGCGGGCGGACTTCTACGGTCGGCTGAGCGCGTATCCGCGCTTCGCTGAGCTTCTCAGCCGCAGCCATGCCCTGGTGGGGCCGATGGACCGTGCCGAGCTGAGGGAGGCGATCGAACGACCAGCGTCTCGCGCGGGGCTCGAGGTCGAGGACGGTCTCGTCGAGGTGCTCGTGGCCGAGGTGGCCGATGAGCCGGGAAGCCTCCCGCTCCTGTCCACGACGCTGCTCGAGCTGTGGCAGGCCCGGGACGGGCGGGTGCTCCGCCTGCAGGGTTACCGCGCCACGGGTGGCGTGCGCACCGGCGTGGCCCGCATCGCGGAGGCCGCCTACACGCGGTTCTCGGGCGGCGAGCGTCGGGTGGTTCGAGACGTGCTCCTGCGGCTGGCCGACCTCGGCGAGGGCGTTCCCGAGCGCCGGCTCGTGCAGCTGACCGAGCTCGAGGGAATTCCGGGTGCGAGGCGTGTGCTCGACGCGCTGATCGACGCCCGCCTGGTCACGGTCGGCGCGGGCACGGTCGAGCTCTCGCACGAGGCGCTCCTGCGCGAGTGGCCACGCTACCGGGCGTGGCTCGACGAAGATCGAGTCGGCCGCCAGTTACATGCGCACCTGCGCGTCGCGGCCACCGAGTGGGCTGCGCGCGGACGGGACCCCGGCGACCTGTACCGGGGCGCCCGGCTCGCCGCCGCGCTCGAGTTTCGTTCGCAGCACCCCGGACGGATGGACCGCCTCGAGCGCGAGTTCATCGGCGCCAGCCGCCTCGAGTCGGAGCGTGAGAGTGGTCGGCAGCGCGCACAGAACCGCCGGTTGCGCGCGCTCCTCGTCGGCGCGGGCGTGCTGCTCGTCCTCACCGTGGTCGCGGGTGTGATCGCGGTGGTCGGCGCGCAACGCGCCTCCAGCGACGCGCGGCTCGCGCTGTCTGAGGCGCACGTCGCGCTCGGGCGGCAGCTGGGCGTCGAGGCGCTGGGCGAACCCCGGCTCGACCTGGCGGCGCTTCTCGCCCGCGAGGCAGTGGCGCTCGACCGTTCGCCGCAGACCGAGGGCGCGCTCCTATCGACGTTGCTCCGCGCCCCGGCCGTGCTCGGCACGTTCCCGCTTCCGACCAACTCGACCCCGCACGTCGCGGTCAGCCCCGATGGACGTACGGTGGCCGTGTCCGACAGCGTCGCCGGGACCGTCGGGTTCTACGATGCCCGCACCCGGGCGCAGAAAGGCCCGGAGCTCAGCGACTTCGCGGGCGATCAGCCGCCCGTTTACTCGGCCGATGGGTCGCTGCTCGTGTATTCCTCGAACTCGTCGCTCGTCGTACGCGACGCGCGGACGCTGGCCCTGCGCCAGCGGCTCTCGATCGGACCCCCGTTCAGCCAGCAGTTGGCCGCGGACATCCCCGAGGGCAGCACGCTCGTGGCGCCGGACGGGGGCACCGTGTACTACGCGTACTGGCTGCTGGATCCGACCGGTCAGCCGGGACAGGCCTACCTGTCTCGGTGGTCACTGCCCAGCGGCCAGGAGCTCGGGACGGTGAAGCTCGGGGTCGGTGCGCTGCTGGCGGTGCGGCTCATCGACGCGGGCACGCGGTTGATGGTCGTGACCACGCGCCACATCGTCGCCTACGACGCCGCCACGATGCAACGCCTGAGTGAGGTGGCGATCCGGCCGGTCCCGCTGCTGCCCTCGGCAGCCGCGATCAGTCCCAACGGAACGACTATCACGATTGGATCACAGAATGGCTCGGTGTCGTTCGTCGACGGCGCCACCGGCGTGCGCAGCGCCGGTATCCACGGAGACTCGGGCCCAGTCGCGAGCGTCGTCTACGCGCCGAACGGCGCGACCGTGATGACGGCGGGCGACGATGGGAGGGTGATCATCTGGGATCCCCGCACCGTCGTCGAGCAGTCCGTGCTGTCGGGTCCGGCCGGTCATGTGCAAGACGAGCAGGTGAGCCCGGACGGGTCGACCCTGTACACGGCCGACATCGGTGGAGTGGTGCTCGAATGGGACCTGACCGGGACCCGCGGCTTCGGGCAGAGCGCGACGCTCGGTGGGGGCCTGCCGTGCTGTGACCCGGTATCCCCGCCGGCCACGGCCCTGGCCGTCTCGCCCGACGGAACCCAGTTCGCCGTGCCGACCGGTGCCGGGACCGTGGGCGTGTTCTCGACCGCGACCCTGCGCCGCGAGATGTCTTTCACGATCGGCTCCGCGGGCGATCCAATCACGGCGCTCGCGTGGTCTCCCGCCGGCGGAACGCTCGCCGTTGGCGCGCACGGCGGCGTCGTCCAGCTGTGGAGTCTGGCCGGCGCCCCACGCCTGGAGCGGTCGCTCGCCGGGCTCGCGCCGGTACCAGGTCAGATCGAGGCGATCCAGTCGCTCGCGTTCTCGCCGGATGGCCAGCTGGTGGCCGCCAGCGACAAGAGCGTCGGATCGACGATCGAGCACAGGCTGGTTTCGCCGGTCGCGATGATGGCGATCTGGAACGTCGGCACCGGGGTCATGCTCACCTCGCCCGCCCAGCTCGGCGCGAACGACGGGAGCGACGGATCGGATGTGGTCGCCTTCTCGCCCAACGGAAGGCTGCTCGCGGCGAGTCTGCTCACTGGCGGCGTGCGCGTGTTCGACGCGGTCGACGGGCGCATGCTACGGACGCTGTCGGATCCGGGGGACGAGACGGTGTCGCTCGCATTCGCGCCCAACGCATCGGTGCTCGCCGCGGGCACGGCGGGGGGAACGGTCGAGCTGTGGAACCCGGACAGCGGCAAGCGCCTGGCGCCGCCGCTGCTGGCCGACTCATCGGGGATCGCCGACGTGGCGTTCGATCCGACCGGGCAGCGATTCGCGATCACGGGTTCGCAGGACGGCACGGTCAAGGTCTGGCTCACGGCCAGCCTCGAGCAGGAGGGTCCCCGGCTCGGTGCCGACCCGAACTCGACCGCGGCAGCCGCCTTCGAACCGAGCGGAGCCGGCCTGCTCGTCGTCGACAGTCAAGGTGGCGCGTTCACCTGGCCGATGTCGCTCACCACGTGGGAGCGGCGCGCCTGCTCGCTCGCCGGCCGCAACCTCACCCGCGCCGAGTGGGCGGAGTACGTGGCCGGGCGCCATTACGCGAGCGTGTGCCCCTGACCCAGCGTGCCACCGGGCCACGCTCCAGCCGGCGGCGCGTCTCGCTGGCCGCTTCGGCGCCCATCGCCCACAGCTCTCCGGGGACACTGCCGTGGAACGGCGTCGCGATCGGGGCGCCCGGGGCGTCAGCTCCCAGCGGGAGCAGATCGATCAGCAGCGTCGACCACCCGAACCGTCGCGCGGCCAGACCCTCACCGTTCACCGGGTTGTAGTACTCGCGGTAGCCGTGACGTTCGACCAGCTCGACGCACGAGCGGAGGATGCGGTCGGCTTCCTCGCCGTAGCCACAGCGCCGTAGCGCCGGCGCCAGCAGCCACACGGTGTTGATCCAGGACGGCCCGCGCCAGCAGCGAAACAGGTGCCATCCGGCGCGGAAGCTCGGCTCCTCCATCGACACCGATGGGATGGCGAACGGGGCGCGGTAGCGCTGGGGGTGGAGCAGATGCTCCTCGATCAGTCGGCGGGCGATCGGCTCGGGAAGCGAGGGCAGCGCGAGCGGCGCGAGCGAGGACCAGGTCGAGATGCGCTGAGGGCTGTGGCCGCGCCCGGCCAGATCCCAGAACAGGCCCCGCTGCTCGTCCCAGCAACGATCGAGCAGCGCGCGTTCGGTGTGTTGTGCTCGTCGCAGGTAGGTGTCGTCGCCGGTCAGCCGAGCCAGCGCGTAAAGCGACAGCGCGTAGACGACGTTGACGAGCACGTCCTCGACGTGCTCGTCGTAGCGTTCGATGATCGCGTGCGAGTCGTAGCGCAAGCGGCGCGAGCGCTCCACGAGCCAGAAGTAGCCCGGCCGGTAGTGGCTCATCCACCCGAACACCCCGTCGTACTTGGGTGAGTCGTCGAGCCCGGACTCGTCGGGGTGGATGATCGAGATCAGCCCGTCGCCGTCCGGGTCGCGGTGGGTGTGGAGCCAGTCGTAGTGCAGGCGCAGGGCGTCGAGGCCCTCGGTGGCGAAGTTGGGGTCGTCGTGCTCGGAGGCTGCCGCGACGAGTTCCCAGGCGAGCGCCAGCAGCGGCGTCTGGATATGCGCGGTGGCGCGGTCGCCCCGCACCGAGTGGGTGGCGTAGAAAGGCGCCCGGCGCCAGCCCGCGCGTTCGTGCCAGAAGATCGTGTGCGGGATGAACCCGTCCAGCCGGCCGCCCCGCAGCAATGTCCGGAGCTCCTCGCGCGCTCGGGGCGGGTCGAAGTGGCGCCAGACGATCGCATGAAAGCACGAGTCCCAGTACCACTGGTGTCGGTACCGGGGTGGCGAGGGGCACGTGAACCCGTACGGGGTGCCGTCGGCCAGCGCGCCCTGGCGCCAGTTGCCCGCGAGGGTTCGATGCGCTTCGGCGTGGAGCCGCTCGACCCGGTTGCCGTCGATCGAGGCGGCTAGCGACAAAGGCGCTTCAGCTCGCGCAGCTCGGCCTCGAACACTCGCTCCCACCGGGCGCTCGTCGCCAGCGCTGACGCGGCGGCCGGATCGGGCGCCGTGGCCAGGGCCAGGTTGACCGCCCGCGCGAGGTCGACCGGGTCCTTCGGCCTGAACGTGTGGACGAGCGGAGCCGCCTGCGCCGCCGCCGGCGTCGAGGAGCACGCGACCACGCGCGCGCCGCTCGCGGCGGCCTCGAGCACGGCCAGGCCGAACGTCTCGTGCGGCCCGGGCGCGATGACGCATGCCGCCTCGCGGTAGAGCCGGGCCAGGGCGCGGCGATCTGAGACGAATGGCCTGAATTCGATCAGTTGATTCAGGCCGAGCCGCCGGGCTCGCGCCTCGACCAGGGGCTTGGCCGGTCCGTCGCCGACGATGCGCAGCGGACGACCCCAGCCGCCGAGGGCCATCGCGTCGAGGATGTCGACGATGCGCTTCTCGAGCGACACGCGGCCGACGAAGAGGAGGGCGTCGTTGGGGGCGGCGGGTCCCGGTCGGAACGCCTGGTCGAGGCCGAAGCGCAGTTCGATGCCGGCCGAGCGGCCGGAGTCCGGCTCGGGGTCGACGATCGACATGACGGCGTCCACGTGCTCGTAGGCGTGCTGGTAGATCCTTCGTAGGGCCGGGATGTACAGCGCGTCCGGTCCGGGGATGCCCGCCGCCTGGAGCGCCGGCGAGGCGTGGTGCACGGCGATCACAGTCGCTCCGAGGCGATGAGCCTCCCTGGTCACAGTGAGCGGGCGCCAGAAAGGATCGTGCAGGATGACGACGTCGGGCCGGATCGCCCTCAGGGTCTCACGGACGGTGCGACCGCCGAGCGGGAGCCGGTACCCGTTCGAAGCCGCGAGCTGGAGCGAGAGCAGCTCGTGACGCCCGGCGGCGTGACGCTCGCGCTTTCCCGGTATCACCAGATGGTGTTCGAACGCCCCCGACTCGACCGCGTAGCGCGCCTTCTCGTTCAGATAGGTGCGGATCCCTCCGCTGCGCTCGGCGTAGAACAGGGCCACATCGCACACCACGAGGCGATCGCCTGCGAGGTTCCGCGCGGCGATCGTAGGGTTCACGCTTAGGAATGGTGCGGGCGGTATCGAGGAAGGTTGTTTAAAAGTGGCGGTGAAGGTCCCGGTCGAGGTCGACGAGCGCGGCGCCGGCGAGCCGTTGGTCCTGCTCCACGGTCTCGGGGCGAGCCGGCTGGTCTGGCGGCGAGCGGCTCCCCGGCTGGCTCGTTCGAGGTTGGTCATCGCGCCGGACCTGCCGGGTCTAGCCGGGTCGGCGCCGGCCGGACCCGGCTTTGACCTGGACGACGTCGCCGGGGTGCTCGCTCCCGTGTTGTGCGAGCGCGCGGGCGGCCCGTTCGATCTGCTCGGGACCTCGCTCGGCGGGGCGGTCGCCGTGCACCTGGCCGCGGGTCATCCCGAGCTCGTCCGCCGCCTCGTGCTGGCCGCGCCGGCCGGGTTCGCGCCGTCGCGGGTGCCGGTGGCGGCTTCCGGTGTGGGGGCGGCGAGCGAACGGGCGATGGCCGTGCGGCGGATCGTCGGCACTCGGGCCGCGGGCAGCGCCACCGCGCGGCGGGCGCTCCTGTGGGGAGCGGTGGCCGAGCCTGCGCGCCTGTCCGCCGGCGACGCTCGCATGATGTTCGAGGCCTCGCGCGGATCGGAGCGGATCGGCGCGGCGCTGGCGTCCGTGCTGCGGGCCGATCTGCGACCGCTGCTACGCGGTCTCGAGGTGCCGCTCGGCCTGATCTGGGGCGAGCGCGACCGGGTGGTCCCGATCTCGACGCTCTCGTCGATCCGTCAGCTGCGCCCCGACGCGGAGGTCGAGACGATCCCGCGGGCGGCGCACATTCCGCAGCTGGAGCGGCCGGCCGAGTTCGTGGCGGCGGTCGAGCGCGTGCTCGAGCGGCTGTCGTAGCCGGCGCCGGCGTGAGGGCGGGTCGGAGTCGGCGGGGGTCGGGGTCGGCGGGGGTCGGGGTCGGCGTCGGCGGGTCAGGGCTGGCGGGCCAGGTCCTCGGCATTCCGGATAACTTCTCACTCACGCGTGGTCGCGCCGCGAGTGGTCAGTTGTCCGTGCAGGACCCGGGTGAACCGGCTTTCACCGGTGCGGGGGTCGGTGAGTGGCCACTTATCCGGCCGAACCGGCTCCGCCGGGGCGCGGTATGGTTAGACGCCCGATGAGCTTCTTCCGCCTCACGCCGCCGTAGGCCGCCCACACCGTAGGGACCCGCACCCTACGCGTACGGCCTCTGTCACGACGGCGTCCGCCGATCCCGGCGGGTTAGGAAAAGATCTTGGTTGGCAAGTACCGCGCGCTGCTCGCGCGCGCCGGCGCGCGCCCACTGGCGCTCGCGTGCGCACTCGGGTGGTTCGCGTTCACGAGCTACGGCTCGCCATCATCCTCGCGGTCCACGCCTGCACCCACTCGTTCGGCGTCGCGGGCGGAGCGGTCGCCGCCTTCTCGGCCGGTTCGGGACTCGCCGCGCCGGCGCGGGGACGTCGGATCGACCGGCGCGGGCCCGGCTGCCTGTCGCTGTTCGTCGTCGCTCACGGCTGCGCCCTGGCCGCGCTCATCCTCGAGTGCGCACTCCACGCGCCGCCGGTCGCCCTGCTGGGGACCTGTGCGATTGCCGGCGCGCTCACGCCGCCGCTGATCGCGACCGCGCGAGCGACCTGGCCCGAGGTCGCCCGGCCGTGAGCTGAGCAAGCCCGCTCACGCCCTGAACGCGAGCCTGGCCGACGCCGCGCAGCTAGTGAGCCCGGGCGTCACCGGTGCCGCGGCCGCGGTGGCAGCGGCGATGATCGCCGTGGCGCGCCGAGTCACGATCGCTGGGTGATGCGACGCCCGGCGCGGGAGATCCGGGTGAGCGTGACCCAGGAACGCGAACGCACGTCCACGCACGTGGCTACCCTTCTGAGCCGGGACATTGAGCCAGATGCCGACCTTGACGATCGGATCCGCTGGTTGCGTCCGCCTGCCGGACGGGCGCGCGATGACCTTTTCCTCCGCGGGACCCGACGACGGCTTCCCCGTGATCTACTGCCATGGAGCGATCGGCTCGCCGCGGTGGCGCACCCCCGAGCTCGACCGTCTGATCGAGCGACTACGTATCCGTTACCTCCTGGTCAACCGGCCGGGGTTCGCCGGCTCCGATCCCAGCCCGGGGAGGACCGTGCTCGACTTTGCGCGCGACATCGGGGACGTGATGAGCGTCCTCGGCTACCGGCGTTTCTCGGTGGTTGGCGTGTCGGCCGGCGCTCCTTACGCGCTGGCCTGCGGGTGGGCGCTCGCGGACAGGCTCGTCGCGCTGGCGGCCGTCAGTCCGCTCGGGCCGCCGGACGGCCGAGCGGCGACCCGCGGCCTGCGCTACCGCGCGGCGGTGGTCCCGTTCGGGACTGGCCCCGCGGGATCGATGTTCGCCCACCTGTGCCTGCGCGCCCTTGGGCTCAAGGGAGACACGCCGACCGCGGCGATGATCGACGACTACCTCGTGTGCCGGCGCCATTGGGGGTTCGACCCCGGGGAGATGCGCGTGCCCGTGACGCTGTGGCATGGCGGGAGCGATCGCCTCGTACCCCTGGCGCACGCGCGGATGCTGGCCGCCGCGATCCCGGACTGCACCGCTCGTGTGGCGCAGGGGGGCGGCCACTTCTTTTACAGCCGCTGGCTGGCCGAGATCGTGGGTTCGCTGGCACCCGAGGAATCTGGCGAGCTGGGCGATCCTGGCGAGCTGGGCGATCCGACGCTCAAGCCGAGCGGCCCAGCGGTCGATAACCGGGTGTAACCGACTTCGTGTGAGCGCACCCGGCGCTCCACCCCCCGCCGCTACGGAGGCAACCAGCACATGAGCGCGACCGACCAGCTGAACGACGTTCGTCTCGACGGCAACAACAACGAGCCCCGGCTCGTTCTCGACCTCGACCTGTCCGAGGCCCAGGCGCTTCGCGCGTGGCTGCTCGAGACCGAGGTCAACGGGCTCAGTGCGCTCGACACGCCGGTGGTCTCCACCGCGCTGTCCAAGCTCGGCCGCGCGGTCGACACCGCGCAGGCGACGATCAACATCCGCCGCGAGTTCCAGCAGGCCGGCGTCAACCTGGCCCACTGGTCCGACGAGCAGGTGCTCGAGCTCGGTCGCCGGATCGCCGAAGCGGCTCGCCCGATCCTGAGCCTCTAGCCCATCGGCCTGGCTCCAGCGCGATCGCCATGCCCTGGCTGATCGGATTCGTCAGCGGCGTCATCGTCGGCGTCGTCGGGACGCTGATCGTGCTCGGGCGCTCCAGTGGCGCGAGCCCTCAGGCGGAGGCTGACGCCGAGACGCAGCTCGATCCGGTCACCGGTCTGGCCACCCACGATCGACTGCTGGTCGATCTGAAGAACGAGCTCGACGGCGGCAGCGAAGTCACGCTGTACCTGTTCTCACTCGACGGCTTCAAGGACTACAACAGCGCCTACGGCGACGCCTGCGGCGACGCGCTGCTCGGCTGGCTCGCCCGCAAGCTGCGCGACGCGGTCGGCTCCTACGGCGGCGCCTACCGGATGCGCGGCGGCAGTTTCGCACTGTTGGCGGTGGGATCGGAGCGGTTCACCAACGCGCTGTGCGCCTCGGCCGCGAGCGCGCTGAGCGAGAGCGGCGACGGCTTCCAGATCTCATGTGACGTCGGGCAGGCGGCGCTTCCCCGTGAGACGGTCGTCCCCGGAAGCGCGCTCGAGCTGGCCGCCCGCCGGGCCAGCCAGCATGCATCGGAGCGCCACGTGAAGTCCGGCCGGCGGGCCCCGACCGACGCGCCCGAAGCGCTGCGCCTGGTGCGCTCGCGCCACGACGTCTGCTCTCTCGCCACCGCGATCGCCCGCGAGCTGGGCGTGCCCGAGGCGGAGATCGACGACGTCGCCAACGCCACGAACCTGTGCGACGTCGGCAACGTCGCCGTCCCCCGCGCGGTGCTCGGCTATCCCGGCGAGATAACCGGACCCGAATGGCAGTTCATCCACCTGCACACGCTGGTCGGCGAGCGACTTCTGGCCGGGCCGCTCGGGATGGAGCCGGTCGCGCGACTCGTCCGCCACAGCCACGAACGCTGGGACGGCCTCGGCTACCCCGACGGGCTGGTCGGCGAGGCGATCCCGCTCGGCTCGCGCATCGTGTTCGTGTGCAGCGCGTTTGACGACATGACTTCGGACCGTCCCCACCGCGCGGCGCTCGAGGCGCTCGACGCCCTGGCTCAGCTTCAGCGCGGCGCGGGCACTCAGTTCGACCCGGCCGTCGTGCGGGCGTTCTGCGACCAGTTCGCCGGCCAGGTGGAGCCGGCGAGACTGGGTGCGGCGGACCCGGCTTAGACCGGGCTGCGGCGGACCCGGGTGAAGGGGAGCCCGGGTTGTGGCGGTCCCGTCAGGCCGCGGTCAGGATCACCGGGGCGCCGGAATCGCCGACCATGATCGTGTGTTCCTGGTGTGCCGAGGGAGCCCGGTCGATCGTGCGGACCGTCCACCCGTCGGGGTCAAGCACGACGCCGGGCCGGCCGGCCGTCAGCATCGGCTCGATCGTGAACACAAGGCCGGGCGTGAGGCGGGTCCTCGCCGCCGGGGCCGGCCAGTTGAACACGATCGGGTCCTCGTGCATGGCGAGGCCGATCCCATGGCCGGTCAGCTCGCGCAGCACGCCGAACCGGCGCCGGGCCGCCTCGCGCTCGATCGCGGCACCGACGTCGCGCAGGGTCGCGCCGGGCCGCGCGGCGCGGATTCCGGCGCCGAGCGCAGCGCGGGTGGCGGCCATCAGTCGCTTCCGGTTGCCATCCACGTGCCCGACCGGGACGGTGATCGCCGCGTCGGCGTGGTAGCCGCCGACCTCGGCGGCCACGTCGAGCGTCACGAGCTCGCCGGGACGCAGGATCCTCGGGCCGGGTACGCCGTGGACAACCTCGTCTTCGACCGAGATGCACACGAAGCCCGGATAGTCGTAGGTGAGGATCGGCCCCGAACGTGCGTCGTGCCGGGCGAAGGACAGCCCGGCGAGGCGATCGAGCTCGCCGGTGCTCACGCCGGGCTTTACGGCACGTCTGAGGACGTGGAGCGTCTCGGCCACGACTCGGCCGGCGCGGCGCAGGCCGCGGAGCTGATCGGGCGAGTCGACGGACATGGCGAGAGCATAAGCACAGCCGCGGTGCTGCGACCAGGGTCGGATCCGAGACTCCCCCCGCGGACCGATGTCAAGCCGGTGGCGCCGCCCGCGCGTCGGCGATTCCTTCCCGGCCCGCGGCCAGCTAGGATTTTCACCTTCCTGGTCCCGCGCGCGCGAAATTGATTACGGTCTGAACTCTTGGCACTCGCCGGGCCATCCTTTGAGATAAGAGAGAGCGTCGATCCCGACGGCGCGGTCCGCCTCGCGCTGGTCGGGGAGCTGGACATCGCGGTCGCCGACGGCGTCGAGGAGCGGCTGCGGACCCATCGCGACGGTGGGGATCGGGTCCGCCTCGACCTCTCGCAGCTCGAGTTCATCGACAGCTCGGGTGTCCGGGCGATCGTTCTCGGGCTCAAGCACGCGCGCGTCGGCGGGGCCGAGCTCGATGTCGATCGCCGCGTCAGCTCGACGGTGGGACGGATGATCCAGATCATGGGGATCGCGCCCCAGCTCTGGCCTGAGGACGAGCCCGCCGCCTGATCAGTCGTTCCGGCGCGATTGCAACGCTTCGACCGGCCGGAGGGATCGCGTCGGCGGCGACGAAGCACGCCACCGAACCATGAGACGCGCAGAGGAGTTATGGATGAGCGACTTCGAAAGAAGCGGCATGATGTTCGATGAGCCGGCCAAGCGTCGCTCGCCCGGCACGTGGTTTTCCGACCTCGGGGACCGGCTGAGTCGAGGCTTCAATAATTTCGACCGCCCCCAGGTCGACGAAGACGAGTCGGAGTGGGAGGAGTACGACGAGCCCGATCAGCCCACCGCCAAGGCCGATCCGGTTGACTGGGACCCCGGGCCCCCGTCCGGCCAGTTCCCGGGCAGAAGGCGGTTCCCGACCGCGCCGCACGGCTACGACCGCGAGGCCGTCGACGCCCACCTGGCCGAGCTCGAGGACGAGCTGGCCGATCTGAGGGTCCGCCGCGTCCCGCCGCCCTCTGTGGAGGCGGAGCTCGAGCGGGTGGGGGAGGAGACGAGCGCGATTCTCAAGGTCGCCCACGAGCAGGCGGCCGAGATCACCCGTCGCGCCCAGACCCAGGCTGATCGGTGCGTCTCGGATGCGGCGGCCAACGCGGTGTCGATGACCGAGGACGCCAAGCGCAAGCTGCGCCAGCTCGACAGCGAGACCGACGCGGTGTGGGCCGAGCGGGGCCGCCTGATCGAGGATGTGCGTAGCGTCGCCACGGCCCTGTTCTCACTCGCCGAGGACGCTGCCGACCGGTTCCCCGAGGAGGGCGACCGGCGGGCCGCGCCCGAGCCGCAGCCGGTGATGCGGGCAGCCGCGGCAGCACCGGCCGCCGCGCCGCCGGCCTCAGCCCCGGCACGCAGCGCGTCGCCGGCCTCGCCGCCGGCGCATCCGAATACCGCACCGCAGGCCGCGCAGCCGGCACGGAGTCCGGCGCCGTCCCCAGGACCCGCTGCCCAGCGACCGGCCAATCCCGTCGGGCCGGGCCACCAAGGCGACGACGAGCCAGAGGGCCGGCCGGCCTAAGGGCCGCGACGTCAGTCGCGAACCCTTGACAGGAACAGCTCGGCGCCCAGCTTGGCCTCGGGCTGAAGGCTCGGGGTCAGGCCCTCGCCGAGCGCCGCGCGCGCGAGCGCACGGCCGAGCGCCGGCGCGTGCTTGAACAGGTTGTTGCCGGCCAGGATCACCAGGCCGCCGCGTTCCCACACGGCGAATCCGTCGATGTGCCAGGGCAGCTCGGTCACCCAGCAATGGCGGACATCGATCGGGTTGGGCTCGAGGCCCGTGAGGCTCCGGGCCACATACGCCGTGGTTCGCTGTGCGATCGCGGCCAGCGCATCGGGGTCGATCAGGCTGCCGTCCTCGTGCGCGGGCGTGTCGCCCAGGCCGACCGCGTAGGCCGCGTTGCCGGGCATCGGATCGGCGTACGCGGCGACCTCGCCGGAAGCGGACGCGCTCGAGTCGAGCAGGCAGGCCAGGCGCTCGGGAGGCTCGCCCCGGACGCGGTAGGTGAGCCTCACGTGGGCCGCCTGGCGCATCGGAAGCGGCAGGCCGGCACCCCGGGCCAGCGCGGCCGTGCCGCGTCCAGCGCAAACGACGACGCGAGCGTGTTCGGCGGTGGACCCGCCGGCCCGGACCTCGACCGTGTCGGCCGCGGTGGCGCGTACCGAGACGACCTCGTCGAACGTGATCCGCTCGCGTAGCGCGGCGCTCAGCGCATCGATCGTCGCCCGGGCGCGGATCGCGCCCCCGTCCTCGTCGAGCACGCCGGACCGTTTGCGTGGCGCGAGCACCGGCAGCCGAGCGGCCAGCTCGTTGGAGTCGATCAGAAAGGCGCGGACGCCGGCGTCGCGCATCAGCTCGAGTCGCCGCTCGGCAGCGGGGCCGAGCGAGACCACGCCATCGCGCGAGAGCAGCTCGGTGCCGAAACGCTCCTCCCACTCGCGCCACGCGGCGCGGGCCTGGACCGCCAACTCGACCAGGCGCCGGTCATCGTGGGCATGGCGAAAGATGCGCGATTCACCGCCGGACTGGCCGTTGCCGGGAACGCCGCGCTCGTAGACGGTGACCGAGGCGCCCTGGTCGCTCAGCGCAAGCGCCGTCGACAGGCCGACGATTCCGCCCCCGATCACAGCAACGTCCGCGCCCACGGTCATTTGGCAGGACAGTAGCTGGAGAGTCCTCGCGGCCGCCTCGAAAACGCGTACCCCCCACGGAGGGGGATGGGGTGAAAACCGTCTGTTGACGCCGACACCGATGGGGTAGGCTCGAAATCACGTAACAGCGAAGGAGGAGCAGGCGATGGCAGACCGACACAACGGCGCCGGGTCGCCCGAGGAGCAGGTGCGAGCGCTGTTCGAGGAGGCCGAATCGGGCGCGGCCAAGGCATTCGAGCAGCTCGTGGGCAAGCCGAGCTTCGGCCGGCTGCTGGCGTTGAGCGCGGAGAACACGGCCGCGCTGACGCGCATCGGCTTTGACGCCGTCGACCTGCTGTGGCGCAACCTCCGGCTGGCCGGACGGGCCGACATCGTGCGTCTCTCGCGCCAGCTGCACCGCACCGAGGACAAGCTCGAGCGGGTGCTCCAGGAGGTCGAGAGCCTGCGCGACGAAGTGGCGCGGGAGCGCGGCGAAGAGAGGGCTCGCTCGTGAGCGTGCTCGATCGCGCGCTGCACTTTCCGGGCAACGCGCTCGAATACACGAACATCCTGTTGACCACCGACGACGCGGTCCTCGGCGCCACGCCGCGCGAGGTCGTCTGGACGCACCGCGAGACGACGCTGTACCGCTATCGCTCGTCCGATCGGCGCTATCGGGTACCCGTGCTGCTCGTGTTCGCGCTGATCAACCGGCCCGAGATCTTCGACCTGCGACCCGGCTCCTCGCTCGTCGAGTTCCTGATCGACGAGGGGTTCGACGTGTTCCTCGTCGACTGGGGTTATCCCGACGAGGAAGACGCCGACATGGGCCTCGACGAGTTCGTGTGCGACGAGCTCGAGTGGGCGGTGCGCGAGACGCTGCGGGCGGCTGGCGTGGAGGAACTGACACTGATGGGGTGGTGCATCGGCGCAACGCTGTGCGCGATGTACTGCGGCCTCGATCGGGGAATTGGATCCGGCCCACCCAAGCGCGCGCCGGTGAAGAACCTGGTCGAGTTGACGATGCCGATCGATGGACGCGCTTCGACCTACGCCAAATGGGTCGGCGACGACGACTTCGACGTGGACGGCGTGGCGGAGCTGTGGGGGGCGGTGCCCGGCGGCGCGATCGATTTCGCCAACAAGATGCTCAAGCCGGTCACGAACTTCTGGACCACGTACCGGCGGCTGTGGGACGGCGTGCAGGAAGGGACGGCCCGGCGCGAGGCGTATCAGACGATGGCGAAGTGGGTGGCCGACAACCCGCCCTTCCCGGGCCGCGCCTGGGCCGAGTGGATTCACCTGATGTATCGCGACGCTTCGCTCCTTCGGGGGCGGGTCCGGCTCCGCGGCCGGCTCGTCGACCTGCGCCGGATCGACCAGAGCGTCCTCGTGATCACCGCGGGCGCCGACCACATCGCGCCGCGGCCGGGGACGATGCCGTTCTTCGAGGAGATCTCGAGCCAGGACGTCGAGCACCTGGCGCTCCCGGGCGGGCACATCGGGCTGGTGGCCGGGTCGGCGGCGCGGCAGGAGCTGTGGCCGAACATCGCCCAATGGCTGGCTGAGCGTTCCAACGACTGAGGAGGGAGACATGAGCACCGAAACTGGAAGCGCAACGACCGAGACCACGACGCGGGACGCGGTCGCGCCGACGGAGGAGGCCTTCCCCGCCGGTTATCGCCGGGCCCGGATGACCGGCCGCGTCGTGTTCGTGACCGGCGGGACGCGCGGGATCGGAGCCGCCATCAGCCGCAGCTTCGCCGAGCAGGGCGCGGTGGTCGCCGCCGGATACGGCCGCGATCGCGAGCAGGCGGAGGCGCTGCTGAAACAGCTCGAAGATAACGACATGACCGCGAGCATCCACCAGGGCAACGTCGGCTCGGCCGACGACTGCCGGCGCACGGTGGACGAGGTGATCGAACGCCACGGCCGGCTCGACGTGCTCGTCAACAACGCCGGCATCACGATCGACAAAACCGTGATGAAGCTGAGTGACGAGGACTGGTACAAGGTGCTCGCCGTCAACCTGTCCGGCGCGTTCTTCATGAGCCAGGCGGCGATGCCGCACATGCTCGAGCGCGGCAGCGGCCGGATCATCAACATCTCCTCGATCATCGGCGCGACCGGGAACATCGGGCAGACGAACTACGCGGCCTCGAAGTCGGGCCTGTTCGGACTGACCAAGTCGCTCGCGCGCGAGGCCTGCTTCCAGCTCGCCCGCGCCGGCAAGCTCGGCGAGGACTCGATCGGCCTGACCGTGAACGCGGTGGCGCCTGGCTTCATCGCCACCGAGATGCTCCAGGCCATGCCCGAGAAGGCCCAGGAGCGCGTCAAGGCGCAGATCCCGGTGGGGCGGTTCGGCCGCCCGGATGACGTGGCGCGGGTCGTTCACTTCCTCGCGTCGGACTACAGCTCGTTCATCACCGGCGCGGTGTATGACGTGAACGGCGGCCAAGACATGTAGTCGGTTTCGCCCGCCCGTTCCTCTTTCACCTTTCATTCATCATCTCTTCACACGGTCCGGACTGGGCTCGCGCGCGACGGGCGAATCCCGGTAACGGCACACTCGCGCTCGTTCGCGGGCCGAGTGAGACGTTGTCCGTACCGGGGCCGGGTGAACCGGCGTTCACCGCCGGCGGGGTGGCGAGTGAGACGTTTTCCGGGTGGGATGAGGATGGGCCGCCTGCGGCGGCGTCCTCTGGATGACGTCGCGGCCGGCGCGTTAGGCGAGGCACCGATGCCGAGTGCGCCGCAGCCGCGACACCGGGCTGCCCGTCCTGTCCGTGACAGCCGACCTCTCGACCCGGGCTACGAGCGGGGCGGCGGTGTCCGTACCGGGACACTCGCGTCCGATCCAGCTCGAATCGCCGCGGCCGTTCGGCGAGCGGTGTCGCAGGACGGACGAGCGGCCGAAGCGAACGCGAGACCGAGCGATCAGCTACCGGGCGGCGTCGACGCCGGCCCGGGGGCCGGATGCACGGGCAGGATCAACGGCGCGCGGGGCGACTGGTTGAAATTGAAGTCGGCGGTCAGGTTGCCGAGGATCGGGTTGTTCTCGCGCACGTCGGGCCGGGGGTCGGGGCGCCCGTCGGTGGCGGGGTTCAGCCGGGCGCTGTCGAGGAAGTCGTCCTCGATGAACTTCGTGTAGGCGTCGAAGCTGAGGATCTGGTGGTCGATGTAGCCCTGCTTGGCGTACGGGCTGATCACGATCCCGGGCACGCGCAGGCCGAAGCCCTCGCCGTCGACGACCGGCGGCACGACGTGGTCGTAGAAACCGCCCCAGTCATCCCAGGCCAGGAAGATCGCGGTGCTGTTCCAGTCCGGGCTCTCCATGATCGCGTTGATCAGGCCGGTGACGTACGTCTGCCCGGCGCTGACGAGCGCCGGCGGATGCTCCGACACGGTGCCGTTGGGCGTGATCCAGGACACCGCCGGGAGGGTGCCGTCCCTGGCCGCGGTGAAGAAGTTGCTCAGCGACTGGATGTTGCCGAGCTGGCCGTCCTCGGTGACGTCGGTGAACGACGGCAGCGGGTTCCAGATCCCCGGCGTCTGGGGCCCTTGCTGCACCGGCGCGCACGTCATCGACGCGTCGTTCTCGCAGTCGGGCTCGGTGCCCTGGAAGACGTAGTAGTCCCACGGGACGTTCTGCTGGTGAAGCAGCCAGGTGATGTCGGTCCACGCGTAGTGCAGCTCACCGTCGTTAGGGGTCGAGAAGTCGGCGTTCAGAGTCGAGTCGGGGTTGGGGTTCTGCACGTTGGAGTGACAGGAGGACGGGAGTAACGGGTTCGTGCAGTAGGCGGACCACTCCGACACCATGTACAGGTGGGCGGGCAGGCTCCAGGACTCGTTGGGCTCGAACATGTGGTCCTGGAGCACGTACTGCTCGGCGTAGGTCCAGTAGTTGGGGATCTCCCGAGCGTCGTGGTAGCCCATCACGTCGACGCAGCTGGGAGTCGAGCTGCTCGACTGGCCGGTCTCGGTACACGGGCTGCAGTTGGGGTCCTCGGACGTGCAGCCCATCCCCTGTTCGGCCTGCCCGACGAACCCGTCCATGCGGCCGTCGTCGATGTCGGCGATCGCGTTGCTCTGGCTGTGAGGCCCGCCGTAGTTGAGGTCGGAGGAGTCGTGGAACGGCGCGATGCATCCACCGTTGCCCGGATCGGGAACGCACACGCCCGCCGGGATCCCGTCGGCGCCCGGGAATGTCCCGAAGTAGCTGTCGAACGACCGGTTCTCCTGCATGATGATCACCACGTGGCGGATCTTGTGGATCCCGGTGGCGGGGACGATCTTGATCTTCACAACCGATGATGAGGACCCGAGATTTCGGTTGGACGCGGGCACGAGCGCACGCCATTGCTCGGTCCGTCCCGTCGTGAACCTGTGCACGAAGGCGTACACCGAGCCTCGCTTCAGGCGCGGACGCGCCTCGGTCACCCAGCGGGGTCCGACGCGACGCTGGAGCGTCACCCGCTCGCCCACCGAGCCCGGCTCGAGCTGCCCGCTCAGCGTCTCGACGTCGCCCGCGACGGCGAAGGTCGCCGAGCTGGTCAGCGTGACCGCGGGGCGGACGTACTCGGCCACCACCTCGCTGACCAGGCCGCGGGCGGTCGCGTACCACTCGCGGTTGGTCGTGACCTGGCCCGGGCCGAAGACGAGGCTGTAGCGCCCGCCGGTGAGCGTGCGCGTACGCGCCACGGCGGTGAACCCCCGCTGGCCGGCAAAGCGGCGCCAGAGCACGATCGAGATCCCGCAGCGATCGACCCCGCGCCTTATCCCGGTCAGCCGCCCGAACACCCTGACCGCCGCGCCGGCCGTGAGCGGATTGGGCCTGGCGTTGATCGAGAGGCCCGTCGCGATCGCCGTCGCGGGCTTGGTGGCGGCCCGACATGGCGTGCCGGCGGCGCTCGCCTGTCCGCTCGAGCCCGGTCCGAGCACCCCGGCGCCGGCGCCCAGGAGGACCAGGGCGATCGCGGCGAGCAGAGCGTATGTACGGCGCAGCGACAATTCTCCCCGTGAAGCAATCCGCTCCGTGGTTGATAACCCCGGGTGGGCCCACGAGTTGCGATCGCGGCGACCCGGTTAGATTCTTCTAAGGTGGGCGGCGGATCGGGCAACGACAGCAGCGTCTCGCCGGAGCCCGGCGGTCTGATGGCGCCGGCTCTGGCGCTGAGGGTGGCGCTCGATCGCTACGAGGAGGATCGCTCGTCGCAGGCGCTCGACCGGGCCTTCGCCGCGGCCGCGCGCGCCGTGGCGCAGCTGCGGGGCGGACGGGCGACCGCGCCGCCTGAGGTGAGCGAGGTCAGGGGCTTGTTCGAGCAGCTGCCCGACTACGAGCAGCTGGTCAATCTCGCCGTCGGCGAGACCGAGCGCTCCGTGCAGGCCGCGGGGGAGCGGCTGTGGGACTGGTTCGGCCTGACCACGCCGCCGCCGAGCTGGGACGCGGGCGAGCGCGCCCGGGCCCGGCTGCTCGTCGCGTGCGCATGCGCCCCGCTTGACGAGCAGGTCGTCGGCTGGCTCGGCCCCCGGCTGCTCGGGCTGGCCGCGGAGCGCTGGGCCGGCCTGCTCACGGCCCAGCTCCGAGACGCGGACGAGGAGCTGTGGCGGCGGGTGCTCGGGGAGCGCTACGAATCGGTCTGGCGCCGGTGCGCGCCCCGCGGCCGGTGGCGCACCCGCGAGCTGGCCGACCTGCTCGCGCGCGACGATGAGGTCGCGGCGTCGCTCGAGCGCCAGCTGTCGCGGTGGCTGCGGGACGGCGCGAGGATCGAGCGTCTGGCCGGTGAGGTCGAGGCGGCGTTTGTGCACAGCCGCACGCCCGATCGCCTGGCCTAGGCCGCCCGCCACCTAGGTGTTGTGCCCGACACCGAGGGCGCGAACTGCGACCCCATGGGGGGCTGTCGGGAGCGCGCCCCCGGCGGGACAGTGCGCGGGTCAAATCCGAGAGGAGGTCACCATGAAGGGACGTAATCGCCGGCGCCGCTCCGTCTGGGTCCGCCTGGCCTTTGTGGTTGCCCTGTCAATCGCGTCACACGCGCTCGGCGGGGGTTCGGCCAAGGCCGCCGAGGTCGGCCATGCACCGGGCCAGGAAACCGTGCTGGCCGGATTTACCTCACAGAACTATCCGGCGTTCTTCAAGCTCGCCGACGACGGGCGCAGGGTGAGCGTGGCGGGCATCGCGCTGAGCATGACGTGCACCTCGGGCGATCAGTTCGTGCTTCAAGATGCGTTCGCGGGGCTCCGGATCGGCGCCAACGGGAGCCTTCACGGGAGCTACACCCAGCCTCCGACGTCCGGTCAGGACGGCGCCACGGTGAGCGCTACGGATTCCCTGAGCGCTCGACTAAATCGGCGCGGCACGCAGCTTTCGGGCGTCTGGCAGCTGACCGCGCACTATGCGTTCAGCGACGGCAGCGCCGACGATTGCGCGTCTGGCCCGGTCCGGTTCACCGTCACCGGCTGAACCATCGGCACCACCCACCCACGGCGGCTCGGATGCCTGGCGTCCGAGCCGCCGGCGTGAGATGCTCCGGCCCGCATGCCCGAGACTTTCGAGACGCGGACGTTCAACGCCCGGCACCTGAAAGCGGTGCTCGAGGCCGAGCGGACCGGTGTGCCGTTCCTGCTCTGGCTCGACCGCGACGGTGAGCAACGCATCCTGATGCTGGCGGACGGCGGCGCGCGGGTAACGATCGGCCGGCGCGACCAGTCTGACGTCGCGCTGACCTGGGACGCCGAGGTGTCGCGTGCGCACGCGATGCTCGAGCCGATCGGCGAAGAGTGGACGCTGGTTGACGACGGGCTGTCGCGCAACGGCTCGTTCGTCAACGGGAGTCGCCTGCATGGGCGGCATCGGCTCCAGGACCGTGACCGCATGTGCTTCGGCAACACGCACGTCACTTATCGCGCGCCGACGCCCGCCGAAGGCAGCGAGTCGACCGCCCGTGCGCCGGGGGCGCCGGACGGCGTGCCGCTGACCGAGACCCAGCGCAAGCTGCTGATCGCCCTGTGTCGCCCGATCGTCGAATCGAGCACGGCTACGCCGGCGACCAACCCGCAGATCGCGGCCGAGGTGCACCTGAGCGTCGACGCGGTCAAGGCGCACATGCGCCACCTGTTCGAGCGCTTCGGCCTCGGCGACCTTCCCCAGAACGAGAAGCGCACCCGGCTGGTCACGATCGTGCTCGGGTCGGGGCTGCTCGCGCCCCACGACTTCTGACTCAAGGCCGGAGGCGAACGGTGATCGCGGTCCACGCCCCGACGTGGATGCGGTCCCCATCGGACAGCGGCATGTCGGTGTGGGGCGGGATCGGCGTCAGCTCATCCCCGATGAACGTACCGTTCGTCGATCCCACGTCGCGAAGGACGCAGCCGCCGTCCGCGCGGCGGTCCAGCACCGCGTGCAGCCGGGACACCCCCGGATCTACCGGCGTGGCGGCGAGGTCGATCTCCGGCTTGTCCTCCCCGGCGTGACCGCGGCTGCGGCCGATCCGGTTTTCGCCCTCGACCAGGCTGAACCGCCGCTCGGCGTAGTCGACCGGGAACGCGACGCTGGACACGCCGAGCCGGTCGAACTGCCCGCGGTCGGCGACAACGACCGCGTCCCAGGCGACAGCGCGGGGCGAAAGAAAATCGTATCCGCAGCCCTCGCAGAAGCGATCGTCGCCTGATCTCGTCGCCCCGCAGGCCGGGCACGGGTCGCGGCGAATCGAAGGTGAGGTGTCAACTTCCTCAACAATGGGAAGAACTGTCGTGGCGCCCGGGTCGGCGCCGGAACCCGGTCCCCCGGCGCCGACCCGGGCGCCGCACTGATCGCAGTAGTCTGTCGTCTGCGAGGTGTGTCCGCTGGGGCAGACCACGGTCATGTCGTGCCGGAACCGACCCGCACGGTCGCGGTGGACCGCGTGTCAAGCGACATCTCATCGACGATGGCGACGTCTCGCCTCAGGCGGACGGTGCCGGTCGGGGCATCCTCGACGTCGACGACCGCTTCGAGCAGCTTGAGTGTTCCGTCGTTCCCACTCGCCGCGGCGAGCTGGACGGCGCGTCCCAGCCTGAAGGTCGCGGTCGCGGGGTCGCCCTGCTTGCGCGCCTCGAGCCCCTCCTGGATGCAGTCGGCGAGCTCGGCCTGGCCCGTGTAGTGAGCGACCTCGCGACTGATCCGGGTGCAGAGCTGCTCATCGGCGGTCCAGATCGCGCGCAGCAAGGCCTGCCCGAGCGACCGGTCTCCCTCCAGAAGCGTGACCCGGCCGGCGAGCATCTCCTCGCCGGCGTCACGCGCCGGCACGTTGATGCAGATGTGGTAGTCGCGTGTCTCGCCGCCCCACGTGGCGGTCGGATAGTCGGCGGTCAGCGCGTTCACCTGGACGGCACGGCCGGTCAGGTCCTCGATGGTCGGAGCCACTTGGCGGACGAACGCGACGCCGGCGCCCTGCGGTATCCACAGGCGCAGCGACACGTTGCCCGTGGTCTTGCCCATCGCGCCCTGCATCGCGGCGCGAAAGTCGTCCGCCATCGCGTCGGGCTCGGCGATGATGTCGACGCTACCGAGCAGCGTCGAGGCGATCCGGCGC
Source organism: Solirubrobacteraceae bacterium (assembly GCA_035502815.1). Taxonomy (GTDB): domain Bacteria; phylum Actinomycetota; class Thermoleophilia; order Solirubrobacterales; family Solirubrobacteraceae; genus Palsa-465. The sequence goes on from DATJUA010000074.1 coordinate 42,406, forward strand.
AGCTCGCTGACGCGCCAGTCGGTGCCGACGCCGCGACAGTCGCACTGGAACCTTCCCTCGACCTGGGCCAGGGCGGCGTCGAGCTGTTCGGGCGTCTCATGCTGGTTCTCGCCGTCGGTGAGCAGGATCGCGTGAGAAATCCGGCCGGGCGCCGTGGCGAACAGCTCGCCGGCCCGGGTCAGCCACGACCCGATCGCGGTGCCGCCGCCGGCTTTCAGGCGGTGCGCGGCCAGACCGGCGGCCTCGCGTGTCTGCGCCGACGCGATCGCGAGCCCTCCGCCGGCGGGATAGACGACGCGGGGGTGGTCGCTTCCCGCGATTACCGCGAACGCCACTCCGTCGCGGATGCAGCCGATCGCGACGCAGGTCGCCTCGCGCGCGGCTTTGATCTTTCGAGCCGGAGAGTCCATCGACCCCGACGTGTCGACGATCACGATCTCTGCCGCCTCGGGCTGATGTCGTCCAGCTCCGGCTGAACCGTCAGCGGTCACGGTTACGATCGCGTTCACCTCGGATCCGCCGAGCGTGAGATACTCGTTCTGATATGCGTCGACGGTGAACGGGCTCATCGCCGTACCTCAGCTCATCGCCGGCGGATCGATTTCGACCACCGTGACGGTGATGTTGTCGTGGCCGCCGCGCTCGTTCGCCATGTCGGTGAGGGCGCGCGCCACCGCAGCGGGCGCGGCGCCGGCCGGGAGCTCGGCGACGATCCGCCCGAGCTCCTCGGCCCCGGGCGCATAGTTCCACAGCCCGTCGGTGCAGAGCACGAGCCGGCCCCGTCGCTCCGGCCGGAGCTCCACGACACGAGGTGGTCGCTCGGGCGCGTCCGGCCCGACCCAGTGGGTAATCGAGTGCAGGAACGGACTCTTGGCCGCCTGTTCCGGGGTCAACAGACCCTTCGCCACACCCTCCTCCGCGAACGAGTCGTCGACCGTGAGCTGGAGCGCCTCGACCTCGTCGAACCAGTAGGCGCGGCTGTCGCCCACCCAGCCGACGACGACCTCGCCGTCGCGACAGACGGCCGAGACGAGCGTGCACGAGGGATCGACTCGCTGGGTGCGCGTCGTCCACTCGACCCGGAGCACCGCGTTTGTCGCCGCCTCGATCGCGTCCGCGGTGGCCTGCACGGCGTCGAGCGCCGGATCGGCGGCAGCTCGGGAGAGGACGGTTCCCGCCGCCTGGGCCGCATCGCGAGCCGCGACGTTCCCCGCGCTCGCCGAGGAGATCCCATCGCACACGACGACCGCGACGCGGCGGCCGTCGAACACCTCGAGGTGGAACGCATCCTCGTTGCGGTGGTGCACGCGTCCCTGATCGCTCACCGCGGCGGCCACCGCGAGATCGAGCTCGGTCCGGGCGGCGTCCGCCGGCGGCTCGTGGTCGAGCCGCGCGCCACATTGCTCGCAGAAAAGGTCTCCGGCGTGCTGCGCAGCGCCGCAGGAAGGGCAGGTCAGGCGAGTCTCGGTGTTCATATCCACGTCCTGGGTCGAACTTGATTGGCACGATCCACCAGCTGGATGCGCTCCGCACTGCTTGCCGCCCACCGCGCCAGCTCGCGGTAGGCGCGCTCGGCGCCGTGGCGCAGGTCGCGTTCCTGCAACCGGTAGCCGAGCAGGCTGTCGCGTCCGTTGCCGGACATCGATCCCTGCCGGACGAGCGCGAGCGCGGCCTCGAGGAGCTCGGCCTCCAGGCGGGCCCGCTCCCCGCCTCGGATCGGGAGCGAGGCGAGAACCGCGCCGGCGTCGAGCAGCTCGTCCGAGCGGCCGTTCCCGCTCTCTTGGTGGGCGGCCACGCGGTGGATCCGCGCGGTCTGCGCCTCGAGGTAGGCGCTCGAAGAATCCGGCACCCGGTCATAGGCGGCCAGCGCGCCGGCGCGATCCCCATCCTCCAGGCGGCACCGGGCGAGGCCGAAGGTCGCCGCGGTGAACGCCGAGTCGGTGCGCGAAACGATGTCGTACCACCGGGCGCCGTGGGCAAACTCCCCTTCGCTCTCACACGCCATGCCGAGGGCCAGCTTGGGAGCGAGCTCGCCCGGGAGCAGGCGATATACCGCCACGAAGCTCGTCCTTGCCTCGGCGGCGCGCCCGCTCGCGAGCGCCGCGAGCCCCCGGTACCACCGCGCGCGCCACTCCCACCGATCGGACGCCTCGATCGCGCGCAGCGCCTCGTCCGCGGCGCTCCAGTCCCCGAGCTCGATCAGAGCAGCGCAGTGGCGCAGTTGCACCTCAACGGTTCGCTCGGGCGCCATGTTCAGCTGGGCGATCGTCTGCTGGGGATCGGCGGTCGTGATCGTGGCCAGGTAGCCGGCGGCGGGATCGTCGGTGTCGACCTGAGGATGCGGAAGCGCCCGCCATTCGGGGCGCTCGTGTCCACCCCGCAGGGGACCTCCGAACTGGCTCGAGGGCGCCGGCGCCGGGTGCCCCTGCTGGTCGGCGACGATCTCGCGCAGCACTCCATAGAGCTGGTCGGCCATCTCCTCGGCCGACTGGAAGCGCTCGTCGGGGTCGGCCGACGTCCCGGTGAGCAGGAACTGGTACAGGGAGTCGTAGCGGGTGAGCAGCGGCACGTCCTCGCGCGGCGGCAGCGTGAAGCGGTAGGTGCTCTGGTAGCCGCGGAAGTCCAGGCACAGCACGGCCAGGGTGCGCGCCACCGTGAACAGGTCCGAGGCGACCGACGGGCCGGTGCTCGCGATCTCGGGCGCCTGGTAGCCGATCGTCCCGAACACGGCCGACGAGGGGTCGTCGAGCCGGTACACGCCGCCCAGGTCGATCAGCTTGAGCGCGTGCTGGGTCTGGATGACGTTGTCGATCTTGAAGTCGCAGAACAGGAGCCCGAGCTGGTGCAGGTAGCCGAGGGCGGGCAGGATCTCGAGCATGTAGGCGATCGCCTGGGTGGGCGGCAAGGGGTCGGGCTCGCCACCGCGGGCCTCGCGGCGGGCGGCGAGGATCTGCTTGAGGCTGCGCCCACCCACGTACTCCATGACGATGTAGCCCGAGCTCTCGTGCTGGACGAAGTTGAAGATCTTCACGATGTTCGGGTGCTCGACCTCGGCCAGGAATCGCCGCTCGGCCAGCGCGGCGGTCATTGCGTCGCCATCGCCCGCGTTGAGCAGGCCCTTGAGCACCACCCACCGGTCCGACACGTTGCGGTCCCGGGCCAGGTAGATCCAGCCCATGCCGCCGTGGGCGATGCACCCGGCGACCTCGTACTGACCGGCCACGAGCTCGCCCGGCGCCAGCTTCGGCTCGAACGAGAACGGCGTGCCGCACTTGCGGCAGAAGCCCGCGGTGCGGCCGGGCGCGCCGTCGCGACCGCGGCCGACCGGCTCGTCGCAGTGAGCGCAGAAGCGGCGGTTCTCGGGCACGACCGCGGCGTCGCCGAGCAGCGCGTCCGCCGGGTCGCGATATGGCACGGGTGGGATCTCGACCAGGCCGGCGCCGAGCCGCCCCCGATTGGTCGTGCGGGTGCGGCCCGTGGTCGGGCGCTGGATGGTCGACGCCGAGGTGAGGGTGAGCGCGCTCGGGGCTTGCCTGGAGGGGGCCATCCCGCAGAGGTCGCAGTAGCCATCGACGACCTGACCGGTGCAGCCCGGCTGGGCGCAGTTCATCGCACCGTCTCCCGTGTCGGTTCTGGGTCAGGCCGGGAGGGTTGGCGGCGCCTGCCGGCGGCGCCTTGCAGGATCTCCTGGTAGCGGCGTACGAGCTGCGCGACGTGGGTCAGATCGGTCGGCGCGGTGTACAGCGCCTCGTGGGCCTCCGCATGGATCCGTTCGAGCTCGGGGTCCTCGATCGCGCCCACGCGGCCGGCCTTGACCTGGTAGGCCTCGAGCAGCGCCCGGAGCTGGTTGCGTGCCTCGAGCGGAGCGCGGTTGGCATCGAGGATCCGCTGGGCCTCGTCGAGGAGCATCGCGATGCGTGACGTCCAGTCTTCGAGGCGTTGCCGCGCCCCAAGCCAGTCTCCGGACCGCGCCAGCCGGTCGATCACGTCGAGCTCGACGCGCGGATCGCGCGGGAGCTCCGGAGGCGGTGGCGCGGCCGGCACGGCGATCTTTACCGTGACCTCCTCGTGGGCGACCCGGGCTTCCTGGATGACCGTCATCAGGCTGGCCAGCCGGGCGCGCGCGTCGGCGAGCTGCGCGTCGAGCACTTTCCACGTGGTGCCGACCTCCGCCACGACCGTGGTAGCGAGGTCGAACGCGCTCGACATCAGCGTGAGGAGCTCGCTGGGCGTGCATCGGGTGGTGGTCTCGGGGCTGCCCAGCAGGTCGCGCTCGGCCAGGGGGACCGGGGAACGGGCAAGCTCGATTGAGGGGCCTTCGAGCAGCGCCCTCAGCTCGTCGGCGCGGCGCGGCCGGTGGCGCAGCCGCTCGGCGCGCTCGAGCAGATCGTCGAGCACGTCTCGCCAGGCCCACAGGTCGGTGAGGGCCGCGCGGGCCGCCGCCCGACGGGTCGCGGAGTCGCCGGTCAGGACGCTCGCCTCGAGCAGCCGCCGGCCCGAGTCGATCTCGAGCTCGACCAGGTTGGCGGCGATGTGGTCGCTCGCCTGTCGAAGGCGGTCGAGCTGGTTGTCCAGGTCGTCGCGCTTCATCTCAGCCGTCGTACTGGGCGGGGGGGAGAGTGTCATCCGGGACCAGATGCCATCGCTCGTACTCCCGCTGCCGGGTCGCCCGGGAGCGCAGAGTGGCGAGCACGCCGTTGACGAAGCGGACGAAGTCCGGGTGCGCCTTGCTGATCGCCATCCCGTAGGGGACGTCGGCCAGGCTTGGCCCGACAATCTTGGTGTTGGGGTCCTGGGCCTCGAAGCCGAGCAGGATCGAGTCATCGGTGGAGATCGCGTCGACGCGATCCTCCTGGAGATACACCAGGCAGTCGATCGACTGCGGGGCGCCGACCGGGCGCGGAGGGTGGGGCAGCGCTTGCATCACCTGGATCGGGGTCGACTCGGCGCTGGCGCACACCGGCTTGCCGGCGAACGCGCCGATGCCGGTAGCGTGAGAGGTCGACGGCACGAGGACGCGCTGCTTGGCGTCGTAGTACACGGTCGAGAAGTCGACCTCCTGCTTGCGCTGGCAGGTGATCGTGATCGCGTCGACGACGACGTCGACCCGGCCCTCCTGCACGAACGGGAGCCGCTGCGGCACGGTCAGCGCGACGAGCCGGTAGTGGCTCGAGTCGTCGTTGCCGAAGATCGCCCGGGCCAGCTGCTTGACGAGGTCGATCTCGAAGCCCTCGATCTGTCCCGTGGCCGGGTTCAGGTAGCCGAAGTCGAGCTGTACGGAGTTCACGCCGGCGATCAGGTAGCCGCGCCGCCTGATCGTTTCCATATAGCTGCCGGCGGGCATCGCGCCGGGTTTTGGCATCGTGCCGGGCGGGCGCAGGCTCGCCTTCAGGTCCGAGCAGGTGGGCGCGGGCGTGAGGGGCGCGGCCGCAGGCGACGTCGGCGCGGGCGTGTCGAGCGCCGCCAGCGTGACGCGGAGCGCATGGTCCGAGCTGGTGCCACAGCCGGCGAGGGCGAGCGCCAGGATCGTTACGGCGAGGAGATGTGCGCGTGGTCGGCTCATCGGTACTCGTTGATCCGCTGGCGCAACCCGAGCAGAGACAGCGCGGCGGCCAGCGTGGTAATCAGCGGGATGGCCAGGGCGAGGCCGCTGAGCGCGGAGCTCGCATCGGCGGCCGAGCTCGTGAAGCGATGCTGTGCGGCGGCGATCCGCGCGTTGGCCAGGCTGGTCAGCCGGTCGGAGATCGTGCTCGCCGCCGGCGCGGCCTGGATCGCGGGTATGAGCTCGCCGGCGTTCTCGAGGCTCTGGACCCGGCTGGCGGCGGCCCGGTAGGAGACGAAGCCCGGGCCGAGACGGCCGGCCAGGCCGCTGGCCTGGAGCACCCGCATCACCGTCGCGAAGTCCTCCGGATCGGTCACGTCCGTGCCGCGGTTGACCAGCGCCAGGCTCAGGTCGCCTTGAGCCCTGGAGAGGAGCACGTTGGCCGCTGAGAGCAGCTCGACCGAATCCGAACCCTCGCGCTGGGCGGTCGCGAGCGCGTTCTGCTCGCTGACGAGCGCGATCACCGCCCAAGCCGAAACGGCGACCAGAGCCACGGTAGCCAGCACCATCGGGAGGTTGAGAATCCGCCGGGTGATCCGCGCGAGGTAGACCTGCGTCAGGAGCAGCAGAGCGAGCGCGACCGCGATCGCCGCGACGAGGGCGATTAGCGATCCGCTCCCGGTGCCAGTTCGGTAGTCGCTCTGCAGGCGCTCGGCCTCCGTGCGGTAGAGCTGGTCGGCCGCGGGCAGGATCGTGCCCGTCATCACTGCGGCGGCCTGGCGCAGGTAAGCCGCCCCGACCGGAAAGCCCTGGCGGTTGTTCGCTCGCGCAGTTTCGACCACGCCGCTGTAGACGGGAAGCTCGTCGGCGACGGTCGCCAGCGCCGCCGGGGCACGGGCCGAGGTGCCGGCCTCGCTCGTCAGGGCGGTCAGGGACTGGCTGGCGACGAGCAGGTCGTGGGTGTACCGGGCGCGCTTGGCCGCCGGCTCGAGCCCGCCGGCGAGCAAACCCGTGGCGACGGTCGCGTTGGCGTCGGACAGCGACGTGTACAGGTTCACGGCCTGGACCAGCAGCGGCTCGGTGCCCGTGCGGGCGGCGGTCACGGCTCGCGCGCGCGACTGCTCGGCGCCGGTGGCCACGACCCCGAAGGACGCGGCGGCGAGGACGACGAGGACCGAGGCCAGGACCAGCCGGCCGGGGGTGGTGGTCAGCCGTTCGCGGACCCAGCCCAGCGCCACACCGGCCCGGGAGCTCCGGCGCCGGGCCGACGTCGGTGAGGCCGCGATCCCGATCCCCTCCAAGCTCAGGTCCGGGTTCGAGATCCACATGGCGCGATTGTCATCGCGCCAGCGCGCCGCGTGCGATCACCCAGGTGTCGTCCTCGACACCCCATCACTGCTCACTTCGTCGCGCCTGCCCCGGCACGCCCGACCCCCGATCAATCAATGTTGGCGCTATTTAACTGCGGCGAGCCCTTCGTTTCCACCTCAGACGCGGACGGCAACCAATCCAATGGCGAGCAGCACAACCGCGAGCCAGAGCGCTCTGAGGGCCTGTTCCAGGGGCTCCGCCAGGCCGGTGCGCGTGAGCTCGATGGTCGTGCCGTCGCGCAGGTGCTGCTGCCCGGTGACGTCGGTCGTGGCGCGCCGCAGCCGGCGCACCGGGGTGCTCAGCTGCCGTTGCGCGACGCTCAACAGACAGCAGGCCGCGGTGACGAGCAGGCCGGCCGGGCGGATGGTGAGCGCGTTGGCGAAGTAGCCGGTGAACGCGGGAAACCCGCCCCAGGCCAGGGCGAACCAGGCGTCGTTGTGGAAGCGCCCGGAGCCCAGCTCGAGGTTGTAGGCGGGGACGAGCAGGCCGCCCGCCAGGACGAGCGGGATCAGTAGCGGCGAGACGACGATGACTCCGGCGACGCCGATCGCGACCGCGCCGATCAGCCCGGCCGCCGCGAGCCCGATCAGCGTGGCGCGGCTCAGCCTGGTCTGGAGGGGACGTCCGTTGAGCTCGTCGAGCGCGTGGGCGCTGATGCCGACGGCGAGGAAGAACGCTCCGAGCGCGGCGCCCAGGCGGTTGGCGTAGATGTGCGGCGCGGCGGCGGCGCCGAGCGCCACGTAGCTCAGGTGCCACGCGGTGTAGGGCGGGTGAAGCAGCGTGACCAGATCGCGCCAGCTGCCGCTGCGCAGGGCGTAGAAAGCGGGGCGATCCAGCTCGCGCGGGGCGCTGGCCATTACTTATTCCTCGGGTCGGCCTTGACGCCGTACATCACGATCCCCGCGCCAAAGCTCATGACTTCGGTTCGCACTTGGCCGATCTCGGCCTGTTGCCACAACGCGGTCAGGTCCGGCTCGCGCGCGTAAAACTCTTCGATGTTCGGCCCGAGGAAGCGGCCGACCTCGTACCACGCCGGCGACACGAGCCGGCCCAGGGCGGGAAGGCCGGCGCGTGTGTGGACCCGCCACAGCGCGCGGAGGGGCGGCGAGCGGGGCACGCCGAACTCGACCATCCCGATCCTTCCGCCCGGTTTGACCACCCGGGCCAGCTCGCGCATCGTGGCCGCGGGGTCGTCGACGTAGCGGAGCAGGTAGGTGAAGGTGAGCGCATCGAAGCTCCGATCGGGGAACGGCAGCCGTTCGGCCTCGCCCTGCACGAAGGTCATCGCGGCGTCTCCGGCGCGCTTTCGTGCCCGGGCCAGCATGTGCTCGCTCTGGTCGAGGGCGACGACCGTCGCGCCGCGGCGGACCAGGCCGGACGCGACGAGCCCGGTCCCGGTGGCGACGTCGAGGATGCGCTGGCCGGGGCGCGGGTCGACCGCGTCGATCATGGCCCGGCGCCACCGCGGATCCTGGCCGAAGCTGAGCACGGTGCCCATCCGGTCGTAGCGGGCCGGGAGGCCGCTGAACAAGTGGAGCGCGTGGCGCTTGCGATCCGAAGGGGCGGTGGTTTCCAAGGCGCTAGGTGGTGGCGACCGAGCGCGCGGCCAGTCGTTCGGCAAGACGGCTGTGACGCCGGCCAGTGTCCGGCGTTCGCGCCGCTCGGGCCACGACATCGCTACTACCCACGATGACGGTGGCGAGCTTGGCGCGGGTGATCGCCGTGTAGAGCATCTCGCGGCGCAGGAAGAAGGCGCCGGCGGCGGGATGGGCCACGATCACCGCCACCGGCAGCTCGATCCCCTGACCGCGATGGACCGAGCAGGCGTAGGCGAGGCGCAGGCGCTCGGACTGCTCGGGCGGGAAGCGGAACACCTGGTCGTCGGCGGCGAGCAGCAGCGCGGCCTCGTCGCGCTCTTCGTCGCCGGCGCCCTCGATTTCATCCAGCAGACGCAGCACGGTGCCGTTCATCAGCCCGAGCTCGTGCAGGTTGCGGCCGGTCATCATCAGCTTGTCCCCGATCCGCAGACGGCCGCCGCGGACCGGCCGGCCATCCGGGTTGAGCCGGTCGCGCAGGGACTCGTTCAGCGCATCGATCCCGAGCTCGCCGCGGTAGACCGGCGCGAACACCTGGATGTCCTTGATCGGATCGACCTCGTAGTGGGCGGGAAGCCGTTCCGCCACCAGCGAGACGATCTCCTCGCGCGCGACGAGCGGGTCGGGCCGCTCGATCAGGAACAGATCGCGGCGCATGTCCTCGGCCTGACTGAAGTTCGGCCTCTCGCCGCGACGGATCGCGTGGGCAGCCTGAACGATCATGCTCCCGGCCGCCTGGCGGAAGATATGGGTCAGCCGGGTCGTCGGGACCGAGCCTGAGGCAATCAGCTCGGCGAACGGCTTGCCGGCGCCCACCGGCGCGAGCTGGTCGGCGTCGCCGACGAGCACCACGTGCGCGTTGGGGCCGACCGCGCGCAGCAGCGTGACGAGCAGCTCGAGGTTGGCCATCGAGGTCTCATCCACGATCAGCAGGTCGCACGGAAGTGGGTCGTGCTCGTCGTGAGTGGGACCGTCGCCGGGCACCCAGCCGAGCGCGGAGTGGACCGTGGTGGCGCGCATGCCGCTCGCCTCGTGCATGCGGATCGCGGCACGACCGGTGGGGGCGACGAGCAGCACTCGGACGCCTTGGGCGGCTGCCGCGGTTCCGATGGCGCGGATCGAGGCCGTCTTTCCGGTGCCCGGGCCGCCGGTGATCAGCGAGAGGCGGTGGGCGAACGCGTTGGTGACGCCGATTCGCTGCTCGGTCGTGAGCTGGTCCTCAGTTTTCGTCGGTGGTGTACGGCCGACCCGCTCTCCCGGTGCTCCGGCCAGGAGGTCGCGGACGCGTTCGGTCAGCTCGGCCTCGAGTTCTGCGGTCTGGGTGCGGTAGATCCAGCGCTGGTCCTCGCGCACGACATCGCCGGCGTCGACCAGTTCGTCGATCTGCCCCTCGCCCAGGGCGGTTTCGCCCAGGAGCTCGTTCACGGCGGGCACCAGCCGCTCGATCGGCAGGCAGGTGCTGCCGTCCCGCTCGGCTTCCGACAGCACGTGCAGCACGGCGGCGCGGGACCGTTGGGGGCTGTCGGGCGCGATCCCGAGTCCCCGGGCGATGCGATCGGCGATCAGGAACCCGACGCTGAACACGCTGGTCAGGTCGTAGGGCTGCTCGCAGACGATCCGGTGCGCGCCGTCGCCGTAGGCCTCGCGAATCCGGGGGGCAAGGTACGCGAGGCCGTGAGGCGCGAGCAGGAGATGCAGTCGCCGGGTGACGCGGATCGTCTCCCAGGATCTTGTCGCTTCGGCGACGGCGGCGCCGCGCAACCCGGCCGCCCGGAAGGCGGCGTACGGGTCGTCGTCGATCGCGTCGAACACGCCGGCGGGCCCGAACCGGTCGACGAGTCGCGCGGCCCGCTTGGCCCCGACGTGCTTGACCTTGTGCAGATAAGCGATCACCGCGTCGGCGTCCGTGTCCGACGGCGGCAGTGGCTGCGCTTGGGCGACCTTCACCTGAGGGCCGTAGCGGCTGTCGTTGACCCAGGTGCCCGTGATGTGAGCGCGTTCGCGTTCCTCGAGGTGGCCGACTGGGCCGACGAGCACCACCGGTTCGCGGTCGGAGTCGGCTGCGTCGAGGACCGCCCACCCGGTCTCCGGGTTGGCGAAGCGGATGCGCCGAACGGTGACTTCCGAGTCGAACGCGGTCACCCGCCTGACATTAGATGAGATTAGATACCCGCCCGCCCGGAAACGGCCGTTTGTTGCGAAGTTGATGACATTGGTCGGCGGCGCTTGGCGCGGCGCCTCGCGGCGGCGCCTTGTTAGGGCTTCTCGGCGCGGCGGGCCGCGATCTCGATCCCGTCGCTGCCCAGGAGCGACCCGAACGCGTTCACAAGCCCCCTGACCGCGGCTACTCCGAGTCGTCCCTGGACTCCTATCGGCTGCACCCGCGCCTCGGCGCAGATGGCCGACCGCCGGTCGGGTGACGCCGTCTCGATCCAGTTGGCGAACACGACGCGCGCGGTTCCGGAGGTGGACCAGTTCTTGAACTCCTCGGGGTTGCCTAGCTGCGGGTAGTCCCGGCGT
>DATJUA010000075.1:0-7814 GCA_035502815.1 Solirubrobacteraceae bacterium
TTGGTGCCGGAGCCTCCTCGATCACCTTCTGGTAGCGGCGCTGCACCGAGCAGTCGCGCTCGCCGAGGTGGACGACGGCGCCCTGCTCGTCGGCGGCGATCTGGACCTCGACGTGACGGGCGGCGGGGATGAACCGCTCGAGGTACACACGGTCGTCGCCGAACGCGGCGCCGGCCTCACTGCGGGCGAGGCCGAGGAGGTGCTCGAGCTCGTCGGGGTCGCGCGCGAGCTTGATGCCGCGACCGCCGCCGCCGCCCGCCGCCTTGACGAGCAGCGGATAGCCGATCTCCCGCGCGGTTTTCTTCGCCTCGGATTCGGATGCCACTTCCCTGCCGGGTAATACCGGGACGCCCGCCCTCGCCGCCTCCTCGCGGGCGTGCAGCTTGTCGCCGCTCAGCTCGATCACCGTGGGCGGCGGGCCCACGAAGATGAGACCCTGCTCGCGCGCGCGTGACGCGAGCTTCGGGCTCTCGGACAGGAAGCCGTAGCCCGGGTGGATGGCGTCGCAACCGGTCCCGACCGCCGCCTGGACGACGAGGTCGTCGCGCAGGTAGCTCTGGGACGCCGGCGCCGGCCCGATCGTGACCGCCCGGTCGGCTCGGCGCGCGGCGAGACCGTCCCGGTCGGCTTCGGAGGCGCCGACGACGGTCTCGAGCCCGAGCTTCTGGCAGGCCGTGACGATCCGCAACGCGATCTCGCCGCGGTTGGCCACGAACACGCGCTTGATCCGCTTCACGACGACTTGACCCGGAACAGGGGCTGTCCGTACTCGACCAGCTCGGCGTTGTCCGGGAGGACCTCGGCGACCGTGCCCGACACCCCGGCGGGCACCGAGTTCATCATCTTCATCACCTCGATGATGCACACGATCGTGTCGGGCTCGACCCGGCTCCCGACCTCGACGAACGGCGGCTTACCCGGCTCCTGCGCCCGGTAGAAGGTTCCGAGCATCGGGGCCTCGATCGTGGTCAGGCCGCTGGCTTCGGGGTCGGGGCTTGGCTGCTCGGCCTCCCCTTGGGGTGCGGGCTCGCTCGGCGCGGATCGCTTTCCCGCCGACGGTGACTCCGTGGCCGGGCGGTCCCCCTTCACGACGTGCAGCGAGAACCCGTCGGTGTCGATGCGCAGCTCGGACAGATCCGACTCGTCGATGATCCGCAGGATCTCGCGGACGTCTTCGTCGGTGAGCGGCATCCGATCAGGGGTCCTTGGCCGGGCCGGCGCCGAACGAGCTCATGATCAGGGACATCGCCGACTGGGCCTTGGGCATCTCGGCCTTCTTCGCCAGGCCGGTCACGGGGCGCGCCTGGACGACGAACAGGCCGTCGGGATCGTCGCGGGCGAAAGCCCATTCGATGTCCTGGGGACAGCCGAAGTAGCGCTCTATGCGGCGGGCGACGTCGACCAGACGGTTGAGCGCCGCCTGATTGAGGCAAGGCATCTCCCGCCGGTGATCGGGGACATCGACGCGGACCGCCCCGTTCCCGCCGGCGTCGGGCACATACTGGACGTCCTTGGCGTGCACGCGCTCGCGCACGACCTCGCGCGTCACCTTGCTCACGAGGTACTCGTCGGGCGACACCTCGCCCCCGACTACCGCCAGCCCGAGGCCCCAGCTGGCGTTGATCGCGACCATGCTCGGGTCGCCGCTCACCGGGCTGCAGGTGAACATGACGCCCGACACGTCCGCGTCGACCATCAGCTGTACGGTGACCCCCATCGCCGCGGCGCCGGCCCGGTCGCCCAGGCGCGCGCGGTAGGCGATCGCGGTCGGGCTGTACAGGCTGGCCCAGCAGTCGCGGACGGCATCGCACACGCCCTCGCCGCCGCGCACCCACAGATATGTCTCCTGCTGGCCGGCGAACGTCGCCTGCTGGCTGTCCTCTCCGACGGCGCTCGAGCGGACCGCCACGGGCGGGTCGGCGATGCCGACCGCTTCGGCGAGGGCCGCGTAGGCGTGCGTGACCTCCTCGCGTACCGCTGCGGGCACCGGCGTGGCCCGGATCTCGGCGGCGAGCGCATCCTCGGCCGTCCGCTCCAGGTCCGCCTCGGCCATGAACGCCTCGAACGCTGCGGTCGACAGAGCGAAGCCGGGCGGCACCGGGATCTCCGCGGCGAGCAGCTCGCCGAGGTTCGCGCTCTTGCCACCGACGCTCGGCTCATCGCTGCGGGAGAGTTGCTGCAGCGGCCGGGTGTAGCGGCTCACAGCAACGTGACCGTTCCCTCGGAGCCGTCCACCCGGATCATCTGACCGGTTTGGATCGCGGCGGTGGCGCGCCCGGTTCCGACCACGGCGGGCAAGCCGTACTCACGAGCCACGATCGCCGCGTGGGACATCACGCCGCCCACGTCGGTCACGGTGGCCTTGATCTTGGAGAAGATCGGCGCCCACGCGGGCGAGGTCGAGCCGCACACGAGGATCTCGCCGTCGCGCACGTCGCCGATCTGATCGACTGAGCGGACCACGCGCGCCAGCCCCTCGACAGTGCCAGGCGACGCGGGCGCGCCGGTCAGGGTTCGGCCGCCGTCCTGCTGGCGGGCCCACTCCTGCACGCGCTCGGTGGTCACCCCCCACAGCATGATCGTCATCGGGTCGGTGACGGCCTCCGGCGTGACGCCGATCGCCGGCGGTGGCGTCCAGTCGGCCAGCTTGGCGAGGATCTCCTTGCGCCGCGCGACGATCGGCGGCCAGTGCTGTGGCCCAAGCGGCCTTCCGCCGGTGGCCCAGGTCAGGACGAGCTCGTCGAGCGCGCTCGCCACCTCGTAGCGGGAGAGCTGGAAGACGTCCTCGCCGTCCTCGAGGAACTGATTGCGTGCGAGCAGCGCGCCGAACTCGCGGATCTTGTTCCACCAGCGGGTGAGGAACCAGTAGTCGCAGTAGAACTTGTGCTCCTCGACGTAGGGGAACACGGTGCGCGACAGGCCCAGCAGGTCGTTGAAGCTCGCGCGCGAGGCGTCGTCGAGCAGCGCGCCGTATTCCTCGGCGAGGCGGTCGCGCTCGCGCTCGATCTCGTCGGTCGGGCGGTCGATCTGCTCGCCCGCCCTGAGCGCGCTGATGTGTCCGATCAGCGAGGCGTACGGGATGCTCGGGTCGTCGAGCCAGCTGCGGTAGTAGTGGTACAGGCCGTCGCCCGTGGCCATGTTGAAGTACGGGTCCTTGACCTTCTCGAGCTCCGCGAGCCAGTTCCGGCCAGCCTCGGTTTCGGCGAGCTCGGCGTCGATCTGGTTTGGAGAGCGCCCCTGCTCAAAGGCCTGGTGGACGCCGGTCTCGATGGCCAGCCGCGCGAGGCGGCGAAGCTCGGCGTCGGGACGGAACAGGATCACGTCGATGCCGGCCACCATCTGCGCGATGTGCTGGTCGGGGATGTCCGGGAGGTGCCCCTTGCAGAACTCGGCGAACGTCCCGTAGGCGCCGTAGCCCAGCAGCAGGAACTCGAAGTGGTGCTGCCACATCAGGTCGCCCAGCCGGAGCGCTCGGCCGTAGGCGTCGAGCACTTCGTAGAAGGCCGTGTTGCGGTCATCGCCGAAGGCGACCTCGTCGGGCTCGTACTCGGGCAGATCGGGGACCTCGAGCTCGCCCAGCTCGCGGATCAGCGCCTCCATCTTGGCGCGCCACTTCGCGTACAGCTCCGGCCAGTTCTGGAAATAGTGACCGGCGCGCCGCTGAAAGAACTCGGCGCGCTCGGCGATCTTGGCGGGATCGGTGACCGGGTTGCCCGAGATGTAGATGTAGCCGTTGACGCACCGGTAGTCGATGCCCATCGCGGGCGGGACCGCGAACACGCGGTTCTGCCACGCGCCGACCGCCTGGTAGGGCGAGTCGATGCAGATCACATCGAAGGCCGGCATCGGCACCGGGAAATGCATCGAGTTCCAGAACCAGAAGCGGTTCTCGTCGGTGTCGCGCCGGCGTTCGTCAAACAGCGCGTAGTAGGGATACATCTCCTCCCAGCCCTCGCACCCGGGCGGAGTCTCGATCTCGTACGGGCTCGGGAATGCCCCGGCCTTGGGCGCTGTTGTAGCCATCCCTCTCCGTCTCGTCGTTGCTCTCGGCCCGGTGAGTCTAACCCTGCGTAGTTGCCGGTCAGTGAACGGTTGCCGCGCGGGGCGCCGTGCCCGAATCACAGCACGTAGGATCCGCCCGATGGCGAGGATCGTGCTGGTACACGGGGCGTTCGGGCGAGCGGCCAACTGGGATCGAGTGATCCCCGGGCTGCGCGCTGCGGGGCACGACGTCGAGGCGATCGACCTCCCCGGTCAGGGTGAGGATCCGACGCCGGTGGCCGAGGTGACGCTCGACCGGTACGCCTCGCGCGTGTGCGGCGTGCTCGCCGACGGACCGCCCGCCGTCCTCGTGGGTCACAGCATGGGCGGGATGGTGATCACCCAGGCCGCGGCCCGGTGTCCCGCGGGGGTGGACCGGTTGGTGTATGTCGCGGCGTTTCTGCCGGCGGACGGCGAGAGCCTGATCGACCTGACCCAGCGACCCGAGGGCGCCGGCGACGCCGTGCAGTCCGGGCTCGTGGTCGACGGCGATCCGCCGGTCGCAACGATGCCGCCCGACGCGGCGCGAGAGGGCTTGATGCACTGCTGCGACGACGAGGCGGCGGCGTGGGCGCAGTCGCTGCGCGGCTCCCAGCCGGTGGCGCCGTTCACGCACTCGGTGGCGCTCTCCGGGGACGAGGCGTTTGACACGCTGCCACGCGCCTACGTGACGTGCCTCCAGGACCGGGCGATCAGGCCGGCGCTGCAGCGGCTGATGTTCGAGCGCGCGGGGTGCGATCCGGTGATCGAGATCGACACCGACCACTGCGTGTGGGCGTCGCGCCCCGACGAGCTGGTCGCGGCGCTCAACCGCCTCGCGACCTAGCCCCGCCCCGAGTCCCCGCCCTCCGACGCGGGACGTGGGGGGGCAATTTCCGCCATTCCACACGCGAGTGGGGCACCGGCGGGCGTAGAGTTAGGACGGGGCGGTGGCGATCCGGGCGGCGAGCTCGCGGCCGACGAGCAGGGCGAGGTGGACGTCGAGGATCGCGTCGCTGAGCTCGGGCAGGGTGTGGGCTTCGTGCTCGAGCACGTGGGCGGTGACGAGCTCGTTGACCGCGCCCACGGCGGCGCGGAAGGTATGGGGCGCCAGCGCCGGGATCTCGGGGATGTCGGCACGCGCACGGCGATGGATGGCCTGGAGTTGGGCCGCGAACCGCTCTTGGACGGCGTCGCGGCGCGACAGCGCCTCGGGGCCGGCGCCCAGGACCTCGATCAGGAAGGCCCGGGCGAAGGCGGGGCTCGCTGCCATCGCCCCGAGGTAGACCTCGACGGCGCGCCGGGTGCCGGCCAGCCAGTCCGGCGCGAGTGCGTCGAGGGCGTCATCGATCGCGGCCAGCAGCCGGTCCACGCCGGCGTCGTAGGCGGCCAGGAAGCAGTCCTCCTTGTTGGCGAACTGCTCGTAGAAGGTCTTGCGCGACACGCCGGCGCGCTCGATCACATCGGCCACGGCCACGCGGGCGAATCCCTTTTCGGCCACGGCTTGGACCATCGCCTCGAGCATGCGCGCCCGCTGCGTCTCACGCACCACCGGCCGGGGCGCGGCGTGGCGGCCGCGCGGGAGGACTGCGAGGATCTCCGTTTCGGGGGTGGCGCTCATGGGAACATCATTGTACACTGGAGAACACTGTTGTTTATTCGACTGACCGGGAGACGGGATGACGGCAACTAACCAACGCGACTTCCGTGTGGCGATCCTGGGCGCCGGGTTCGGCGGCCTCGGCATGGCGATCCGCCTCAAGCAGGCCGGGTTCGATGACTTCGTCGTGTTCGAGCGCGACGCGGATGTCGGCGGAACCTGGTGGGCCAACACGTACCCGGGCTGCCAGTGCGACATCCCGTCGCACCTGTACAGCTACTCGTTCGCGCTGAATCCCAACTGGACCCGCACGTACCCACTCCAGCCCGAGATCCAGGAGTACCTGCACGACTGCACCGACCGCTACGGCGTGCGGCCGCATCTGCGCGTGAACTGTGAGGTCCAGACCGCGGACTGGGACGAGGATGAGCAGACCTGGCGACTGGAGACGAGCGACGGACCGTTCTCTGCGAACGTGGTGATCGCCGCCCCGGGTCCGCTCAGCGAGCCCTCGACACCCGATCTGCCCGGCCTTGAGGACTTTGGCGGCCCCGTTTTCCACACCGGGCGCTGGGATCACGACCAGGACCTGACCGGACGCAAGGTCGCCGTGGTCGGGACGGGCGCGAGCGCGATCCAGACCGTGCCGCGCATCCAGCCGATCGCCGAGAAGGTCACCGTCTTCCAGCGCACGCCCCCGTGGGTCCTCCCGCACCGCGACCGCCCGATCAGCGACTTCGAGCGCCGGCTGTACCAGGGCGCGCCGGCAGCGCAGCGCGCGGTGCGCACGGCGGTCTACCTCGGCCGCGAGCTGCTAGTGCCCGCACTGGTGTTCCGGCCACAGATCATGCGCGTCCTGCAACGCGCGGCCGAGGCGCACCTGGCCAAGCAGGTACCCGACCCGGTCCTGCGCGCGAAGCTCACGCCCGACTACGTGCTCGGCTGCAAGCGCATGCTGCCCTCCAACGACTGGTATCCGGCCATCACGCAGCCCAACGTCGAGGTCGTGCCCAGCGCGGTCACCGAGATCCGCCCCGGCGGGATCGTCGGCGCCGACGGCGTCGAGCACGAGGCCGACACGCTCATCTTCGCCACGGGCTTCCACGTCACCGACGCGCCGTTCGCCGAGTTCATCCACGGGCGCGACGGCGTCTCGCTGTCGGACCTGTGGCAGGGCAGTCCAGAGGCGTACCGCGGCACGGCGGTGCCGGGCTTCCCCAACCTGTTCTGGATCATCGGGGCGAATACCGGGCTTGGGCACAGCTCGATGGTGTTCATGATCGAGTCGCACCTCAACTACGTGCTGGGCGCGCTAGGGGCGATGGAGCGCCACGGCGCGACGCGAATCGAGGTCCGGCGCGACGCCTACGACGCCTACAACGACCACATCCAGGCGCGCCTGGACGGGACGGTGTGGAACACGGGCGGTTGCTCGAGCTGGTACCTGGACGCCAACGGGCGCAACAGCACGATCTGGCCGGACTTCACGTGGCGGTTCTGGCAGCAGACGCGGCGGTTCGACGAGGCGGCGTACATGGTCTCGAACGGGTCAGGACGGGCCCTCGACGGACCCATGGACGCTGCGCGCAGCGCAGCCCCTATCCCTGGATAGCGCCCACCGGCACGGACGGCTTGCGCGAAGCCTTCCAGTAGCGGCGCATGCGCCGGCGCCGTCCACCAGCGCGTCGCGCAGGACGGCCAGGTCGTGGACGTCCCCCAGCAGGTCCGACAGCGTGTGCGCATCGTCGGCATGACCGCCGATGATCCCGGGGGCCGTCGGCTTCAGCAGCCGCAGGTAGTACCAGAGGTCCTTGGTGCGCTTGCGCCGCTCGTGGAAGCTCGCGTCGGTGCCCTCGCGGCGGGCGCGCTCGAAGGCGCGGCGGCCGCGACGGTGGCCGCAGCCCCTCATCGGTCTGGATTCGGTAAGGCATGTCACTTGCTCCTCGTTTGCTTCCCTGTCCCGTGGCGCACCCACTCGACGCGGCGGCAACGCAGAGGGCCAGCGA
Organism: Solirubrobacteraceae bacterium; assembly: GCA_035502815.1. GTDB lineage: Bacteria > Actinomycetota > Thermoleophilia > Solirubrobacterales > Solirubrobacteraceae > Palsa-465. Next base: position 7,627 of record DATJUA010000075.1, read on the forward strand.
CCGCATCTTAAGTAATTCAATTGACTTTTTATACTTTGACTCGGAACCCCCTCAGGCAGCAAGGAGAACGATGAGCTCGACCGACGAACTGCTCGCGAACAACGAGGCCTACGCGGCGTCGTTCGACAACGCAGATCTGCCGATACCACCGGCCAGGAAGGTGGCGGTCGTCGCGTGCATGGATGCGC
>DATJUA010000076.1:0-21391 GCA_035502815.1 Solirubrobacteraceae bacterium
AGGGTCCGTAGGGAAACAAGGTTGCTGGAGCTGGCGAGTGGCTGGGGCCGCCTGGGGGGAGGCGGCGAACCGAGACGTACTGGTGGTACGGCGGGTTCGCCGCCTCCCGTCAGGTGGTTCCAGACGCCGCCAGAACAGCAAGATTGTTTTTCTACGGGCCCTAAGGCTCAGCCGCGGCGCATGAGCCGGCCGACGGCCGACATCAGCTCGTCGGTCTTCTCGTCGCGCTCGCTCGCGCTGCGGGCGCCCAGCACGCAGTGGTGAGCGTGGTCGTCGAGCAGTCCGAGCCCCACCTTGTCCAGCGCGGCCTGGGCGGCGCTGATCTGGGTGAGGACGTCGATGCAGTAGCGGTCCTCGCGCACCATGCCCTCGATCCCGCGAATCTGCCCCTCGATCCGTGCCAGGCGGGCCAGAAGCTGATCCTTGGTGGCGGTATATCCCCGGGTTGGTGGCATCGGACGCTCGCTTGCCCGCGAAGTATACAGATACCCGGTAGGGGTATTGTTTGTGAATGGCGATGAGCGATGTCCTCGATCTGATCTGGCACGTCGTCAGAGATGCTCTGCTGATGGCGTGGGAGGTGTGGTGGGCGCTCGTGCTCGGGTTCGCCATCTCGGCGATGGTGCAGGCCTGGGCGCCACGCGAGCGGGTGCAGCGCGCGCTCGGGGAAGGCGGAGCCCGCCCGGTGGCGGTGGCCACGGCGCTAGGGGCCGCGTCGTCGTCCTGCTCCTACGCCGCGGTCGCGATCGCGCGGTCGCTATTCGCCAAGGGCGCCAGCGCCGCGAGCTCGCTGGCCTTCCAATTCGCGTCGACCAACCTCGTGTGGGAGCTCGGCGTGGTGCTCTGGGTGCTGATCGGCTGGCAGTTCACCGTGGCCGAGTTCATCGGCGGCCTGGTGATGATCGCGCTGATGACCGTGCTGCTCAGGCTGTTCGTGAGCCCCCGCGCCGAGGCGGTGGCGCGCGCGCATGCCGTGGGGGCCCGTGGCGGCCACGAGCATGGCGCGGTGTCCTCGGCACGGCTGGGCTGGCGCGAGCGGCTGCTGAGCGGCGAGGGCTGGGGCGACGTGGCCGACAACTTCCGGATGGACGTGCTGATGCTATGGAAGGAGATCGCCATCGGCTTCCTGCTCGCCGGCGTGGCCGCGCAGTTCAGCGACTCGTTCTTCACCTCGCTGTTCCTCGCCCACGCGCCTCGTCCGATCCCCACGCTCGAGAACGTCCTCGTCGGGCCGGTGATCGCGGTGCTCAGCTTCGTCTGCTCGGTGGGCAACGTGCCGCTCGCCGCCGTCCTGTGGTCGGGCGGGATCAGCTTCGCCGGCGTGCTCTCGTTCCTGTTCGCCGACCTGATCGTGCTGCCGATCATCGTGATCTATCGCAAGTTCTACGGCCGCGGCTACGCGGTCCGGATCGTCGCGCTGATGTTCGTGACGATGGTGCTTGCCGCACTTGCGGTCGATGGCGTATTCAGCCTGCTCGGCTTGGTTCCCTCGGGCGCACGGCCCTCACGCGCGGATGTGTTCGGCTCGGTCGGGGTCGACTACAAGCTGGTCCTGAACGCGCTTGGGGGGCTGGTGTTCGGTTCGCTGATGGGGCTGAGCGCGCGGCGGGGAACGGCAGCGCACCACCACCATCATCATCATCATGCCCATGCGTGACGGTTGCGCCGGCGATCAGGCGCAGGCCCGTCTCAGCCCGCCGCGGCCGTCGCGCGAGAGGTGCTTGCCGGCTCCCGCGGGCCAGGCTCCTCGGCGCCGACCCCGACGAAGTCGCGCTGGCGGATCAACACCAGCGTGAGCGCGGCGGCCGCGAACGAGACCACGGCGCCGATCAGGATCACCGTGTTCATGCCGTCGACGAAGCCTGCGCGGGCCGCGCCGGCGGCGAGCCCGCGCAGGTGCGCCGGCACCGTCTGGATCGCCTGAAGGACGCTGCCGTTGCTCACCGAGGCGGCGAGCGCGTGGGCCTGCCCGGCCAGCGGGGTGCCACCCAGGTGTGACACCACCGTGCTGTCTGCCTGGCTGGCCAGGATGCTCCCGAGGGCGGCGACGCCGGTGGCGATCCCGACCTGGCGCAGCGTCGAGTTGATTCCCGACGCCATCCCGGCCCGGGCCGGCTCGACCACGCCGACCGCGGTCGAGGCGAGCGGGACGTTGACCAGACCGGCGCCGATACCGGCCACGATCATTCCGGGCAGCAGATGGGTCCAGCCGTCTCCCACGGTGATACCGCGCATCAGCAGCAGGCCGGCGCCGATCAGCGCGAAGCCGGGCGCGATCAGCATCCGCGTCGGCACCTTCCCGGTGAGCCGGCCGGCCACACCGGCGGTGACGAAGATCCCGCCCGTCATCGGCAGCAGTCGCACGCCAGTGTCGAGCGCGGAGGAGCCAAGCACGTTCTGCAGGTACAGGACGATGTAGGTGAGCAGCGAGAACAGCGAGGCGGAGATCGCCCAGGCGGCGATCAGGCCGCCGTTGAAGGTCGGGACGCGGAGCAGGTGGAGGTCGAGCATCGGGGCCCGCGAGCGCAGCTCGATGACAAGGAACAGCGCGATCAGGACCACGGCGACGATCAGCGACCCAGCCACCGTGGTCGAGCCCCAGCCGTCGGGGTGGCTTCGGATCAGCCCGTACACCAGCGCGGTCAGCCCGAGCGTGAACGTGACGAAGCCGGGCCAGTCGGGGCGGCTCGCCACCGGCGCCCTCGACTCCCGAACCTCCCTCAGCGTCACGATCAGCGCGAAGACCCCGATCGGGACGTTCACGAAGAAGATCCACCGCCACGAGAGCCCGCTGGTCAGCGCGCCGCCGAGGACCGGTCCGATCGCGATCGCGACGCCGGTGACGGCGCCGAACACTCCGAAGGCGACGCCGCGCTCCCGGGGTGGGAAGGCGTCGGCGAGCAGCGCGAGCGAGGTCGCGAACATGATCGCGCCGCCGATCCCCTGAAACGCGCGGGACAGAGCCAGGAACGTCGGGTCCTGCGCGATCCCGCACAACGTCGAGCCGAGCGTGAACACGACGATCCCGACGGCGAACACCAGCCGTCGACCGACCAGGTCTCCGACGGATCCGGCGGTGAGCAGGAAGGCCGCCAGCGTCAGCGCGTAGGCGTCGATCACCCACTGGAGGTCGGCCAACGACGCGTGGAACGCCTGCTGGATGTACGGCAGCGCGACGTTCACGATCGTGATGTCCAGCAGCAGCATGAACACACCGGTGCAGACGGCGAGCAGGGTCCACCACTTACGGTCCATCTGGCTACCTCCAAGGCACCGCCGTCAGGCGCTGCCGACCTTCGTCAATTTCCTGTGCGGACGATCCACCCTAGCATATATACTGAGTGGATGATCAGTAATTCGCCGCGCAGGCGTGGAAGACCGTCCGGCGGGGGGCGCGAAGCGATCCTCGCCGCCGCGCTGGCGCTGCTGCGCGAACGCGGAATCGCCCGGGTGACCTCGCGGGAGGTGGCGGCGCTGGCCGGCGTGTCCGAGGCGAGCGTCTTCTACCACTACAAGGACCGCGCGGGTCTGCTTCAGGCCGTGTTCGAGGAGGGTCTCGCGCCGCTCGCGGAGCTGACCCTCGGTGGAGCGCTGACCGGTGGCTGCGTGCACGATGTCCTCACCGTGCTCGGGACCACCCTCGAGGGCTTCCTCGACCAGGCGCTCCCCGTGGTCGCGGCGGCCCAGTCGGATATCGCCCTTCGCGACGCGATCACTGGCTACATGAGCGAGCGAGATCTCGGCCCTCACCGCGGGGTGCGAGCGCTAGGCGGCTACCTCGCCGCCGAGCAGGCCGCGGGCCGGGTTCGGGCCGGCGTCGATCCGTACGCCGTCGCGATGATGTTCGTGGGCGCCTGCTACACCCGCGCCTCGCAGCGGCAGATGCCGGGCCACACGGGGGATTTGCCGGCGCTCGAGGACATCGTGCGCACGACGGAGGAGCTGCTGCGGCCCTGAGGCGCCGCGTCCAGGCGCCGTCGCCCAGGCGCCGCCGAGGCGCCGCTGCCCACTCAAACTCGCGCTTGCCCGTGGGTTTATGATCGGGCCGTGCCCGGTTGACGTTAGAACCAAGCGCACCGCGCATACTCCGCTGCCACGGAGCCCGAGCGGCTGGGTGGCGGTGCGCGTGCACCGCCTCGGTTGTACGTGCCCGCCGGCTGGCATAGCCTTGCCGTCCGCCCGTGACGTCATCACGCTTGCCCGATCGCACCGAGTCCTCGCGGGTGCGGTTTCGGGCGGGGGTCAGGCGTGGGGTCCCGTTCGGCGTGGCGGTGTTCCTGATCGCGGTGTCTTACGGCGTGCTGGCCCGACCGGTCATGGGACCGGTCGCCCCGATCGTGATGTCGATCGTCCTGTTCTCCGGATCGGCGCAGCTGGGGTCGCTCGCGATCCTGGCCGCCGCCGCCGCGGCCATCGTGGCCTCGAGGATGCGCCCGTGACCGCGGTGTGGGTCACGGTCGGCGCGCTCGCGTTCGCGACCGCGGCGCTGAAGCTGGTCGGCCCGCTGGCGCTGGGCGGCCGCCCGCTGCCGCCGCGGGCGATGAGCGTCGTCGAGCTGCTCGCGGCGTCACTGCTGGCGGCGCTGGTCGTCGTCGAGACGTTCGGCCAGGGCCGCTCGCTGGTTCTCGACGAGCGCGTGCCCGGGGTGGCGTTCGCGGCGATCGCGCTACGGTTGCGCGCGCCGGTCGTCGTCGTGGTGCTGGGGACGGCGGCGGTGGCGGCGCTGTGGCGCCTGGTTTCTAGGCGGATGGCCCATGCATTTCAGGCCAAACCACCCCCTGGGGGCGGCGCCAGGCGCACATAAGCATGCCCTCGATGCTTATGTCGCCGAGGTGGCCGCGGGGCGGGGGGTTTCGGCGGGTTTTGCAGGTGACGACGTGGCGGTTCCCGGCGGTGAGACGTCGGCGAGACGTCGTGTTGCGGTGGCGAGACGTCGTGTTGCGGTGGCGAGACGTCGCGTTACGGTGGCGAGACGTCGCGTTGCGATGGCGATGCGCGTCAGGCGGGCACGATGGCCGGACCGCCGTTGGCCTCGGGCGGGCGCTCCAGCGTGGCGAGCTCGGCGGAAGACTCCTCGCGGGGCGCCAGCGTGGGGTCGGCGTGGACGATCAGGACGGGAATCGGACTGTGGTTGAGCGCGTAGTGGCTGACGCTGCCGAGCAGCGAGGCCGCGAGTGCGCGCCGGCCGCGCGAGCCCATGACGAGCAGGTCATGGTCGCCCGACTTGACAGCGTGCATCAGCGCCGTCCGGATCGGCCGGCGGCTGACGACGGTCGTTACGGGCACGTCGGCCGGAACGCGGGCGACCGACTCCCGCATGATCTGGACGGCCTCGCGCTCGAGGTCCACTGCGGACACGGCGGCGGCGTTGGTGGCGATCGAGGAGGCGGCCCAGGCCGGCGGGTGACAGACGGCGGTCAGGATCGTGATTCGCCCGTTGCCGGCGCGCGCCATGTCGATCGCTTCGTCGAGGGCTCGCTGCGCGTGGTCAGAACAGTCGACACAGACGAGGATTTTTCGGAACATGACAGTTCTCCACTACCTCGAGAAAGATTGGCATGCCAAATATTAGCATCGCAACCGCTATCATGGGACGGTGAGATGGAGGCTTCCGGGGCGTCCGATTTCGTCGCGGGGTTCGACGCACTGGCCCAGGCGGTCCGGCGCGCGCGGGGCGCCAACGGCGCGTCGGCCAACGGCGGTCTGACGCTGTCCCAGTACGGGCTGCTCGAGGTGCTCGCCGACCGGGAGACCGCGCGGGTACAGGAGCTGGCCGCGCACGCCGGGATCACGGCGTCGACGGCGACGCGCATCCTCGACGCGCTCGAGCGCCGCGGCGTGGTGCGGCGAACTCGCGTGGATGAGGACCGGCGCGCGGTGGCCGTAACGCTGACCGACGCCGGCCGGCACCTCGTCCGCGCCGAGCAGGAATGGCTTCGCGGCCGCCAGCGGGCGTTCTATGCGGCCCTTCCCGCCGGCGAGCGGGACCTCGCGCCCGACCTGCTGTTCCAGCTCGCGGCGCTGATCGACGAGCTGGCCGCCGGGCCGGACCGGCGCCGCTAGCGCCCGCACGGGCGTCCGTCCATAACAACACGCATAAATTCCATATACGGCTGGGCAACATGGACGGTCGGTCGGCCTCCATATAACGGGCTTCGCATAAGACGGCAACCACAAGGAGCCATTTCACATGCGGAGAGTCACAAGGCTGAGCGCGGCCGCGGCGGTGGTCACGGCCTGCGCGATTGGCGGTTCGGCGGCGGCAGTGTCGGCCCATCAATCGCACGCCGACCACGATGGATACTGGCAGAAGATCAAGCACGTGCTGCTGATCTCGGTCGACGGGATGCACCAGTCCGATCTCGACTGGTACGTCGCCAACCACCCGGATTCCGAGCTGGCCAAGCTCGCCGAGGGCGGCGCCGAATACACCGACGCGCACACCTCCGACCCCTCGGACTCCGATCCGGGCGGCACGGCGATCATCACCGGTGGCGACCCGAAGGTCACCGGCATCTACTACGACGACGAGTACAGCCACGACGTGTTCCCGGCGGGGACGACGAACTGCTCCGGGCCGGTTCCGGGCGGCGACGTGATCTACGACTCGCCGGACGACAAGCTCGCCAACGTGCCCGATCTGCTCACGGGCAGCACCACCAACACATTCCCGTCGTTCGACGAGGGCGGCTCGATCTACTCGGGCAACGGCGGTACCAGCGGCAAGTTCCCCGGCGATGACACGGACCCGGGGCTGATCATGAACCTGAGTGACCACCCGCAGTCCGGTCTGAACCCGGCGACCTATCCGGTCGATCCGAAGACGTGCAAGCCGATCCAGCCGTGGGACTTCGTGGGCGTCAACACGATCTTCCAGGTGATCCACAACGCCGGCTTGCGGACGGCCTATTCCGAGAAACACGCGATCTACTCGTCGTTCAACGGCCCCGGCTCGGGCGGCATGAGCATCGACGACTTCTTCGCCCCCGAAATCGACTCCCAGGCGGTCGAGCCGAACGGCACGCCGTACCCGGTCGATGGCGCGTGGACGGCCGACAACGTCGCGACCCAGCAGTACGACTCGTACAAGGTCCAGGCGGTCATCAACTGGATCAACGGTTACGACCACTCCGGCAAGGGGCCGAAGGTCGGCACCCCGGCGATCTACGGAATGAACTTCCAGACCGTCTCGACCGCCGAGAAGCTCAAGCACTCGCCGGGGGCGGTGATTGGCCACGACGCGAACGGCGACCTAATCGAGGGCCCGTCGCTACCGGGCGGCTACATGACGGTGAACGGTCAGCAGGTGCCGGGTCCGCTTCTGCAGATTGCGCTCGACTACGTCAACAACGCCCTGCAGGAGATGGCCAACACGATCCAGGCCGACGGCGAGGCCAAATCGACGGCGATCATCCTGACCGCCAAGCACGGCCAGTCGCCGCTGAACAACAGCCAGCTCCAGCGGATCGACGACGGTCCGATCATCTCGGGTGTCAATTCCGCCTGGGCGGCACTGCACCCGAGCAACCCGACGCTGGTCGTCCAGGAAGCCGACGACGACGGGCTGCTGTGGTGGCTGTCGGATCGCTCGCAGGCGGCGACTGAGTTCGTCAAGAACTACCTGTGGACGCACACCGCTCCCGCGGTCAATTACGCGGGCCAGACGATCACCGTGCAGCACTCGGGGCTGAAGCAGATCTTCGCCGGCGAGGAGTCGGCGCGGTTCTTCGGCGTCCCGAACTCCGACCCGCACCACCCGGACGTGTTCGGGATCGCGCAGGTCGGCACGATCTATACGACCGGCTCGAAGATCGCCGAGCATGGCGGGGACAACCCGGGCGACCGGGACGTGCCGCTCGTCGTGTACGCCCCGGGCGTCGTGCGGCCCGGCTCGTCGGGCCAGTGGGTCGAGACCACCCAGGTCGCCCCGACGATCCTGCGCCTACTCGGGCTAAACCCGAACGACCTGCAGGCGGTTCAGGAGGAGCACACCCAGGTGCTGCCGGGCATCGGCGGCTGGTAGCGGGAAGACGCGATTCGACGGGCGGGCGTGTCGAAACCCGGCACGCTCGCCCGTCATACGGTTGAAGCCGCGAAAATAGTGGCCGCGGCGAAACAACCCTCAAGGAGGCGCGATGCCGCAATACATGCTGTTGATCTACAACCCGATCGAGAATCCCCTCAGCCCGGAGCAACTGGGCGAGGTGGGGCCGCGTTTCGACGCCTACACCGAGGGGCTCCAGAGCGCCGGCGTGTGGGTGGGCGGAGAGGCCCTGGAAGGCGCCGACATCGCCACCACGTTGCGCGAGCGCGGCGGCGAGGTGCAGATCACCGATGGCCCATTCGCGGAGACCAAGGAGTACCTGGCCGGCTACTACCTGCTCGACTGCCCCGATCTCGACACCGCGCTGGACCACGCCTCGCGGATGCCGAACCTCTCCTACGGTTCGGTCGAGGTGCGTCCCGTGTGGGACCGGACGGGGCCGCCGATGAGCGTGCGCCCCGAGCTGCAAGCCCGCGCTTAAGCACCGCTAGCGGGGTCGGTTGAGCTGTCCTTCGGGCCAACTCGGCCGACCCCCCGCGTGTCGGGTTTGGGCCGCGTGGCCGTTGGCATCGGGCCGGTCAGGCGGAACCGTTTCAATAGTGAGCGTGACCCTCCCCGACACAATCGACGCGCTGGACCCGATCGTTCCCGCGGGAGCGGCCGGCGCCGCGATCGCCTCGGTGGCCGTGAGCCTCCCGCGGACCGTCGTCCCGAACGCGGACATCGCGCCCCGCATCGGGGTCAGCGACGAGTGGATCGTGCGCCGCACCGGCATCCACTCGCGGCGCGTGGCCGACCCGTCCGAGCGGCTCGCCACCCACGCGACCAACGCGGCGGCGGCGGCGCTCCGGCGGGCCGGCGTGGGGCCCGAGCAGGTGGATCTGGTCCTGGTCGCCACCACCACGCCCGACGAGGTGATGCCCAACGCGGCTCCCCAGGTCGCGCACGAGCTCGGCGCGGTCCGCGCCGGCGCGTTCGACATCGGCGCCGCCTGCACCGGCTTTCTGTCGGCGCTGGCCGTCGGCACCGGCCAGATCGAGGCCGGACGGGCGCGGTGCGTCGTGGTGATCGGCGCCGACTTCATGTCCCGGATCACCGATCCCGAAGATCGCACCACCGCTGCCGTGTTCGCCGACGGCGCCGGCGCGGTCGTCCTGCAGGCGACACCGCACGGGACCCGGGTCGGGCCGATCGTGCTCGGCTCCGATGGCGCCGGCGCGGACCACATCATCGTCCCGCGCGACGAGGGCGTGATTCGCATGCGCGGCCACGAGACGTTCCGCGAGGCGGTCGCCTGCCTCTCGCTGGCCACCGTGCAGGCCGTCCGCGCGGCCGGCGCGCGCCTCGAGGACGTCGATCTGTTCGTCTACCACCAGGCCAACGGCCGGATCCTCAGCGCGGTCGGAGAGCGGCTCGACCTGCCCGCCGACCACGTCGTCGACTGCATCGCCCAATACGGCAACACGTCGGCCGCGACGCTCCCGCTTGCGCTGGCCTACGTGGAGGACGAGGGGCGCCTGAAGCCGGGCCAGCTCGTGCTGCTCGGCGCGTTCGGCGCCGGCTTCACGTGGGGCGCCACCCTCGTTGATTGGGGCCCGCCCACCCCGCCCACCCCGCCCACCCCGCCCGCCCGACCCACCGCGCCCACACCGTCCACGCCATCCACCCCACCCACCCGCCCGTGACCGAGCGCGTGCTGATCACTGGCATGGGCGCGGTGTCGCCGCTCGGCGTGGGCGCGCGCGAGCTCTACGAAGGCTGGTGCGCCGGCCGGTCGGGTATCGAGGACGGCCTCGGCACCTGCCGCGACTTCGATCCGACCGAGTTCATGACCACCAAGGAGGCGCGGCGGTCAGACCGGTTTGCTCAGCTCGCGATCGGCGCCAGCGCCCAGGCGCTCGCCGACGCCGGCTGGGACCAGGACGAGCCGCCCGCCGACGCTGCCGACATCGGCTGCGTGATCGGGTCGGGCATCGGCGGGATGGCCACGTTCGAGACCCAGTGCCAGACCCTGAGCGAACGCGGCCCCGAGCGCGTCTCACCGCTCGCGATCCCGCTGATCATGGGCAACGCCGCCGCGGGCCTCGTCGCGATGCGCCACGGGCTGCGCGGACCCGTGTTCGGCGTCATGTCCGCATGCGCCTCCGGTACCCATGCGATCGGCGAGGCCGCGCGGATGATCAGGGCGGGAGAGGCCCAGGCAGTCGTCACGGGTGGAGCCGAGGCGACGCTCACCCCACTGGCCAAGGCGGCCTTCGGCGCGATGGAGGCGACGTCTGCGACCGGGATCTCGCGGCCGTTCGACGCCCGCCGCGACGGGTTCGTAATGGGCGAGGGCGCCGGCGTGCTCGTGCTCGAATCCGAAGAGCTCGCGTCGGCGCGCGGTGCCCGCGTGCTCGGCGAGGTGCTCGGCTACGCCGCCACCGCCGACGCCCACCACCTGACCGCTCCCGAGCCCACCGGTGGCCCGGCGGCGACCGCGATCGCCCGGGCGCTGCGGAACGCCGGCCTGGAGCCGGAGGACGTCAACTACGTCAACGCCCACGGCACCTCGACGCCACTCAACGACGCGTCCGAGACCGCGGCGATCAAGCTCGCCCTCGGTGAGCATGCCTATCGGGTGCCGGTGTCCTCGACCAAGTCCGCGATCGGGCATCTGCTCGGTGCCGCCGGGGCGGTCGAGGCGATCGCGACGGTGCTCGCGCTGAATGATCGGGTGGCGCCGCCGACGCTCAATTACGAGGAGCAGGACGAAGGACTCGACCTCGACTACGTGCCCGGCGCGTCCCGCCCGCTCGCCGTGAACGGAAACGGACACGGACGCGCGATTGCGGTGTCGAACTCGTTCGGCTTCGGCGGCCACAACGCGGTGCTCGTGATCAGCGGCCCGACCCCGCCCGCATCATGAGCATCACACTCGCGCCACGCGCCGAGGCGACACTTGATCCATTCGAGCGGCTCGAGGCGCTGTGCGATCCGGACACGCTCGAGCTGATCCGCACCGACGTGCTTTCGCCGGCGATGGGCGAAAAGGCGCGGGCCGGCGACGGAGTGGTCGCCGGCGCCGGCATGATCGACGGCCGGCCGGTGTTCTGCTACGCCCAGGACTCGAGCTTCGCCGGCGGATCTCTCGGCGAGCAGCATGCGAACTCGATCGTGCGCGTGCTCGAGCTGGCCGACAAGGCACGAGCCCCCGTCGTCGGCTTTGTTTCCTCGGGCGGAGCGCGGATGCAGGAGGGGGTCGCCGCGCTCGGCGGCTACGGCCGCATCTTCCACCGAATCGTCAAGCTGTCGGGGCGCGTTCCCCAGGTCTCGATCATCACCGGCCTGTCCGCCGGCGGTGGCGCGTACTCGCCGGCGCTCACCGACTGGGTCGTGATGACCGATCAATCGAGCCTGTTCCTGACCGGACCCGGCGTCGTGCGCGATGCCCTCGGCGAGGAGGTGACCGCCGAGCAGCTGGGCGGCACCCGCGTCCACGAGCGCAACGGCGTCTGCCACTTCGTCGCTCCGACCGACGTGAACGCCGCCTACCTGGCGCGCGAGCTGCTCGGCTACCTGCCGCGCCACCGCGACGCGCGGCCACCGGTGCTGCCGGCGCGGCCGCCGCTCGGGCACGATCCCTCGGACCCGGTCCCCGCCGAGGCGCGCAGCGTCTACGACGTGCGCGACGTGGCCCGCGCGATCGTCGACGGCGGCGAGCTGCTCGAGGTGTCCGCGGGCTGGGCGCGCAATCTCGTGACGGGATTCGTGCGCCTCGACGGCCACACCATCGGTTTGGTGGCAAACCAGCCTCGCTACCTGGGCGGGATCATCGATTCCGAAGCCGCACAGAAGGGCGCACGGTTCGTCAACAAATGCAACGCGTTCGGGATTCCGCTGCTCGTCCTCGTCGACACCCCCGGCTACATGCCCGGGACCAAACAGGAGTCGCTCGGCGTGATCCGGTTCGGGGCCGAGTTCGTGCACGCGTTCGCGTCGGCGGATGTGCCGCGCGTCACGCTGATCCTGCGCAAGGCGTTCGGCGGCGCCTACATCACGATGAACTCCAAGGATCTGGGCGCCGACTACGTGTTCGCCTGGCCGAACGCGCAGATCGGCGTGATGGCGGCCAAGTCCGCCGTCGGGATCATCCACCGGCGCGAGCTCGCCTCGGCCGAGGATCCCGACGATGCCCGAGAGCGACTGGCCGCCCGCTACGCCGAGACGAACCTGTGCCCGCGGGTCGCGGCCGCAGGCGGTCACATCGACGAGCTGATCACTCCCGATCAGACGCGCTCGCGCTTGACCTGGGCGCTGCGGTCGCTGGCCATGGAGCGCGGCGAATGACGCGGTCAGACGGTGCAGTGCTGCTCACCGGCGCGACCGGGTTCGTCGGGATGGAGCTGCTCGCCCGGTACCTCGAGCGGACCGAACGCCCGATTCTCACGGTCGTGCGCGCTGACAGTGAAGAGGGCGCGCGCGAGCGGATCGACGCGGTGCTCGCGAACCTGTTCGGAGACCGGGCCGGCCGCCACGCCGACCGCGTGACCGCGCTGGCCGGCGACCTCACCGCGCCGGGCCTCGGCCTGGGTCGGAAGTCCTCTGATCTGCTGGCGGCGGAGGCGACGATGATCGTCCATTGCGCCGCCTCGGTGTCGTTCGGCCTCTCGCTCGAGCAATCCAGGGCGATCAACCTCGAGGGAACGCGCCGGATGCTCGAGCTGGCCGGCCGCGCACAGGAGCGCGGCGTGCTCGAACGCTACGCGCAGGTTTCCACGGCATTCGTGGCCGGAACGCACCCGGGCCGGTTCCACGAGTGCGACCTCGACGTCGGGCAGAGCTTCCACAACTCCTATGAGCAGTCGAAGTTCGAGTCCGAGCAGCTCGTGCGCTCGTGGGGTGGGCGGGATCCACTTCCGTACACGATCCTGCGCCCGAGCATCGTCGTCGGCGATCGCAACAGCGGCTGGACCGCGGCGTTCAACGTCCTGTACTGGCCGCTGCGGGCGCTCGCGCGCGGACTGTTTCCGGCCGTGCCGGCGATCCCCTCATCGCCGGTCGACGTGGTGTCGATCGACTACGTCGCCGACGGGATCTACGAGCTGTGCGAATCGTCCGACGGGATCCGCCAGACCTATCACCTCACGGCCGGCAACCGGGCGAGCACGATCGCCGAGATCGCCGAGCTGGCGAGCGCCTATTTCCAGCAGCCATTGCCACGGCTCCTGTCGCCGGCCGAGTTCATGGCGGCCGACCACGGAGTTCCTCGGTCGTTGCTCGAGGAAGGCGCGATGTACTTCCCGTATTTCTCGGGGACGACGACCTTCGACGACGCGATGTCACGCGCTGAGCTCGACCCGGCCGGGATCGGCGTCACGCCGTTGCGCGAGTACATGAGCCGCCTGCTCGACTACGCCACGTGGGCCCGCTGGGGCAAGCATCCGATCCCGCGAGCCGAAGCGGCGGCGTACGCCGGCGCCTGATTAGAGCCCGGCGACCGCGGTCCCTCCCCCACCCGGGGGGTTGACCGGAGCGTCGTGTTGTCAGGGCTCGGCACGGCGAGCATCCTCGAATGAGTGGTCCTCCTAGCTGACACGGCCAGGTTCCGGACCGACGACCCCGATGCGCTCGTCCGCGCCTCGCTCGCCTGTCCGATGTGCCTGTGCACCGACGACCTCGAATGGCACGCCGCGCTCGACGGATACGATCCGTCGGTGGAATGCCGGTGCCCACGATGCGAGGAGTCCTGGCGGGTGTACCTGGAGCCGCAGCAGGCGCTGCGACTGTCGTTGATGGGCACGCACTGACGCCGCCCTCCGAAGTCGGCGTCGACGTACTCGAGCTGTACGTCGAGGTTCTCTCGCAGTCCGAGGACGCGCTGTTCTTCGACCGGCTGTCCGAAGCCGTCTGCCGCCTCGCCCACATGCGCCGTGCCCTGATCTTCCGCTACGACTCGGCGCGCCGGCGAGTGCGGGCGGCGGGTGCGCACGGGATCAGCCTCGAGCCGTTTACCGATGCGCACGTCACGGTCGAGTCGGCGCCGATCGCTGCGCAGTCGCTGCGCGAAGACCGCGTGATCGAAATCACCGGCGAGATGGCGGGCCAGTTTCCCGATGAATACGCCGGCGTGTTCCCCGAGCCGGTCCGCCTGGTGTGCGCGCCGATGGCCGCGGCCGGGCGCGACCTGGGCGTGATCCTCGCCGACCGGTTGCTGTCAGAGCCGCCGCTGGAGGACTCCGAGCGCCACTTGCTGTGGACGCTCGGCAAGGCCGCCGCGCTCGCCTCGGTCGCGCGGTCGGTGGCCACCGAGGGCGAGCGCGCGCGCCAGCTCGAGCAGCGGATCGATCTGGCGCGTGACATCCACGAAGGGGTGATCCAGCGGCTGTTCGGCATCTCGATGGCGCTCGACGGAGAGGGCGATCTGCCCGCGGAGGCCCGCACCCGGTGCGCCACCGAGATCCAGGAGGCGCTGTCGGATCTGCGCACCGCGCTTCAGCGGCCGCTGGGGCGGGCGCCCCGGGCCACGCAGACGACGTTCGTGGCCGAGGTCGAGCGTTTGGCGCGCGTGCACCCCGACCTGGGAGTGACGCTCGACGCCGGCGACGAGGGAGACGTCCCGCCGTCGCTCGAGCCGCTCGCGCAGTCGGTCCTGGCCGAGGCCGTGCGCAACGCGCACAAGCACGCCGATCCCAACCGGGTCAGCGTTCGGGTCGGCCGCAGCGACGGTGCGTTCGTGCTCGAGGTGGCCAACGACGGGGTGTCCGGCGCCCGACATCGCGCCGGAATGGGTCTGCGGCTGGCCGCGCTCGAGGCGCTCCAGAGCGGCGGCGTCGTCGAGTTCGGCCAGCGCGAACCGGGAACCTGGCAGGTGAGACTCGTGGTGCCCGTTGACCAGTGAGGCGTCGCTGCGCAGCCCCGAACGGCTCAGCGTGCTCGTCGTCGACGATCACGACGTCGTGCACTGGGGGATACGTCTGATGCTCACCCAGCAACCGTGGGTCGATCGCTGCCTGAGCGCACATTCGGGCTCCGAGGCGATCGAGCTGGCCGTCCGCTACCGACCCCACGTGGCGCTCGTCGACCTGTTCATCGGCGAGGAATCGGGGGCCGAGATCTGCGAGAAGCTGCGCGAGGCCGAGCCGCTTACGCGGGTGCTCCTGTTCTCGGGTGCGGGCGAGATCTCCGCGCCGGCGGCCCGCGCAGCCGGCGCTTCGGGCTTCGCCTACAAGGACTGGCCGGCGCGCAAGATCGCCAGCGCGGTGCGGATGGTGGGGCTGGGCAAGATGGTGTTCGATCAGCAGGAGTCGCCCTCGGCGCTCGGGCTGTCCGAGCGCGAGCGCGACGTGCTCACCCTGATGGCGTCCGGCGCGACCAACCCGGAGATCGCCGAGAAACTGCATCTGTCCAAGCACACGGTCAAGGAGCACACTAGCGCCGTGTACCGCAAGCTCTCGGTGCGCAACCGGACCGAGGCGGTGCAGCGCGCCCAACGCCTGGGCCTGTTGGCGTAGTCTCATCGTTTGTATGAATTGGTTCAAGGGGTTCCCCTGGACGCCGCGCTGAGCGAGATCGCGCGGTTTCTGGCCGCGCGAGCGCCGTTCGACGCGCTTGGGCCCGAGGACCTTGGGGTGCTCGCCGCGCAGACCGAGATCGAGTTCTACCTGGCCGGCGCGCCGATCCTCACCGAGGACGGAGGGCCGGTGACGTTCCTGCGGGTGATCCACTCGGGAGCGGTCGACATCGTTCACGACGATCGGTTGCTCGACCTGCTCGGCGTGGGCGACACGTTCGGCCACGCGGCGATGCTGTCCGGGCTGCCTCCCGGGTTCGAGGCGCGTGCCGCCGAGGACACGCTGTGCTACCGGATCCCGGTCGCGGCGGCGCGCCCGCTGCTGGACGGCGTCAAGCAGCGGGAGATCGAGGTGGGGGCCGGCGCGCCGAGCCACCAGGCGGTGACGCGGCTGATCCGCTCGCCCACCGTGGTGTGCCAGCCGATGGATCGCATCCGTGAGGTCGCCCGGCGGATGACCGAGTCCGGTGCCACCTCGGCGATCGTCGACCTGCGCAGTCAAGGCTTCGGGATCGTCACCGATCGCGACATCCGGACCAAGATCGTCGGCGCCGGCCTGCCCCTCAGCGCGCCGGTCGCGACCGTCATGAGCACGCCGGTGTACACGGTCCCGCCCGAGCGACCCGGGGGCGAGGTGCTGTTCGAGCTGCTCGAGCGCGGCATCCGCCATGCCCCCGTGGTGAGCGACAGCGGGCAGCTGATCGGCGTGATCGAGGACGCCGATCTGTTCGCGGCCCAGTCGCGCTCGTGGTTCGGGGTGCGGCGGTCGATCTCCCGCGCCGCGACGGTCGAGGACCTGGCCGCGGTGGCACGCCGGCTGCCGGAGGTGGTGTCCAACCTGCACGCCTCGCGGTTGCGCGCGCTCGAGGTGGTAAGGGTGCTCTCGGCGCTGGTTGACGCGCTGACCACGCGCGCGCTCGAGCTGGCCGGACCGGCGCCCGCACGAGAGGGAGTCGTGTGGGTGGCGCTGGGTAGCCAGGCCCGGCGAGAGCTCACGCCGGTTTCGATCCCGCGGGGGGCGGTGGTCGCGAGCGCTCCCGTGCCCGAGGAGTGGTCGCGCTCGGTCGATGCGGCCATGTCGGCGTGCGGCATCTCGGGCGGGGAGGTGGTGGCGCGAACGGCTGACGAATGGGCTTCGTTGGTGCACGGACCGTCGGACGAGCTCGGACTGTCGCTGCTGGTCGAGCGTCGGGCGCTGTGGGGGACGCCGGTCGATCCGCTGCCGGCGGTCTCCGACGGCGTTCGCGAGGGCGTGGTCGAGGCGTTGTCGGCTCGCGCGCTGGCCGCCGTGCCGCCGACCGGGTTCGACGGAGACGCAGTGCTCGAGGCCGACGGCTCGCGCAGCGACCGGCTCGACATCAGGCGCGCCGCGATCGCTCCGATCGTCGAGCTCGCGCGTTGGGGTTCGGCTGTCTCGGGGGTGGTCGAGGGGTCGACGGTCGAGCGGCTGCAGGCGGCCGCCTCGGGTGGGGCCCTCTCTGAGCAGGACGCGCTCACGTTGAGCGACGCGTTCGAACTCGGGCTCGAGCTGCGGGTCGCGCACCACATGGAGCAGCTCGCGGACGGACGGCCGCCGGACGACCGGATCGAGTGCGCCCGGATCAGCCCGCTGATGCGCGATCACCTCCGCGACGTGTTCCGCGCCGTCGCCTCGGTTCAGCGAGGACTGAGCGGGTGAGGTTTCGCCGCCCGCTTCAAGGTCCCGCCGCAACCGCGTTCACGGCCGCACCGAGGCCGGAGGACTCGCTTGGCTGGCGCGACGCTGGGTGGTGCGCCGTCGACCTCGAGATGACCGGCCTGAACCCGCGCACCGACGAGATCGTGGCCATCGGAACGATGCCGATCTCCGAAGGGCGCGTCGTCCTCGGAGGCGGAATGTACACGCTGGTGCGCGCGTCCAAACGCTCGCAGGAGGGCGCCGTGCTCATCCACAAGCTGAGGCTGGCTGACGTGGCCGATGCACCATCTTTGGAGGAGGGAATCGACCTCGTGCTGGAGGCGCTCGCCGGCCGGATCCCGGTGTTCCACACCGCGGCGATCGAAACGGCCTTCCTCGGACGACAGTTCGGGCGCCGGCGCGTCGGGCTGCCCGCCGCGGCCGACACCGAGGCGCTCGGGCGCACCTGGCTGCGCCACCGCGACGGCGGGGCCGCACCCAAGCATGGAATTTCGCTGGGACGGCTGGCCGGGGCATTGGGGCAGCCGGCCGAGGCGCCCCATCATGCGCTCGCCGACGCTCTCACCACGGCTCAGGTGTTCATCGCACTGGCCAGCCTGCTCGACACGGTGGCGCCGCAGACCGTCGGCTCGCTCCTGCGAGCCAGCGCCAGCGAGCGCCCGACCGCGGCCAGGCGGTTCGGGCCGGGCTGAGCCGACCCCCGGGGACCCCGGGCAGGCGATGCGCATACGGTATGTCGCGATGAGCTCCGATCCGCCGCGCTTCCAGCCGCCAGACGCCAGCGTCGCGCCTCGTTACACGGGCCCGCGCACGTTCGCCCGGCTCCCGCACGTCGGGGTGCCCCACGAGGGCGTCGACGCGGCGGTGATCGGGATCCCGTTCGACACCGCGACGAGCTTTCGCTCCGGCGCGCGGTTCGGGCCTGAGGCGATCCGCTCCGCGTCGGCGCTGCTGCGCCCCTACCACCCGGCCCTGAACGTCGACGTGTTCGCCACCCTGGGCGTGGTGGACGGCGGCGATGTCGCGATCACCCCCGGCAATGCGCTGCGGACCACCGAGCAGATCGCCGCGGCGCTCGAGCCGCTCCTGCGCGCCGGCACGGTGCCGTTGGTGCTGGGGGGCGACCACTCGATCGTGCTCGGCGAGTTGCGCGCGCAGGCCGCGGTGCACGGCCCGGTGGCGCTCGTCTTGCTCGACGCGCACGCGGACACCTGGGACCAGTACTACGGGGAGCGCTACTTCCACGGCACGCCGTTCCGGCGCGCGGTCGAGGAGGGCTTGCTCGATCCCTCGCGGTCGCTGCTCGCCGGCATGCGGGGCCCGCTGTACGGGGCGGCCGACCTCGACGTGCCCCTCGAGCTCGGATTCGAGGTGATCGGGGGGGACGAGCTGATCGGGCTCACGCCGGCCGAGTACGCGCATCGCGTCCACGCCCGCGTCGGCGAGGGCCCGGCGTATATGTCGTTCGACATCGACGTGCTCGATCCGGCCTCGGCGCCGGGCACGGGGACGCCCGAGGTCGCCGGCCTACAGCCACGCGAGGCGCTCGCGTTCCTGCGCTCGCTGGCCGGGATCGCGTTCACCGGGTACGACCTCGTCGAGGTCTCGCCGCCTTACGACTCGCCGGGGCAGATCACCGCGCTGAACGCGGCGGCGATCGCATACGACATGCTTGCCCTGCTCGCGGTGGCGCGGGCGCGCGACCGCACCTAGCGGGCTCGACTCGCTGGCCCCTCAGAACAGCTGCAGATAGCGGTCGAGCTCCCACTGGGTGATCTGCTCGTGCGCCGCCCGCCATTCCTTGCGCTTGACTTTGGCGAAGTAGTCGACGTAGTCGCCGTCGCGAGTCTTGCCGAGTGCGCGCCGGAGCGCGTCGTTCTTCTCGAGTTCGCGGACGGCGTCGAGCAGGTTCTCCGGCAGCAGCTCGATCCCCAGGGCGTTCCGATCCACCTCGGGCAGCTCGTACAGGTTGGCCGAGTTGGGCTCACCCGCGTCGAGCCCGCGCTCGATCCCGTCGAGGCCGGCGGCGAGCATCGCGGTCGCCGCCAGGTACGGGTTGCACGAGCCGTCGACGGTCCGGTCCTCGATCCGGCCGGCGTCAGGGATGCGCAGCATCTGGGTGCGGTTGTTGTATCCGTAGCTGACGTACGCGGGCGCCCAGGTCGCGCCGGAGTTCGGCGCGCCCACGACCAGCCGCTTGTAGGAGTTGACCGTGGGAGCGGTGACCGCGATGTACGCCTTGGCGTTCGCCTTGAGGCCGCCGATGAACTGGTAGGCGAGGTCGGACAGGCCGAGGCCGCGCGGGTCATCGCCCGGATCGCGCTCGAACAGGTTCTCACCGCCGGACCACAGGCTCACGTGGAAGTGGCAGCCGTTGCCGGTCAGGTTGGCGAACGGCTTGGGCATGAACGTGGCGATCAGGCCGCGCTGCTGGGCGAGCGACTCGACCATGTAGCGGTAGAAGACCGCTCGATCGCACGTCGTCAGCGCGTCGGCGAACTGGAAGTTCTGCTCGAACTGACCGTTGGCGTCCTCGTGGTCGGTCGCGTAGTTGTCCCACCCGAGGCCGGTTACCGCCTGCGAGACCTGCGAGACGAAGTCGAGGTTGCGGGTCAGCGCCCGCATGTCGTAACAGGGCAGATCGAGAGTGTCGAGCTGGTCGGCCACCTCGATCGTCCCGTCCTCGCGCCGCCGGACCAGGAAATACTCGAGCTCAGCGCCCATCTTCAGCTCGAATCCGAGCTCCTTGGCGCGGGCCAGGAAGTTGCGCAGGATCGTCCGGGGACAGAACGGCCACGGCTCGCCCTCGACCGTCACATCGCAGGCAAAGCGCGCGACGTTGGGCTGCCAGGGGAGGATCGTGAGCGTCGTGGGATCCGGGATCGCGATCATGTCGGGGTCGTGCGGACCCTGGCCGATGTCGCCCGCGGCGAAGCCGGCGAACCCGGCGCCGTCGGTCAGCAGGTCGTCGATGTGGTGGGCGGGCACGAGCTTGGCGCTCGGTTTGCCGTGCATGTCGACGAACTGGGCGAACAGGAATTCGATGTGCTGGTCGCGGATGATGCGTTTGACGTCGTCCGCGTCGCGCGGCTGCGGCGCGACTTCGTCGAGATGCTCGGTGGTAATAGCCATATGCGATGTATAACCGTCCGGGCAGGCCGGCGGTAGTGGCTGTGGGCACCGGTTGCGGGTGGCTACCATGTGCGCTCCGCACATAGGAGGCGCTTCTGTCAGCAACCTCTGAGGCCCGCGGGCTTCGTGAAGAGAATCGCACCCTCTATCGGGTGATCAACCTGGTTGCGTCGTCGATCGAACTGGGTCCGATGCTCCAGGGGATCGTCGATCTCGCGACCGAGGCGACGGACTGTCACGCGTGCTTCATCTACCTGGTCGAGGACCGTCTGCTCACGATTCGAGCCGCGTCTCCGGTATACGCCGCGGCGGTCGGCCAGGTGCAGATGCGGATGGATGAGGGGCTGGCCGGATGGGTGGCGCGCCACGGCACGCCCGAGTTCATCCGCGAGAACGCGATGGACGATCCCCGCATGAAGTACGTGCCGCTGCTCGAGGAGGAGCGCTTCCAGTCGATGGTTGCCGTGCCGATCCTGTCGCGCGCGGGCGAGTCGATCGGCGTGATCGTGCTGCACACCGAGGCGCCGCGCGAGTTCACCGAGGACACCGTCAGGCTGCTCGTTCACATCGCCTCGCTCGTCTCCGGCGCGATCGAGAACGCTCAGCTCTACCAGCGCGAGCGCGCCCGCGTCGATGCCCTGACGCGGCTCGGAACGCTCGGGAGGGAAGTCGCCTCAGCGACTGACGCCGGCGCGCTGGGCTCGGTCGTGACCGCCGGCATGCGGCGGCTCCTGGGAGCCGAGTTCTGCCAGCTGTTCCGCCTGGACGGCGACGACAGCTCGCTCGAGCTGCTGAGCTCTCACCCGGCCGCGGTCACGCCGCCCGCCACGCGGTCGGCAGCCGACCTCCTGATCGAGGCGCTCTCAGATCACGGATCATCAGCGGGAGGAGCGCGCGGTCTGTGGCCGGAGCTCGACATCGGCGATCTGCTCGTCGCGCCGCTGACCGCCGGCGACGAGCGGGTCGGGCTGATCTGCGTGGGCAG
>DATJUA010000077.1:0-12304 GCA_035502815.1 Solirubrobacteraceae bacterium
CACGCAGACCAACAACGTGGTCGGCAACCTCAACGTGATGTACGCGATCGCCGACATCGACCGCGACATCCACCTGGTCAAGCTCGGGACGATGGGCGAGTACGGCACGCCCAACATCGACATCGAAGAGGGCTGGCTCGAGGTCGAGCACAACGGCCGCAAGGACCGAATGCTCTATCCGAAGAAGCCCGGCTCCTTCTACCACCTGTCCAAGGTCCACGACAGCCACAACATCGAGTTCGGCTGCCGCATCTGGGGCCTGCGCGCGACCGATCTGAACCAGGGCGTCGTGTACGGCGCGGACACCGAGCAGACCAAGCTCGACCCGCGGCTGGCCACGCGCTTTGACTACGACGGCGTGTTTGGCACGGTGCTGAACCGGATGGTGATCCAGGCGGTGCTCGGGCATCCGTTGACCGTGTACGGCAACGGCTCGCAGACGCGCGGCCTGATCAACATTGTCGACACGGTCGAATGTATTCGGCTCGCTTCGGAGAACCCGGCCGACCGAGGCGAGTTCCGCGTGTTCAACCAGTTCACCGAACACCTGTCAGTGCGTCAGATCGCCGAGACGATCGCGGCCGAGTTCCCCGGCGAGGCGACGATCGAGCAGGTCGAGAACCCGCGCGTCGAGGCCGAGGACCACTACTACAACGCCAGGCACACGGCGCTGGTGGAGCTCGGGCTGAAGCCGACGCTGCTGTCGACCACGCTGATCGATCATCTGTTCGACGTGGTCGAGCGTCACAAGGACCGCGTCGACCTGGCCGCGATCATGCCCACGGTGAGCTGGCGCGAGACGACCAGCGAGCTGCCGCAGACCTCGACCCGCGCGCTCGCCCAGACGTGAGCGACGCGTCGGGTCTCCAGGGGCGGCGGGTCCTGGTGACCGGTGGCTCCGGCTTCATCGGGCGCCACGCCGTGGCCGAGCTCTCGCGCGCCGGCGCTTCGGTGCGCGTGGTCGATCTGAAGCCGCATCCCGATCCGGCGGTCGACATCGTCGTCGGCGACATCGCCGACGCGGAGGTCCTGGATGCCGCGTTTGCCGTGCCGATCGACTCGGTCGTGCACCTCGCCGCGGTGACCTCGGTTCTGCGCTCGGTCGAGAATCCGGGCGGGACGTTCGACACCAACGTGGCGGGGACCCACGCGGTGCTGGAGGCCTCGCGGGCGGCCGGTGTCGGCTCGCTCGTGTTCGCGTCGACCGGTGGCGCGGTCACCGGTCCGATCGAGGCCCCATTCATTGTCGAGACCGCGCCGCTGCGGCCTCTGACCCCGTACGGCGCCACCAAGGCGGCCGGCGAGATGCTGATGTCCGCCTACACGGCCTGCTACGGCGTGCGGTGCGTGTGCCTGCGCTTCACGAACGTATACGGTCCCGGCATGCAGGCCAAGGACTCGATCGTGGCGCGGCTGATGCGCGCGATCCGGCTCGACCGCACGTTCGAGATCTACGGCGACGGGCGTCAAGTGCGCGACTACGTGCATGTCTCGGACGTGATCGACGCGGTTCGCCTCGGGCTCGATCGGGAGGACTGGCAGGGTCCGATGTTGATCGGGTCCGGGAAGTCGCTGTCGGTGCTCGAGGTGGTCGACACGGTGCGCTCGGTCACCGGCGCCGCGCTGTCGGTCGAGCACGGGCCCGCGCGGGCGGGCGAGATGCCCGCGGTGATCGTCGATCCCAGCCGCGCCATGTCGGCGGGTTGGGCGCCGCGCTTCGAGTTCGCCGAGGGCGTGCGGGGCGTGTGGGACGAGTGGTCCGCGGCCGATCTCGACGTGATCCTGTCCGGCGCGCCGCCGGCGCCGGTCGGCGCCTCCGCCGGGGGTTCGCGATGACCGCGGTCCGGGGGAAGACGAGCGGTGCCGTGGGCGTCGCCCGCGGCTTCGACCTGGACGCCGAGCTGGCCCAGCTTTCGCCCGTGGAGCGCGGTGCCGCGATGGCCTTCCTCGGGGTTCACCCCCCGGGTCTCGGCGCGCCACTGGCGATCGTGATCCCCGCCTACAACGAGGAGCCGACGGTCGCCGAGGTGGTGGGTGAGATCCCGCGCCAGGCGGCCGGCTTGAAGACCGAGGTGATCGTCGTCGTCGACGGCGCTCGCGACGCCAGCGCGGCGCGCGCGGCGGGCGCCGGCGCGCTCGTGTGCGACGTGCCGGTCAACCGTGGCCAGGGCGCGGCGCTTCGCCTCGGCTACTGGCTGGCCCGGGCGCGCGGCGCTCAGGTCATCGCGACGATCGATGCCGACGGGCAGTACGAGCCGGAGGAGATCGCGCGCGTGGTGGAGCCGATTCTTTCCGGTCGGGCGGATTTCGTGTCGGGATCGCGACGGCTGGGCGCCGAGCTCACGACCGACAAGGTGCGTCACCTCGGGGTGCTCGTGTTCGGCGCGCTGATCAGCGCGCTCGTCCGCCACCGGATCACCGATCCTGCCTGCGGGCTCCGCGCGATGCGGGCCGAGGTGACCGCGGCGGTGAAGCTCGAGCAGCCGCAATATCAGGCGTCCGAGCTGATGATCTCAGCGGCCCTCCACGGCTTCAGGCTGGCCGAGGTGCCGACGACGATGCGCGACCGCGGCGTGCACGCCACGCGCACCAAGAAGGGCGGTAACTTCGGTTACGGGGTGCGATTCGCGCGGGCGGCGCTACGCACCTGGACCCGCGACCGCAACGCGGCGCGTACGCGGCTGCGCCCCGAGAAGATCCACACCTCGTAGACCGCGAAGCGGGCTGCGAACAGCACCGCGAACACCCCGAGGTAGGAGCCGGTGACGAGCAGCGCGCGGATCCCGTGGTGGGCGGGAATGCTCTGCACGTGGCGCGAGGTCCACGCTGTCGTCTCCGAGGTGACGAACAGAGTCAGGGCGGAGACGATCACGTAGGCCACGATCTCGCGTCCGAACGCGATCTGACCCTGAATTCTCCAAGCCCAACGCCGGTTGAGGATCCAGTTCGGGACCGCGCCGGCGATGAACGCGACGACTGAGCAGGCAGTCGTGCTGAGCCCGATGACGTACAAAATCGCGAACACGATCGCGCTCGTGAGCGCCGCGACGACCGAGCCGAGGGTGTAACGCGTGATCCGCGCGCTCAGCGGCGAGCGGTTGATCCAAACGCCGATCCGAGACTTGGCCAGTCGCACGCCGAGCCGGGAGTTCCGCAGCGTGTGGTATTGCTGTGTTAGCACTCGTTTACGATCGTAGCGATTTAGGGCGTCCGCTGCGCGTCAAGCGCTTGCTTACCAGGGGCACGAATGCGCCGCCGACACGTCTGAAGGCGCCGCCGACTGTTCTAATAACTTCCGCTGCGGCGTGCGGATTCAGGCGGCGAGCGACCCGATCGTGCTCGATGACGACCTCGTGGTCGCGGGCGAGAACGGTAGCGTGCTCGCCGGGTTGCCGGCGGGGTTCTTCGACCTCATCTACATGGATCCTCCCTTCAACACGGGTCGGGCGCAGACACGTCGGTCGATGTCGGTTGTCGCGTCGGCGGATGGGGACAGGGTCGGATTCGGCGGCCGGCGGTATCGGACGCGGCTGTTGCAGTCCTTGAGCTACGACGATGTGTTCGGCGATTACCTGGCGTTCCTAGCGCCCCGGCTGGCGCGGGCGCGTGATCTGCTGGCCGCGCACGGGACGCTCTACTTCCACATCGACTACCGCGAAGCGCACTACTGCAAGCTGCTGCTCGACGAGGTCTTCGGGCGCGACGCCTTCTTGAACGAGCTCATCTGGAGCTACGACTACGGCGCCAAGCCGCGCCGGCGCTGGCCGGCCAAGCACGACACGATCCTCGTCTACGTGCGGACGCCGGGCGGGCATTTCTTCGACGCGGACGCGGTCGAGCGCGAGCCATACATGGCGCCGGGTCTGGTCAGCGCCGAGAAGGCGGCGCGCGGCAAGCGCCCCACCGACGTCTGGTTTCACACGATCGTTCCGACGAACGGCCGCGAAAAGACGGGTTACCCGACCCAGAAGCCCGAGGGCGTTCTGCGGCGGATGGTCGCCGCCTCCTCGCGGCCCGGTGGCTGGTGCCTGGACCCGTTCGCCGGCTCGGGGACGCTCGGCGCGGTGTGCCGCGAGCTGGGCCGGCGGTTCGTGCTGGTCGACCACAGCCCGGTGGCGGTCGAGGTGATGCGCTCCCGGTTGGCTAGCGAGCCCGTGGACCCGGGTGATCGCCGTGCACGAGCGGGACGAACTGCACCGCCTCGAGCCGCCGGCGGCTGATCCGGTCCGCGGTGCGTTCGGTCAGGATCAGGTGCTGCTCCTTGGCGCCGAACGGGGCGACCATGCGCCCGCCGTCGGCGAGCTGGTTCTCGAGGGCTTCCGGGACGTCCTCGCCCGTTGTCGCGGCCACGTTGATCGCGTCGAATGGCGCGTAGTCGGGCCAGCCGTCCCACCCGTCGCCGGTTCGGAAGCTGACGTTGTCGATGCCGAGGTTGTGCAGGGTCGCCCGGGCCTGTTCGGTGAGCTCCGGATCACGCTCGACCGTGTACACGTGTTCGACCAAGAGCGAGAGCAGCGCCGCGTGGTAGCCCGAGCCGGTTCCGACGTCGAGCACGCGATCGGTAGGTGTCAGGGCCAGGACCTCGAGCATTCGCGCTACCACGAGCGGTTGCGAGATCGTCTGGCCGGCGCCGATCGGGAGCGCGACGTTTTCGTACGCGCGGTTGCGTTGCGAGGCCGGGATGAAGCGCTCGCGCGGGATGCTCGCGATCGCGGCGAGCACGCGCTCGTCGACGATCGCCGGCCGGAGGGCCTGCGCAAGCTCTAGGGCCTGTCGAGGCGACATGGCGTACTCAGCTGACCTCGGCGTCGGCGTCGACCCACTTGTCGAAGAACTCGTCCGCGTCGAGGCTGGCCAGGTCGGTGCGCAGGAGCTTCAGCAGCTTCGATGCCTGCTTCACGTTCACGTCCCAATACAGCATGACCTCGCCGTCGTCGATCGAGACAATCTCGATCCGGTCGGTGCGCTTCGGATCGGACATGAACGCGGGCTCACGCCCCCCGCGCGAGACGATCAGATCGTAGGCGCGGTTGGCCTTCATGCGATGTGGAGTCGGTCGAGCGCCGCGGCCGCGTCAGAGATCGCGTTCGCGCCGGCGAAGACGCGGCGGCCGACCTGGATCGCCGGCAGCGCGGTCACGTTGGCGGTCCTCGCGCGGCGGCCGGCATCGGTCAGCGCGGTTCGCGTGCTGCTCAGGTCGATGCCTTTGTTCAGCGCGGTGGGGTGCATCTCGCACGCCGCGCCGGCGATCAGGATCGTGTCCTCGTCGCCCAGGTCGCGGCCGCCGGCGAAGGCCTGCCGGAACGCGGCGAGTGAGAAGGCGACGGCACGTCCGATGCGCTTGGCGTAGGTCGCTGCCAGCATCGCGTGTTCTGTGTCGGGGGGCCACCGGTCGGGCCAACGGAGTGGTTGCAGACCGAGGTGTTCGGCCTGTCGCTCGATCTGGCGGCGGTCCGTTTCTTGCGCTTTCAGCGACGCGAGGTCGACGCCGAGCACGGGCTCCCACTCGGGCGCCACCGGGAGGGCCGACATGATCGTCTCGGCGACCAGGTAGCACTCCGGGCTACCGAGGTCGTAGTAGAAGACGGGCTGTTCGGGTGCGGCGATGGACACGGCGCGGGCGCCGTTCAGCCGTGGATCAGCCAGCCATCCGCCGCGCGCCCGGCTTCCATGACCGCTTCTGACAGGGTCGGGTGGCCGTGGATGATCCGCGCCACCTCCGGGTAACCGCCCTCGAGCGCGCGCACGTTGACCAGCTCCTGGATCAGCTCGGTCGCCCGGGTACCGACGATGTGGGCGCCCAGCAGCTCGCCGTACTGCTTCTCCCCGACGACCTTGACCAGACCGGTGCGGTCGCCGTAGACGGTGCCGGCTCCGACCGCGCCGTACTGGAGCTTGCCCACGGTCACGTCGTAGTCCTGTTCGCGGGCTTGCGCCTCGGTCAGGCCGAAGCTGCCCACGTTGGGAGTGCAGAAGGTGGCGCGGGGAATGTCCTGGTACTCGATCGGGTGGGTCTCGAGCCCTGCCGCGTTCTCGACCGCGATGATCCCCTCGTCGGACGCCTTGTGGGCGAGCGCGGGCCCGTGCACGAGGTCGCCGATCGCGTAGATGCCGTCCGCGGTCGTGCGCATCGCGCCGTCGACCTCGATCAGACCGGCTGTGCCTCGCTCTACGCCGGCGGCGTCGAGGCCAAGGGCGTCCACGTCAGGAGCGCGGCCGGTGGCGATGACCAGCCACTCGGCCTCCCCCGCGTTGTCGCCGTGCGTGTAGCGGCAGATCGACTCGGTCGACTCGATGTTCTCGACAAACGTGCTCGTGTGGAGCGTGATGCCCTGGCGCTTGAGGCCGCGGTCGACGACCTTGGAGATGTCCTCGTCCTCGGTCGGGAGCACACGCTCGAGGGCCTCGAACAGGGTCACGGTGCTTCCAAGCCGGGCGTACGCGGACGCGATCTCGGCTCCCGACGCGCCGGCGCCGACGACCGCGAGCGTCTCGGGAAGATCGGGCAGCGCCCACGCCTCCTCGGTCCCGATCACGCGGCCGCCGAACTCGGTGCCAGGGATTGGCCGCTTTACCGATCCCGTGGCGAGGATGATGGTCTTGGCGGCGATCTGCTGTCCTGCGACGGTGATGGTGCCGGCGCCGGCAAGCGCCGCCTCGCCCTCGATCAGCTCGATCGCGTTCTTCTTGAACAGACCGGACACGCCACCGGTGAGCGTCTTGACCACCTTTTCGCGACGGGCGAGCACTCCGGGCCATTCGACGGTCGGCTCCCCGGGAACCTTGAGGCCGAAGTCGTCCGCCTCCCGGATCTCGGTGAGGACGTCGGCCACGCGCAGAATCGCCTTGGCCGGGATGCAGGCGTAGTTCAGGCACCGGCCACCGACGCGATCCTTCTCGATCACGGCGGTTTTCATGCCGAGCTGGGCGGCGCGGATCGCGGCCACGTAACCCCCGGGTCCGGAGCCGATCACGATGCAGTCGTAGGAGGCCTCTGGCATGCGGCCGGAGACTATAGAAGGGCGGTGGCGCGGTCCCTTGAGGCCCGGCTGTAGCCGGCGCTCACCCCGGCCTCGTGAAATCGCCGCCGCCGGCCGCGCGCTACAGGCTGTCGCCGTCTGTAGTGGCGGAAATTGCCCGGGTTTCGCGAGAGGGGGCGACGGGTCTGCCGGAGAGACGGCGCTATCGGCCCGGCGGCGTGGGCATCTGGATGCGGCTCAGGACGCGGACGAGCTTGTAGAACAGGTAGCCGCCACCGCCGACCACGACCACGCCGGCCACGACGGCCAGCAGGTTCTCCGCGCGAATGAGCAGCACCGAGAAGAACAGGATCACGAACACGAGGATCGCCTGAAACCCGAGCACCGCCCAGTAGCGCTGGCGCCACATGCCCCAGGCGCAAAGGAGCATCAGCGCCGAGAACAGGATCACGCCGCTCGCGCCGGCGTGCGCGCCACCGAAGTTGAACGTGCCCTTGATGAGCACCGCGATCAGGTCGCCGCCCCCGATCAGCAGCGCGAGCAGGGCCGCGATCTTGAGTGGCCACGGCCGCTCGCCCGGCGCGAGCGGCGTGAGGGTTGCCCGGACCGCGGCGTTGCGCGCCTCCGAGCGGCTTGGCGGCGGGGCCGGCGCGCGCCTCCCGGCCGGCGTGGTCGTCGCGGTGGACGACGCGGACGTCTCGGTCGATGCCGGGCGCTGGGCGACGGGGCGGCGCTTGCGACTACGCGGCGCCAACTCGCAGCCCGCCGGATGTGGAGATCGATTCCCGCAGCCGGCGAGCCGCCTGGGCTGGATCCGAGGCGTCGGTCAACGCCCGCACGATCGCGATCCGCTCGGCTCCCGCGGCTCGCACCGCGTCGACGTTGTCTGGCGCGATCCCGCCGATCGCGAAGAACGGGACGGCGGCGTGCCGGGCGGCGTAGCGCACGAGGTCGAGGCCGACGGCCGGCCGGCCCGGCTTGGTCGGCGTCGCGTGAACGGGTCCCACCCCGATGTAGTCGACGGGCACGTCGCCGGCCCGGCCCACCTGCTCCGGGCTGTGGGTAGAGAGGCCCACCAGCCGGTCCGGTCCGACGGTGGCGCGAGCATCGGTCACGGGGACATCGTCCTGCCCGACGTGTACGCCGTCGGCGCCCACGGCGTCGACCAGATCAGGCCGGTCGTTGAGGACGAACAGCGCGCCGTGGTCGGCCGCCGCGCGGGCGAATCTGTTTGCCACGGCCACGATCTCCCCGTCGCCGGCGTCCTTCATCCGGAGCTGTATCAGATCCACGCCGGCGCCGAGAACCGCGCGAAGGAACTCGTCGGGCTGATCCCCGCAGACGAGGTACAGGCGGGCGGCTCGCAGGCGTTCGCGTCGGTCCGGCACGCGTCGAAGTGTGGCAGGAGCGCGACGGGCGGCCGCCGGCTGGGCTACCGGCTGACGTAAACGGCCGCGGGCGCCGCGTTCGCCCGCGGGGTGCAGGCCGGCGTGGCCAGCCGCGGAACGACAGCGATCCGCGGCACCGTCTGCGGCGGCGAACCGGCGATGGGCGAGCCGGCGATGTGCGAGCCGGCGATATGCGAGCCGGCGATGAACTCCACGCACGGGTGGATCGAGCAGGTCTGGCCCGCGATGTCACAGGTTGGCGGAACGGGCCGGACGTTCAGCGAAGGGGGCGGTTGGATGGCCGCCGGCGCCATCGGGCTGGCGACTCCAAGTCCGATGGCCGCCACCAGGGCGAACGGCACGAGTACGCGGCGCAGGGTCATCGCCAGTACTACGTCGGCCGGTGCCGTTCATCACACGCCTAACCAGCAGCGACTCCCGCGCTAGGATTGACCAAACGGGAGCCCTACCAGCGGGCTGAGAGGGCGGCCCGAAGCCGCCGACCGTCTGAACCTGAACCGGATAATGCCGGCGCAGGGAGCGTGAACCTTGCCCAACCGCTCAAGCTCATTCGACGTCGCCGTGGTAGGAGCGGGCGTGATCGGCCTCGCCGTCGCGTGGCGCTCGGCCCAGCGCGGCCTCAAGGTGGTGGTGATTGACCGGGCCAGCGAGGTCGGCAGCGGCACGACGCCGATCGCCGCCGGCATGATCGCGCCCATCAGCGAGGCCATCGCCGCCGAGCAGCCGCTGATGCGCCTGGGTCTCGCCAGCGCCCGTGCGTACCCGGAGTTCGTGGCCGAGCTGCGAGAGAGCTCGGGAATGGATCCCGGGTTCCTGAGCTGCGGGACGCTGTTCGGGGCGCGCGATCCCGACGAGGCCGAGGCGCTCACGCGCGAGCTCGCCCTCCGAGAGCGCCTGCGGCTGCCCGCGCGCCGGCTGCTGGCCAGCGAGGCACGGCGGCTCGAGCCCGCGCTCACTCCTACCTTGCGGCTGGCGCTCGAGATCCCCGACGATCACGCGATCGACCCCCGCAAGCTGACGCCGGCGCTCGCCCAGGCCGCGCGCGCGGCCGGCGCGGAGCTCCGGCTGAACGCACCGGTCACGCGGGTCACAATCGAGAGCGATCGTGTGACTGGCGTCGAGCTCGCCGATGGCCATCGCGTCGGAGCTGAGCACGTCGTGCTGGCCGCCGGTGTGTGGTCCGACACGGTCGGCGGTCTGCCCGACGAGGCCAGGGTGCCGATTCACCCGGTCAAGGGTCAGATCCTCCGACTTCATGACCCGAACGGGCCGGGTCTGCTCACTCACGCCCTGCGGATGACCGGCGCCTATCTGGTTCCGCGGGGCGACGGCCGCTACGTGCTGGGCGCGACCATGGAGGAGCGCGGTTTCGATACCACCGTGACCGCGGGCGGCGTGTTCGAGCTGCTGCGCAACGCGTTCGAGCTGCTGCCCTCCATCACCGAATTGGTGATCGACGAGGCCGTCGCCGGTCTGCGGCCGGCCACTCCGGACAACGCGCCGGCGATCGGACGGGGGGCGATTCCGGGGCTGCACTGGGCGACCGGTCATTTCCGCCACGGGATCCTGCTTACGCCGATCACCGCCGAGATCATGGCCGCAGTGCTCGCCGGCGAGGACCCGGACAAAGTTGCGCCCGAGGACCAGGGCAAACTGGCCGCCGAGTTCACGCCGACGCGCTTCTCGAGCCGGACGCACGCGGTGGCCGCATGACCA
Organism: Solirubrobacteraceae bacterium; assembly: GCA_035502815.1. Lineage (GTDB taxonomy): Bacteria > Actinomycetota > Thermoleophilia > Solirubrobacterales > Solirubrobacteraceae > Palsa-465. The sequence continues at coordinate 10,106 of DATJUA010000077.1, forward strand.
TGTCGGTCACGGTCAACGGCCATCAGCGCGAGCTGCCTTCCGGCGCCACGATCGCCAAGCTGGTCGAGACGATGCCCGGCGCCCCGGAGGGCCGGGGCGTCGCGGTGGCGGTCGAGGGCGAGGTGGTGCCGCGAGCGCAGTGGCCGAGGACCGAGCTGCGCGAGGGCGCCACGGTCGAGGTCGTCGTGGCGGTGCAAGGAGGTTGACCAGATGAGCGAGCAGAGGCAATTCACGATCGCCGGGCGCACCCTGGGCTCACGCCTGATCCTCGGGACGGGTGGCTTCACCAACCACGACATCCTGGCCGCGGCACTCGAGGCTTCCGGAACCGAGCTGTGCACGGTGGCGCTGCGCCGGCTGGATCCGGCCGCGAGAGGCTCGATCCTCGACGTGCTCGACGGCGCCGGCGTGCAGGTGCTTCCGAACACGGCCGGCTGCTACACGGCCCGCGACGCGATCATCACAGCCCAGCTCGCGCGCGAGGCGTTCGAAACCGACTGGATCAAGCTCGAGGTGATCGGCGATGACCGCACCCTGCTGCCCGACGCGGTCGAGCTCGTGAGCGCTGCCGAGGCGCTCGTCGACGACGGGTTCGTGGTGCTTCCGTACACGACCGACGATCCGATCCTGGCCCGCCGGCTCGAGGACGTGGGGTGCGCCGTGGTGATGCCGCTCGGCTCTCCGATCGGGAGCGGGATGGGCATCCGCAACCCGTACAACATCTCGATCATGATCGAGCGGGCGGGCGTGCCCGTGATCCTCGACGCGGGAGTCGGCACCGCGTCCGACGCCGCGTTCGCGATCGAGCTGGGATGCGATGCGGTGCTCTGCGCCAGCGCGATCTCTCGCGCGCACGACCCGGTGGCGATGGCCAAGGCCATCCGTCTGGCCGTCGAGTCCGGCTGGCTGGCGCGCGGCGCCGGCCGAATTCCCCGCCGGCGCTACGCCGAGGCCTCGACGCCGGACGAGGGACTCCCGGTCTTTGACCGTCCAGGAGCCAAGTGAGCGTCGAGAGCGCCCGGACCGTTGACGAGCTGATGGACGCCTGGGAGGCCGCCTGGTCCGGTCGGGACGAGTCGGCCTTCGCCTCGGTTTGCTCGACGAAGATCCACTACGAGGACCCGCTGACCCCCGAGCCGCTCGAAGGGCTCGAGCAGTTCATCCAGCATCCTGCCCGGCTGTGGGCCGCGTTCCCCGACGCCCGGTTGGAGCCAACCGGAGAGCGCCTGACCAACGATCGATTCGTCGCCGCTCCCTGCAAGCTCCTCGGCACCCACAGGTCGCCGCTCGGCGGCCTCCCGGCGAGCAACCGGTTCGTCGTCGTGCACTGCATCTTCTACTGCGAGGTCCGCCGCAATCGGCTGCTGCGCGTGCGCGGGTTCTACGACCTTTACGAGGCGGCCACGCAGCTCGGGATCTTGCCCGGGCGGGGAACGCTCGGGGAGAAGGCGCTGCTCATGCTGCGCGGCTTCGGCCTGCGCTCCGGACGGAATCCCTAGGTCCGGCTACCCGACCCCGGCCACCTGCGCCACCGGCGAGAACTCGGTCGCGTCGCCCTTGCGCACGACGCTCGCGACTCCGTCGATGCTGACCGGGATGTCGCCGGCGAGCGTGACGCGGTGCAGCCGGCGCGGATGGTCATCGTAGTCGTCGACCGCGTAATGCTGCGTGGCGCGGTTGTCCCACACGGCGATGTCACCCGGCTTCCACGTCCAGCGCACGGTGTTCTCGAGCTTGGTCACGTGACGCTGGAGCAGCGCGAACAGGTCGCCGGAGTCCTGGTTGTTCAGACCGACGAAGCGGCGCACGAAGTGGCCGAGCACGAGCGTTCGCTCGCCGGTCTCCGGGTGCACGCGGACGACGGGATGCTCGGTCTCGAACTCGAGCCGCTCGAACTCCTCGCGGTGCGCGCGGAACTTCGGGTCGAGCGCGCCGTTCCCGGTCTTCTCCGGACGGGCGTAGTCGTACACGTTCGAGTGCACCGCCCACAGGCGGTCGGCCAGCGCCTGAAGCGGTTCGGGCAGACGGTCGTAGGCCCGCACCGTGTTGGCGAACACCGTCGTCCCGCCGTACGGGGGCAGCGTGATCGCCCGCAGGAAGCTGATCGCCGGGATCCGATCGACGAACGTCACGTCGGTGTGCCAGCTGTTGGCCTTGCTGCGCTCGGAGTCGACGGGCAGGATCGCCGCGCCGTCGCCC
>DATJUA010000078.1:0-16136 GCA_035502815.1 Solirubrobacteraceae bacterium
TGATGCGCTCGAGCGCACACGTGGTCACCGAGACCGCCTTCCGGGCTTGGCTCCGTGCCCAGCCCGCCAACGCGCCGCCCCCTGTCGGCATCGTGCCACCGAACGTCGTCCACGCCGACGTTCCGGGATACAACGTCATCCCCGGGTACGGCTCCTCGTCGTCTTCCTCGAGTAGCACCCCCGCCCCAAGCTCCTCGAGCACCAGCTCTTCGGGCGCAAGCGCGGCGATCAGCCCGGCGGCCGCGGCGGCGCTGTTCACCTCGGCGGGGTGCAGCGGCTGCCACACGCTCGCGGCGGCCTCCGCATCGGGCACCGTGGGGCCGGACCTCGACGCCCGTCTGCGCAGCGACTGTGCCAGCCCCGCATCTCAGAAGGTCCGCGGCGCCACCTTGAAGCAGTGCATCTACACCGCGATCACCAAGCCCTACGCCTATATCCCGTCGGGCTACAGCGCCGGCATCATGCCGCCCGACTTCGCCCAGCGGCTCACCTCGGCTCAGATCGCGGGGCTGGTCAACTTCTTGGCGAGCGCGGCCAAATGAGGGACGAACATGGATAGCCGAGGAGGTATCGTGCAGGCAATGGACGGCGGTCCCGCTCGCGAGGGAGCTCGAGCAGTTCGAAGTCAGCTGGGCGGCGCTTCGACTGATCAGGAGGTGGACTGATGGCAGTCACGGCAACGGCAGCTCATGAGGCTCCGGTCGCGCGTCCCACGCGCGTCCCTCTTCCCCCAAAGCTGAGGGCCCCAGGCTGGTACCGCGCGGCCCTGTTCGAGGTACTCGGCTTCGCCTTCGCCTTCGGCCTGAGCGTGCTGATCCGGTGGCTCATGCACGACCACCCGGTGGTCGACGGCCACGCGATCACGATCATCGCCCTGTTCGCGGTTCCCTTCGCGTTCCTGCTCGGAATCGGCACCTGCGACTACTGGCTGTACTGGGCGGCCGGGCGGCCGACCCGCCCCGAGGACCACTCGGGCCACGGCGCCTTCAGCTGGCGCGACTACTTCCGCGTCAACACCGACCACAAGGTGATCGGAATCCAGTACACGATCACCTCGTTCTTCTTCCTGCTCGTGGGCGGCATGTTGGCCATGCTCATCCGAGCCCAGCTGGCCAAGCCCGGCATGCAGTTCCTCACGCCCGAGGAATACAACGGTGTGTTTTCGATGCACGCCACGTTGCTCATCTTCTTCTTCGTGATCCCGGTGTTCGCCGGGCTCGCGAACTTCGTGCTGCCGCTGATGATCGGCGCGCCGGACATGGCCTTCCCGCGGCTGAACGCGCTGTCCTACTGGCTGCTGCCGCTGGGCGGCGCGATCATGCTGATGAGCTTCCTGGCGCCCGGAGGATCGTTCGCGTCGGGCTGGACCGCCTACGCGCCACTGTCGACGACGATGCCCCTCGGTCAGTTGTTCTTCTCGATCGGGGTGCAGTTCGCCGGCTTCTCGTCGATCTTCACCGCGCTTAATTTCCTCGTGACGATCATCACTATGCGTGCGCCTGGAATGAGTTTCTTCCGCATGCCACTGCTCGTGTGGGCGAACTTCTCGACCTCACTGCTCGTGGTGATCGCGACGCCGTTCATCGCCGCATCGCAGTTCTTCATCCTGCTTGACACCGCGATGCACTTCCACTTCTTTGACGCGTTCGTCGGGCCAAACGAGAACGGCAACGTGCTCATGTACCAGCACGTGTTCTGGTTCTACTCCCACCCGGCCGTGTACATCATGATGCTGCCTGGGTTCGGGATCATCTCCGAGGTAATCGCGGTCAAGTCGCGAAAACCGATCTTCGGCTACCGGATGATGGCCTTCTCGCTGCTGGCCATCGTCGTGCTCGGCTTCACGGTGTGGGCCCACCACATGTTCGTCTCGGGGATGCCTCCGTGGATTCGGATCCCGATGATGATCACCACCGCGATCATCGCGATCCCCACCGGGATCAAGATCTTCTCGTGGCTGGCCACGCTGTGGCGCGGCGTGTTGCATCTCGACACCGCGATGCTGTTTGCACTCGGCTTCCTGACCGCGTTCACGCTCGGCGGGATCAGCGGCGTGATGCTGGCCATGATCCCGTTCGACATCCACGTCAGCCAGACGTACTTCATCGTCGCCCACATCCACTACGTGCTGTTCGGCGGATCGCTGTTCACGATCTTCGCCGGCGTCTACTACTGGTTCCCGAAGATGACCGGGCGGATGTACGACGACCGCCTGGGCAAGTGGCACTTCTGGCTGACGTTCATCTTCTTCAACCTGACTTTCGGACCGATGCACCTGATCGGTATCCAAGGGATGCCGCGACGCGTCGCGGAGTACGCGGCCAAGTTTGCGGACTGGAACCTGTTCATCTCGATCTGTGCCTGGATCCTCGGCGCGAGCACGCTGATCTTCCTCTACAACATGGTGGTCAGCTGGCGCGGCGGCCCGCGGGCCGTGAGCAACCCGTGGCGAGCCATGACGCTCGAGTGGCAGGTCTCCTCCCCGCCGCCGGTGTTCAACTTCGACGCGGTCCCGACGGTCGTCGGCGGACCGTACGAGTACGGCGTGCCGGGCGCGGTGCACGGCATCTTCAAGCCGCCGGCCGAGGCCAGGAAGGTGGCCGCCGGCGCCTTCACGACGCCGCCCAGCCAGCAGGTCCACGAATGAGCTCGGGCGACGCACCCAACATCGCGTCGAGGACCATCCTCGTGGTGGCCAACGAGACCCTCGGCGGCGAGCCGCTGCTGGATGCCGTGCGCGAGCGCGCCGACAGCGACACGCGCTTCATCCTGTGCGTGCCGCAGAACAGGCCACGCGCGGGCCTGGTCGTCTACAACGAGTCCGTCTTCGACGCCGCCCAGGTGCGGCTCGATCTCGCCCTCGAGGTGATTCGCGACATGGGCATCCGGGCGATCGGCGAGGTGGGCGACAACGACGCGTTCACGGCGACGATCGACGCCGTTCGCGAGTACCACCCACAGGAGATCATCATCTCCACCTATCCGGAGACGCGTTCGGGCTGGATGCGGCGCGACCTGATCGAGCGGGTGGAGGACGCCACCGGGCTCCCGATCACCCACATCATCAACGACGTCGACACCGAGGGCCTCCCCTTCCACGTCACGCTCGCCGTGGGCAACCGCACCGCGTCCGGTGACGAGCTCCTGGAAGCGCTCCAGGCCAAGGCGAAGGCCTTCACGGAGACCGACCGCCGGCAGCTGTTCATCGTGATCATCCCGCCCGAAGGCGGATCCGGCCAGGCCGTGCAGCGCGCTCGCAGCCGGCTGAAGCTCGCCGTCGACCGCCTCCGCGTCCGCGGCCTGTACGCCTCGGGCATGGTCGGCGACCCCGACCCGTTCACGGCGATCATGAACGCGCTCCAGTACTTCCGGGTCGACGACATCGTGATCTCGACCTTCGCCGAAACGAAGTCGGGCTGGCTGCGCTCGGATCTGATCGAGCGCGTCAAGCGGGCCAGCGGCAAGCCGGTCGAGCACGTGGTCCACGACGAAGTGGCGCCCTCCGCCGCCTAGCCGCCCCCGCATGGAAGCCGCCTCGATCACCCACGAGCACCACGGGCCGCCCCCGGCGCACCGCTCCTCGCGCGTTCACGCGCCGACGCTCGGAATGCTCCTTTTCATCATCTCCGAGGTGATGATCTTCGGCGCCTTCTTCACCGCCTACTTCTTCATCCGGATCGTCAACCACAACCCCTGGCCAGCCCGCGGCACCGTCGTGCCCGAGTCGGTGGCAGGCCTCAACACGGCGATCCTGCTGTCCTCCTCGCTGACCCTGCACTGGGCGCTCGTGTCGGTCCGGAAGGGCAACCGCTTCGGCCTGAAGGCTGGGATGGTGTCGACCTTCTGCCTCGGGCTGACCTTCCTCTTCATCCAGGTCAACGAGTACATCCATCTCGGCTGGGCGCCGCACGACTCGGCCCAGGCGACCATCTTCTACTCGCTGACCGGACTGCACGGCGCGCACGTGTTCATCGGCCTGTGTGCGCTCTTGATCGTGACGATCCGCTCGTTCCGCGGGCACTACTCGCCCGAGCACCACGAGGGCATGGAGGTGCCGGGGATCTACTGGCACTTCGTCGACGTCATGTGGGTGATCGTCTACACGGCGGTCTACGTTCTGTAGAGACCACGATGTCCGAAGCGACCGCCTTTCGCGTGCTCGTGCGGATCGTCTTGGGTCTCGCCGTGATCGTTGCGATCGTGTTGATCGTGCGCGCGCTGACCTAGCGAGCCCGGCCCGAGTGGCACCATTGACGGCGTGTCCCTGAGCGCGCTCCCGCTGGCCGCCGCAGGCCCGGTCAGCGGCGTAGTCCCGTCGGTCGTCGTGCTGCTGTGCTGGCTGCCCTATCGCGCGCGTGTGCGCACGCTCTCGCACGAGCGACGCGCGGTGCCGGTCTGGCGCCAGGCCTGCTTCGCCGCCGGTCTGATCACGCTGGCGATCGCGCTCAGCTACCCGGTCGACTCGCTTGCCGACCAGCTGCTCGTCGCCCATATGGCCGAGCATCTGGTGATTGGCGACATCTCGGCCCTGCTGATCGTGCTCGGGTTCACCGGCCCCCTGCTGGCGCCGCTCCTGCGCAATCGCTGGGTCGCGCCGCTGCGGGTCTTCACGAATCCTCTCGTGGCGCTGCCCGCCTGGATGATCAGCTTTTACGTCTGGCACCTGCCGGCGCTGTACCAGACCGCGGTTCGCCACAACCTCGTCCACGGCCTGCAGCACGCCTGCTTCCTCGCCTTCGGGATCGCCGTGTGGATGCCACTGTTCGGTCCGCTGCCCAAGCCCGCCTGGTTCGGAAACGCGGCGCGCCTCATTTACATCATCATCGTGCGCCTGGCCGGGACGGTGCTCGCCAACGTGCTGATCTTCTCCGGCACCGTGCTCTACCCGATCTACCGCGCCGGCGATCTGAAGTGGCACATCAGCCCGATGGGCGACCAGATCGCCGCCGCCGGCCTGATGATGGTCGAGGAGAGCATCCTGACCATCTGCCTCTTCGGCTGGCTGTTCATGAAGGTCGCCCGCGAGTCCGAGGAGCGCCAGCGCCTGCTCGACGTCGCGGCCGAGCGCGGCGTGGAGCTCGATGAGCGGCGGGCGGCGCGGGCGGTGGCGGCGGGACGCGGTCAGGAGCTACTTGAGCGCGTGCTGGCCGGAGAGAACGGCGCCGGCGCTCATACGACGACGGTCGCCGACGCCTGACCGCCCGTCGGCTGGCTCCAGACGCGCGACCCGGCGCCACCCGCTCGGCCCTGCATAACCTGCCACTCGCCCCCGCCCCTGGCCGCCCTGACAGCTTGTGCATGTGGGGCATGCCTAACCTGCCACGGCCGCGGTCAGGTGGCGCGAGTGGCAGCTTATGCATGCCGCCCGTCCGCCGGCGAGCGGCCCTCCTACTGCACGGCCGACGATAAGAACGCCACCAGCGCCTGAATCTGAGTCGGACTGAGCGTCTTGCTGAACGTGCTGGGCATGATCCCGGAGCTGTAGCCCGACGGGATGTAGGCATACGGGTCGACGATCGCCGTATGGATGCACTTGTCCAGGGTCGCACCGCGGATCTTCATCGACTGCGGGGTGGCGCAGTCGCTCTTGAGCCGCACGCCGAGATTGGGACCGACCGTGCCGGTGGTACCGGCGGCGGCGAGCGTGTGACAGGAGCCGCACCCGCCGACCCCCGTGAAGATGGTCTTGCCGACCGCCGGGGTCGGGCTCACGGTCGCCTGGACCGCGGTGGCCAGCGCCCCCGTGTCCTGACCGGGCTTGGACGCCACCGCGGCCACGTAGGCCGCCACGTCCTCGGCGTCCTGGCCCTTGACGAGCCCGGCCGGCATCACGCCCTGCGTGTTCGGATACTGGACCCAGTAGTCGATGAGCCCTTGGATCGAGGTGCTTTTGACGCCGTCGACCCGGTCTTGCCGGAACGCGTCGTCGAGATTCGGGCCGATGTCGCCGGTCGTGTCGGCGTGCGACAGGGTGTGGCACGAGCCGCACTTCGTGACGAACAACTGCTTGCCCGTCACGAGGTTGGCGGTTTCATGCTTGAGCGTGCAACCACCGAGGCTGACCACGATCAAAGCTCCCGTGATGAACGTGGCGATGCGTCCCAGCAGCTTGACCATACTTGAGGGGCGGCACTCTATCCAAGCCGTCGGCACGGGGGCTCGGCGGCTGCTTCGGACGGGGCGCGGCGGGCGCGCGGCGGGCGCGCGGCGGGGATCCGGAGGCTCCTCTACCATGGCTCAACATGAGGTTGCGTCAGAGATACCGGATGAGGGCGCCCTCGACCGGGCGGGAGGTCTTGATCGAGGCCGAGCCCGGCCGGAACTACATCGATCGCGAGACCGGAGAGCCGCTCGAGGTGGTCGCCGAGCTGCTTCCGCTCGCCCCAACTCCTTCCGAGCTCCCCTGGGCGGTGGAGAACCTCCGCTTCTGCAACTGGTGCGATCAGCTCTGCCAGAAGGATCTCAACGACTGCCCACACTGCGGACGCCGCCTGGAGCCGCTCGAAGTCTGAGCCCGTCGTGCCTCGCCGTCGAGCCGTATTCCATGGTGTTCCTGTTGGCAAGGCGCTTGCCGGCGTAGCCGTGTGCGCCGGCCTGGCGGCCTGCGGAGGGGGCTCCTCGCCGGCGACCGACACGTCAGGAGCGCCGCCGCTCACGGTCCCGACGGCTACCTCGGCGGCCAACCCGCCGACGACCTCGACGAGTTCGACGACCTCGACCACCTCCACGACGAACAACTCGGCCGGCGGGTCGTCCTCGTCGGCCGGATCGGGCGCCGGCGCGGGATCGTCGCCGACCACCTCTGGCGGAACCGCGAGCGGGAACACGGGCGCGGGCACCGGCGCGGGTACGGGCGGCGGTGGAACGAGTACGAACGGCGGGGTTTCGCCCAACGGCGGCACGTCCGGTACCGGCTCATCGGGATCCGGCAGCGGCGGCAGCGGCGGCAGCGGCCTGCCCTAACACCGGCGGTTGCGGCCTGCCCTAAGAGTCGCTCCGGCTGGGGACCGACCCCACTCCGCGCCCAGCCGCCCTCAACTCAAACTCACTTCTTCGTCGTCTTCGTGGTCGTCGTGGTCGTGGTGCTCGTCGGCACCGGATTCGAGACCTCGGTGGCGCTGTACTCGACCCGGGTGCCCGGGTAGTCGCACACGTACTTCGCGCTCGCGCCCGCCGTCACCTGTGCCTGCGAGGTCGACGGCGGGTGGAAGCAGTTCTGGCTCCGGCTCTGGCGATAGGCGAAGTTGTGGGTCGAAAGGTCGATCGAAAGGACCGGCGCCCAGGTCGGCGTCGTCAGTGCGACCACTTCGCCACGAACCACGGGGATCGAGGCCAGAAGCGGGAACTGGACGACCTGGCCCAGATAGGTCTGGACGTCGACCAGCGGGCTCGAGGCAACCACTTCCCAGGTCCAGGCGGTCTTCTTGCCGACTCGCTTGAGCACGGTGATCCCGACCTGCGCATCGCCGCCGTAGGTCTTATCGAGGTATGACGTGTCGCTCTGCGCAGTGGTGGCGCTGGTCGACAGGGACGACAGCCCGACTGTGAACGCCACGAGCCGACCGGCCTGCTTGACGGTGGTGGGATACGCGATGTCGTCCCTGATCGTCTCGAGGGCGGTGGCGCGAGTCAAGATAATGGTGCATTGCGAGGACGCCACGCCTTTCGGGCAGGTCGGCGCGACGAGCGGCGACGTGGTCGCGCCAAGCTCGGTGATCGTCGCGCCCGCGGTGGCTGGAACAACGGCGCACAGCGCCAGGGCGCCGGCGATGGCCAACAGAGAACGTTTCATATTCGGATTCAACACGACGCCCAGGCGCCAGTTGCGCCAAGCCCCGACGGCGGCCGCGCCGCGGCGCGGGCCGCCGAGCCGTCTGATGCCGAGCCGACCGGTAGGACGGCCCGTCAGACCTTGCTGACGTTTACTGCCTTCGGCCCCTTCGGGCCGGCCTCCTCCTCATAGGAAACCTTCACACCCTCGGACAGCGAGCGATAGCCGTCCCCCACGATGCCAGTGAAATGGACGAAGAGGTCTCGCCCGCCATCGTCGGGCGTTATGAAACCGAACCCCTTGTCGTCGCTGAACCACTTGACGGTACCCGTTGCCATGTACTCCCCTTAGCTTCCTTCGTTCGGACACGCCGGTTCGGTGCCCCTAAAGGCCCCGACCAACCCGGGGAAGGTAGCAAGGACTGGCAGCGCGTGGGTTTCCGGAGTGATTCGCTGAAGGTTCTTTTTGTCCGAGTTGGGCGCGCGGGGGACCGTGGGACCCTTCAGCGGAGCTCTCGAGCCGTCGCTTCGATCTCCTCAGAGTCCCCGGACGCCGGCGTCCACGGGAGCTTCAGTGGATCGTCCGGGGCCCTCATCGCGCGAACCCTACCGGGACGCGCCCGGGCGGCGGCTCCCGACCAGCTCCCTGGCCCGTTCGATCGCGTCCTCGCGCGAGGCGATCTCTCCCGCGAAGCTCGCCTCCTCGAGCTCCTGGAGGATCTGGCCGAGCTCGCGGCCGGGACGCAGCCCGACCGCCCGGGCCAGCTCGTCGCCGCGCACCGGGGGTCGTGGTCGGTGCGAACGCCAGGCGAGCCCATCCCCGAGCAGCTGGCGGGCCAGCTCGAGATGACGCGCGATCGCGTCCGGGGCCACCTTCCCGCGAGTGGCCAGCCGGTCGGCGACGCTCAGCAGCGTCACGTCGACCTCGACGGGCTCGCACGCGCGCAGGTAGCGGTAGATGGCCCGGCGATCGAGCGGCACCTCGTGGACGAGGAAGCCGAGGCGGAGGTGATGGCGGGTGAGCGCGGCGACGTGCTCGCGCAGCCGTTCGCTCACGCGCAGCCGCGCCAGGACCTCGGACGCGAGCTCGGCGCCAACGGCGTCGTGGCCAAGGAATGTAATCCGCCCCTGGGCGGTGACATCACGCGTCAACGGCTTGGCTACGTCGTGCAGGAGGGCGCCGAAGCGCAGCGCCTGCCCGCGACTGAGCTCGTTGGCCAGCGGCTCGGTGAGAAATTGTGAGACCGCCTCGGCGTGCTCGCCCAACCACCGTTCGGGGTTCCGCTCGAGTTCGATCACGCCGGTCAGGACCATCTTCGTGTGCTCGTAGACGTCCAGGTGGTGGTAGACGCTCTGCTCCACCCCCCGCATGCGGGCTACCTCGGGCAGAACGACGTCGGTCGCCCCGACCGCATCCATCAGCTCGAGCCCGCGCAGGGCAGCGTCGGAGATGAGAACCCGCTTGAGCTCGATGAACACACGCTCGGGCGCAACCCGGTGCAGGGCCGGAGAGCTCGCCCGGGCCGCAGCGATCGTGTCCCGGTCGGCGTCGAACTCGAGCTCGCACGCCAGGCGCGCCAGGCGCAGGGTCCGCACCGGGTCCTCGATGAACGCCCGCGGCGACACCATTCGCAGCCGGCGCCCGCGCAGATCCTCCAGGCCACCGAACGGGTCGACGTGCGGACCGCCGCTCAGCGGCTCCGCGATCGCGTTCACCGTGAAGTCGCGCCCAGCCAGATCGTCCTCGATCGACGCGCCCCCGACCGGAAGGACGTCGACCTGCCAGCCATGGTCACGGGCAACCACGCGCCAGACACCGAAGGTCTCCGACAGCGCGAACGCGTGGGCATCGACCGCACGAGCAAGCTGGCGCGCCACCTGGCGAGCATCGCCGTCGAGGACGACGTCGTAGTCGTCGGTCCCCCTCCCCAGGAGGCGGTCACGGACCACACCGCCCACCAGCCAGGCTGGGTCGTGAACGACCTCGGCCAGCGCCCGCATCGGATCGGCGGGCGTCACGCCGGCGTCCCGTCCCGGTGGTAGGACCGCGGCACCCGGCTCGAGATCCCGCACACGACCTCGTAGCTGATCGTGCCGATCCGCCGCGCGAGGTCTTCCGTGGTCTGACGCTCACCGCCGTCGCGTCCGATCAGCGTGACGCGATCGCCGATCGCCACGGCACCTTCGGAGCCGACATCGACCGTGATGTTGTCCATGCTGACGGTGCCCACCAACGGGTAGCGCCGGCCGGCGATCAGCACGTCGCAGTTGTTGGTCAGGGCCCGGCGGACCCCGTCGCCGTACCCGATCGGGACGGTGGCGATCCACGTCTCGGTCTCGGCGATGAAGCGGCGGCCGTAGCCGGCGCTCTCCCCTGGCCGGGCTGGCTTGACCGCGGCGACGTACGAGCTCAGCTCGAGCGCCGGCTCGAGCCCGTGCGGCGCCGGGTCCTCGTTCATCGGATCGCACCCGTAAACGGCGATGCCGCAGCGCACGAGGTCGAAGTGGCTGGCCGGCGTGCGCAGCGTGGCCGCACTGTTGGCCGCGTGCACGAGGATCCCGGGGTGGCGATCCCGCAGCGCGCGCACGAACGACTCGAAGCGCGCCAACTGGTCCGCGGTGAACTCGGGATCCTCGTCGGCGCTCGCGAAGTGCGTCATCGCGCCGGCCAGCTCGACCGTCGGCGCCGCCGAGGACGCGATCCGGCCGGCGACGCGCATCGCATCGTCCGGGGAGCGCGTGCCGAGCCGGCCCATGCCCGTGTCGAGCTTGACGTGCAGCCGGACAGGGCGGGCGGACGACGAGGCCGAGCTCACCTGCAGGACCTGCGAGACGAACCGGTCGCTCCACGCCACCAGCTCGCACCCAGCCCCCAGCGCCACCGGCAGCTCCTCGTCGCTGACCGCCCCCATCACGAGCACCGGGCCCTCGATCGCGCCGGCGCGGAGCTCGGCCGCCTCCTCGGCCGTCGCGACCGCGAGGTACCCCGCCCCGCCGGCCAGCGCCGCCTGCGCCACGGGCACGGCACCGTGCCCGTACCCGTTCGCCTTGACCACAGCACATAGACCAGCTGCCGGCGAAAGCCCGGCGCGGAGGCGCTCGACGTTGCGCTCGATCGCCGCGAGGTTGACGCGCGCCAGCGCCCGCAGCGCCACGGTCAGGACCCCGACGACACCAGGGCCCGCGGCAGCGCCGCGATCACGTCGCTCGCGATCACGCCCTCGGGTCCGATCTCGCGCGCCGTGAGCCGGCCGGCCCGGGCGTGCACGAATACGCCCGCGCACGCCGCCGCGAACGGGTCCATGCGCTTGGCCAGATATGCCCCGATGACTCCCGAGAGCACGTCTCCGGTCCCCGCCGTGGCCAGGGCGGAGGCGCCTCCCCGGCTGACACCCACGCGGCCGTCGGGCGCCGCGATCAGCGAGTCATCGCCCTTCAAGACGACGATCGCCCCAGCGGTTCGCGCCGCCTCACGCACGCTGGCCAGGCGCCGCGCGCCGATCGCGGCGCTGTCGGTCTCGAGCAGGCGCGCCAGCTCGCCGGCATGTGGCGTCATCACGGTCGCGGCGGGGCGCTCGGCCAGCGAGGCCAACATCCCCGCGTGCGCATTCAGACCGTCGGCGTCGAGCAGCATCGGAAGCTCGACCGCTCGCGCCAGCCGCCGCGCGAACTCGGGCGCTCGCCCGGCTCGACCCAGCCCCGGGCCGAGCACGAGGGCATTGGCCCGCCCGGCGCGTTCGAGTACCTGGTCAACGCCGGCCAGTTCGAGTGACCCGTCGGCATCGGGCAACGGCACGGTCATCACCTCGAGCAGCTTCGATCCGAAGATCACGCTCAACGACCCCGGCACGCAGGCGGTGACGTACCCGGCGCCGGCGCGCATCGCGGACTCCGATGCCATGCATGGCGCTCCGGTCAGCCCGAGCGACCCGCCGCACACGAGCACGCTGCCCGCGGCGAACTTGTTCGACTCGCGGCCGCGACGCGGAACCTGCTCGACGACTTGGTCGGAGATCAGCCCGATCTGCGGCTCTCCGGGTCCGCCGGCAGGGATCCCGATGTCGATCACCCGTACCTCGCCGGAGTGGTCCTTGCCGGGAGCAATCCACAAGCCGGGTTTGGCGGCGTGAAAGGTGGCGGTCGCGTGGGCGCGGACCGCGGCGCCGGTGACCTCGCCCGTCGATGCGTCGACCCCGCTGGGTACGTCGCACGCCACGACGACGGCGTCGAGCGAGTTGATGGCCTCGATCGCGCCGGCCGCCGGCTCGCGCGGCTGTCCCGAGAATCCAGTCCCGAGGATCGCATCCACGACCGCGGCCGCACCCGCCAGCTGGCCCGGCGCGAACGGAGCCGGCGGCTGGCTCGGAAGGCGCTCGAGATTCGTCCGAGCATCGCCTTGCAGATCGCCGGCGTCGCCCAGCAGCAGCACGGAGACCTCACGACCCCGCTCGCGCAGGAGGCGGGCGGCGACGAGCCCATCGCCCCCGTTGTTGCCCTTGCCGCAGACGACCGCCACCCGGCCCGCCGGAGCCTGCTCAGACACCAGGTCGGCCAGCCCGCTGCCGGCGCGCTCCATCAGGTCGAGGCTGGGGATGCCGCGATCGCCAATCGCCCACTCGTCGAGCGCGCGCTGCTCGTGCGCGTCCGGCAGCGGGTCCAGCCAGTCCGGGAGGCTCGCCATGACGGAGAGCGTAGTGGTCAGGTGAATGGGATTTTGTCGGCGGCGCCTGACGGCGGCGCCTTAGCTGGCTATCGCCACCGCGGCCGCGTCGCGCCGCGTGTGCGTCAGCGACACCTCGACGTGCACGCCAAGCTCGGCTGCTCGGGCCGCGGCCGAGCCCGATAGGCGGACCTGGGGCGGCCCACCCGTGCCGATCACCTCGACCTCGTGGAAATTCCAGGACTGGAGGTTGAGCGCCTTGGACACGGCCTCCTTAGCGCAGAACCGCGCCGCGAGATGCTGACCAGGACGGGCACGACTCGCTGCGTAGGCTCGCTCGGCTTCGGTGAAGAGTCGCTCAGCCAGCCGCGGGGTTCGCTCGAGCGCCCGCTCGAGACGTTCGACCTCGAGCAGGTCGATCCCGACTTTCACTCCACCGTGACGGTCTTGGCCAGGTTGCGCGGCTGGTCGACGTTCAGCCCGCGCCGGCGGGCGATGTGGTAGGCCAGGAGCTGGAGCGGGATCACCGCCAGCAGCGGCGCGAGCATCCACTCCGTGCGCGGCACCTCGATCACCTCGTCGGCGTGCTGGGCGATCTGTTCGTCGCCCTCGGTCGCCACGGCGATCACCCGCGCCCCGCGCGCCCGGACCTCCTGGATGTTGGAGATCACCTTCTCGAGCACGGGCGAATCGGTCGCGACGACCACGACCGGCGTGCTCTGATCCAACAGCGCGATCGGACCGTGCTTCATCTCGCCGGCGGCGTAGGCGTCGGTCGCGATGTAGGAGATCTCCTTGAGCTTGAGCGCGCCCTCGAGCGCCGCCGGCAACCCGACGTGACGCCCCAGGTACAGGAAGAAGTCGGCGTCGCTCACGGTCTCGGCGATCCGCTTGACGCCGTCGACGTCGCGCTCGAACAGCTCGGTGATGCGGTGGGGAAGCCGCTTGACCTCGCTGATCGTGGCCTTCAGGACATCCGGCTCGAGCGTGGCCCGCAGCTCGGCCAGGCGCAGCGCCAACAGGTACAGCGCCACCACCTGGCTGACGAATGTCTTGGTCGCCGCGACTCCGATCTCGAGGCCGGCGCGTGTGTAGAGCACCGCGTCGGCGTCGCGCGTGGCCTGCGAGCCCATGATGTTGGTGATCGCGAGCACCCTCGCGCCGCCCGCGCGGGCCGTGCGCATCGCCGCCAGCGTGTCCGCCGTCTCGCCCGACTGCGAGATCCCGATGACGAGATCGCGCGGGCTGACGATGGGGTTGCGGTAGCGGTACTCCGAAGCGATCTCGACGTCGACCGGGACGCGCGAGAACTCCTCGATCGCGTAGCGCCCGATCAGGCCGGCGTGGTAGGAGGTGCCGCATGCGACGATCACGATCCGCTGGACGGTGCGAAGCAGCTCGTCGTCCACCGGGCCGAGATTGGATCCGCCCTCCCGGGCGGGCGGGGAGATCAATCCCAGGTCGATGCCCACACCGCGAGCGGCCCGCTCGCCGATCGTCTCGGCCACGGCGTCGGCTTGCTCGTGGATCTCCTTGAGCATGAAGGTCTCATAGCCCTGCTTCTCGGCCGTCTCGGGATCCCAGTCGATCTCCACCACCTCGCGCTGCACCGGCACCCCGTCGGCCGTCATGAACTCGACCTCGTCGGGCCGCACGACCACGATCTCGTCGTTCTCGATGTACTGAACCGAGCGCGTGTAGCGCAGGAAGGCCGGGATCGCAGAAGCGATGAACTGCTCGTCCTTGCCGCGACCGATGATCAGCGGGCACTCCTTGCGCGCGCCCACGAGCAGGCCCGGTTCGTCGGCGCTCATGGCGACGAACGCGTAGTGGCCGCGCAGCTCGGCGTAGGCCCGGCGAACCGCCTCGGCGAGATCCCCGGTGTGGTGGGACGCGACCAAGTGAGCGATCACCTCGGCGTCCGTCTCGGAGGTGAACTGGGCTCCGTCGGCCACCAGCCGCCGCTTGAGCGAGATGTAGTTCTCGACGATCCCGTTCACGACGATGTGAATGCGGTCGGTGTTGTCGAAGTGCGGGTGCGCGTTCGTTTCGGTGACGCGCCCGTGGGTCGCCCAGCGGGTGTGGCCGATACCCGTGCCAGGCTGGGGGCGCTCCGCCACGGCGACTGCCCGGGCGGGAGCGGCGTCCCGGTCCTGGCCACCGCAGGCATGGATCGCGCCGCGCAGCGCGTTCAGGTTGCCGACCGCGCGGACGGCATCGATTCGATCCCCGTCGAGGACCGAGATGCCGGCGCTGTCATAGCCGCGGTACTCGAGCTTTTCGAGGCCCGCGAACAGAGTCGGACGCGCCTTGCGCGGCCCCACGTACCCGACGATTCCACACATCCGTCTCTACTTCCCCTTTCGTGGCGGGAAACCAGGCGGTCAGCGTCCGGCCGGCGCCGGCAGCCGTGATGTTAGCCGCACCGCGATCGACCGAATAACGCTGGGTGCAAGGAGAAGTTCGCGCGCGGGCGACTGTCTCCTACGAGTGGAGACCGCCGTTCAGCCCGCGCAGCGCGGCTTGCACCACCTCGCGCAGCCGGTCGCAGACCGCGTCGGTTTCCTCCTGGCTGGGCGCTTCGACCATCACCCGGATCAGCGGCTCGGTGCCCGAGGCGCGAACCAGCACCCGCCCGCGGCCGGTCAGGGCAGCGTGCTCGCGCGCGATCGCGTCTTCCACCCCCGGATCAGCCATCGCCGCCGACAGGCCGGTGCGATCCGCGGCGCGGATGTTTACCAGGCGCTGCGGGAGCTTGTGCATGGCGTCGCGCTGCGCCAGGTCGCGGCCGCCCAGAGCCTCGAGCGTCAGGAGCGCGCTGGCGATCCCGTCGCCGGAGGGCCCGAATCCGAGGTCGATGATGTGACCCGACTGCTCCCCTCCGAGCGCCCAGCCGCGGCGGCGCAGCTCGTCCAGCACGTAGCGGTCCCCCACCGCCGTCGTCGCGACCTCGATTCCGGCCGCCTCCATCGCCCGATGGAAGCCGTAGTTGGTCATCACGGTGACGGCCACGCCGTTTCCGGGCAAGCGCCCGTGGGCGCGCAGGTGGGAGGCGGTGAGCGCCACCAGCTCATCGCCGTCGACAACGGCGCCGGTCCGGTCCACCGCGAGCACGCGATCCCCGTCTCCGTCGAACGCGAACCCCGCGTCGTAGTGGCCCCCCGACATCCGTTCGACCAGCCCTCCTAGGTGCGTGGACCCGCACTCGCGGTTGATGTTGGTCCCGTCGGGCTGATCGGCGAGCACCTCGACGCTCGCCCCGAGCCGGCGGAAGATCTCGGGAGCGGCGCGGAACGTCGCGCCGTTGGCGCAGTCGAGCACGACCCGCATCCCTCCTAGTGCCAGGTCCGAGAAGCGCTCCCCGAGGCGCCCGAGGTAATCCTCGAGCGCACCCTCCAACGGCCGGATGTGCCCGATATGCGGGGGGGATTGAGGCGGCTGATCGAGCTCGGCCTCGATCGCGTGCTCGGTGTCGTCGTGGAGCTTGAACCCGTCCGACGCGAACAGCTTGATGCCGTTGTCCTCGTAGGGGTTGTGCGAGGCCGAGATGACCGCGGCCAGGTCCAGGCCGTGAGCGCGGACCAGCAGGGGCGCGACGGGCGTGGGCAGGACGCCGCCCAGCCAGGCGTCGCCTCCGGCCGCGGCGACGCCGGCGGCGATCGCCGACTCGAGCATCTCGCCCGACTCCCGGGTGTCGCGGATGATC
>DATJUA010000079.1:0-5963 GCA_035502815.1 Solirubrobacteraceae bacterium
GTCGGGGCAAGCCTCCATACATCCCTGCTGACTCGACTACGTCGTCCGTAAAGGTGCGAACCGCGACGTTTCCGTCAAACGGCTTCTCAATTCGCCCGTAACCTGCCCCATTTGCCCCAAAATTTCCCGGAGACACCCAAGATGTGCGGAATTACCAAGGCAAAAGTGTGCAAACGCCATGATCTCCCCGGGCGGAACCGTGCAGGCTGCGCAGATCTTGTGAAGAAACGTGAGGGGTTTGCACCTGCGGCTCAGGTCGCCATCCACCATTCACCCTCGAGCCGCGTGAGCAGGGCGCGGCCCGACATGAGTACCCCGAGCAGATCGTCGTGGGGGGTGTAGACGAGGGAGCGCGGGCTGTAGCGGAAGACGGCTCCCCGATGCGCGAGAGGCGCGAGCAGCTGAGGCTCGACCCGTCCCTGGATCGCCGTCGCGCCGCCCGTGACGGCGTCGGCGAACAAGTCGTCGAGGACGGCGCCCGCTTGACGGGGCTGGGCCGCCACCTGGAGCACGTGGCCGGGCTCGGCGGGCGCCAGGAAATAGATGTACCAGCCCAGCACCTGGCCGTCCCGGCCCCGCACCAGCCGCCGCACCGGCGTTCCCCAGGTGCGGTTGTGATGCTGCTCGGCGAACAGCCATTCGACGAACGGCTCGTCGTAGTCGGGGAACAGCCGCAGCGATCGGGTGACCACGGGCAGGTGCTCGACGAGCAGCGCCGGGGTCAGCGGCTCGCTCGTCGTCTCGGGCGAACTCGGCATTCTGAAATAGCTCGCTGTGCGCGTGGCCGCGGAGTCGAGCGGCGACCACACGCGACGCGCGGGCACCTTGAGGTGCTCGCGCGGCCACAGGCGGCCGTGCAGCGCGCGATCGCCGAGGAAACCGAACGGTTTGTAGATCCGCGCCCAGGCCATGCAGCTCGGGTGCAGCATGTGGCCGCCGATCAGCTCGAATATCTGGCGCATCTCGTCCGAAGCGCCGTCGGTCACGGTCAGCTCCTGCGGACCAGCCAGGTAACGGCGCCACAGCAGGGCGCCGACGCCGCGGTTGCGCACCTTCGGATGGGCGATCAGGGGACCGGCCGCGCCCATGCGGATCGTGCGCCCGTCGAAGCGCATCCGGCGCACGTGCGAGGCGATGAAGCCCAGGATTTCGCCGTCGTCGTCCTCGTAGACGAGCGTGGGGATCTCGGGATCGACCCACGGGTGGCCGTACAGGGTGCGCTCGAACCACAGTGGAACTTCCTCCGGCGGGATGCGCCAGTCGGACCGGTCGACGAAGCGATACAGGGCCGCGAGCTGCGGGATCTCCTCGCGGCGCAGCGGTCGGATCTCGCTCATGTCGGTCGCGATCCCTCCGGCTCTGCTGTGACGAGGGCGGCGATCCGCTCGATCGTCCGGAAATCCTCGACCTCGAGGGAGTCGAGCGGGATCTCCACGCCGAACTCGAGCTCCATCTCGAACAGGAGTGTCACGAGCGCGAGCGAGTCGAGCAGCCCGCCGGCGATTATGTCCAGGTCGGAGGGTGGCGCAGGAACGCTGAGCGCCCGCTCGAACACGGCCTGGATCCGGGCGATCGCGGCGGGGTCAGCCATCGGCGGCGTCCCCGACGAATATCTCTCGCAGACGGCGGCGGTCAATCTTCCCGTTGATGTTCTTGGGCAGCTCGTCCAGAGCCAGCCAGCGCGAGGGGAGCATGTACGACGGCACCGCTTCGGCGAGCGCCTGACGCAGTTGGAGCTGATCGAGGTCGGCTCCGGGCAGCGATGCCCAGGCGCAGCAGATCGCCGTGCCCTCAAAGCCGTCGCTTGGCGCGCCCACCACCGCGCACTCCGCCACGCCCGCGACCGCCGTCAGCGCAGCCTCGATCTCGCCCAGCTCGATGCGGTAGCCGCGACTCTTGATCTGAGTGTCCTTGCGGCCGAGAAAGTGCAGTAGCCCGTCCGGGTCGCGGCGCCCCAGGTCTCCGGTGCGGTACAGCCGGTGCCCGGTGTCCGGGTCGAGCACGAACGCGGCGCGGCTGCGCTCGTCGTCGCGCCAGTAGCCGGGACTCAGTCCCACGCCCGCGATGCACAGCTCGCCGACCTCTCCCGGCGCCACCGTCCGCAGTTCGTCGTCGAGCACGAGGATGTCCTCGCCGGCGCAGGGACGGCCGATTGGGACCGGCGTCGCGGTGTCGGCCGGGAGATCGGGCAGCGTGTACCAGCTCGACGCGATCGTCGTCTCCGTGGGTCCGTACAGGTTGGTGTAGGCGGCGTGGGGGACGCGCTGCATCCAGTGCGCGAGCACGGGTGTCGGCAGCACTTCCCCGCACCAGAGGATCCGTCGCAGCTGTGGGAAGTCGCCCTCGCGGATGGCGCCGAAGCGGGCCATGTAAGCGAACGTCGAGGGCACCGAGAACCACTGGGTGAGCTCGGAGTCGCGGATGAAGGCGGCCAGCTGCGCGGGCAAAAGGACGCTGGGTGGAACGAGATGGAGCTCGCCGCCGGCGGACAGCGTGCCGTAGATGTCGAAGGCGGAGAGGTCGAAGTGAAGTGGGGGATGCCCGGAGACGCGCTCACCCGGCTCGTGCCCGAAGTAAGCCAGCGCCCAATCGAGGAACGCGCCGACCATCGCGTGCGTGATCACGACGCCTTTGGGGGTGCCGGTCGAGCCTGAGGTAAACAGCAGACTGGTCGGGTCCTCGGGCCGCGCGGTGGCGGACAGGGGCTGATCGCTCAGCGCGTCCTCGTCACCGGGACCGAACGACGCGCCGGCCAGCGGGCCGCCCACGGCGCCCACCGGGACGTCGCTGTTCAGGGCGCTCAGCAGTGCGGCTGCATCGGGGATGGCGAGCAGGAGGCGGGGCTCGGCGGCGGCGAGGATCCGCTTGACGCGCGTGGCAGGGTTGGAGATGTCGAGCGGCACGTAGATCGCACCGGCCTTCAGCGCGGCGAGCATGCTGACGATCGCCGCGGGAGACTTCGGTTGGAGCAGGCACACCCGGTCGCCGGCCCGCACGCCGGACTCGACCAGCAGGCGCGCGAGGCGGTTGGACCGCCGTTCGAGCTCCTCGTAGCTCAGGCGTTCCTCACCCATCACCACGGCCGTCGCGGCGGGCCTGCACTCGACCGAGCGCGACACACGGTCCTGGAGCAGCTCGGTCAAGGGGTCAACGCCGCGCGCGCGCGATCGAACACCACCCCGGTGTGGTGCAGGTCTTCCTCGGAAGGCGGGATATCGAGAATGAACGCGCGGAAGCCCAACCGCATGTACCGCTCGAGCTCGGCGGCGACGACGTCGTAGCTTCCCACCAGGTACGGGCAGAACGTGGCGTAGTTCTCGAACGGCCACAGCCAGTAGGGATCCTCCTCGCCCCCGGCGACGGCGCCCAGCTCCGACAGTTGCCGGTGCCACTGGGAATCCGACACCTTCATCGCGAGCTGGTGCGCGATCTGTCCCTTGCGATCGGCCGGGAAGCGCGCCCGCGCGACCCGCCAGGCCTCCTCACCGCTCGGCCGCGCGACGATCCCGACCCGTATACCGGAGTCCTTGCCCGCTTCGCTGGTCTCCTCCCCGGAACGCTTCGGGTACTTGACCGCGATGGCACCGATCTGTTCGGCCGCCGCGCGCCCCGCCTCCGAAGAGCCCGAGATCAGGAAGCCCGGCTGGAGCTCGGGCCCGAGCTCGGGCGTCATGCGCAAGTTGTTGACGGTGTAGTAGCGCCCGGTGAACGTGACCGTCTCTCCGGCCAGCAGCCGCTTCATGATCACGCCGTATTCGGTCGTGCGCTCGTAGCGCTCGTCGTGCGGAGTCTGGTCGCTCAGGGCCACGAGGTCGTTACGAAACCCCCCGGCCACCAGGTTGAGCCACAGCCGGCGGCCGTGGACGTAGCCGAGCGTGGCGACCATCTTGGCCGCCGTGTAGGGATGCATGTATGCCGCCTGGACGGCGACGAGTGGGGCCAGGCGCTCCGTGCTCTGGACGATCAGCTGCGAGACGAGCCAGGCGTCGACGAGCCCGTTGTCGGTGTAGACGAGCATCCCCTCGCAGCCGGCGGCCTCGCTCCAGCGGGCCACCTCCGCCACCCGGCGGCCGTATTCCTCATGCGGGATTCCCCTGGACTGGGGACAAGTGGAGAAAATCGCGAGGTCCATCAGCGGCGCCACCTCACGTTGGGTAGCAGGTCAGCCCCTCATTCCGCGATCGGGCGGCTCCTAGCGGTCGATCATCGGTGCCGCGATCATCGGTGGCGTGGCACGCCCGCCGGACCGCCCCCGTACTTCCGGGCCTTCTGGCTGTCACGAAAGCGGAGCACCTCGGCGACGGTGAGCATCATGATCTTGAGGTCGAGCGCCAGCGACCAGTTCCGGATGTAGTAGTTGTCCCACTCGACCCGATCGGCGATTGACGTCTGGCCGCGCAGGCCGTTCACCTGGGCCCAGCCGGTGATGCCCGACTTGACCCGTAGCCGGTCGTCGTAGCGGTCGACCTCCGCCCCGAATTGCGCGGCGAACTGGGGTCGCTCAGGCCGCGGCCCGACGATGCTCATCTCGCCGCGCAGGACGTTGATCAGCTGCGGCGCCTCGTCCAGCGAGCTCTTTCTGAGCCAGCTCCCGAAGCGGGTGCGCCGGTCCTCGCCCTCGATGCCGCCCGGGGCGCAACCTTCGGGCGGCACGAACGCGTACTCGCCTTCCGCATTGGCCTCGCGCATCGTGCGGAACTTGAGGACGTCGAACACCCGGCCGTCGCGGCCGACCCGGCGCTGGCGAAACAGGATGGGACCGGGGGAGCTGAGTCGCACTCCGGCGGCGACGGCGGCCATCACCGGCGCGAGCGCGACGAGCGCCAGGAACGCCAAGGTCCGGTCGATCGTGTGCTTGACCGCGAACTGCCATCCGCGGGGATTGGTGGGACGCAGTGAGATCAGCGGAATGCCACCGACGTGGTCGAGGATCGCCCGCTCGTTGATCGCCTCGAACATGCGCGGCACGATCGACACCCCGACGCCGAGCTGCTCGCACTCCCTGACCTTGTCGACCAGTGCGCGGTCCGGCTCGGACGAGAAGGCGAGGATTACGCGCCGGGCGCCGGTCCGAGTGATTGCCGCCTCGAGGTCCTCCGGGCCGCCCAGAACCGGAACGGTTGCGCCGGCGGTCCAGTCCGCCTTCGGCATCGGATCGGAGTCGAGAAAGCCGACCGGGCGCAGGCCGTAGCCCGAATCGGCGGTGAACCGCTTGACGAGGTGCTCGCCGATCACTCCCGCGCCAACGATCAGCGTCGGCGTGGCCAGGGCGACGTTCCGTACCGCCTGGGCTCGGATCGAGCTGAGCATTATCCGGGCGAGGCTCAGGTACACCAGCGCGAACAGCCACAAGCGCACCGCGAGCGCGACCGGGTGGTCGCCGCCCAGGATCGAGCCGGCGGCCACCATCAGCATCGCGGACAGCGATGTCACGCCGAGGACGTGAGCCGCCGTGTCGAGCGGGGATGTGTGCAGGCGCTCGTCCGGATCATTGCGTGCCCGGAGGATCAGCAGTGTCAGCGCCGGGAAGATCGCGGCCAGCCAGCCCGCACCGGCGCCGGGCCGGATCGGGGCGGCGTAGAACGCGGCCGTCGAGGCCAGACACAGCATCATGGCATCGACGAGCAGCCGCATCTGTGACCAGACGCGACCATCGAGCAGCCGGGCGACAGCGGTCGCGGTGTAGCCCGAGGGCGGGCGCCCGACCCCGATCAGCCGTGAGCGTTCGGCGTGTGACGCGACGTCGGGCGTCATCGCCGGATCTCGCCGCGTCGCGTGAACGAACGGCGCGTGGTTTCGACCTTACGAGCCACCATCCGTGTCGCTTCCAGCCTTTCTTAGTCCGTCGGCCGACTGTATTCCCTTACAGATCCCTACCAAAGCGATCATACCAGCCTAAACCCGCGAAATCTCTACTAAGAGCGGTCAAGAATCGCCTATTCGACGCATTGCTGAGGCCCTGG
>DATJUA010000080.1:0-22035 GCA_035502815.1 Solirubrobacteraceae bacterium
GCTCGGCGCGGCGCGTCCGCTGGGCGGCGAGCGCGGGTTCGTCGTCCCGCTTGGCCTCGGCGACGATCCGCCCGCCCAAGCTCAGTACCCGGTCGGCTGGAACCTGGACGCCGGCAACCTGCTGCTGTTCGGGATCGGAGGCAGCGGCACCACCACCGCGCTGCTCACGCTCGCGACCGCCCTGGCCGAGCTGGCTGATCCGGAGCGGGCGCACATCTACGCGATGGACTTCGGGGCCGGGGAGCTCGCCCCGCTCGAGCGCCTGCCGTGCGTCGGCGCCGTGATCGCGGCCGGCGAGCACGAGCGGCAGCGGCGGCTGCTCCGTCGGCTGCACGATGAGCTGGGCGTCCGGCGCGGACTGGACCCGCGCACCCGCGCCGCCCTGCCGCGGACCGTGCTGCTCCTCGACGGCTACGCCGGGTTCACCTCCGAGCACGCCGAGGGCGCGGGCGACACGTCCCGCGACGAGCTCGCGCGGATCTGGGCCGACGGCTCCGAGGTCGGGGTGCACGTGGCGATCGCCGCCGACCGCCTCGGCGCCGTCCCGCTCGCGCTGTCCTCGCTCGCCCAGCAGCGGCTGGCCTTCCAGCTCGCCGAGCTCGCCGACTACGCCCAGTTCGGGATCCCGCGCCGGTCGGTGCCGCGCTTCTCGCCGGGACGGGCGATCGCGGCCGGAAGCGGTCAGGTGCTGCAGGTGGCGCACCCCGCGTCGGTGCTCGCCGGGCTGGCGAGCAAGCGGGCGTCCGGGGCGGGCGGTCCGGCCCCGATCGGAGTGCTGCCGGCCCGCGTGCCGCTCGACGCGCTCTCCTCGGCGCGCCGGCACGATCGCGATCCGTGGCTGTTGCCGATGGCGATCGGCGACGAGGCGCTCGCGCCGGTCGGCCTCGAGCTGTTCGACGGCGACCACGCGCTCGTCACCGGTCCGCCGCGATCGGGCAAGACGAACACGCTGCTGGTGACCGCTCAGATGGCCGCGCGCATGTACCCCGAGGTCGAATTGCTCGGCGTGGCGCTCCGCCGGTCCGCGCTGCGAGAGTGCGGCGGCCTGGCCACGGTGGCTCGCAGTCCCGACGAGTTCGACGCATTGATCGATCGGCTGCGCGGCGGGAACGGAATCAAGCTGCTCTTGATCGACGACGCCGAGACCGTCGATGACCCGCGGCGGGCGCTGGCCGACCTGCTGGCCGCACCCGGGGCCGGCGTGCACGCCCTGGTCGCCGGGCGGGCGGAGACGTTTCGGGCGCTCGGGCACTGGAGCAGCGGCGCGCGGCGCTCGCGCACCGGGCTGCTGCTGGCACCCGACCTCCAGATGGACGGTGCCCTGCTCGGGGCGGCGCTACCTCGCCGTCCCGCGCCGCCGGCGCGGCCGGGGTGCGGCTATCTCGTGCGCCCGGACGGGTTCGAGCTGGTTCAGGTGGCGGTGGCGGACGCCGACTCGGCCGGCTGAATCGTGCAGCTCTGCGCGATGGCTTCGAACAGCACGGCGAACTCGCGCGCCCCGTCGACGTGCGGGGTGGCAAAGGCCAGCGCGAGCACCCCGTAGTCCGTTTGCGCCAGGTAGGTCGTGCCGAACATCGAGACCGGAGGCCCAGGGTCGGTTTCCGTTCCGGGCTCGGTCCATTTGAAGATCCTCAGCGCCGGTCCGCACGCGAGCCGGCACTCTGAGACATCATGCTCGGGCAGCTCAGCTGTCTCGGGGTAAGGAATGTCCGCCAGCGAGACAGCCAGCGTGAAGCTGAGGAGGCCGCCGTCCGGCGTGGACAAGGTGAAGCCCTGGATCGCCACCGTGCCGGGGGCATCGGCGGCTTGCGTCAGCTCCGGCGCGGTCTCGCCATCCTCGGGGACCATGTCGATCACGCGCATGCGCTCGTCCCCCGGCACCCGGGACGGGATCACCGAGATGACTAGATCCTCACCGTCCCGGCGGACCGGCCACGAGAGCCTGGGCAGCTCGGCCGCCGCGCCGTCTGCGTCCGCCCCGCCCTTGCGGCGCAAACCCCTCATCCCGCCGCCGGGACCCCAATCAGGGCGTCGATCTTGTGCTGGTCGTAATCCTGAAGCGGATCGGTCACGGCCTTGTCGAACCCGTAGTCGATCGCGGTCTTCAGCGGCAACGACTTGATGTGGAGGAGCTTAGCGTTCTGCTCCGCGCCCTCGAGCATCTTGGTCGGGCTCTGGAGGTTCTGGAGCACCTTCGCCTGCGCCTCGGGGCTGAGATCCGTGAGCTTGGTGCCCGCCGGCAGGCCGGCCTCCTCGAGGACTGTGCTCTTCTGCTCGGCGCTCATCGACAGCAGCGACTGGGTCCAGCTCTTCCCGCCCTCGACGCTCTGGTCGAACGCCTTGAGCACGCCGGCATCCTCCTCGGCGGCGTCGGCCGCCCGCGCGGCCGGGAGCGCGTCGCCCAGCTCCGGCGCGCCCATGGCCCCGGGTACCGTGGTGAGCGCATCCAGACCCATGTTGACCAGGTCGCCCTCGGCGGCCGAGTAGTTGCCGTGGAGCGCGTCGTCGGCGGCCCCCACGCCCTCCGCGCCGGCGGCGTCCAGGCTGGCGCCGGTCGCCACCGCATCGGCGGCACCGTTGGCCGCGCTGAATCCTGCCGCCAGCAGCCCTTCCTCGGGCAGCAGCCACTCGCCGACGCCGGTCACCAGCAGCACCACGCTGGCGGTGATCGCGATGTCCTCGGCGAGCTTGGCGAACGTCTTCCAGCTCGGGTGCTCGACCCAGTCCACGAGCGCGCCGGGCAGCCCGGTGACACCGTGGTAGATGCCCAACCCGATCGCCTTGAAGAAGTGACCTGCGTCGGTCATCCAGTTGCCGACGTCTGACATCAGGTGGTCCCACCAGCTCTGGTGGGGCGCGAGCGAGCAGGCGCTCGAGACCTTCCCCTGGCAGCCGTCGCGCGCGCCCTGGAACTGGTTCAGGATCGCGAATCCTTGCGTTTGCAGGCCGCTGATCTCGCCCTGGACCCGCGTCACTGTGCCGCTCGCCGTCTGCACCGCATCGTGCGCGTTCTGGACCGCGGGCGACGTCGACTTGGCGTGGGGGGCGCTCAGTTGGGTCGTCAGGTTGCCCTGGGCGTTCGCCAGCTGCCCCTGGGCGCCACCGAGGGCTGACTGGGCGGAGCCGAGCTGCGCCGCCACCCGCTGGAAGGCCGCCTTGAGGTCGGCCAACTGGCTCTCGTACGCACTCAGCGCGCCGGCGACGTCCTCGTAGGACTGCTGCACCTTCTCGAGCTCGCCGGGGAGCTGGCCCACGGTGTTGCGAAACGCGCTCGCCGCGCCGCCGGTCCAGGTGGCCTGGTTGGGTGCTCCGCGCAGCGCACCGGCGATGGCCTGGGCCTCGCCGCCCACCTGGCGGAACAGCGCCGCTAGGAGCCACACCTCGCCGGGGTCGGCGGACAGGAGATCGGCCGCGCGGGGATCAGACAGCGGATCGCTCATCGCTTGCCTGGCTCCTCACAAGCGGCAGGCATCGGCGACGTGCTGGTCCGAGGCCGAGTACGTCGCGGCGGCCTTCTCGAGGTTCTCGACCACGTTCTGCATGTGCTGCTCCAGGAGGCTGATCCCGTAATGCCAGTTGTCACAGAAGTGCTCGATCTCGCCCTCGAGCGCTCGCCCGCCCAGCACGCCTTGGAAGCCGGAGGCGACATCGTGCATCGACTCCATCTGGCCGCACAGACCGCCCAGCGTGCCCGCGAGCGCCTGAAGGGTTGCCGGGTCGACGGTGAACGTGGACACCTCAGATCAGCCCATCGAGCTGCGGATCGCGTCCTCGGTCGACTGGTACTGGGTCCCGGCCGAGTTGAGCAGCCGCGAGATGCCGTCGAGCGCGTCCTTCAGGCCCGCGGCCGAGCGCTGCCATTCATCCCACAGCGTGTTGAACTGGCTCGAGGCGATGCCCTGCCAGTCGGCGCCGACGACGGCGGAGACCTCGCCGGCCATCCGCGCGAGCTGGTCCTGGATGCTGTTCGAGCCGGCCAGCACCTGGCCCGACAGTGAGTGCAGATCCTCCGAGGTGACCCTGATCAAGGTCATGTCCGACTCCTTGTTTGAGTTGGTTCTCCGACGTCCTGGAGTCTTCCTCGCCGTGGCCCGGAGCGGAACTGGACCTGGGTATGAATCGAGCCAACCCCTCTGGGAGGGCCGCCCGATCGGCGCTAGGCTGTCCCCGTGGCGAGGCTGATGGCACTGGGTGCGGCGGTCGTCGCGGTGGCGTTCGGCGCCGCGTTTGCGATTTCACGCGCGATCAGCAGCGGCGGCGCGTCCGCCCACGCCGCGAAACCCGCGGCGCACGCCGCCCTCAACCGCCCGCCGGCCAGGGATGCCGCGCTCGCGGCGGCCTTCTCCGGCCAGCTCGTGTCGTTGAAGCTTCCCGCCTCCCCCAAACCGCATCCCCACAAGCGCGTCCAGCACCATCCGGCCGCGACCACCGCCTCGCCGTCGACCTCCGCCTCGTCGGCCGGAGCCACGTCGTCTTCCTCGTTCCCCCAGACGCCGGCGCAGAGCAGTCCCGCCGCCACCGAGAGCGACAGCGGATCCTCGGGCAGCGGATCCTCGGGCGGCGGATCCTCGACGCCGGCTCCCGTGCATCACAGCTCGCACCATCACGGCGGCAGCGGCTCGGGCACGACGACCATCCCCTGACGCTTACAGCGCCGCGGCGTCGGTGCGCAGCTGCTGCTCCTCGGCCTCGATCTGCGTCGCGACGCGCTGGTAGTCGGCTGCGCTCTTGGCCTTGGCCGCGGTGGCGAGCGCCCGATAGGAGCTCGCGAGCTCGGTGAGCGTGGTGTGCAGCGAGGCCGGACTGCCTCGTACCGCCGCGACCCGGCTGGCCGCGGTCTGGTAGGCGCCGGCGATGCTCGTCGCCGCGGACGCCTGCTGCGCGGCGGTATGAGCGGCCTTCACGTTGGCCAGACCGGTCGTACGCGTACCGGCGAGGGACTGGAGCACCGGACGCAGCTCGGCGTCGACGGTGGCGAGCGACGGCGCGCTCGCCGTCGTCGTGCTCGACCGAGTGGTAGATGAGCCGCCGCTGCTCGTCCCGATCAGGACCCCGATCACCGCCGCCACGACCGCCGCGGCCACCAGCGCGGCGATCGCGGTGCGCCGGCGCGAGGGCGGCTCCTCGGGTGACGCCGCGGGCTCGTCGGGGATTCTGTGCCGCCGCCCGGGGCGGAGGATCGTCGTGTGGCCGCCGCCCCCGGGGACGAGGGGAGCCTCGGTCGGGGTGATCGGGCCGGCGCGCCCGCCGGCCGGAGTCTCCGGAGGGGTGGCCCTGCTCTCTGGAGGCGTGGCCCTCCTCTCCGGGGGCGTGGTCGAGGCCTCGGCTCCCTCCTTCTGCTCAACGCTGTCGAACTCGGCCGGCGTCAGCGGGTGCCGGTCCGGCGCCGGCGGATCGGCGCCGAGCCGGGCCTCGCGCCGCCACCGGGGCCCGAGCAGCTCGATCACGACGTCCTCGAGCGCCTCCCACGCCGCGTCGGCGGACGCGAAGCGGTCGGCGGGTCGCTTGGCGAGCATCTGGTCCAGCCAGTCGGCGAGTCGCTCGTCAATGTCGGGATCGATCTCGCGCACGGGCGGAACGGGCTCGTGCACCTGGCGATACAGGACCGCGACCGGCGTGCCGGTCGACTCGAACGGCACCGCCCCGGTGAACATCTCCCAGGCCACGATCCCGAGCGAGTACAGGTCGGTCGCGGGAGTCAGCTCCTCCCCGAGCGCCTGCTCGGGGGCCATGTAGGCCGGCGTCCCGATCGTCGTGCCGGTCGCGGTCACCACCGCGCGCGGTGCCGCTGCGTTGTAGGCACGGGCCACGCCGAAGTCGGAGATCTTGACCCGACCGTCGGCGGCCACGAGCAGGTTCTCCGGCTTGAGGTCGCGGTGCACGATCCCCTGGCGCGCGCCGTGCGAGAGCCCGGCGAGCACGCTCTCGAGCACCCCGGCGATCTGAGCCACGCTCAGCCTGCCCACGTACGGGCGCAGCGACCCCCGGGGCAGGTATTCCATCGCGATGTATGGGACCTCGTCGTGCTCGAAGAACTCGTGCACGGTGACGATGCTCGAGTGACTCATCGCGCCGGCCAGCCGCGACTCCTCCACGAACCGCTCGGCGAAGGTCGGGTCCGCGAGATGCTGCGAGAGCAACTCCTTGAGCGCCACTTGCCGGCGCAGGTCACGCTGGTAGGCGAGGTAGACGATCGCGGCGCCGCCGCGGCCGATCACCTCAAGCACGTCAAACCGACCGACCCTCCGCTCCGCTTGCACCATCGCTCGGCAAGCGTAGCCCTCCCATGCGCAGCCCTCCCCCGAGCGCCCACCCGTGATTCGCGCGCACCGCGACGCCTCCCAAGCCGTCATAGCTCTGACCGGTTTCCCACGGCCGAAACTGCCTGGTTAGGCTGGCGCGCGCAGTGAGCATGCGGGAGCCCGACGACCAGCTGGATCACATCGCCGAGTTCGCCGACTCCGGGGTGCGGATCTTCCAGCGGCAGGGCTCGCTCGTCGGCGTGCCGGGCTCGTATGGGCTTAAGCGCTGGCTGTACGAGCACTGGCGAAACAACGGGAACGCCGTCTACACGTTCCTCGGCTCACTCCTCGCGATCGGTTTGAGCGGCCTGTGGTCGTACCTCGTCAAGCAGCCGCTCGTGTTTCCCAGCCTCGGCGCCACCGCGTTCCTGATCTTCGAGACGCCGATGGCCGAGGTCGCGTCCCCGAGGAACACGATCATCGGCCACACCGTGGGGATCGCCGCCGGCGTACTCTCGCTCGCGATCTTCGGGCTGCTGAACGCGCCGAGTGTCTACGTCGCGGGCGTCACGCTCGATCGCGTGTTCGCGATCGCGCTCGCGGTGGCCCTCACCGGCGGGATCCTGCGCGTTCTGCGAGCCGCCCACCCACCCGCCGGGGCGACCACGATCATCGTCGCCTCGGGGCTCCTGGCCAAACCGCATCAGTGGCTCGACATCTTCGTCGGCGTGCTGCTGCTGACGATCGCGGGCTGGCTGCTCAACCGCGCGATGGGCGTGCCAGCGCCCGTGTGGGCAACGCGCCACTAGATGCGGCGACGCGCCACTGGATGCAGCGCCGCGCCACTGGATGCGGCGACGCGCCCCTAGATGCGGCGCCTCGCCCCTAAATCTTGATGACGGGGCTGCGCCGCAGGCGCTTTCCGGCGTGGTCGATGGCGGTCACCGCGGCGTAGCGAAACTCGCGGTGCAGCGGGATAACGGTCTCGAACCCGTGGCGCCTGGCGATCCCCAGCGGGCGCAGGTGGTCGTGCTTCGATCCTGCATTGACCTCCCATCCGCTGAATGCGGTGGCGCCGTTCCAACTCGCGTACACGAGCGTCGTCCCGCTCTGCCCGTTTCGCTCCGCGGCGACCGCGGGCCGGTGGTGGGGGATCCCGCCCCATGGCAGCCACAGGCTGCGGTATGAGTACATCCCCGCGGGGAGCGTGGCGTCGACGAGAAGCTCGCCGTCGGCGGCGAATTCGGTCGTGCGTGACTCGACACCCCAACCGACCATGACCCGCCCCGAGGGGAGGATCTGCACTGAGCCCATCGCCCCCGCCAGCAGATGCTGCGCGGTCGTGTACGCGTGGCGGACCGTCACGGTCCGGCTCGGCCCGTCGACGTTGAGTACCAACCCGCGCCCCTGATGCGCCGTGTCGATCGGGCCGTTGGTCTCGTTGTCGAACACCGTGAGGATCCGCTCGGAGAACTGGGCCGCGTCGTGCTGCCAGGCGAACTGGGCGCCCGGGCCCATGTGGAAGTCGCTGTTCTTCCCGCCCAGCGTCCACATGACGTTCCCCGTGCCCCGTTCGAGCTCGTAGATGGCCCACGTGTGGCGCGCCGACACGAGCAGGTTCCCGCCCGCCAGCTGCTGGATCGAGTTCACGTGCAGGTAGTCATAGGGCGCGCTCATCGGCTCCTGGGAAACCTGCACCGGTATGTGTTCGAGACCTCGCCACTCGAACAGAAGACGGCCGCTCGCGACGTCCACCTCTTGGATGATCGATCCGAGCACGGGATTGCTCTTCGGCCCGCCCATCGAGGAGAGATCCATCTCCACCGTCTCGGGATAGCACGTGAACAGCGCGGTGCCCTGCGGGGTCAGCGTGAGCGCGTGCAGGTCCATCGCCCGACCGTTGGCGGCACGGACCCGTGCCACCTCCCGATAGCTGCGGTTGAGCACGACGGCCTCTCCCTGGCCGTAGCCGGACGGAAGGATCTTCCCTTCCCACCACACGAGCACGGGCTCGCCTCGGTACTGCGCGGCGGTGAAGTTCGTCACCTGCAGTCCCGACGCGAGCGGGCTGAACCAGACCAGCTCACCCTCGCCGTTGACGATCAGCGGCCCGTACTGCGCGGATCCGCTCAGCGAGACCGGTCCCGGTCCAAGGAACAACAGTCCGGGATCGCCTTCGCCCAGCCGCTGCACTCCCGCCTCCGGGGTGACCGCGACGGCCGGTGGGCGCAGATCCGGCTGGGAGCGGAAGGCACGACCGTGATCGTCGGACGCGTCCGCGTACGAGCCGATTTGGGGCAGACGCGCGGTCGAGCCGCCAAGCAGCTCGGCCACCCCGCCACCGGCCAGGGCGAGGACCACGGCGCCGCCCGCGCCTCGCAGCGCCTGCCGTCGTGTCAGGGCGTGGCGCCGCGCGGGTTCAGTAACAGCCACGGTGGAGCGGTCGCGCGATCACAACGCTCCCCATTCCTACCGACGCGAATGTAAATACACCGTCAGCCGGAATCTGCACTATTTCGATCCATTAAATAGCGGTCCCATCAGAGCACCGGTAGGTAACGCTCCAATTCCCACGGCGTCACCTGGACCCGGTAGTCCTCCCACTCTTGTCGCTTGATCTCGATGTAGCGATTGAACGTGTGCTCACCCAAGGCTCGCAGGACGAGCTCTGACTCCGCGGTCAGCTCGATTGCCTCGCCCAGTGTCGCCGGCAGCTGCTCGATGCCCAGACGCCGCCGCTCCTCGGAGGAGAGGTGGTACAGGTTGGTCTCCATCGGGTCGGGGAGCTCGTAGCGGTGCTCGATGCCCTCCAGCCCGGCCTGGAGCAGGACGGCGAACGTGAGGTAGGGGTTGCACGCCGGATCCGGACATCGCAGCTCCATCCGCGTCGCGCGCTCCTTACCCGGGTGGTACATCGGCACCCGTACGAGGGCCGAGCGGTTTCGTCGTGACCAGGCCAGGTACACCGGCGCCTCGTAGCCGGGGACGAGCCGCTTGTAGGAGTTGACCCACTGGGCGAAGATCGAGCAGGTCTCGCGCGCGTGCCTGAGCTGGCCGGCGATGAACGCCTTGCCCACGTCCGACAGGTAGTACGGGTCGTCGGGGTCGAAGAACGCGTTCTGCTCACCCCGGAACAGTGACTGGTGGGTGTGCATCCCGGAGCCGTTCTTGCCGAACAGCGGCTTGGGCATGAACGTCGCGTGCAGGCCGTACTTCATCGCGTATTCCTTGACCGTGATTCGGTACGTCATGCAGTCATCGGCCATCTGCAGCGCGCCCTTGTAGCGCATGTCGATCTCGTGCTGGCTCGGACCGACCTCGTGATGGGCGTACTCGGTGTGGATACCGAGCTGCTCGAGTGCGAGCACCGTCTCCCGCCGTAGATCCGATCCGGCGTCGAGCGTCGTCAGGTCGAAGTAGCCGCCCTCGTCGAGCACCTCGGTTGACGTCGGGCTGCGGAAGTAGAAGTACTCGAGCTCGGGCCCGACGTAGAAATGGTCGAAGCCCATCGCCTTGGCCCGGTCGAGTGCCCGGCGCAGCACGTGCCGCGGGTCGCCCTCATAAGGCGTCTTCTCCGGGGTGTGGATGTCGCAGAACATCCGCGCCACCCCCTGCTCGGCCGGGCGCCAGGGAAGGGTCGAGAAGGTGGTCGGATCCGGCATCGCGATCATGTCCGACTCCTCGATCGGGTTGAACCCCGTGATCGACGAGCCGTCGAAGCCCATCCCGCCCTCGAACGCGTCCGCCAGCTCGGTGGCGTTGATCGAGAACGCCTTCAGCTGACCGAGGATGTCGGTGAACCACAGGCGGACGAACCTGATGTCACGCTCCGACACGAGCGCCATCACGTCGTCTTGAGTCAGCGGTGCGGCGGTGATTGCCATGGCGGCGCGAACGTTACTTGCTCGCCGGGCGGCACCTGCTCGCCGGGCGGCACCCAGCCGCTAGGGCCCGGTCCTCGACCCGCGATCCTCGGCCCGCTCTACACGCGGGTTGAGAGCTGCCGTTCGCCGAGCCACCGGTTGGCCCAGCGCTGGAGCTCGCACAGAGCCGGCTCGAGCTCCCGCCCCATCTGCGAGAGCGAGTATTCGACCCGCAACGGCGGCCCCGAGATGACCGTGCGCTCGACTATCCCGCGACGCTCGAGCTCCTTCATCCGCTCAGACAGCAGACGGTCAGACAGCTCCGGCACCGCTTGGGCGATCTCCGAGAAGCGCAGCGCGCCGTCCATCAGAACGCGGAGAATCGCCCCGGTCCAGCGCCTACCGACCAGCTCCACCGCCTCGTGGTAGAGGGGGCAGCACCCCGCCGAGCGGGGCTCGGCGCGATCAGCCTTCGTAGCCGTTTCCTGGGGCGCTTCCATCGCCACCCGAAAGCTTACGCTGCTTGCAACGCGCGGGACGCCTCACTCGATCCATCGACCGGCACCTCTCCGGCCACGTTGACCATTGCCGTGAAGCCCTCCAGAGCAACGCAGGCGATCGCTTCGAGGATCTGCTCGTCGTCCCACCCGGCCTCGCGAGCCTCCTCGTGCAGGTGCATCGGAGCGCGGCCGCGTTCCTCGAGCAGCGCCTGCAGGTAGCGCAGGAGCGCCGCCTCGCGCGGATCCTTGGAGTCGAACTGCCGCGCCAGCGCCACCTCGTCGAGTGCGAGCCCGGCGGCACGAGCGGTGCGTGAGTGCATCGCGATGCCCGGCTCGGAGCGGTAGTACTCGGCGACCGCCAGCGCGATCCGCTCGAGCGTGGCCAGCGTCAGCTTGCCGTGACGCAGCTCCGAGCGGAACCGCGCGTAGGCGCGCAGGGCCGCCGGCGAGCCCGCCAGCACGCCGAGGAAGTTCGGCAGCTGACCTCCCGTGGCCAGCGCGCCACGCAGGACGGGGACCGACCCTTCGGGCGCGGTTAGGTCGTCATGGATCTGGAATCTGCTCATCGAAGTCTTCATAGTTGACCACCACTAGGTCCGGGGGCTGAGTGGGGCACGTGCCCTTCACTTTCGAGACCTGCTTACGCTTGATAAGTGTAATTCGGCGGCTGCGGACGCACAAGAGGGCAGAGGCAGACTTTTCGTAAGAAAAGGACCCTGCGCCGCTGCGTCACACGCCACCGGCAGACTCGGTTAACCCCTTATACGTCGCCGGTTAAACGCCGGATCAGCGCCGGCTTCCAGGTCTGTAAGCGAGGCGCGCCCGGCGCGGCCCGCGGCGTGTCGTGCCGCGGTTCAGTGAGGCGGGTCGTGCCGCGGTTCAGTGAGACGCGAGGCGCGTCAGCGCACCAGCTGGTGCACGACCGCCCCGTGCGCGCTCGCTGCCGCCACCAGAATCAGCAGCACGCCTAGCAGCACCGCCCACAGGGCCATCCGGTCGGGCCGGAACCCCGGCCGCTGGTGGCGGGGCAGCGTGGGCCGCGCCATCGGCAGCTTGGCCTCGGCGCCGTAGCCACGGATCGTCACGGTTCTCCGGCCGTCGATCGCGTAGGTGACGCCGCCGGCGTCGCGCGACGGCGCGTCGCCGCCGGCATCGCCCGACGGCGCGTCGCCATTGCTCGCCGGCCTTGTGCGCACAGGCCCGGGACGCTCGGTCGCAACTGACACAGCCGATGCCGCCGGCATCGCCGACCTCGCCGGCTCCGTGATCCGCGGTCGTCGAGCCGCCGGAAACTCCCGGAACGCCTCGCTGTCGAGCTCCTCCCACCACGGCGCCACAGACCGACGCGCGGCGCGCGTGGAAACTCCTCCTCGCGGCATGTCACCGACCTCTTTCTGTTGCTTACGGGGTTAGCTGACGGGCTCGCGCCGAAAGAGCGGCGCTACACGATTTGCGTGACTCGCCCCAACAACTTGGGTCCCCCGCTCCCGCCGCCCGGCTGTTCTGCGGGCGGCGCGGGATCTCAGCTTTCGCGCGCGGATCCTAACAATTGCTACGGACGGATAAACCTCCGCCCGCGCGACGTTTTCGCGCAAGGTGCGGCTTGATTGCGCCGCAAGCTGCGGCTAACCGGCCCGCTGGCTGCTGTCGGGCGCACCCGCGCGCGCCCGGCCGCTACTCCTTGCCCGCCACCTTGGCGACGAACTGGGCCACGTCGGTGGCGTCGATGCCCTGCACCACGTCGGCCGGCATCGTCCCGTAGCCGAGGCACGCCTCCTGACTGCCCGGCGGCGGGTTCTGGAGACACCCGTTCTCGATGGTGTGGAGGATCAGCTGTTCAGTTGGTTGAACGACGTCGAGGTTCGGTCCGACCTTGCCGACCGCATTAGCCGCTGCGAGCGTGTGGCAGAGCCCGCAGTGCTGACCGAACAGCTCGCGCCCCTGCTGCTCGGCCTTGGTCAGCTTGATCCCCCCCACCTGAGCGTTGGCCTTGCTGTGATTGCCGAGCAGGAACACCACGGGGAGCACGATCGCGAAGCCGACGAGGATGGCCGCCAACGTCAACGCCCCCGCCCGGCGGGCCGCGTATGAGCGCCGGCGATAGCGGGGCTTGACGTCGCCCTTGGGTCCGCCCCGGAAGGCGAGGAGGAACGTCCCCACGCCGAGCACGACCCAGAACGCGGCGAACAGCAGAACGGCTAGCACGGAGCGGCACCTTACCGCGCTCTCCTGGCGGACGGCTCATTGGGGCCTTCGCAGCGGCGCCTGACCGCGGCACCTCAACTCGGTGCCTTTTCGCGAGCGTCTGACCGTCGCCCCTCATCGCCGCCGTCCTGATGCGAAACTCATGACCGGTGGAGCCACCGCGCGGAAGTCCTCGGCCTCGGTCTCCGTCGCCGTTCCTTCGCGCCCTGCCTTCTGCTCCGCCAACCCGCGGCGCACCTTCTCGTCGAGCATCGAGAAGTCCTTGATCTCGGCCGCGAAGATTTGATTCCCACCCACCCCGTCGACCGGCTCGATCCGGTCGATCAAGACGTTGATCGCGCCACCGGCAGCCGGCAACCGCTCCAACTTGCCTGCGGCCAAGATCAGGGGCTCGGTCCTCACGGTCAGGCGGTGCCGTTCGTAGACCTCAGCCGGCACGATCAGGTTGATCGTCCCCTGCTCGTCCTCCAGCAGCACGAACACGATTCCGTTGGCCGTGCCCGGGCGTTGCCTCGCCACCACCAGCCCACCCACCCGCACCCGCCTACCGTGGGGCAGGTTGGCAAGCTCCCGGCTCCGCACCAGCCCCGCGGGCAGCCGGTCTCGCATGAGCTCCATTGGATGCGAGTGCACGGTCAGCCCGGTGGCGCCGTAATCGGCGAGCATCGACTCCCACTGGGTCAGTGACCGCAGCTGCGGCGGCGCGGGCAGGTCGAGGGGCAGAGCCAGCTGCATCCCGCCCGGCACCCTGCGACCGGGCGTGGCCACGCCGAGCTGCCACAGCGCAATCCGCCGTGCTGCCGCGGGCATCACGTCCCCGACCAGCGAATCGCACGCCCCCGACCAGGCCAGCAGCTCCAGCGCGCTCGCGCTCGAGCCCGCCCGCGAGGCGAGATCGGACAGGCTCCTGAACCGCCCCGCCGCCTGGCGGGCCGCGACGAGCTCCCTGACCTCCTGCTCGGCGACGCCCCGCACGTAGCCAAGTCCGATCCTGACCCGTACGTGCGCGCTCTCAATCTCGATGCTGCAGTCGGCGTCGCTCTCGTTGACATCCGGCGGGAGCACCTCGATCCCACGCCGTTGTGCCTCGTGGACGAGAGCATCGGGGGGATAGAACCCCATCGGCTGCTCGTTCAGCAACGAGCACAAGAACTCTGGGCTGTAATGGACGCGCAGCCACGTCGACTGGTATGCGAGCAGGCCGAAGGCCGCGCCATGGGCCTTGGGAAAGCCGAACCCCGAGAATCCCCGGACCATCGCGAACACCCGCTCCGCCGTCTCTTCGTCCACACCATGGCGGCGGATCGCACCGGCGACGAACCCCTTGTGGTAGGCCTCGATCGCGGCATCGGACCGCTTTCGGCTCATCGCTCGCCGAAGCCCCTCCGCCTCGCCGGGCGAGAAGCCGGCGAAAGCGATCGCCACCTCGATCACCTGGTCCTGGAAGATGATCGCGCCCAGCGTCT
The DNA here is from genome assembly GCA_035502815.1 of Solirubrobacteraceae bacterium. GTDB lineage: Bacteria > Actinomycetota > Thermoleophilia > Solirubrobacterales > Solirubrobacteraceae > Palsa-465. Next base: position 14,277 of record DATJUA010000080.1, read on the forward strand.
CGCGCAGCGCCGGCTCGAGCGAAGGGTGCTCGTAGGGGACCTGGTAGTCGGGATCGACGCGCATCCGCTGCCGGCGCTCGATGTACGGATTGACCGCGCCACCCTGGATCGGCCCCGGCCGGACGATCGCGACCTGGACGGTGAGGTCCTTCAGGTTCTCCGGCCGGGTGCGGTACAACGACTGCATCTGCGCCCGGCTCTCGATCTGGAAGACGCCGGTCGTCTCCGCGCTCTGGATGCACTCGTAGGTGGCCGGATCGTCGTAGGGGATCCGGCTCAGGTCGATCTGCTCGCCCCGCGTGCGATCGATCAGCTCGACCGCGCGCTCGACCGCAGACAGCATGCCCAGCCCCAGCAGGTCGATCTTCAGAAAGCCCGCATCCGAGCAAGAGTCCTTGTCCCACTGCACGATCTGGCGGCCCTCCATCGCCGCCGGCACGATCGGACAGCAGTCGATCAGCGGGCGCGTGGCGACGATCATCCCGCCCGAGTGCTGGCTCAGATGACGCGGCAGGCCGTGGGCCTGCTCCGACAGCCGTGCCAGCCAGGCCCACCGGCCGGTGGATCCGCGCCGGCCGCCACCTCGATCGGGATCCGGCGCCACCCCGAACGCAGAGGCGATGTCCTTGCTTACCTCGCGCGCATCCCAGCCTTCGCTGCCCCGAGCCACCCGCTCGATCTCTCCCGGCGGCAGCCCCAGCGCCTTGCCCAGCTCGCGAATCGCTCCCCGCGCGCGGTAGGTCGGGAACGCCGCCACCAGCGCCGAGCGCTCGTGGCCGTAGCGCTCGTGCACCCGGGGGATCAGCTTCTCCCTGATGTCTCGCGGGAAGTCGAGGTCGATGTCGGGCAGCGAGGTCAGCTCGTCGTTCAGGAAGCGCCCGATCAACAGGTCGTTGGCGATCGGGTCGACATGCGAGAGACCGGTCAGGTAGCAGACGATCGAGGAGACGCTCGAGCCGCGGCCCCGACCGGGCGGCAGCAGCTTCCTGACGCTGTCCGGTCCGCGCACCTCGACCGCCACCTCGCGCGCCAGCTCCAACATGTCGTGGTGGAGCAGGAAGAACCCGGGCAGCCCGAGCCGCTCGATGATCCGAAGCTCCTGCTCCAGCCGGCCCGCCGCTGCCCCCCGCACGTCTGACGGTTCGTCCTTGTAGCGATCGTGCTGCCGCGCCTGGCAGAGCTCGCTCAGATTGCGCATCGCCTCCGCATCCTCCGCGCCCGGATAGCGGTATCCCAGATCGCTGGTCAGATCGAACCGCAACCGCTCGGCCAGCCGCACCGTCTCAGCGACCGCCTCGGGGTGCTCGGGGAAACGGTCCGCCATCGCCGCCGGCGAGGCCAGCACGTGGCTGAAGTTGCCTCGCCGCTGGGGCTCGGAGGCGTCGAGCGTGGTGTGCAGGCGCACAGCGACCAAGGCGTCCTGCAACGGAGCCCGGATGCGCTCGTGCGCGTGCACGTTCCCGGTTGCCACGCACGGCACGCCCAGACGATTGGCGAGCCGCTCGAGCCGGCGGTTGCGCGCCCGATCGTCGCGCAGGAATGGCCGCTGGAGCTCGACCCTCATGCGGTCGGGTCCGAACGCCCCGAGCAGTCGCCGGAGCGAGAACTCGTCGTGCACTCCGCGCAGCGCGCAGCCGCTCAGGCAGATCAGACCCTCGGCATGATCCAGTACGTCGCTCAGCTCGACAAACGCCTGAGAGGGTGGGCCCGGCTTTTCCCTCGTGTGCGCGTGCGCGCGCGTGAGGATCCGGCATAGGTTCGACCAGCCCCGAGCATCCTCGACCAGCAGCGTCATATGACGACCGTCGGCGAGGTCGATCTCGGCGCCATGGATCGGGCGCAGGTGGGTGGGGTGCGTGGGTCTTAATTGCCGCGCGGAGACGGCGAACTCCATCGACCCCGAGACCGAGTTGTGGTCGGTCAGCGCGAGCGCCTCGTACCCCAGCTCGAGAGCCGCCCGAGCAAGCTCGTCCGGAAGCGACGCCCCGTCCAGGAACGAGAAGGCCGAGTGGCAGTGAAGCTCGACGTAGGGCGGCGATCCCATGCGAACGCATGTTCGCATGAAAGCCGGACGCTACGAACTCACGGTGCCTTCGTTGGCCACACCCCAAACCGCCGCAGGCCGCGGAATAGTTTCACGCCAGTGACGCTGGTCATCGCCCATCGCGGCGCGTGGGGCCGGGCAACGCCCGGCGCCCCGCTCGAGAACACGCTCGAGGCGTTCGAGGCGGCAATCACCCTCGGCGCCGACATGATCGAGCTCGACGTGCGCCACACCCGCGACGGGCAGCTGGTCGTCTTCCACGACGCGCGCGTCAAAACCGTCCCCACCAGCTCGATGCGCTACGAGGCGCTGAGGATCAAGGGGACGCGGACGCGACCGCCGCTGCTCGACGAAGTGCTCGCGCTGACCAAGGACCGCATCGCGCTCAACCTCGAGGTCAAGGAGCCCGGCTACGTCGCGGACACGATCGCCGTCGTGCGCCGCCACGACTTCGAGCGCTGTGTTCTCACCTCGTTCCTCGACGACGTCGTGCTCGAGGCCAAGACCCTCGCGCCGGAGCTGCGCACCGGACTGCTGGTCGCGACCGGACTGCGCCGGGCCCTCGCCACACGCATGCCGGCGTCAAGGGCCGACACGCTCGTACTGCATCGCCGGCTGGCCGATGCCCCGGGGCTCACAAAGGTCACCGCGACCGGCGTTCGGTGTGTGATCTGGACCGTCAACGGCCCTCGAGCCCTCGATCGCTACCTCGGCCACCCGGCGGTCGAAGGCGTGATCACCGACCGGCCGGCGCTGGCTCTCGCGCGCCGCGCACAGCTGACCGCGGCCTGACGCCGCGCGGAAAACCGCCGCCGGTCATCGACCGAACTGCGCCCGCAGCGCCGCACTCAGCGCGCGCGCCGCGTCGGCCAGATCGCGCCCGCGCGGGTGGCACAGCGCCACGGTTCGCGGCAGCAGGACGTCGGGCGGCGCGAGCCATGTGAGCGAGGGGTCGATCGCGCGCTCGGCCGCCAGCCGCCCGATGCAGGCGTGCCCGAGTCCCGCCGCGACCAATCGCTGAAGGGCCAGATTGTCGTCGGTGCGGTATACGACACGCGGCTTGATCCCGCGCCGGCGCCACGCCTCCTCGAGCAGACCCTGGATCTCCCAGCGCGAGGTCCATGCGACCACATCCTCCCCGTCCAGCAGCTCGAAGCTGGGGCGCTCCACCGCCGCCAGCTCGCTGTCGCGACGCGTGAGCACGACCCATGGATCGTCGTACAGGCGGATCACCTCGACCCGGTCGTCGGGTTCCTGGTTGATCGTCAGCGCGAGGTCCAACCGGCCATCCGCCAGCCAGTCGATCAACCGCGGGTCGTCGTCGGTCTCGGACAGCACGACCTCCACCCCGGGCCACTCCTCGCGCAGGACGGTCAACGCAGCGGGCAGCAGCTCGGCTGCCGCGGTCTGAAACACGCCGACGCGCACGACCGTGCGCTCGCCGCGCAGCGTCGCCTGGACGCTGGCGTCCAGCGCGTGGAGCTCGGTGAAGGCGCGCCGCGCGTGCAGGTAGGCCGCCTCGCCCGCGCGCGTGAGCGCCACCGCGCCCCGACCACCCGGCCGCGTGAATAGCGACGCCCCGAGCGCTCGCTCGAGCTCGGCCACCTGATGGGAGATCGCCGACTGCGTGTAGCCCAGCTCGACCGCGGCTGAGCGGAAAGAGCCGAAGTCCGCCACCGCCAGAAGCGCCCGGAGGCCACGTATCTCGAGCCTCGATTCGATCGATCCAATTGATCGTTCCACGGCAAAATCTTCACTTTTCGAACGAGCCGCACAATCTTATCCTCGACTCGGATGGCTCGTTCCCGCCAACAGCTGACGCCGTTCCTTCTCGCTCTGTTCTTCGTCGCCGCCGCGACGCAGAACGCGATCGTGCCGCTGCTCCCGCGTCTGAACCACCTCTACGGCCTGTCGCCCGCATCGGACGCATTGGTGCTCGCCGCTCCCGGGCTGGCCACGCTCGCGATCTCGATGCCCGCCGGCGCGTTCGCCGACCGCCTCGGTGCGCGCCGCGTGACGATCGCCGCCACCGCGCTGATGGCCGCCGCGGCGCTCGCCCAAGCCGGGCCCTCGTACGGGCTCCTGATCGCCGGACGCCTGGCGTTCGGCCTGGCCTACGGGATCGTCTGGACGACGGGAGTCGCCTGGATGGCGGGCTCGCACGAGGAGGCCGGCTCGCCGCGCCTCGGGGCGGCCGCCACGAGCGCCGCCGTCGGCATGGTTGCCGGCCCCGCGATCGGCGGAGTGCTGGCCGACCAGGTCGGTCTGTCGGCGCCGTTCGTGACCGTCGCCGGCCTGGCTGCCGCGCTCACCCTCGCCCTCGGCTTCCAGCCCGCGCAAACCATGCGCCCGGCCTGCCAGCGCCCCGCAAGGTCGGTGCGCGACCTGACGCGTCTCGTCCGCGGCAACTCCGGAATCCTCACCGGCGCCGCCGTGCTTGCGATCGCCGGCGCCGTCAGCGGCGTCACGCAGCTGCTCGTCCCGCTTCAGCTGCATCACGCGGGCTTTTCCGCGAGCGCCACCGGCCTGGCCTTCTCGGCCGCCGCCGGCGTGTACATCGCGGTCAGCGCGTTCGTACTCAGGCTGGGTCGCCGCGCTACCACGGTTCGCGCCGCCACCCTCGCCGGGCTCGCACTCGCCCTCTCGCTTCTGCCCGGGGCGTTCGGCGCCGGCGCCGGCGCGCTGGTCGGCATGCTCGTGCTTTCGACCGGTCCGCGCGCCGTCGTGAGCACCGTGTCCTATCCCATGGCCACCGAGTCGGCCGCTCGCGCCGAGCTCGGCGACGGCCTCGTGATCGGGCTGCTGAACGGGGCGTGGGCGGCCGGCCTGGTGCTCGCGCCGCTGCTCGCCGGCGCGCTGGAGGAGGCGAGCGGTCCCGGCGCCGCGTACCTGGTCGCGGTCGTACCGGGCGTTTTGGGCGCGCTCTGGCTTGCCGCGCGATCTCGTCCGAGGCCTCGGCCGCGGTTGGTAGGGTGGCGAACATGAGTGGTCCGCTCCGACAGCGACCGACCTCCGCCCGCCCGCGCCGCCAGTCCGGAATCACGACCCGCCGTCAGATGCGCCAATGGCTCTCGCGTGGTGGGCGCAAATGGGTCAAGGGTGTGTGGCAGGCGGCGGACAAGTACTCGCTCACGCTCGCGCGCCTGAGTCCGGTGAGCAGCCCTGCGGGCACACGGCTGGCCGACCAATACCTGGCCGAGCACAACCTCGCCGGGGAGGAGGCCCACCGCGCGGTGTTCCTGACGCTCGTGGCCGGCTACTCGACACGCGCGGTGCTTGCCGAGCCGACCGAGCAGCCGCGCCTCGACCCAGCGCCGGCCGATGACGACGGACTCGAGGCCCAGGTCAGGACGATCGCCAGCGAGCAGTTCGACTCGATCATGTCGCTCCCACCCGCGGTCTGGAGGGGCTACGTCGTCACCGCCACGATGAACTTGCAGACGCGCGTGTGCTCCGCCACGTTCCCCTGGCAACAGCTCGGCCCTGAGCAGGTCGAGACGCTGCTGCGCTGGGGCTACGTGCTGCGCTGCGTCGACGAGGTGCGCGCGACCGAGCCGGTGCTGCAGGAGACCGCTCGGTAAGGGCCTCGCTGCGCTCGGCGTCCGTGGGGCCGGTTTCGCCGGGCGTCCTTGCCCGGCGACGTGGTCGCGCCGTTCAGCCGGACTTTAGAAGCGCCGCGACATCGATCGCCGCCGCCATCGCCCGGTACCCGGCCGCGTTCGGGTGCAGGTGGTCACCACTGTCGAACGCGGGGTTGAGCCGCTCGGGATCCTGCGGGTCGGCGACGGCCGCGGCGAAGTTCATTACGCCGTCGAACGCGCCGCTGGTTTGGATCCACTCGTTCACCGCCTCGCGCTTGGCTTCGCCGGCGGGCGTCCAGTGGCGCGAGCCCTCAAACGGGGTCAGCGTCGCGCCGAAGATCCGCAGCCCGGCGGCATGCGCGAGCGCGATGATCCGCTCGTACCCCGCGATGATCTGCGCCGCGGAGACATCGGTATGCGGAGCGGTCAGCGCGCTGTGGCTCAGGCTGTAGCCGATGTCGTTGATGCCCTCGAGCAGGATCACGTCCCGCGCTCCGGGCTGGTCGCGCACGTCGCTCTCAAAGCGCGCGATCGCGCTCGGACCGCAGCAGGCGGCCGGGTTCAGGACCCGGTTGCCGCCGATGCCTTCGTCGACCACCGCGAGCGTCGCCCCCCTCCGGGCATTCAGCCGCCGCGCCAGGTCGTTCGGCCAGCGCGCGTCGGCGTTTGCCTTCGTGCCTACGCCGTCGGTGATCGAGTCGCCGAGCGCGACGAGCGTGCCCTCGACGCGCCGCGGCGCGAGTGCGTCGACGCCGTCCAGGAAGTACCAGGAGTATGTGTGCTTGCGGAACGCGCCGGCGCCGGCGGCGGCCACGTGCGAGCCGGCTGCGACGTAGTTGAGCTGCATCGCGTCGGCGTGCTGGGTGGCCGGGCCCGTCGGCCCGGGCAGGAAGACGCTGACCGCCAGATGCGTCGCGGGTCCCGCCGCGAGCGCCACCGGATCGCTTTGCACCTCGCCGCCGGGCGCGATCACCACCGAGCGGCGGCCGCCGAACAGCACGGGCGCCTGGGTGGCGGCGACGACGTTGGCGCCCCGCCTCTGAATGCCGACCTCAGCCCGCCCGATCCGCAGCGGCGTGGTGCCGAAGGCATTGCTGAACCGCACCCTGAGCCGGACGCCGCCGGCGCTCGTGAGCACGAGCTCCCGGATCGTCTGGCCCCGGAAGCCCGCGTGCGAAAGGTTGCTCGCGGTGGCGGGCTGGGGACTCGCTCCCCACGTGGCGACCCAGTGGCTGCCCGTCGGTATCGGAGGCAGCCTGGTCGCTGCGGCGGAGCCCGAGACGAACGCCGCGTCGCCGAGCTTCAGCGCCACAACCAGCACCAGCGGCACCCACAGGTACCGCCAGCGGCTCTTTGACTTCCCTGATTCCCCCACGGCCCGCCGATGCTAGCGGCGGGGCGCTCAGCCTAAGGTCTTGCGGACCTCGCCGAGCACCTGGGGTTCGAGCAACTCGCTGCAGTAGACGCTGAAGTGGACGCCGTCGAACCGGCACAGCTGCCCGTTCACGTCGGCGTCGTAATGGTTGCCCGGTGAGACGGTCTGGTCGATGTCGAGCACCCGCACCGTGTTCGGGTGCTTGCGAGCCTCCGACTCGAGCATCGAGTTGATCAGCGCGTGGCGTGCGGGGGACGCCGCCGGGGCCGGCGATCCGTTGGACTGACTGGGCGGATCGGTGTAGGGCACCGACAGGAACAAGATCTTCGTCCCGCCGGCGCCGAGCGTGTCGACGAGTCGGTTGATCTGGTTTTGCACGTAGGCATCGAATTCCGGCTGCCCGAGGTGGACAACCTTGCCGTCGATCTCCCAATCGAACTGATCGCGGTAGCCGAGTTCGACGACCACCTCCTGAGCCTTCACCGCGCGCTCCTCGCGCGCCCACTCCTCGAGCTCGTCCGGACAGCCGGCCGACTGTCCCTCCCACGTGCCGGCCACGTCGAGCTCGCCCTGCGTGGTGAACGCGCAGCCGAGGATCGCGGCATCGGTGAGCTGGATCCCGTACTTCTCCTCGTTCCCGAGCCAGGGCATACCCAACGTGAAGGCGAGCGAGTCGCCGATCAGAAGGACGCGTTTGGGCGGGCAGGTCTGGAACGTCTCCTGGGCCGACCCGCTCCAGGTCAGCTCGTGCTCGCCAAG
>DATJUA010000081.1:0-5658 GCA_035502815.1 Solirubrobacteraceae bacterium
TCGAGCGGTTCATCCCCGCCGCCCGTCACGTCGAGGTCCAGATCGCCGCCGACGAGCAGGGCGCCGTCGTCCACCTCGGCGAGCGCGACTGCTCGGTGCAGCGCCGCTACCAGAAGGTGATCGAGGAGGCTCCGGCACCAAGTCTCGATCCGGCGACGCGCAACGCGCTGACGGCCCAGGCGGTCGCCTTCGCCCGCGCGATCGGCTACCAGAACCTTGGCACGGTCGAGTTCGTGCTCGACGTCGACACGGGCGAGCACTACTTCCTCGAGATCAACTGCCGGATTCAGGTCGAGCATCCGGTCACCGAGGCGGTCACCGGCCTTGACCTCGTGGCGATGCAGCTTCACATCGCGGACGGCGAGCCCCTCGGCTTGGCACAACATGACGTACGGTTCGACGGCCACGCGATCGAGTGCCGCCTGAACGCCGAGGACGTCGCGCACGGATTCATGCCGAGCCCCGGAACCCTCTCGTTCTTCTCGGTTCCCGATCTGCGCCAGCTCAGAGTCGACACGGCCCTGTGCGCGGGCGCCACCATTCCGCCCTACTACGACTCGCTGATGGCCAAGCTGATCGCCCACGCCGAGGGCCGCGACGCCGCCATCGACGTCGCGCTCGAGGCGCTCGAGGACCTCGACGTCGAGGGCGTCGAGACGAACCGCATGCTGCTGATCAGCGTGCTCGGCCACGACGACTTCCGCCGCGGTGCGGTGACCACCGACTGGCTCGAGCGCGCGATCGTATGAGCCTGGCGAGGGCAAGAAGAATCGGCTTCGTCGACACGACGATGCGCGACGGCAACCAGAGCCTGTGGAGCGCCACCGGCCTGACCACGCCCGACGTGCTCGCGATCGCGCCCACCGTCGACCGGGTCGGATACCAAGCGTGCGACTTCACCTCGAGCACGCACATGGCCGTGTCGGTGCGCTTTCACCGCGAGGACCCCTGGGAGCGCATCCGCCTGGTCAGCGCCGCGATGCCGAACACCCCGCTCAGCATGATCACTCCCGGCCTGCGCTTCATCGCCTGGGTGCCGGCCGAGGAGGACGTGATGGGGCTCGTGTTCAAGCTCGTCGTGCGCAACGGGATCCGCCGGCTGCAGATCGCCGACCCGTCCAACGACGTCACGCGTCTGCGGCGCATCGCCGAGCTGGCCAAGTCACACGGCATGGACGAGGTCGTGATCGGCCTCACCTACTCGATCAGCGACGTCCACACCCACGCCTACTACGCCGAGCGCGCCGCGGCGCTGGCCGACTGCCCGCACATGGACCGGCTGTACCTCAAGGACCCCGGCGGCCTGCTCACCGTCGACGCGGTGCGAGAGCTCGCCCCGCACTTCGTCAGCGCCGCCGGAAGCCGGACGGTCGAGCTCCACAGCCACTGCACGATCGGGCTGGCCCCGATCGTCTACGTGGAGGGCGTCAAGGCGGGCTTCGAGGTCGTGCACACGGCGTCCGGGCCCCTGTCGCGCGGGACCTCGCAGCCGGAGCTTCAGAGCACCGTGCGCAACCTCGAGGCAAACGGATACGCGCACGACCTCGACCTCGAGGCCGAGGCGATCGTCGCCGAGCACTTCCGCCAGCTCGCGCGCGCGAAGAACCTACCCGCTGGCCAGCCGCGCGAGTTCGACGCGGTCTACTACCGGCACCAGTTGCCGGGAGGAATGGTCACCACGACGCGACGGATGCTCGACGAGCTTCGCCGCCCCGAGCTGTTCGACGCCGTGCTCGAGGAGATCACCCGGGTCCGAGCCGAAATGGGCTATCCGATCCTGGTCACCCCGGTCTCGCAGTTCGTGGCCAGCCAGGCGGCGCGGAACGTGATCGACCCCGAGCGGTGGGCCAACGTCTCGGATGAGACCGTCCGCTACTTCCTCGGCCACTACGGCGACTCGCCGGCGCCGGTCGACCCGGACATCGCCGACCAGGTCCTCGGGCGACCCCAGGCGGCCAAGCTCCGCGACCTGAAGCCGATCAGTCTCGAGGGCGCGCGCGAGCGGTTCGGCCGGCGCATCTCCGAGGAGGAGCTGCTGCTCAGGCTGACCATGCCGGGCGAGCAGGTCGACGCGATGGTCGCCAATCGCGACCACGGCCCCGCACCGCCCGCCGCGCGTCCTGGCCGCGCCCCGCTCGTCAGTCTGTTGCAGGAGCTGGCCAAGCGGCCCGCCGTCTCGGAGTTCGAGCTCACCCACAACGGCGACACCCTGGTGTGGCGCCGTGCGTGACGGTCTGCTGAACGACGTCCGCGGGTTCGTGTTCGACGTCGACGGTACGCTCGCCCACCGCGGCCCCGACGGCCGCGCACACCCCCAGCCCGGCGCGGTCGAGGTGCTCGAGCGGATCCGGGCCTCGGGCCGTCCCCTCGCCGTGTTCACCAACGGCAGCCACGTGACGTCCGAGACGATGGCCCGCGCCCTGCGCGAGGACGGCATCCCGGTGCACGACCACGAGATGCTGACCCCGATCGAGAGCGCGATCACCTACATCCGCCGGCGCTATCCGGACCGACCGGCGCTGCTGTTCGCCCACGACGTGATCCGCGAACGGATGGTGGCGGCGGGAATCCCGGAGGCGGAAGAAGACGACGCCGAGGTGGTATTCGTCGCCCACGTCAACGAGGTCGAGCTGGCCGTGATGGACCGCGCCGCCCACGCCGTGGCCCGCGGCGCGCCCCTCTTGACCGGTAGCTACGCGCGCGGCTACGCGGGGGCGAACGGGATCATCTACAGCCGGGGCGCGATGGTCACGGCCGGCATCGCCAAGGTGACCGGCGCCCGTCCGCGGATCGTCGGCAAGCCCTCCCGCGCCGCGGTCGAGGAGGTCGCGACGCGACTGAAGCTGCCGACCGAGGAGATCGCGGTGATCGGCGACGACGCGGCGATGGACATCGCCCTCGGCCGCATGGGCGGCTCGCGCACGGTGCTCGTGCGCACCGGGATGAGCGGGCAGGTCGATGTCGACGAGCTCCCCGACCGACACCGCCCCGACGCGGTCATCGACGGTGTCGCGGAGCTGCTGAAAGCACTCTGAGAAATCAGCCGCTCATACCGCCGTCGATCGACAGGCGGTGGGACGTGACCATCGCGCTCTCGTCGGCGGCCAGATAGAGCATCCCCTGCGCGATCTCCTCGGGGGTCGTGTGACGGCCGAGTGGGATCATCGTGTCGAACGCCTGGGCGGCTTCCTCGCGCGGCAACTGCGTGGCGCGCATCTCGATGTCGTCCTGGAACGGGGTCGAGGTCGGGCCCGGGTGGATCGTGTTCACCCGGATGCGGCGCGGAGCGAGCTCCTTGGCCGCGGTTCGCATCAGGCCGACCTGGCCGTGCTTGGCGGCGACGTACGCCGATACGCCGGGCGGCCCGATCAGGCCGGTCACGCTCGAGGTGATGATCACGCTGCCGCCGTCGGGGATGTGCGGGATCGTGTGCTTGAGGACGTGGAAGGCGCCGAGCACGTGGACGGCAAGCGTGCGCGAGAACACGTCGGAGGGGTAATCGACGATCGGCGCGACCGCCCCGCTGATGCCGGCGTTGCTCACGACGACGTCGAAGCGTCCATATCGATCGACGCCGGCAGCGACAGCGCCCTCAACCGCGGCCTCGTCGGTGACGTCGGCCACCGCCGAGAACGCGTTGGCCGGACCGAGCTCGTCCACGGCGGCCCCCAGCTTGGTCTCGTCGATTCCGACCAGGTGGACCTTCGCGCCTTCGGACACGAACAGACGCGCGGTAGCGAGTCCGATTCCGCTCTCGCCCCCGGTGATGAGGACGACCTTTTCATGCAGTCGCGGCATGGCCACCTTTCTTCCTCTCGATCCTTATCCTCCGAATCGTCTCATGGCGACGACCGAGCAGCCCACTCCCGCCACCGTCCTCGCCGAGCACGGGCTGACCGCCGAGGCGCTGTACGACGAGCTGACCGCCGGCGCCACGAGACCCCGTCGCCTCGACGACCTGCTGTACGCGGCGGCCGAGCGCGTTCCCGGGGTGGCGCCGACTCGCGACGAGATGGAGCAGGAGCGCGCGCGCAAGCTGGCCGACAAGCAAGGAATCGAGCTGAACCAGGGCCTGCTCGCGGGCGAGTTCCTGGCCGACCCGCGCACCGGTCGCCACCTGGTCGAGTCGATGCTCCGACCGACGGACCTCGCGCTCGAGCACGCGGAGGAGCTGCGGCTGAACGGCAGCGTCGACCTCGGCGCGGCGCGGGTCACCCGCCAGGGTCGCGCGGGCGTGCTCGAGCTGTGCAACCCGCGCCACCTGAACGCCGAGGACGACACGACGCTGGCCGCCACCGAGGCGGCGGTCGATCTGGTCACGCTCGACCCCGACATCGAGGTCGGCGTGTTCCGCGGCGGGGTCGTCGACCACCCGCGCTACGCGGGCGAGCGCCCGTTCGGCGCCGGCATCAACCTCACCCACCTGTACTACGGCCGGATCGACTTCCTGTTCTACCTGACCCGCGACCTCGGCTATGTGAACAAGATCTACCGGGGCCTGACCGGCGGCATCGAAAAGCTCTGGGTGGCGGGCGTCGAGCGCTTCGCGATCGGGGGCGCCTGCCAGCTCCTGCACGTCATGGACCACGTGATCGCGGCCAACGGCTCGCGCCTGTACCTGCCGGCGCGCAAGGAGGGGATCATCCCCGGCGCCTCCAACCTGCGCCTATGGCGCTCGGTGGGCGACCGGGCCGCGCGCCAGGCGATCCTGTCGGGTCGCGAGTGGACCGCCGGCGAGCCCGACGCCGACCTCATCTGCGACGAGATCGTCGAGCCCGGAGCGATGGACGACGCGATCGACCACCGCGTCGATGCCCTGACCAGCTCCGGCCTGATCAACGCCTCGGCCAACCGCAGCGCGATGCGAGCCGGCCAGGAGCCGCTCGACCTGTTCCGCGAGTACATGGCCAACTACGCGCGCGAGCAGGCCTACTGCCACCTGAGCCCGGCGCTCGTCCGCAACCTCGAGGAGCACTGGAACGCCGACCGCCGCCGTATCTGACCCGGACATCTGGGACAGCGTCGAGACCCTCCCGCGAGAGGAGCTCGCGCAGCTCCAGCTCGAGCGCCTGCGCGCCGCCGTCGCCCGCGTCCTGACCGGGCAGCCGCTCGGAGCCCAGCGCCTCGCGCAGGCGGGGATCGCAGACCCGCGTGACGTAACCGCGCTCGGCGATCTGACCAAGATCCCGTTCTTCCTCAAGACCGACCTGCGCGAGAACTACCCCTTCGGGCTGCTTGCCGTTCCCCGCGAGCAGCTCGTGCGCGTGCACGCGTCGAGCGGAACGCACGGCCGGCCGACGGTGGTCGGCTACACGAAAGCCGACCTGGAGACGTGGACCGACGTGATGGCCCGGTCGATGACGATGGCCGGCGTCCGGCCCGGCATGGTGATCCACAACGCCAACGGCTACGGCCTGTTCACCGGCGGACTCGGCTTTCACCAGGGCGGCGAGCGGATCGGCGCCACCGTCGTCCCGGTCTCGGGCGGGCGCACCCAGCGCCAGGCCATGCTGCTGCGCGACTTCGGCGCGCAGGTCCTCGTCGCCTCGCCCTCCTACTCGCTCGTGATCGCCCAGGCGCTCGACGATGAAGGCGTGGACCCGGCCACGAGCACCCTCGAGCTGGGGCTGTTCGGCGGCGAGCCGTGGACCGAGGGCC
>DATJUA010000082.1:0-17928 GCA_035502815.1 Solirubrobacteraceae bacterium
AACCGAACAGCGCCGCCCGGCCCGCTGATGCAGAACCCGTGCCTACGCAACACGCGACCGCACCACCAGCCTAGACGCTGGCGATCGTGGTGCCGCTTCGTCGCGGTCCTAGCCACGAGCTCGAGACTGGCCAGTCGCGTCGTCGGCCTCCGAGAGGGACTCGACGACTGCCATGGGCGTGCCGCAAGGGGCTGGCCGCTGCCGTCCCTTGCGGCAGTACGGCGCGTTGGCAGGCCCTCGCCCGGTTGGGAGCGCGGCCATCTTTTGGTGTGACATGGCGGCGGGTCAGTTTGTCGGCGGATGTTGCAGCCAGATCTCGCCGCCGAGGGAGATCGCGGCGTCGACTTTCGGGTTCGCCTGCAGGAGGGCGTCCAGCGCCGTTACGAGTCGTCCGATCCCGTCTCGGTTTAGCTGAAAGCGGGCTGGTATGCACACCAGACCGTAGGTTGGCCTGCCGCGTCGCAGCACGTCGGCGAGTAGGGGACGGAAGTCCGCGAGGTCGCGCGTGACGATCACTCGCTGTTGCTCGGGAGGCGAGGCGAAGTGGACACGATCCGGGCGTCCTCGCAGGTCGCTGTGCTCGCCGACGGCGATTGCGTCGTGTCCGCGTTCACGCAGCTGGCGGGCGATCTCGGGGGAGAGGTGCTCGTCGAGCAGCAGCTTCAAGTGGAGATGGCTTGTTGGGCGGCGCGCCAGGTGCTCTCTTCGCGCTCGTTGAGCGCGTGCACGCGCTCGATCCAGGCCTCGATTTCGTCTCGGTTGGCGCCGTAGTAGCGCAGCGCGGTCTCGACCAGGCGGGGGTCGATCTCGAGATACGCTGCGGTGTCCGCGACGGCTCCCCGGTTGTCTTTGGCGACCTCGATGATCTCCCAGACGTCGAGGCCGGTGCCGACCACGGCCGGCCGGCGGCCGAGAGCGCCGTCGACGAAGCGGATGTTGGGGTGCTCGTCCATGATCACCCCCTCTTCGAGGTAGCGCTCGGCGAGCGTCGTGTGCTTCTGACCCAGCAGGCGAGCCCGTTCACGCAGGCGCTCCAGCGTGCGCTTCGATGGCCGCATTGACAACTGTCCGCGTTCCGCTTCCGGCATTGTGAACGCAATGTATCACGATGCGTGCATCAAGCTCAGTTTCGGCGATCCAAACGCGTCCTCGCGATCGCCGACGACCACCAAATCACCGTCGCCGACCTCACCACCGGCGAGGTCCTCTCAACCCACCTCATCCAGCCCGCCAAGACCTACTGGCGCAACCAAAACAAAGAGCCCGGCCGCTGGCCAGGCTCCCCGAAATGAGACGCATGTCCCGAGACACCTGAGACCTATGTCCCGAGACATCACAACAGCGGAGAGGGGGGATTCGAACCCCCGATGGACCGAAAGGCCCATACCGGTTTCCGAGACCGGGGTTCTGCGACCTAAAAGATGGCGATTTGCAGGAGGTTCTAGTTCATCGTGTCGCTGTGGGGAAGCGCGTGGGGAAGTGATGGTGCTTGATCTGTACGCACAGATGGCGTACACTTGCTCTTCTGATGGCTGAGACGAAGGACCAGCGCGTGCATCTCCGCGTGGCGGCCAGCGACGACGAGCTGTTCCGCACCGCCGCCGCTGCTGCGAACGAGTCGCTGTCGGAATTCCTAGTCGAAAGCGGCCGGGAGCGCGCAGAGCGACTGCTGGCGGACCGAACCCGGTTCGTGCTCACGCCGACTCAATGGCGGAGGTTCACGGCCGCGCTCGATCGCCCACCGCGAGAGATCCCGGAACTGGTCGAGCTGTTCGGCCGCCCGCGCCCGGAGTAGTGCCGCGCTTCAGCGAGCCCGAGCCGCTCGGACCAGATCACGTCGTCGAAGGCTTCGACTGCGGTCAAACGTCGCTGAACATCTGGTTGATGCAGTATGCCCGTCAGGCCGCGGCCGTCGGGTCTGCACGGACGTACGTGGTCCTCGACGCACACCAGGCGCGCGTCGTTGGCTACCACGCGCTAGCGGCTGCCGCGCTCGAACGCGAGGCGGCAACCGCCAGGATCGTCAAGGGGATGCCGCAATATCCGATCCCGGTGGTGCTCCTGGCTCGGCTTGCGGTGGATCTCTCCGTGGCTGGTCGGGGGCTCGGCGCGTGGCTGCTCCGTGACGCGATGATGCGCACGCTGGCCGCAGCGGAAACGATCGGCGTGCGGGCCATGCTCGTCCACGCCATCGATCAGGACACCGCGGCGTTCTACCTCCGGCACGGTCTCGAGGCATCTCCAACGAACCCGCGACACCTGATGATCCTCATCAAAGACATCGCCGCCTCGCTGAACGCGGCGAGCCAGGGCCGATAGCGAGCGGGCCTGCAAAGCTGAGAAGCGCCCACGCTCGCAGCCGCGCAAGGGAGGACCGCGACCTCGCCGCCAAGATGCCGGTGCCATCACGAAGGCAGATCTGGGGCTGGTCGTACTGTGCCGGCCTGAGCGTGGCTGCTCCACGCCCGGACCAGAAGTGTGGGCTCGGCGTCTCTTCGACCCCATGACCGGTCGTCTGGCGCTCGGCCGCAAGACTGCTGCTTCCTGCTTGCTCGTTCCTCCTTGATCGCTAGCACCTGAGGGCCGAGGTGAGGGCTGCCTCAGACGCTCGGTTGGCCCCGGCGGTGCGGAAGTCTGGGCCGATGGGCCCGGCCTGCTGGTGCTCGTCCGCACCAGGAGCGAGGCCGCGGCCACGCCGAGCTTACGCGGCTCCTGGCGAAGCGGCAGCCGACATCGGGACGCGGCTACCGCTGCCGGTTGTGCGTTCGAGACGACGGCGGGGGCCTGACATCGATCGCGACGCGGCGGAGAACGACCAGCGGGCGACACCCGACCCCGCCATCCATCACCGGTCGTTGTCACCCGTCCTATCTCCTATCCGCGCAAGGCGGCCATCCGGCCGAGCCAGCGCCGAGTACCGCGGCATGAACTCAACGGTGCAGGCGCCTCGTCAGGGCGGATAGTCGCGACCTGCCGCTGAACCACGTCGCAGGCGCGCTGTCCCGCACTCGCTTAGAAAGGCGGCCGCTGGTCGCGCCAGCGTCGAGCTGATGAGTCCCGCTCGTTGCCCGCTGCACCACGCAATCACCGCGCCCTGTTCGGCCGGTCGCGCCGCAAATGAGCCCGCTCGGTGCCGCCGTCCAAGAGATCCCGCTCCGCTGCCGAGGCGGATGAGATCCGATGGAGCCTCGCCGAGGTTCTGTCGTTGGGGGGAAGCCCCCGTCCGGTTTCTAGGTCGCAGCTGGCGGCGGGGATTCGTGTATGACCGCGGCTAATGGGTGGCGGTCAAGAGATGCCGGCGCGTACTGCTTGGACGGCTGCCTGGACGCGGTTCTTGAGGTGGAGCTTGGCGAGGATGCTCTTGACGTGGTTGGAGACGGTGTTTGTGCTGAGCGACAGCTCGCGTCCGATCTGCCGATTGCTCTTGCCGCTCGCTAGGAGCGTAAAGATCTCGAGCTCTCGTTCGGTGAGAGAGGCGCGGATCGCGCTGGCGGCGTCTTGGCTGGTGGTGATCGGGATGTCGGTTTCGCGGATGCGTTCGAGCTGTTTCCGGCAATCTGGGAGGACAGCACCGATTCGCCCGCGGCGGTGGCAATGACGGCGGCGATGATCGCCTTGGGTGGCGCGGTCTTGAGGATGTAGCCGCTGGCGCCGGCGATGATCGCTTCGACAACCCGGTTCTCTCGGTGCGGGCGACGACCAGCACGCGCGAGGTAGGGGCGAGCAGGCCCAGCCGCTCGATCGCATGCACGCCGCGCATGTCGGGGAGCCTGATGTCCATCAGCACGACGTCGGGGCGCAGGTCGAGCACGAGCTCGATCGCGTCCTCTCCGCTGCCGGCGTCGCCGACGATCTCGAGCCCGCTG
Organism: Solirubrobacteraceae bacterium; assembly: GCA_035502815.1. Taxonomy (GTDB): domain Bacteria; phylum Actinomycetota; class Thermoleophilia; order Solirubrobacterales; family Solirubrobacteraceae; genus Palsa-465. The sequence continues at coordinate 3,867 of DATJUA010000082.1, forward strand.
ACCGATAGCGTGTGCGCGAGGACGCTGCGGATCAGCGGCTCGTCGTCGACCAGCACGACCGTGATCGATGTTCTGCGCTCAGCGCCGGATCTACGGTCATCCGGCATGTCCGGCCCGTTCTCCAACTGAGCCCGCCCCACGTGTTAAAGCTACGAGTATTCGGTGTTTCGTGAGGGGGATCACCTGCCGCCGGGGAGCCCGTTCGGGCGCCGAGCCGGCCCGACCTGGGCCGACTTCAGGCTCGAACGAGCCATAGACACACGCCACCCCGAGGCGTACCATCAAGGCTTAGACGTTGGGCCTTTCATAGCTTGGACTCGCTATGCACCGGGGGGTGCGTCTTGGGGGACGTTGTCGTGAGCACCACGCAAGACCGGCCGCGCCCGATCCGTCAAGATGCGGATGGCAAGCTGCACGGGAAGGAAAGCGCCCGCGAGGAGTGGCGATTCCGCGCACTACGGGGTGTCGTAGCGCTGTTCGCCGCGCTTCTGGTCAGCTTCACGATCCCGGCAATCGCGAGCGCGAACATTTCCTTCATCAAGGCCTACGGCTGGGGCGTACTCGATGGCGCCAACCAGTTTGAGACCTGCACCACCACCTGTTCGGAAGGATACCCGGGCGCCGCCGCCGGAGAGTTCCAGACCCCCAACGAGGTCGCCACCGATAGCTCGGGCGACGTCTACGTCTCCGACAACGAGAACAGCCGGATCGATGAGTTCTCCGCCGACGGCGCATTCATCAAGGCCTACGGCTGGGGCGTGAGCGACGGCGCCAGCAAGTTTGAGACCTGCACCAGCACCTGCCAAGCCGGGATCGCGGGCGGCGGCGCCGGGCAGCTCGACGTCCCCACGGGCGTCGCCACCAATAGCGCGGGCGACGTCTACGTCTCCGACTACGGCAACAACCGGATCGATGAGTTCTCCGCCGCCGGCGCATTCATCAAGGCCTACGGCTGGGGCGTGAGCGACGGGGCCAACGAGTTTGAGACCTGCACCAGCACCTGCCAGGCTGGGCACTTCGGTTACGGTGCCGGGGAGCTCGCCCACGCCGACGGTGTGGCCACCGACGGCGCGGGCGACGTCTACGTCGCCGACGACCAGCGGATCGATGAGTTCTCCGCCGCCGGCGCGTTCATGGAGGCGTACGGCTGGGGCGTGAGCGACGGCGCCAGCAAGTTTGAGACCTGCACCAGCACCTGCCAGGCCGGGATCGCCGACGGGGCCGCCGGGGCGTTCGACTTCCCCATAGGCGTGGCCATCGATAGCTCGGGCGACGTCTACGTCGCCGATTTGGAGAACCAGCGGATCGATGAGTTCTCCTCCGCCGGCGCGTTCATCGAGGCGTACGGCTGGGGGGTGAGGGGCGACGGCGCCAACCAGTTTGAGGTCTGCACCAGCACCTGCAGTGCCGGGCGCGTCGGCGACGGCGCCGGGGAGTTCGACTTCCCCGAGAACGTCGCCACCGATGGCTCGGGCGACGTCTACGTCACCGATCTCAATAACCAGCGGGTCGAGGAGTTCTCGCCCACCGGCGCGTTCATCGCCGGCTACGGCTGGGGCGTGAGCGACGGCGCCAACCATTTTGAGACCTGCACCAGCACCTGCCAGACCGGGATCGAGGGCGGCAGCGCCGGAGAGTTCAACAACCCCTACGGCATCGCCTCCGACAGCGCGGGCGACCTCTACGTCGCCGACTACGGCAACGAGCGGATCGACGAGTTCGGCGCCCGGGCACAGACCACCACCTCGACGAGTCTGTCGGGTGGCGGGCAGTCCGGGGCGAGTATCTCGGTGCCCCCGGGCACGGCGGTCGTCGACACGGCGAGCCTGTCGGGCACGAACGCCTCGACGGCCACGGGTACGGTCACCTACAACGTGTACTCCGACTCCGGCTGCACCACGGCCGTGAGCAGCGGCACGGCGCAGAACATCACGACGCCCGGCACGCCGCCGGCCTCGAGCCCGGTCACACTCGACACCCCCGGTACGTACTACTGGCAGGCTTCCTATTCCGGGGACTCCGCCAACGCGGCATCGACGGGCACGTGCGGATCGGAGATCGAGACCGTCACCAGCCCGACCGCGACCAGCATCTCGACGAGTCTGTCGGGTGGCGGTCAGTCCGGGGCGAGTATCTCGGTGCCGGAGAACACTCTGGTGAGCGACACGGCGAGCCTGTCGGGCACGAACGCCTCGACGGCCACGGGTACGGTCACCTACAACGTGTACTCCGACCCCGGCTGCACCAAGTTCGTGGCCGGCTACTTGGATGAGAACATCACAACGCCCGGCACGCTGCCGGGCACGGGTTCGTTCGCGACCAACATCCCCGGTACCTACTACTGGCAGGCGTCCTACTCGGGGGACTCCGCCAACGCGGCATCGACGAGCCCGTGCGGAGCGGAGACCGAGACCGTCACCAGCCCGCCGCCGCAGTACAGGCTGACCGTGTCCAAGGCGGGCTCTGGGTCGGGGACGGCGACGAGTGCCGATGGGGGCATCGATTGTGGTGGCAGGTGCTCGGATGCCTACGCGAGCGGGACGGTGGTCATGTTGACCGCGACCCCGGCGTCGGGCTCGACGTTCGCGGGCTGGTCGGGCGCGGGCTGCTCGGGCACCGGCACGTGCGTGGTGACGATGAGCGCGGCCCAGAACGTGACCGCGACCTTCAACACCATCCCGCCCGTCACAGTCGAGATCGAGAGTGACAAGGCGATGGTGAGCGGCGGGCGCACGAACATCGAGCTGGCGTGCAGCGGGGGGGCGATAGGCAGCAGCTGTAGCGGCACCCTGTCGCTCACGATCCGCCAGCAGGTCGTGCGGATCATCCACCACCACCGCACAGTGACCTTCACCACGGTCGTGCTCGCCCACACAAGCTATACGCTCGCCAGCGGCAAGACACGGCCCGTCGCACTCAAGCTGACCAGCGCCGCGCTCGGACTTCTCTCACGAGCCCCCGGGCAACGCCTGCGCGTGCAAGCGGCAGCCACCGCAAGCGGCGGCCGCACCGCGACCCGAACGATCATCCTGCAACCCGCACCGCCGCCGCCCCACCCCAAGAACCATGAGCGGCACGAGCACCGGCCGTCCTCACCAACCAGACACGTCTCGCCAAGAACGCCCTTCCCAGGAGCAGCCCCTTCGCCGCTAACGGGCTAACAGCATCGACGCCGACGCGAACGTGAGACCGCTGCATCCGCCGGACCATTCGGAACCTCGTCGCGACCGACGACCACGCCCTGGTTCTCGCCTTCCCGAAGAGCGATCGTCTCGACACGTCAGGAGCTGGCGATGCCTCATGGCGACCCGACCGCAACTCGCCACCAAGGCGGTGCTAGCCGCTAGCCGTCGACGAGTTAGCGGCCGGGCGCACCGAAACTTGTGTCTTCCTGAGCGAGCGGCGCCGATGCGCGCGCCAGCCCGGTTACCGGAAGGGCCGAGTTGGAAGAGCAGGTCGTCGGCCGTCGCAGCCACTGCTTTGCCAGGTGAAGGAGCGATTTCAGCGGCCGAGAAAGCACTGCTGCTCTCTATATTGAGAGGAACCACCCGCTTGGGACGATTCCTTAAGGCGTGACCCAGCCGCCCCGTGGGCCGAGCTGCGGTGGCCGCTCTTCTGCACACAACGCAAGTCGGCGCTAGCCACATCAGAGCCACCAGCCGCCCCGGCTTGGGCGACTACCAGCAGGTCGGTCTCGTCGACGAAGACTTCCGCATAGCCCTGCCAAACCGGGTATCCGCTGCCGTCGAGCCGACACCTGCGGCGAGCCATTAGCCGGGGCCGCCAACTCTCGCAAGCAGGCAAGCAGCAGCCGACCCGTCCGCCGTCGGACTGCCGCTCACCAGCGCAGACCAGCCGTCATTTGGAGGGCTGACCCTTCGTTCAGCGTGCCGGTTCCGGACACAGGCAGCCACACCGGCGTGGAGCTGTGCGCCGGTCTTGAGGACTGGTTCGTCGCTCAGGACCGCCCGCAGCCCCGCACCGGGGGAGGGCTTGGGGGCAGCTGTGGGGAAGTGAGCCCCGAAGACACCCTCACGGCGCACTGGCAGGCGACCCTTCCCACGTGGCTCCTTCCAGTAATGGCGGGGTATCTCGCCGTCGTCGCGATCGATGAGGACGTCAATGCGCCGGTCTTAGCACCGGCGCACTGATCGTGGCCACGGGGCGGCCCGACTGGGGATGGACAAGGGGCCGGCTGTGGGGAAGTCGCGCGGAAGTCGGAGCCCGAAACGCCCGTGCTGGCGGGCGATCTCGGACGCGCCATGGGGAAGAATGCCCGGACTCGACGGCTAACGGAGAGGGAGGGATTCGAACCCTCGTCGGACCGAAAGACCCGAACCGGTTTTCGAGACCGGCGCATTCAACCGCTCTGCCACCTCTCCGGTGGGGCAGGGCTAAAGGTAGTAGAAGGCGCCGCGCGAGGGGACGGGGATGGCGCCTCTCGACGCGACGAGCGACCTCATCCGCGCCCGGAATTTCGGCCCGCGCCCCGGCAAGCGAGTCGTGCCGTGCGCCCAACCGCTAACGGCGGGGCGCGAAGAACCCGCGCAGCAGATCGGCGCACTCCTCCGCCAGGAGGCCGCTCTCGACCTGAGGCCGGTGGTTCAGGCGGGGCTCGTCCAGCACGTTTAGGACGCTCCCGGCGGCGCCGGCCTTGGGATCGGTCGTCCCGAACACGAGGCGGGGCAGGCGGGCGAGCACGATCGCGCCGGCGCACATCGCGCACGGCTCGAGCGTGACGTACATGACGGAGTCGAGCACGCGCCAGCTGCCCAGGGCTCGCGCGGCTTCGCGCAGGGCGATCATCTCGGCGTGGGCGGTGGGATCGGCGCGCAGCTCGCGCTCGTTGTGGCCGGCGCCGATCACCTCGCCGCCGCGCACGACGACCGCGCCGATCGGGACGTCGTCGTGCTCAGGCGCACGGATGGCCTCGCGCAAAGCCAGGCGCATGAAGTACTCATCGCGCGGGAAGAAGTGAGAGCTCACGCCGAAGCGACGGTACCGTTCGAGAGGGCAACTTGGTGCCCGCGAAGGTGTCCTATCCGGTGGGGCCTGCCGGCCTGCCCAATCTTCCTGTCCAGCTTTATGTTCGCGGCAAAGCTAACCCGCCGTCTCGTCCTCGCCACGCTCATCGCCGTAGCCGTGCTCGCCGGCGGCTCGACCCACGTCGCGCCGGCGCTCGCCGTGGCCCGCAGTGCCGCCCGACCCGCGGCGCCGGATTACGTCCCGGGCGAGGTGGTGGTCGGCTACGCGCCCACCCGCCCAGGCGAGGCGGAAATCGCCCATGCCACCAGAGCGATCGGCGCTGATGCCGTAGCCGACGCCGGGGCGGCGATCGCCTCCGGCGGGGGCATGCAGGTCGTCAAGGTCCCGCGCGGCAGCAGCATCGGGCGGACGATCGCACAGCTTCGCCGCCGACCCGGCGTGCTCTATGCGGTGCCCAACTACATCGCCCACCAGGCGGGCGGGTGGATCCCGAACGACGAGGGCAACACGCACCACCTCAAGGGCTGGCAGTCGATGCAGTGGAACTTCCTGGCCGGGGTCGGCGTCGATGCGCCCGACGCCTGGGCGCACATGTTCGCCGACCACCGCCCCGGCGGGAAGGGTGTCGTCATCGCCGTGCTCGACACCGGCGTCGCATACACGAACTGGGAGCAGTTCCGCAAGTCGCCCGACTTCGCCGGTACCCACTTCGTCGACCCCTACGACTTCGTGGCCAACAACCCGTATCCGCTCGACCGCGAGGGGCACGGCACGTTCGTCGCCGGCATGATCGCCGAGGCGACGAATAACAAGATCGGCCTCACCGGACTGGCCTACGGCGCGACGATCATGCCGGTCCGCGTGCTCGACGCGGACGGCAATGGCAACTCCTCGACGATCGCGCAGGGCATTCGCTACGCCGTCATGCACCACGCCCAGGTGATCAACCTGAGCCTCGAGTTCGACATCACGGTCACGGCTTCCGAGATCCCCGACATCATCAGCGCGATCCGCTTCGCCCACCGGCACGGGGTCGTCGTGGTGGCCGCGGCCGGCAACGACAGCTCGCTGCACCTGGCCTATCCGGCCGCCGCCCAGGACGTGATCTCTGTCGGGGCGACCACGCGCGATGAGTGCATCGCCGACTACTCCAATAGCGGCGCCAAGCTCGACCTGGTGGCGCCGGGCGGTGGCGACGACGCGAGCCTGGTCTCCGATCCCGATTGCCATCCGCTACGCAACCTGCCTGCCGTGCACCAGATGACGTTCAGCGACTTCGACTCGCTCGACCCCGGTGCGAACCCCGATCGGTTCAGCCTTCCCCCGAGCTATGGCACCTCGATGGCCGCCCCCGAGGTCTCCGCCACCGCGGCCCTCGTGATCGCCAGCCGCGTGCTGGGCAAGCACCCCACGCCCAACCAGATCCTCGCCCGCCTCGAGCAGACGGCGACGCCACTCGGCGGCTCTGCGCCCAACTCGGACTACGGCTACGGGCTGGTCAACGCCGGCGCGGCGACCGCGCGCTGACGCGCCGCCCCCAGCCGCGGACGGCCGTCAGCCGCCGCCGACGAGACATTGATCGTCAGGTCGTCCGCACGATCAGCACCGAGCACGGTGCGTGGTGCGAGACCTTGTTGGGGACCGACCCGAGCAGGAAGCGCTTGGCGCCGGTCATTCCCTTGTTGCCGACGACGATCAGATCGGAGTGCTGCTCCTCGGCCACGTCGATGATCGCGTCGGCCGCGTCGCCCTGCCGGGCGAACGTCTCGACACCGGTCACGCCCGCCTGAACGGCCTCGGCGCGCGCATCGTCGAGCAGCGCGAGCACCTCCTCATGCGGGTTGATCGCCCACCGCACATCCTTGGGCGCGATCACCTGCTCGCCGCGCAGGCGTGGGTCGGACACCGGTTCATACGCGCTCACGATCCCGAGCCGTGCGCTCAGGCTGGCCGACAGCTCGATCGCACGCGCGAGCGCCGTATGTGCGGTCTGTGACCCGTCGGTTCCGACGAGGATCGAGGTGAACATCAGGCCAGCTTGGTGATCGCGATGACCATGCCCGCGATCACGAACACCAGGATCAACACCTGCATCCAAATCCAGTGGCGAGGCACGACCTAGAAAGCTAGCGTTCTATCGTCACGGCAGTGGTCCAGCGGCTCAATCCGACCCTCAAGGCGGTCAGCGACGCGGTCCTCGGCGTGGCCGCGAACCTGTCCGTGGACGAGGTGCTGCAGAAGCTCGTCGACGCCGCGCCCGAGCTGGTCAGTGCCCGTTACGCGGCGCTCGGCATCCCCGACGGAGTGGGTGGATTCAGGCGCTTCCTCGTCTCGGGCATGAGCGACGAGTTGATCGCGTCGATGGGCCCGCTCCCGCGGACCCACGGGATGCTCGGCGCGATGCTCGAGCAGCGCAACTCCTATCTGACCGACGACATCCACGACGACCCCCGCTTCCGGGGCTGGTGGCCGCGACAGCACCCCGACATGCGCTCGTTTCTCGGCGTCCCGATCACCGCCCCCGACGGGGCGATCCTCGGTGCCTTTTACCTGACGGAGAAAACGAATGGCAACGCCTTCGACGAGGAGGACCAGGCGCTGATCGAGCTGCTGGCCGCGCACGCCTCGATTGCGATCACCAACGCGCGCCTGTACGAGCGCAGCCGCGAACTGTCGATCCTGTCGGAGCGGAACCGGCTCGCGCTCGAGCTCCACGACGTGGTCAGCCAGAAGCTGTTCAGCGTGATGCTGACCGCAGAGGCTGCCTCGACCCAGATGGATCGCGACCTCGTCGCCGCCCGCGCGCAGCTCGAGCGTCTGCGCGACATCACGCGCGAAGCGCTCGACGAGCTGCGCACGCTGATCCTCGGCCTGCGCCCGCCGGAGCTCGAGCGCGACGGCCTCGAGGGCACGCTGCGCAAGGAGGTCGAGATGCTCGCCCGCACTCACGGCATCGATATCGAACTGAGCGTCGAGCCCGGATTCGCCGGCACCGGCGACGGCGGCGACTGCGACCTCGCGGTGCTGCGAATCTCCCACGAGGCGCTGCACAACGCGATCCGCCACGCCCGCGCCGAGCACGTCACCGTTCGGCTGGCTCGTGACGCCGGCGCGCTCGTGGTCGAGGTGTCAGACGACGGGATCGGGTTCGATCCGCACGCGCCCGACGTGCGCTCCCGGCACCTCGGATTGACGTCAATGGAGGAGCGGGCCCGGGAGCTGAATGGTCGGCTCCGGATCAAGTCGAGTCCCGGCGCCGGCACCACGGTGCGGATCGAGCTCGCCGAACATGCCTGACCCGATCCGCATCCTCGTCGTCGACGACCACGCGGTGGTGCGCGAGGGACTGCGCGCCTTTCTCGCCCTCCAGGACGGCTTCGAGATCGTCGGCGAGGCGGCCGACGGGGAGGAGGCGCTCGAGCAGGCCGCCGCGCTGGATCCGGACGTGATCTTGATGGACCTGGTGATGCCAAATCGCGACGGCGTCAGCGCGATGCGGGAGCTGCGCGATCGCAATGCTCACTCCCGCGTCATCGTGCTCACGAGCTTCCTCGACGACGATCGTCTGCTGCCGGCGCTCGAGGCCGGTGCCGCCGGCTACCTGCTCAAGAACTCCCAGCCCGCCGAGCTGGCCCGGGCGGTGCGTGCCGCGCACGCCGGCGAGGCGATCATCGATCCGACCGCGGCCGCTCGCCTGGTGAGCGCGCTGTCGAATGCAGACCATGCCCGGCACCCGGCGACCAGCGCGTTCGACCAGCTGACCAAGCGCGAGCGCGACGTCCTCGAGCTGATCGCGAACGGTCGCTCGAACAAGCGGATCGCGCTCGAGCTCGGCATATCCGAGAAGACGGTCAAGGCCCACGTCGGGCGCGTGCTGGCCAAGCTCGGCGTGAGCGACCGCACGCAGGCCGCCGTCCTCGCCGTGCAGGGGGGATTGGTCCGAAGGTCTTAGGACCAATTGGCTCTGGCAATCGGGACCCGCCCGGGCCTACCGTGACGGGCATGCCACTAGCCATCATCACCGGAAGCTCGCGAGGCCTCGGCCTCGCTCTGGCCCGCGCCCTCGCCCAGCGCGATTGGGCGCTCGTGATCGACGGGCGCGACCCCGGTGCGCTCGAGTGCGCCGCCCGCGAGCTCGGCCGGGTCACCGAAGTCGTCGCCCTTCCCGGCGACGTAGCCGACGACTGGCATCGCGGCGCGCTGCTGGATGCCGCCGGCGACCACGTCGATCTGCTCGTCAACAACGCAAGCCTGCTCGGCCCGAGCCCGCAGCCGTCGCTCAGTCGCTACCCCCTCGAGGCGCTCCAGCGCGTCTACGAGGTCAACGTCCTCGCCCCCCTCGCCCTGACCCAGCTGGCCCTGCCTCGCGTGCCGGACGGCGGCGCGATCGTCAACGTCACCTCGGACGCGGCGGTCGAGCCGTACGCCGGCTGGGGCGGATACGGATCCTCCAAGGCCGCGCTCGACCAGCTCACCGCGATCCTCGCCCAGGAGCACCCAACGCTCAGAATCTATTCAGTCGACCCGGGCGACATGCGGACCGATATGCACCAGGCCGCGTTCCCCGGCGAGGACATCTCGGACCGCCCGCCGCCCGAGACGAGCGTGCCCGGGCTGCTCACGCTGGTCGAGGGCGATCTCCCGAGCGGCCGCTATCTCGCCCGCGAGCTCACCGCGACCGAGGCGCTGGCCAGATGAGCGCGCTGGCCTTCGAGCTGGAAGCCGAGCACGAGGCCCACGAGCCTCCCGAGGCGCGCGGAATCGCTCGCGACGGCGTGCGTCTCCTCGCGGCGCACCGCCAAAGCGGTGAGATCAGCCACCACGTGTTCGGTGACCTGCCGGACCTGCTCGATCCGGGCGACGTCCTCGTGATCAACGTTTCGGCGACGATTCCGGCCGCGGTGCCGGCCCGGCGAAGCAAAAACGGGGGCCGGATCCGGGTTCACTTCGCCACCCGCGCGCCGCACCTCGAGGACGACTGGCGGGTGGTCGAGATCCGCAGCGCGGACGGCCGCCGGCCGGCGCGCCTGACCGCGGGGGAACGGCTCGAGCTGCGCGGCGGCGCCGTGCTCGAGCTCGTCGCGCCGTACGCGTCGGGCCAGCGCCTGATGCTGGGGAAGTTCTGCTGCGAGCTGCTCGTCGACGAGTACCTCGAGCGCCACGGCGAGCCAATCCGCTACGGGCACGTGCGCCGGAACTGGCCGCTCGAGGCCTACCAGAACGTGTACGCCATCAGCCCGGGAAGCGCCGAGATGCCGAGCGCCGGCCGTCCGTTCACGCGTGAGCTCTTGTCCCGTCTGATCGGTCGCGAGATCACGATCGTGCCGATCACGCTGCACGCCGGCGTGTCCTCGCCCGAGCGCCACGAGCCGCCCTTCCCCGAGTGGTTTGAGGTGCCCGAGCGAACGGCCAGGCTGATCTGCCAGGCGCGCGGTCGCGGCGGCAAGATCATCGCGGTCGGAACCACGGTCGTCCGCGCGCTCGAGTCGGCCGCGGCGGCCGACGACTGTGCCTGCGCGCGCTCGGGGTGGACGGGGCTTGTCGTCACGCCGGAGTGCGGCGTGCGCACGATCGACGGCATGATCACCGGCTGGCACGAGCCCGAGGCCTCGCACCTCCAGATGCTCGAGGCGGTCGCGGGGAAGGAGCTGTTGGGTAGCTCTTACGCGGCGGCGCTCGACGCCGGCTATCTATGGCACGAGTTCGGCGACAGCCACCTGATCCTGCCGTGATGCCCTGAGCAGCTACGCCGCGTGCGCCAGGACGAGCGGGAAGTCGATCGTCACTCCGCGCGGCACGACGAGCACCGGGCAGGTGGCGTTCTCGATCTCGTTCTGCGAGGAAGCGCTCAGCATGACCTGACGGTAGGGCGCCTCGATCCGCGAGCCGATCACGAGCAGGTCGACCTTGCGCTCCTCGCGCGTCAGCGTCGCTCCATAGCTGTCGGCCAGCGCGCGGGCGGTGGCGAGCGTCGCGTCGTCGCCGGGCGCGGCGAGCACGCCGATCCGGTGGATCCGCGAGTCCAGATAGTCGGCCGGTGCGATCGCCACGGCGGCCGGGCTGCCCTCGAGCAGCCGCTGGGTCGAGTGCTGCGGCGCGACGCGCCCGGTCGGGGTCCGGTAGTCGGAGCCGAATACGAGGATGTCGGCGCCCTCCTGCTCGGCCAGCCGGACCAGGCCCTCGGGCGTGGAGGGGCTGACGACGATTCGGGTCTCGACGCCACGGCCGCCGAGCCGCTCCGCACCGCGGTCCAGCAGCGCCTGTGCGTCGCGCTCTTCGAGCTCCTCACGCGAGCGATCGCTCTGGGTGCTGTGGCGCACGTAGGCGAGCGTGAGCGAAGTGCCGGCATCGGCCAGCGTGCGGCCGAGCATCAGCGCGTCGTGATCGCCGGCGGTGTCGTCGTAGGAGATGATCGCCCTCGGTGGCATGGGACCCTCCAGTCCTCAGGGGTTTCGAATCGGGGGTGCTGAGTCGATTCGAGGCGAGGATTCCATTTACCTACTATCAGTACTAGTGAAGTTGGTCATGCAGTCGATAAGATTTGCTAATGCTTCACGTAGGTCGCGTCCGTGTCCTGTGCGAGGTCGTCCGCCGGGGCTCGTTCTCGGGTGCCGCCGAGGCGCTGTCCTACACGCAGTCCGCGGTCTCGCAGGCAATCGCGCGGCTCGAGGCTGAGACCGGCGCGACCCTGATCGTGCGCGACCGCGGGGGAGTCCGCCCGACCGCCGCGGGGGCCAGCCTGGTCGAGAACGCCGAGGGGATCTTCGCTCGGATCGACGCCGCCGAGGCCGAGCTTGCCGCGGTGCTCGGAGTCCGCTCCGGGCGGCTGCGAGCGGCGTCGTTTCCCTCGGCCGGCGCGACGCTGATGCCGCACGCGATCGCGAGCTTCCGGCAGCGACACCCGGACGTGGCGCTGACGCTGGCCGAAGGGGAACCGGAGGAGATCGCTCCGCGACTCCGGGCCGGCGAGTTCGACCTGGCGCTGCTGTTCGAGTTTCCCGGGACGCGCGAGCGGCACGGGGCGCGCCTGCGCAGCAAGCTGCTGCTCGAGGATCCCATGCTCGTCGCCCTGCCCGCCGAGCACGCGCTGGCCGGCAAGCCCGCGCTGACGCTGGCCGACCTGCGCGAGGAGGACTGGGTGCAGACGTCAGCGTCGAGCCCGTGCGCGCGTCACGTGGTCCGCCTGTGCCTGGGCGCCGGGTTCGAGCCGAAGGTGACGTTCGAGTCGGATGACTACGAGACCGTGCAGGGGCTCGTGGCCGCCGGCGTCGGCGTGGCGCTGATCCCGCGTCTCGCGCTCACGCGCGTGCACCCGGGGATCGTCGTACGCGCACTCGCGCCGCGCAGCCCCGTCCGGCGCGTGGTGGCCGCGACGCTGGGCGCCGGGGGAATGTCCCCCGCCGCCGAGAGCATGGTCGCGATCCTGACCGAAGTGGCCAAGCGCTACAACCAAGGCCCCCAGGAAGCGGCCGCCTGAGGCGCCGCCGACCTTCTTCGTTCAGCTGCGGGGCCGGACCTTGCTCGTGAGCTTGGTGGCCAGCTTGGCGGCGTCGGTCACGTGCACCGTGATCGTCACGCGCGTTGACCTGTGGCGGGCGAGCTCCGCGGCCAGGCTGCCACCGGCCCGCAGGCGCGGATAGGAGATCGTGACGCGCACCTGCTGCGCGGCGGTCTTCAGCTTGAGCACCAGCGTCCCGCGCTGGAGGCTCGCCGTGAACCTCAGATGCTTGACCTTCAGGCCGCTGAGAGTGACCGACGCGCGGGACTTGCTGAAACTCAGCCCGCGGGGCAGGGCCACGGTGAGCGTCTGGATCTTGGGCGCGTCGCGTCCGGCCGCGATGGTGAACGACAGCTTCGGTCGCCCGGCGCCGACGCTGGCGAGCGACACGTGCGACAGCGACGGGTTGGTCTGGATCGTCCACGGGAACGACGTTCGTGCCGTCGCGCCGTTCGCGTCCGCGGCGAGCACCGTCACGGTTGACGTCCCGACGTGCCCGGGACGGCCGGTGATCTTGCCGGTCGACCCGTTGATCGACAGTCCCGACGGCAGGCCGGTGGCGCTGTAGCTCACGGCCGCCCCGCGGGTGTCCGAGGAGCGGATCTGGAGGCTGGCCGACGCGTTCACGACGCTGTGCTGCGCGCCCGGGTTGGCCAGCGCGATCGAATCGGTGCACAGCGAGCCGGCGAGCGCCGACCCGTTCGGGGAGCCGAGCCCGCTGGCCATGTCGTAGCCCGGCCCGGCGGCGAACTGGCCGAAGTTGCTCCCGGTCATGTCGTTGTTGCCCGAGGTGACGTCGTTGAAGTCACTGCTGTACGCGATTCCAGCCGCGTAATACAGGGCCGGGTTGGCGAAGCCCACCGCCACCCCGTTGCACGCCGCCGAGGCGTTCGTCAGCGCGAGCAGCGCCGCCCACATCGGCGCCGCGCCGCTCGTCCCGCCCACGACCTGCCACCCCTCCTGCTGGGTGGGGTCTGCCGAGCCATTGCCGTTCCAGAAGATGATGTAGCCCGTGCTCGGATCGGCGTCGGCGGACACGTCGGGCACCTCGCGGCAGTAACCCGATGACGCCCCGCAGGTGGAGCCGGTCGACTCGGAGTTGATCACGTGCAGTGACGAAGGGGCGGCGGACTGGTAGGACGGCATCGTCCAGAAGCTCGACACGCCGCCTCCGCCGGCGCCCACCGTGACGCCATCGTTCCAGACGCTCTCGGAAGGCCGGGGGCCGATCGACGCGAGGTGGGTGCCGCCCACCCCCGTCACATACGGCTGGCTCGCTGGATCGTCGACCGCGGGCGTCGGCGACTCGGGGAAGCAGTCCTCAGCGCCATCGTCGCCCGACGCGGAGACGATCGACATCCCCTCGGCCGCCGCCTGCTGGAACAGCGTGTTCTCCGCCTGAGACTGCTGCTCGCCATTGAGCGGCTCGCACTGGCCCCACGATGCCGTCACCACTCGCGCGGCGTGCTCGCTGATGATCGCGTTGAAGGTGTCGTACGGCCCCGAACCCGAGTTCGGACCCTCGTACACGAGGACGTTCGCCTTGGGCGCGAGGCCGATCACGTTCTCGATGTCGAG
>DATJUA010000083.1:0-15893 GCA_035502815.1 Solirubrobacteraceae bacterium
TGTCGCCAGCGGCCAGGAGGCGGATCACCGCAGCGCTGAGGCGGTAGTGAAGAGGTCAGCGGCCAGGTTCCAGAGGCTGCTTGAACGCGGCCAGGCCGAGCCGCCCTCGTAGCCGACCGGACCGAGACGGAAACGGGTACCGAACGGGTACCAAAACAGGCAAATTCGACCTCACGGAACCGGAGCTATCTTCACGAAATACCTGCAAAACAGAAGGTACTCGATCCGCCCGAGGCGACTCACAACCCGAAGGTCGCGGGTTCGAATCCCGCCCCCGCTACTTCAAAAGCGCTGGAAATCGAGGCCGACGTCCGGGAGCGCGACGAGGAGAAATCCTTGAGCTACTGCTGGCCGAGCGCGGAAACCTGTTCATTCCGGCGCCGGTGACAGCCGAGATCGACTACCTGCTCGGCCAGCGCTTCGGCTCGCCGGCTCTGCGGGCTTTCCTCGAGGACCTCCGCGCGCGTCGTTACGAAACGCCCGGCTTGGCTGGTCCCGACTACGAAGCCGCCATGGATCTGGATCGCCGGTACGCGGATTTGAATCTGGGCCTGGCTGATCTGTCGGTGGTGGTCGTCGCCGGCAAGCTCGGGACTCGGCGGCTCCTAACCTTCGACGAGCATCACTTCCGTGCCGTCCGCCTATTGCAGGGCGGCACCTTCACTCTCCTCCCAGCGGACGCGTAGCCCTCGCCCGGGGTCGGTGCGGAGGTGGCGCTCGATCACACAGCGGTCTGGGACCCCTAGGTCGTGAAGCGTTGCCGTTCCGCGACACATTTGGTTCAGCGTTGGCACATAGACGTCTTGTTATGTCACACGCATCTCGGAATGCTGGCGAACATGACATTACGTGGCTTGATAGAGGGCGAAATGCGTCAGTACGACACGCCCGACTGGCGCCCGCTGGAGGATGTCCTGTGCTCCGGTGACCTTTCCGCCCACTTCATGTGGATGACGGACATCGAACTCGAAGACGGCACGATCATCAACGCGTACAAGCATCGTTGGACGCGACAGTATCTGCACCTCGCCGAGGACCGGATGGCTTTGCGGTCCATATCGCGAAAGACACTGCCGGCGACGGACTGAGTGCCGAATGGCTCCAAGCCGAGGACGGCCGACGGAGTGGAGGATTCTCCACAGCCCGGAGGCCGCACGCTGGCTCCGTAGTCTCAGCGAGAAGGATACAACCCGGATCGGTGCCGCGATCCGACAGCTTGAGCGCGGTGGGCCGAGCCTGAGCAACGGCGTGGTGAAGCTGATCAGGGGCTCGCGTCACCACAACATGAAGGAACTGCGTTCCGTCGGCGGCCATCTGCGGGTGCTGTTCGCATTCGACCCGCGTCAGCGGGCGATCCTGCTCGTCGGCGGCGACAAGACGGGTGACTGGAAGGGCTGGTACGAGCGGAATATTCGGCGGGCCGACAAGATGTACGACAAGCATCTACGTCGCTTGGAACGGAGGGAGCATGGGCAGCAGCGACGCGAAGAGCTGGCGAACGGTCCGCGGGGGCCGGCCGCTGAGCGAGAAGCGGATGAATACCTATCAGCGCCTAACCGACGCCGAAGGGCGTCTGGATGCCATGCGCCGGCGACGTGGGCTTCGCGACACCGCGATGGCCGACGCGCTCGACGCGATCGAGGGCGGTGGCGATCAGATCGAGCCCGAGGACGACCTTTACCTGCGGACGATCGCGCGGTACGTGACCGAGCTGGGCGGGCGCATCGAGGTGGTCGCGGTTTTCCCCGAAGAGACCGTGACGCTCCTCAGCGAGCCAGCACCCGCGACCGGGATGTGACGAGCTGGTCGGCGCGAGACTGAGCGTAGAGCCGGGAGCGAGGTCGAGCATGCGCTCGCCCGAGCCTGCGGTGCGTCTGCTGCCGTACGATCATACGTACACGCCGGCCAGCGCTTCAAATCGATTTGAGTTTCGGATCCGACCGGAGTCGGAGCAGTGGATCGAACACGCCGCGAAGCTTGTGGATGAGTCCGCGAGCGACTTCGTGTGCGCCGCCGCCGAACGCCGTGCCGACGAGGTGCTACGCCAGCACGACACTTCCACCGGGTCGGCCGGTTTTCCAGCGACCGAGCCGACCTCGACGATTGGCTTCGAAGGCACGCCCTCGGCGCTCCCGCTCGACGCACGGCACGGACGTTTGTATGTCGCCGCGGTGCCTGATCACCCGCAGGTCGCGGGTTCGAATCCCGCCTCAAGACACCGCCCCCGGCTATCGATAGCCGACTGACGCCCTCGGCCTCTCTTTCCTGAGGCCTGCTGCGCCTTGGAGAGATCGGCTGCTTATTGTGTTGCTACCGCCCGGACGTGGTACGAGGTGCCCGGAGTAAGGCCCGTCACTGTCGCCGTTACCGTCTGGGCCGTCGTACCGGATCCGATGTTCTGGTTCGGAGTGGTCGACCCGTAGCTTGTCGTCGGCCCATATTCGAAGGCGACGTTGGTCGAGATGCCGTTTGGGTTTACAGTTGCCGTAAAGGTAGCGCCCGTAGAGGTGACGTTGGACGTGGTGACGGCGGAGACGGACGGGGTAACCGAGGACACTGGCCCGACGGTCGCGCTGGTGGCCGACGCGGAGCCGCCGGCGTTGGTGGCGGTGACGACAACGTCGATTTGTTCGCCGACGTCGGTGGACTGGAGGGTGTAGGTGGAGCCGGTGGCGCCGCTTATGCTGGTGCATGCCGACCCTGAGCAGTCCTGCCACTGGTACGCATAGGACGTGGGGTTGTTGGTCCAGCTGCCGGCCGTGGCGGTTAGCGCCTGATCCTGCTGTGCAGTGCCCGTGATCGCCGGCAGCGCCGTGTTGGATGGCGCTGGAGGCGTGACCGTGGCCGTCTTCCCCGAGGTCGCTGAGCCTGACCCGCCCGCGTTCGTGGCCGTGACCGCCACGTCGATCGTATCCCCAACGTCGGAGGCCTGCAGGGTGTAGGTGGAGCTGGTCGCCCCCGAGACGTTCGAGCAGCTGGACGAGGTGCAGTCCTGCCACTGATACGTATACGAGGTGGGATTGTTGGTCCACGAACCATTGCTCACGCTGAGCGTCTGCCCCTGCTGCGGCGTGCCGCTGATCGCTGGCAACGCCGTACTCGACGGCGCCGCGGGCAGGACCGTGACCGTCTTAGCCGAAGTCGCTGATCCCGACCCGCCCGCATTCGAAGCGGTCACCACCACGTCGACCGTGTCGCCCACGTCGGAGCTCTGCAGGGTGTACGTGGAGCCCGTTGCGCCGCTGATATTCGAGCACGAGCTCGACGTACAGTCCTGCCACTGGTACACGTAGGAGGTCGGGTTGTTTGTCCAGCTGCCGTTCGCGGCGCTCAGCGTTCGGTTCTGCTGGGCGGTGCCACTGATCGCCGGCAGGGCGGTGTTCGTCGGGGCAGGGAGCGGAGTGACGGCGCTCGTCTTGGAGGAGGCGGCCGACGAGGAACCATCTGCGTTGGTGGCGGTCACCACGACGTCGATCGCGTGTCCTACATCAGAGCCCTGAAGCGTGTAGGTCGACTGGGTCGCACCAGAGATGGCGGAGCAGGATGTGGACGAGCAATCCTGCCACTGATACGCGTACGACGTCGGGCTGTCCAGCCAACTCCCAGTGCTCGCGGTCAACGTCTGTCCCTGCTGCGCTGTGCCGCTGATCGTGGGCGCGCCCACGTTTACAGGTGGCAGCAGGGAAAGCGTCGGCGGTGATCCCGATGGCAAGCTCGCCGTTGGGGTCGTTTGTGCCTGTGCAGGGCTCCCTTGACTGGGAGCAGCGGTGGACTGGGTGGGGACTGAGGCCACCGGGGCGTGCGTGAGGGTGATCTTTTCAGCTCCCATTGCGTACGCCGAGAGGACGCACCGGCTCGTCCGCTGAGCCGTATGCCTTGAGCGCGCCGGAAGGGTGAGCTTGCCGTTCGGCGAGACGTTGCTTGTGCACGACCCGCTAGGGCGCCCGCGGAGGACGAGCGTGCCGGCGCTGGCCAGGATGGCGACCCAGTAGGGGCGGCCGGTCTTCACCGCGGTTGGCGTGATAGGGACCGCGTTCCACATGCCCGCTTGGGGCCGGAGAAGAGAACCAGATCCGAGGACCGCTCCGGGCGCCCCGTTCTTATCGATGTAGACACGGGCGATGAGGGCCTGACCCTGGGACGAGGTGCGCCCATGTGGCGCCTTCTCGGCACCGCGCCGAGCAACGTAGACGCTGATCCACCGAGCGGTACCTGACCGGGTGTCAGGCTCACTGAACACCACAGCTTTTCGATCGTCTAAGTCAACCGTGGCCGGCTCAACGGACGTATTACCGAAAAGCACGACCCCGTGTTCCGGGTCCGGGGCACCCGTTTTCGACTTCCGCGCGGACTCCCGCGCGGCCGAGCCACCACTCAGGGGGACCGTCCGAATCGGAGCAGCCCAAGCCGCCGCTGCGGTCGCCAAGCAGAAAAGCGCGCACCAAAGCAGAGCGCGTCGCATCCGGTCCCACCTGCCTTTTTCAGTCGAGCCGCCGGCGTCTCCGGTGTGCATCGTCCTCACCGGCAGCGGCCCCTTCCTATCCAGCCGCGGAATGGACTAAACGTCGGCGGTCGTCGAACATTCGTCCAGCCCGGCCAGGCTTGTAGCGACGCCGATGTCGGCGGAGAAACTGGCGCACGAATTTCTAACTTCCGGCGCGAAAGAAGTAGAGATCAACGCAGAATGGATAACAGCCAGAGAGCGATTGTCAGGTTTCGCTCAGCCGCACGGCACCCAACATTCGAGCGTGGCTCTATGGACCTCGTGCGATGAACGTACTCACTCTTTCCGCATTCCTCGATTTGAGTGACGGATCGTTCGCCACATCAGGACAGTGACGCGATAATCCTCGGCGGCGGGCACCGTGCAATCTCGTGTCACATAACCCGAAGGTCGCGGGTACGAATCCCGCCCCCGCTACTGAGAAAGGGCTTGGAATCGAGACCTCCGAGAGATCGGAGTTCTCGTTTTTCAGGCCCCGAGCGGCGGGGCATGGCGTCGATTGTCCGTCGCCGGCGAGCTCAAGTCAGACAGAGACCGGCGGTTTTGCGCACCCGACGCGGGATTGGGGCAGGACCCTCACACGTCAGCCGCGAATCCGACTCCACGGTGCCGCTCGACCTCCTCACCAGACAGTCGGGCGAACAGCTCGGCGAGCGTCGCCGATTTGCTCTGCGGATCGTCCCCACCGTGCGCGGACAGCCAGCCGCGCGCCTCGCTCGGTGAGAAGCGTGCGAACTCGACCTGCGCTGCGCAGCGACCGGGCCGCGCGACCGCGGGGTGCAGCCGTCGCAACGGCTCGTTGGTGGTGACCAGAACCAGCAGGCGAAGACCTTGACCAACGATCCCGTCGACCAGGTTCAACAAACGCGAGAGACCCTGGCCGGTTCGCTCCTTGGCGTCGGCGGCGAGCAGCTCGCCGGTGTCCTCGAGCACCAACAGGCGCCACTTGGCGTTTTCGTCCTGGCCGAGCTCGTCGAGATCGAAGCGCTTGTCGTCCTCGAGCAGGACATCCACCATGTAGTCGGCTCGCTGCCCGAAGAACACCTCCGGGTCGATCACGTAATGCACGTCGCACCAGTGTCGCCACTCCCAACCGAGGGCACGCAGAGCGTACGTCTTGCCGGTGCCTGGCGGTCCGTACCACAATAGGAGCTGGCCGGACCGTGGCAGCGAGTGGTCGGAGCTGGCGAGGGTGGCCAGGTGCTCGCGAACGGCGACCGGGTAGTTGTCCTTGATCGCTTCGAAGCTCGGCACGTCGATCATCCTCGTCATAGAGCTGGCGCCGTGGGGGCCGCATGTCCAGAAGCGCACGGGGAGCTCGGGACGATCGGACGGCTCTAGCACCGGGAAGGTCTGGCGCAGCCACGCCTCGATGTCACCGAGAAGCGCCTGCTCGCGCGCGGCGATCCGGGCGTGCACGGACCCCCGCCCCAGCGTCACGAGTGCCACGGCGCCTTCGGCGAACATCGTCCCGAGATCCGCGAGCACGGATCGCATCCCGGCGGTGCGAACCGTGGTTAAGGCGTGGGGCAGGATTGGATCCAGCGAGATGGCTGCAGTCGACCACCGTACGTCCGCCGTGTGGGCAATCTCCCGCGCGAACACGAGTGCGGCGAACTGCGCGTCGCCCAGGTACGGGAGGGTCACGTCGTCGCCCAGCGTCAACCGGCCCCAGGGGCCGAAGCCGCCTGGCGTGTATGAGTGATCGTCTGTGGTTGTGTCTCCTTCCAGCTTTGTCATGAGCTTGCAAGTCCCCGCTCCCGCCCTCGCCCTGAAGTCAGCGCCTGGTTGTGCTCGGTGACCATTTCCCGGTGCCCGATGTGCAGTGCTGGGCTGACGGTGACGGCTCTCGCCGTGGCGCCGCCCCGGCGCCGGCATGGGGGTTTCGAGCCCTGGACGCGATCCTTTGGCCGGACCGCTGGCCTCGGCGCTCGCCCTTCGCGGGCTACCGACTAGCTCTCATTCGACCAATGGTGTGGTCCAGTTGTGCTGCTGGAGCTCGGTGTCGAGCTCCCGCCGCGTCTTGGCCAGCGCGTCAGCTCGTTGTTGGAGCGATGCAACTTCGATCTGCCGCACCATTCGGATCTCCGAACGGCTGTATCGGCTGAACACGCCGCGGTCGGTCGTCTCCTTGATCGCGGACCGGATCGCCGTAATCCGCATTGCGAGCACATCGCGGCGAGCCAGCGCCTGGGTCACGGTTCCGCCGCTGGACAGTTCGGTGGCTGCATTCGTTTGATTGATTCGTGCGATCAACGCCTCGAGCTCATCGCACGCACGATCGAGTTCGGCCAGCAGGTCCGCTGGGGGTTCGGCTGGCTGATCGCCCTCTTGGACGAGCACGTTGGCACGCAGCCGATCCCCAAGCTGCGCGATGCGCTTCTGGAGATCCGCTCGATGGTTAAGTGCCTCTCCCAATGTCGGCATGACCAACAGATCATTGTTGCACACTATAAGTAGCATCGACCGGGAATCGTTCACGCCGCCGGCGCAGGGTGGTGGCGAGACGTCGGTAGGCTGCCGCGCGCAACCGTGAGCGCTGGCGAGCAGAGAAGGGTTTCTCCCGACCACGAGGCGTTGGGTCGAGCTGTCAGGGCTCTGCGCGAGCGGGCGGGGCTTTCACAAGAACAGCTCGCGGAGCGCTGCGGTCTGCACCGAACCTACATCGGCGGAATCGAGCGAGGGGAACGGAACGTCAGCTTCAGCAATCTGCTCAAACTGGCCCGAGCGCTCGACGTCCAGCCGTCGCGCTTGCTGGCCGACGCAGAGGCGCTGGGTTCAGCGCCTGACTGAGTGGTGGATGGCCACCGCCGGCGGGCGGTCACTCATCGGCCACTCGACCTTCCTCGGATGACGCGGCCCGCGCTGCGATCTTTGCGAGATCGTCTGCGAGGTGTTCGACTCGCCTCCACCGCACGTTTGCTCGAACGACCTCGTCGAGCAGCCGCTCGGCCAGGTCAACTGCTGCGGTGATGATCTTCTCTTCATGCGAGCACATGTTCGACTCGCTCGCGACAGTAATCCGCGCCCCGGTCGGAGATAGGCGGTATTCGTCGTTCTGAAGCAGAACTGGCTCAGACTTGTCGCAGCTTTGGCACGAAGTGGGCCCGGATCCATCACGTCGCTACGCCGGCTGACCGCGCGGTCGTCGATCGCTCGGATGCCGAAACCCAAAACGCCTGCGGGTCCCCGGTAGCTAACCCTCATGCCCTCGCGTCTTGTCCGTGTTGGCATCGGAATGCACCCGCCGTCGATTGGCGGGGTGATACCCGTGGTCGGACTGGCGGACGTTGTTGAGGTATAGGGGTGTGTACAGCGGAAGCTCCTCGTCGCTATCGACATCGAGCACCGCTCGGTCGCCCAGCGGCTGCTTCAGCCAGACGCGCACCGGGCAGTCCATGTACTCGCGGTCGAGTGAGGTCTCATCATCGTCGTCATCATCACGGCAGCCGCACACGAGCACTCGTACATAAACCTCGTCGTCTCGCTCGTCCAGGATGACCCGGCACACCCCCTGGTCGTCTCCGCCCAGTACGACTCGCAGCTCAAGCTCGCGAGTGTTCCGTTCCCAGAAGCCGAGCGCCCGCCGGACACGCCGATGGCATTGCGGCGCCCATTTCTTGAGCCACTTCTCGTGGGCCTCCGAGTCAAGCTCGGTGATCGGCTGGCCGTCCCAGTCCGTCGTCCACCGTTCCCACGGACCAAGCGTCGGGTCCGGGGACGGATTTTCCGATTGATCGTCTGTCATTCCGCTCATGCCCGCGATTCTGCGGCACGACGAGAGCGGCGTCGATCCGAATTAGCAGTCCCGAGGCTGAATTGGAGCGGCGTCGTTGCAGATGGGCGTCGAACTGGGGGAGTCAGCTGGCTTTGCCCGGCGACGAGCAACCGAGTGGTTGCGTTTCTGCAGAGACGTTTCCGCAGCGGCAGCGAGATGGGGATGACTTGCCTCGAGGTCGTCTGGGCCTGGGCGCCAGGCTGGTAGGTATTCCCGCGGCCGACGGGTTCGCATGCTTGAGGTATACGAGTTCGTATACTTTTGCTCCACAAGCTGCTAGCCTCGGCTCGTGCCGCCGGTCAGGCAGGTCAATCCGTTTCGCTTCTCCGGCCCTCTGGCGCCCGAGGAGATGATCGACCGCGATCCGGAGGCCGAGGATCTGCTGGCACTTGCCGAAGGCGGTCATTCCTTTCGCTTGGTTGGGCCGCGGCGGTATGGAAAGACGACGCTGCTACGCCGCGTGCTGGTCGCCGCGGAACAGCAAGGCATGGCCACGGTTCTGGTCGATCTCCAGGACGTGCTGTCGATCGCTGAGATCGTGGTCCGGATCGAGCGTGGCTATCAGCGCCTGAAGGGACCGATCCGGCGGAGCGTGGAGAACTTCTTCCGCACCTGGAACATCGGGCTGTCGCTGGGGGGCGGCGGCTTCACCGCCACGCTGCTGCGAAACCCGTCCTTGGACGCCGAGGCGGTGCTCTTGCGTCTCCTTGAGCTGCCGGCGGCGTTGTTTGAGCGGGACGGCACGACGAGCCTCGTGGTGTTCGACGAAATTCAGGACGTCCTGGCCGTTCGGGGTGCGGACGGAAAGATCCGTAGCGTCATCCAGCACCAGGCGGACGCCGCCACCTATGCCTTTGCCGGCTCTGCTCCGGGGGTGATGCAGCAGCTGTTTGCCGATCCGAAACGGCCTCTGCTCGACCAGGCGGTCCCCAGGACCCTCGCGCCGCTCCCGATCGAGGACGTCGCCGACTATGTCGCCGGCCGCTTCCGCCATACCCGACGCGACGCCGGCGCTGCCCTGGCGCCGCTCCTGGAGTTCACCCGGGGGCATCCCCAGCGAAGCATGATGATGGCCCACTATCTGTGGGAGCGAACGCCGCGGGACGGGGCGGCCGATGAGGGGACCTGGGTGTCCGCGCTTGACCAGGCCACCGCCGACGCGGCGCCGCTCATGCGCGCGATCTGGCGAGCGCTCACGACCAACGAGCGTCGTGTCGCCCGCGCGCTCGCCGTGCTGACCACTCCTCTGTACAGCGAGGAGACCGCCGCCGCGGTGGGCATCAGGCGCGCCAGCATAGGGAAGGCGCTCGAGAGCCTTATCGCCAACGCGGACGTCATCCACGAACGTGACAAGCCACGGCTCACCGATCCGATGTTTGAGTTGTGGCTACGGATGCGGGGGCTCACTCCCTCCGGTGGTGACGACGACGAGGTCGAGTGATCGTTCTGTAACTCTTTCGCGTCACATTTGGTACGGAGTTGACATCACTGTGTCTTGATCCGTTGCAGGGGTTTGGTTGATGCTGACGGCATGGCAACGCTGGCCCAAAAAATCCAGACCGAGCAGCGGATGCGGGAGCTGCTCGAGGAGAATGGCCTTCCCCAGCCCGACCACGTTGAATACGGGTTCACGTGCATCCGGCTGTTCTTCATGGACACCAAGACGGTTGTCGTCGTCGATATCGATGAGCCTGATCACGTCCATTCGGCTCGCACTGACTGACACCGCGAGATGCCGCTATCCCGCACACCTCATCGCGGGCGGACGCATGCTGTGTACTACCGCGACTCAGAAGGACGCGAGCCCGTCAATCAGTGGCTCAAGGGGCTCCTGGCAAAGAAGCCGGAGGCGGCGGCGAAAATCATCGACTTCGTACAGGAGCACCTCAACAACCGCGGCGCCGACAAGCCGCCTCCCGAGTTTCCAGTCACCTCGCAGGTCGAGGGCGGGCTCCGTGAGCTACGGGTTCGATTCGCGGATACCAAATATCGCCTTCTCTACCAGCGCTCCGGCAACCTCGTCGTACTCCTCCACGGCCTGGAGAAGAACACCGGTGAGCTTCCGACTGCCGACAAGCGAATCGCTCAACAACGGTTCGCCGACTTCAAGGCAAGGATGAACACTGACCCGCCCGAGCGCCCTCGCGCCGCCGGGCACGACGCGCCATCCAGGCGGCCTCCGGGGCGCGACGCGACGTCAAGGCGCGGACTCGAGCGCTGATGACCGGCGGACTCGAGCGCTGATGACCGAAGTACCTCGACCGTAACTTACCAACTCTGATAAGTTCTATTTAGCGATGAACCTCTCTCATAGTCCTGTCGGGCAATCCGTCGAGGCCACGGCGGCGAGCCACGCCCGCAGCAGCCGGGCGTATCGCAACGCTCGCGACGAATACGCGCTGATCCGCGAGCTCCGTAAGACCAACCCGATCGCCGCCCACCTGCGGGAGCGACGCTTTGAACTGGGACTCACGCAGGAGCAGGTCGCCGAGGCGGCCGGCACGTCGCATACCGCCATCTCTCGCCTCGAGAACGGGACCCACATGCCGCAGCTCGGCACGCTGCGCCGGATCGCGGCAGTGCTCGGCGAGGAGCTGCTGCTCTGCTTTCAGCACGTGGAGGACGGTGAAATCGAGCGTGAATTCGCCGCCGTGATGGCGTAGCGTCCGCGCCGCCCGCCGGCGCGCCCGCCCGGTCCGAACCCGGGCACGAGCCGGTCCGTGCCGCTGAGTCGGTGAGTCGGTGAGTCGATCCGAGTCGATTCCGGTTCAGGCGGCGTCGAGGCGCAGCCGGGCCTCGGCGTACAGGTCCTCGGGCAGCGGCCCTTGCTGCGCGATCTGAACGTTGGCGCGCAGGTGCTCGGGGCTGCTGGTGCCGACGATCGTGCTCGACAATGCCGGGTGGGAGAGCGTGAAGCGCAGAATGAACTCGTGCCGGCTCATCCCGTCCAGCAGGGGGTCGAGATCGGCGGCCTCCCAGCGATCCTGGGCGGCGATCTCGCCGCCCCCGAGCGGCTGGACGCTCCAGTTCTTATCCTCGGCCGCCGTGCCTCGGGCCGCCCCGCCGCGCACGAGTACGCCGGCGCCGGTGTCGGCCGCGCGGGAGATGAGCTCCTCGTGGTCGCGCTGCAGGGCCGAGTAGGGGATCTGGAAGACGTCGAACACGCCCATCGCGATGTGGTCGGGCAGGTTGGGCAGGATGCCGGACATGCCGATGAACCGGATCTTGCCCTCGTCGCGCAGCCGGACCAGCTCCTCGACGGTGCCGCCCTGCTCCATCTCCTTCCGGCTGGGGGACATGTGCACCTGGACCAGGTCGAGTCGATCGGTCTGCAGGCGCCCCAGGCTCTGCTCGACGTCCGCCCGGACGTTGGCCGCGCTGTAGTCGTGGACGAATGGCGGTGTGGCGTCCGGTGGCGGGGACAGCGGGCAGCCGCACTTGGAGGCCAAGAAGTACTCATCCCGGCGGCCGCTGACGAAGCGGCCGATCAGTTCCTCGCTGCGGCCGTAGTCGACCGATGTGTCGATCAGGTTGACGCCGGCGTCGAGCAGCTGGTTGAGCACCCGGCCGGCCTGAGCGTCGTCGATCGTCGGTCCTCGCGGCGGGCCTCGGAGCTCCATCGCGCCATAACCGAGGATCGTCACCTCGGCTCCGGTACGCCCGAGGGTTCGCGTCGGGATCGCCACGACCAGGACCATATACCCGCCACGCGGTCTGAGCCCCGTCTTCCCGGATCGTCACTCAGCGCAGATCGTCACTCAGCGCAGATCGTCACTCAGCGCAACGCCGGGCTCATCATGGCGAGCGGCATCGCCCGCGGCGCCGGCGCCGAGCAGCGCGAGGATGTCGGTGCCGTAGCGCTCGATGAACGCGGGGCCGACGCCCCTGATCCGCGCGAGCGAGTCGAGTGAGTCCGGGCGAGTGGCCGCGATCGCGGTGAGAGTGCGATCGTGGGCAACGGTGAACGCGGGCTTGCCGTCCGCCACGCGCCGGCGCCACTCACGCAGTGCGGCGAACATCGGCTCATCCGCCGGTCCGAGCGCTGGCGTCTCGGGAACCGAATCGCCGATCGCTGCGTTACCTCGGCGGGCTGATCGCCTGGCGGGAGCGAGCGTCGCTGCGTCTGGGAGACCGATCGTGTCGGGGTCACAGATGTCGCAGCAGCGGCCAGTCGGCGCGCCCGCGCGATGATCGCCGAAGTGGTCGAGCAGGGTGCGACGGCGGCAGGCATCGGGAGCGCAGGCGAAGGCCCGGACCGCGTGGTAGTGGCGCCACGCCCGGTCACGGGCCTCGCGGCAGATCATGGTGAGCGCGCCGGTGGTGCCGGCGCCGGTCAACGTCACGGCCAGCCGGCCGCCTCGAGCGGGCTCGAGTCGACAGTAGCCGGCGCGCTCGGCGACCCCGAGGCAGATTCGCTCGCGGTCGTCGGATAGTGGGTCGAGCTCGAGCGTGTCGCGGGCGCCGGAGGCCTCGAGCCGGCGGACGAACGCGAGCACGTCGCTCGGCTCGATGGCGTCGCGCTTGATGAAGTTGATCAGCCGGCCGAGGTCGGAACGGCTCGACAGCAGGATCGCGCGCGCGGGGCGACCGTCACGGCCCGCGCGGCCGACCTCCTGGTAGTAGGCCTCGACGCTGGTCGGTATCGCCCAGTGGATCACGGCGCGAACGTCGGCCTTGTCAACGCCCATCCCGAATGCGTTGGTCGCGACGACGATCTCTGCGTCTCCGGTCATGAAGCGGTGCTGGGCCGAGGCGCGCTCATCGGGCGCCATGCCGGCGTGGTATCCGACCGCGAGCAGTCGCTCTGATCGCAGCAGCTCGGTCACCTCCTCCACGTCGCGCCGCGTCCCGCAGTAGACGATTGCGGGGCGCATGGACGTGTCCGACAGTGCCAGCGACAGGAGCGCGCCTTTGCGTGCTTTGGTCCCCGCCCCCTCGAGGCCGACCACGTCGAATGACAGGTTTGGCCGGTCGAACCCCGCCCGCAGGACGAACGGATCCCGCAGGCCGAGCCGGGTGACGATCTCACCGGCCACCTCCTCGGTCGCGGTCGCGGTGCAGGCCATCACGGTCGGAGAGCCAAGCCGGTCGATCACGCTGCGGAGCCGCAGATAGTCGGGACGGAAATCGTGGCCCCACTCCGACACGCAGTGGGCTTCGTCGACCGCGAACAGGTCCACGTGTCGCGCGGCCAGCGCGTCCATGAACGACGCCGAGGCAAACCGCTCCGGCGAGCAGAGCACGATCCGGCTGCGCCCGCCGCGCACATCCGCCAGCGCTTGGGTCACGGTGGCGCCGTCCATGCCGGAGGCGATCATCGACGCGGGGTGGCCGCCCCGGAGCAGACGCCGGTACTGGTCGGCCATCAGCGCGATCAGCGGTGAGACGACGACCGTCAGATCGGGTGAGGCGATGCCGGGCAGCTGGTAGCAGAGGCTCTTGCCGCCGCCGGTCGGCATCACCACCAGGCTGTCGCGGCCGCCGAGCACGGCCGCGACCGCGTCGCGTTGCCCGGACCGGAAGGCGTCGAGACCGAAGTGCGCCAAGAGGGCATCTGGGTCGCGTGGGCCGTGGTAACTGCGATCGACGGTGCCGACCAGCTCGTCGATCCGATCGAGACCGGCGAGCGCCCTGCGCGCCGCTGCGTCGTCCTCGATCATCGAGATCTGCCGCGGCTCGCCGGACTGGGCAGCCGCCAGCGCCGAGGCCAGCGGCGCCGCCTGATCGCGCTCGTCGGCGGAGAGCGTGCTCCACAGCGTCCGCAGCTCGCTCAGTTCCGACTGCGTCAACGCGTCCGAACGGCCCGCCTCGAGCCGAGGCAATAACGCGATCGCGCGCGTGGAGAACTCGCTCATGCCGGTCAGCCTAAGCGGTGACCATGACACGACCGATGGGCTCGTCCACGACGCCAGCGCCCATGTTGGGCACCGCCGCAAGGGGCTCCAATCCCGCGGCGGTGCCCACGTAGGACGCCTGGGGCACTCCCACATCGAAACCCGTCCCGCCGGCATCTCCCAGATTCCCGATGCGGCACGGACAGAAACTCGCTCTGGACGGCCGTTCTATCCGGCCGTCGTTCCGGGCATCGGCCCTGCGTTTCCAAAAACTGGAGCGCGGGTATATGGCTGGCGGCAAATCCGGGGTACGCGAGGAGGAAAAGGTGAAGAAGTCCACGGTTCCGTCGTCCACTCCCAAGCGGCGGGCGGCGCTCGCTCGAGTCCGAGCGTCGCTCGTGCTTCGCTGGCGGCGAACCATCGGGCTGGCAGCCGCGGGCCTCGCGGTCGCGCCCTTGGTGCTGCTCGGCACGGTAACCACGCCGCAGGCCGTCGCCGACACCGGGACCCAGATGGTTCCGGCCGTGCTGGCCGGGCTTCCGCTGGCCACCTCGCTCGGAGCCGCCCCGGCTGGTCAGGAGCTGACGATCGGCGTGTCGCTCCAGCGCCCGAACACCGCCGGCGAGGAGCAGCTCTACAGCGAGCTGTATGACCCGTCGAGCCCGGAGTACGGGCAGTTCCTCACGCCGGCCCAGTTTGATCAGGAGTTCGGAGTGTCGGCGGCAAATCAGTCGGCGGTCGAAAACTGGCTTCAGAGCGGCGGGCTGACGATCGACACCACCTCGGGCGCCGGCGACTACTTCACCGCACAGGGCACCGTCGCTCAGCTCGACCAGCTGTTCGATGTGCAGATCGGCAGCTACAGCTACAAGGGCACCAACTTCGTGGCCAACAACGTCCCGCCGTCGGTGCCCACCGACCTTCCAATCGACGCCGTGATCGGCCTCGATACCTATCGCGCGTTCAGCCTCGCTTCGCTCACCGGGCCGAGCAAGACGCAGACCTCGGTCGGCCCGCAAAGCGGGACCGAAGGCGTCCTTACGCCGCAGGACCTGTGGGGTGTGTACGACGATCCCGGCGCATCGGCGCTGACGAACTCCGCAGGAGGCAGCACCCCAGCCGCGCTCGAGAGCACGAAGACGGACTTCGGGCAGGGACAGACGATCGGCATCTTCGGCGAGGGGGAGACCTCGAGCGTCGTGGCCCAGCTGCGGTTGTTCGAGCAGGCGATGGGCTTCCCGAAGGTGCCCGTACGCGTGGTTCACACCGAGGGGGGACCCGACTCCGATTACGGAGACAACACCGGAGCGATCGAGTGGTACCTGGATTCGCAGGCCTCGACGGGCATGGCCCCCGACGTTTCCCAGCTCGATTACTACTTCGCCAAGTCCCTGTATGACGCGGACGTGTTCGAGGACTTCGACTACTGGGCCAACGACCCGAACGGACCTCGCGAGATGAACGCCAGCTTCGGCGAGTGCGAGGAGAACCCGACGAATCCCGTCACCGGCCCGCTCGCCCAGCAGCCCTATGGCACCGAGTTCGGGGACGAGCTCGAGGCGGTCGGTAACCCGATCCTGCGCCAGGCGGCGATCGAGGGACGCACGCTGTTCAGCTCCGCGGGTGATAACGGCTCGGGCTGTCCCCAGCTCGTCGCACCGGTCGCGGGCGCCGGCAACGGCGTCGCACCTCAGCCGGTGCCGATGGTCAACTTCCCGTGTGACAGCGAGTACGTGGTGTGCGTCGGCGGCACCGTCGTGTCGGTGAACGGGAGCTC
>DATJUA010000084.1:0-3151 GCA_035502815.1 Solirubrobacteraceae bacterium
ACCTCGGCCACGCGCAGATCGCGCACCGTCTTGGCCGCCGTCTCGACGGCGTTGCGCGCGGCGGCTTCCCACGACTCGCTGCTGACGCCGATCACCTCGGTCACGCGATAAACGCTGTCTGCCATGCTGCCTCCCTGGTTCGATCGTGGTCTCCCCCGGGCGGGGGACCGATCGCCCGAGCCTATAGGCGCGCGGGCCGGCGGTGTGATTCGATCAGCACCATGGCCGCGGAACAGCCACTCGGGAGCAAGCTCGAGTGGCGCCCGGCGCGGCGCCCGGAGCGCAGCGCGATCCCGGGCCACCACGTCCTGCTGCGGCCGCTCGATGCCGCCGCCGACGCCGAGGAGCTGTACGCCGAGTCCCACCCGCCGGCCGGCGATCCCGGATTGTGGACCTACCTCCCCGATGGTCCATACGCTGACGCCGACGAGATGCGCGAGGCCCTGAAACAGGCCGAGGCCTCGGAGGACCCGCTGTTCTACACGCTGGCCACGGCGTCCGGGCAGACGCCCGCCGGCATCGCCTCGTATCTGCGCATCACGCCCGAGCACGGCGTGATCGAGATCGGCCACATCTGGTTCGGCGCGTCGTTGCGGCAGACCACGGCCGCCACCGAGGCGATCTATCTGCTCGCCGCCCACGCCTTCGATGAGCTCGGCTACCGCCGGCTGGAGTGGAAGTGCAACTCGCTCAACCGGGCCTCGCGCCGGGCCGCCGAGCGCTTCGGCTTTGAGTTCGAGGGCGTGTTCCGTGCCCACATGGTCGTCAAGGGACGCAATCGCGACACCGCCTGGTACGCGATCACCGACCGGGAGTGGCCGTCCGTGCGGGCCGGCTTCCAGGCCTGGCTCGATCCCGCCAACTTCGACGCCCAGGGTCGGCAGCGGCGCTCGCTCGCCGACCTGATCCGCGAGGCGCGTGGCTGAGCCATGTCCGCTGACGCCGACAAGCAGCTGGTGCGGCGGTTTGTGCAGGAGGTGGTGGTGGCCCGCAACGCCGCCATGGTCGACCAGCTCGCGGCGGGCGAGTTTGCGCACGCGGCGAAGCGTTGGGTCAGCCCTTTCCAGAGCGCCTTCCCGGACTTCCAGATGGAGGTGGTCGACCTGATCGCCGAAGGCGGCGCCGTGGTCGGACACTTCAAGTGCTCCGGCACGCATCGCGGCGAGTGGCTTGGCGTGCCCGCCACCGGTCGCCGGTTCGAGGACGTCGACGAGGTCTACATCTTTCGGGTTCGCGACGGCCGGGTGGTGTCGGCGCTGGGCGTCGAGGACAACCTGGCCCGGTTGCGCCAGCTCGGTATCGACGTGGCCCCGGCCCCGGCCGCTCCTGACGAGCCCGCCGCGGAGAGGCATCGCTACAACCTCGGCTCCGGTACCTACGGTCTGATCACGGTCAGCGCGCTGATCGCCGCCGAGAGCGCGACGCGCGAGACGTACGCCGAGACCGTCGTCGGAGTCGTGCTCGCGCTCATCCTCTTCTGGCTGGCCCACGCCTACTCCGAGCTCGTCGGCTGGCGGCTGCGACGGCCCGAGCGGCTCACGTGGGTCGGCCTCGGGCGGGCGCTGCGGCAAGAGCTGCCGATCCTCGTCGGCGCGACTCCGCCGTTGCTCGCGCTGCTGATCGCCTGGGTGGCCGGCGCCAAGCTCGGCACGGCGATCACGATCGCGCTGTGGACCGCGGCCGCGGCGCTCTTCGCCACCGAGTTCGCGGCGGGCATTCAGGCCGACCTGTGCGGGCGCGACCTGGCGATCCAGGCGCTCGTCGGCGCCGCCCTCGGCGTGCTCATCCTCGCGCTCAAGCTCGCACTCCACTGACCCGCGCGCCGCGGCCCCGCCCGGTCGCGGTCCGCGCAGCCGGGAAGCGCTCAGTCAGTCCTGGTTGCGCACGATCCGCGGATCGCCACGGCGTCCGACGACGAACCAGATCGCCTCCACGGGCTCGGGACCGAGGTTGAACAGCCGGTGGGGCATCGTCGACTCGAACGAGATCGAGTCGCCCGGGCCCAGCTCGTGGGTTTCGAAGCCGACCGTCACGCGCAAGCGGCCGGTCAGGATGTGTCCGTATTCGGTGCCCGAGTGGCGCATCAGCGAGTCCTCGGGACAGGATTCGCCGCCCTGCTCGTAGACGACGCCCAGGAAGTCGACATCCTGCGGCGTCTGCGGCGTGAGGCGTTCCCAGCGGACGCCCGACGCCAGCTGGATCGCCTTGCCGTCTCCCCGGCGGACGACCGGGTCGAGCACGCCGCCGGGCGCGTCGTCGGCCATCTCGGCTTCCGGCTCGGCCGGCCGGCGCCGGGGACCGTCGGTCCTGGCCGCGGCGAGCCGCCGGCGCCTCTCCGGCGGGCCGAGTAGCAGCTCATCGAGCGACAACCCGAGCTGGTTGACGATCGCGTACAGCGTGCCGACCGACGGCGATGCCTTGCCGAGCTCGACCTGCGAGATCAGGCTCGCGGACACGCCCACGCGGCGGGCCAGCTCGCGCACGCCGATCTGCTGGCGCAGGCGCTCCTCGCGCACGCGCCGCCCGACCGTCTCGGGCTCGACGCCGTTGCGCGCGGGCGAGTCGGCCAAAGCGCCAGCGTCGGTCGTTTGCGGTCGGGCCATGCTCAACTCGCGGGACTGTACATAGCCGCTCCGACCGCGCCGCCGCCCGACCCCAGCCGCTGGGCGACCGACGCCGCGATCGCGTCGGGTCCCGGAAGAAACGCGTCCTCGAGCGGCGGGCTGTAGGGGATCGGGTGATCCGGCGTGGCGAGACGCCAGATGTCATCGATCTCGTGCAGGCCGTGCTCGGCCAGCAGCGCGATGACCTCGCCCGCCCAGCCGCCGGTCAGCGGTCCCTCCTCGATCACCGCCAGCCGGTGAGTCCGGGCCAGCGAGGCCAGCAAAGTCTCGGTGTCGAGCGGGCGCAGCGTGCGCAGGTCGAGCACCTCGGCGTCGATCCCCTCCCCGGCCAGACGCTCGGCGGCGGCCAGGCAGTCGTGCGTGCCCTTCATCGCCGAGACGAGCGTCACGTCGGCCCCGTCACGCACGACGCGGGCGCGGCCCAGGTCAGCCACCTCGTCGTCACCGCGACCGGGGGTGGGCGGGGACTTAATCCCATACAAGCGCTTGTGTTCCAGGAACAGCACCGGGTTCTCATCGCGGATCGA
>DATJUA010000085.1:0-99098 GCA_035502815.1 Solirubrobacteraceae bacterium
ACGAGGAGCAAGAGCGAGATGGCTAGGCGAGCGACCCTGAGGGCATCGGACGCGGATCGCGAACAGGTCGCCGAGCGGTTGCGCCATGCGACCGGAGAGGGCCGGCTGCTCGCCGAGGAGCTCGAGGAGCGCCTTGAAGCCGTGTTCTGCGCGCGCACTTACGGAGAACTCGACGCGGTCGTCGCCGACCTGCCCGGCGCGCCGCCGGTCCGCCGGCGTCAGCCGTCACGATCGCTTTCGATTCCGCACCCGGCGATCATCGTCTTGATCGTGTTCTTGGCGCCGGTGATTGTCTCGCTGCTGATCGCGGCGGTGGTCGTGATCACGACGCTGTTCACGGCCTGGGCGGTCGTGCTGGCGGCCGCCTGGTGGGTGTTCGGGCGTGGCCCTCGCCACTACGGCAGTCGTTACCGCCGCTCGCTGCACGCCTACGGTCGCTGGCCCGCCGGCCGCCCGAGCGGCCCGAGGCCGCGACCCTGGGTCTGAGTTCCCTGCGCCGAGACCCCTACACCGTCCTCGGCGTGAAGCCGGGGGTCTCCGACGAGGAGCTGCGCGCGGCCTACCGGCGGCTTGTCCAGCTCCACCATCCCGACCACAACGGCGGCTCGATCGAGTCCGCGCGGCGGTTCGAGGAGGTCCAGGAGGCGTACGGGAGCATCATGCGTCAACGTCGGCGGAGCCCGGTCCGGCCGTCATCCCCCCCGCCGCCTCCGACCAGTCCGGATGTCGAGGAACGGCTGGCCGGTCTAGAGCGTGAGCTCCGCGAGAAGGCCAGGGTGACCCGCGAGCGCGCCCAGCGCGCCGCCCGCGAGGCCGCCGCGGCCGCGACCTCCAAGGCCAAGCGCGCCGACCGCCCGTCCGACGAGGAGCTCGGCTACATCAAGACCGACGACAGCCTCGGGAAGATCCTCGCCGACGGCCTCGACGAGTTCGCGAGCTGGATGCAGCGCCGGGGCGAGCGCGGCCACGACAGCAGCCGGCGCGGCTAGCGGCCGCTGCCCTCAGCTCTTCTCGCCGAGCTCGAGCACGGTCAGGAACGCCTCCTGGGGCACCTCGATCCGGCCGACCTGCTTCATCCGCTGCTTGCCCTTCTTCTGTGTCTCGAGCAGCTTGCGCTTGCGCGTGATGTCGCCGCCGTAGCACTTGGCGGTGACGTCCTTGCGGTAGGCCTTGATCGTCTCGCGAGCCACGATCCGGGTGCCGATGGCGGCCTGGATCGGGACGTCGTACTGCTGGCGGGGGATCGTTTTGCGCAGCCGCTCGGCCAGCTCCCGGCCCGCTTCGTAGGCCTTGCTCTTGTGCACGAGCATCGACAGCGCGTCGACGGGGTCGCCCGCGAGCAGGATGTCGAGCTTGACCAGATCCGACTCGCGCAGGCCGATCAGCTCGTAGTCGAGCGAGGCGTAGCCGCGCGTGCGCGACTTCAGCTGATCGAAGAAGTCGAGCACGATCTCGGCCAGCGGCAGGTCATAGGTCAACTGCACGCGCTCGGAGGACAGATAGTGCAGGCCCGAGTGGTCGCCGCGGCGCTCCTGGCAGAGCTCCATGATCTGCCCGATGTACTCCTTCGGCGTCAGGATCGACGCGCGGATGTAGGGCTCGCGCACGACCGCGACCCGCGTGGGCTCCGGCATGTCGTTGGGGCTGTGCACCGGGATCGTCGCGCCGTCGGTCAGCGTCACCTCGTACTCGACGCTCGGCATCGTCGCCAACAGCTCGAGGTCGTACTCGCGCTCCAGGCGCTCGCGGACGATGTCCATGTGCAGGAGGCCGAGGAAGCCGCACCGGAACCCGAACCCGAGCGCGTCGCTCGTCTCGGGCTCCCAGCTGAGCGCGGCGTCGTTCAGGGACAGCTTCTCGAGCGCGTCGCGCAGGTCGGCGTAGTCGTCGGAATCGATCGGGAACAGGCCGCAGAACACCATCGGCTTGACCTCGCGGTAGCCGGGCAGCGGCTGGTCCGCCGGCCGGCGCTTGCTCGTCAGCGTGTCGCCGACGCGGAGCTTCGTCACGTCCTTGATCCCCGTGATCAGAAAACCCACCTCGCCGGCGTGCAGCTCACCCGCCGAGGTCATCTGCGGGGTGAAGAAGCCGATGTCGTCGATCTCGGCCTCGGTCCCGGCCTGCATGGCCCGGATCGCCTCGCCCTTGGTGAACGTGCCGTCGACGACTCGGATGTACGCGATCACGCCGCGGTACTGGTCGAACTCGGAGTCGAAGATCAGCGCCCGCGGAGGCGCGTCGGGCACCCCGCTCGGAGGCGGGACACGCGCGATCAGCTCGTCGAGCACATCCGTGACGCCCTCGCCGGTCTTGGCGCTGATCCGCCGCACGCTCTCCGCCGGCTCGCCGAGCAGCTCGGCCACCTCCTCGGCGACGCGCTCGGGCTCGGCGCCGGGCAGATCGACCTTGTTCAGGCACGGGATCAGCTCGAGGCCCGAGTCGATCGCCAGGTACGTGTTGGCCACCGTCTGCGCCTCGACCCCCTGGCTCGCGTCGACCACGAGCAGCGCACCCTCGCACGCGGCCAGCGAGCGCGACACCTCGTAGGTGAAGTCGACGTGCCCGGGCGTGTCGATCAGGTGCAGCTGATACGTCTGCCCATCTTTCTGCGACGTGTAGAACACCCGCACCGCCTGGGCCTTGATAGTGATCCCGCGCTCGCGCTCGAGCTCCATCGAGTCGAGCAGCTGGGCGCGCATCGACCGGGGGTCGACGGTGTGGGTCAGCTCAAGGATGCGATCGGCCAGCGTCGACTTGCCGTGGTCGATGTGCGCGATGATCGAGAAGTTGCGGATGTGGGCCTGATCGGCCATACCTCAAGGGTATTAGCGACCGCGACCTCAGCCGGATGAGGCTTCTCCGGCCCCACGGACGCCGAGCGCAGCGAGGCCCCTACTCGTCGTCGTGGACCTCGTCCGAGGCCCAGTGCTCGAGCGCCTTGGGCACCAGTCCGAGCTCGTTCGCCGCGCCACGGCCGGCGACGCCGATCGCCAGCAGGCCGCCGAAGAGCGCCACCGCGTCGATCGACTTGCGCCCCTGCTTGTCCCAGTAGTCGTCGTGCAGGTCGAGCCACAGCGCGAACTCGTCGAGCGTCAGCGCGGCAGCGATCCCGTACGTGGATGCGCTGAGCCGCGACGGCCAGCGCCGGCACCGGCCCACGCCGACGCCGAGCTGATAGGTCCACAAGTAGCCGATCCCGAGCAGACCGAGGATCCCGAACGTCGAGTGGTGGATGTGACGACCGCCCTCCGAGATGTTGTGGAACGGGCCGACACCGGCCTTGATCGCGTGGGTGATCCCCCGCGCGGTGGCGAATGCGGCGGTGAATCCGATCGCGCTCAAGAACGCCCGCTCGCGCTGGGGGTTGGAGAAATGGCGCTCGTAGAAGCTCATGCCTCACTCAGGCTAGCGGCCGCGCAGGCGGCTGAGCACCAGTTGCTCGATCTGGCGCGCCTCGGGGATCCGCATCCGCAGGGCCAGCCAGCCGTACAGCGCGCATGCCACCGCGCAGGCGAGCCCAACCGAGATGATCTGCGCGATCAGGGAACGGCCGAGCGCTGAGTCGAGTCCGGCCCATACTCCTCGGGCCACCGCGGCCATGATCACGGTGGCGATGAGGATCCGGAGCGTGATCATGATGGTCTGGGCGCCCTCGAGCCGGCGGTTCAACCCGATCCGCAGCCGGTGCAGCTGGAGCACCGTCATCACCAGGTTCGCGGACGCGGTGCCGATCACCAGGCCGGCGATGCCGAGCGGCTTGTACAGCGCGATGCTCACGATCGCGTCGACCACCATGTTCATCGCCGCGAGCTTGGTCGGGATCCACGGCCGCTGAACCGCAAAGAAGGTTCGCGTCAGAAGCAGGTTGAGCCCCGCGAACGGCAGGCTGAACGAGAACCAGAACAGCGCGGTCGAGACGTAGTGGGTCGAGGTCGGGCCGAAGGTCCCATGCTGGTAGACGAGGCGCGTGATCGGCGTCGCGAGTACGAGCATCAGCGCGGCGGAGGGGATCAGCAGCAGGTTGATCTGGCGCATCCCGTTGCCCACGGCGCGGCGGATGCCCTTCGGGTCGCGCCGGTTCGCCATCCGGCTGAGGGTGGGGAACAGCACGGTCGCGACCGCGACGCTGAAGATCCCCTGCGGCAGCATGTAGATCCGGAACGCCTGGTTGATCGCCGCCGGCGCGTAGCTACCGACGAGCGACCCGAAGCCGGCGTTGATGAAGATGTCGAGGTTGACGATCCCGATGCTCATCGTCACCGGCAGGAACAGGACGAGCACCTGGCGCACGCGCGGATCGCGCCAGTCGAAGCTGAAGGCGAGCCGGAACTCGATCGTCCGCAGCGCCGCCGCGACCATCAGGAATTGCACCACAGTGGCCGCCAGCCACGCGATCGCGTAGGCGTAGACCTTGTTCGGCCCGTGGAAATGCCCGCGCAGGAGGATCAGGAGCACGAGGATCACGACGTTCCAGACCGCGGGCGCGAGCGCCGGAATCGTGAACTGGTCGTATGCCTGCAGAACCCCGACGAGCAGCCCCGTGAGGCTCAGGAGCAGCACCACCGGGAACAGCACTCGCGACAGACCGGCCGTCAGCGCGGCCGGGATCCCGCTTCCGGTGAACAGCGGCGTGATCACACCGGCGATCGCGAGCCACACGAGCGTCAGCGCGCCGAGTGCGACGAGGATGATCCAGAACAGCGTGGCGGCCAGGCGGTATGCCTCGCGCTTGCGCCCCTCTTGCAGCAGCTCTGTGAATACGGGCACGAACGCCGCTCCGAGCGCTGCCTGCGAGAACAGGTTGCTGAACAGGTTGGGTACCTGGGAGGCGAGCGTGAACGCCGAGTAGGCGGCGGTCGTGCCGAAGAAGTAGGCGCCGGCCACCTCGCGTCCGAGTCCGGCGATGCGCGAGAGCGCGGTGGCGAACGCGAAGATCGCCGTGTTGACGGCGATGCGCCGGCGGGGCGGCTCGTGCGGTGGTGGCTGACCCGGCGGTGATGGGGGCACGCCGTCCCCGGACGTCGTATCGGGATCGATCTGGACCAGGGCGGCTATAGTAGGGCCGCGCCACGGCGGAATCGTCCGTGGCCCAAGGCGCCGCCGTCAGGCGCCGCCGACTTTTGTCAGTCCTCTGCTAATGGCCAACATCGAGTCACAGAAGAAACGGATCATCCGCGCCGAGCGCGAACGCCTGGAGAACCGCCGCTACACCTCGCGGATCAAGACGTTCTTTCGTCGGCTCGAAGACGCCGTCGCGGCCGGCGAGGATTCACAGGCCGCCACCGAGCATCGTCAGCTCGTGCAGGCGATCGACAAGGCCGTCAAGCGGGGCGCGCTGCACCGGAATGCCGGCGCGCGCAAGAAGTCCCGCGCAGCGCGCGTGCGTCGCGGCTGACTCAGGCCCCGACAACAAACCGTAACCCGTTGCCGGCTGCAACACGGCTTGCGACGGCACGCCCACCGCGCAGTACCGGGTAACTTGTGATCCTCATGGCAGAGGCTGTCGAGTACGCGTCCACGGGAACGAACGGCGTGGCCTTCGAGCTGGACCGGATTGAGGCCGGTTCCGATCGACTCGAGGTGAACGGCCGCTGGTTCGGCGTGCGCGGTCGGCGCTTCATCCGTCCCAGCCTTACGCTGCTCGCCGACGAGGAGCAGCGGCGCCTGCTTGCCGACCTCGACCACAAGCCGTGGGCAGCTGAGGAGGGCGAGCCGTGGAAGGCCTCCTTCCCGTACGAGCAGCAGGACGATCAGTGGCTCGAGGCCGAGCTCAACGTGGCCCCCGACATCACGATCTCGCTTCCCTTGCCCGACGAAAAGCGCTCACGCCGGCGCCGGCCGGGCAGCGCCGGGAGCAAGAGCGAGCCAACACGCGCGGGTGAATCGCGCACGAGTCAACCGCGCACGAGTGAACCGAGGCGCACCCGGTCCCCGTCCGCCGAGCTGGTCAAGGCGCGTCGCGAGATCCACCAGGTGCAGCGCGAGCTCGAGCGCCGCGAGGCCGAGATCGTCGAGCTGTCCAACGAGCTGGCGCGCCGCGGCGCCAAGCTCGATGAGGTGTCGGGCGCGCGCGACGCCGCCCGCGAAGCCCAGGAATCGGCCGCCAACGAGCGTGAGCGGCTGATGCGCGCCCGCGGCGAAGCGCTGAAGCTCCGTGACGAGGCCGTGACGGCGCGCGACGCCGCCGCGCAGGATCGTGAGGAGGCGCTCCGCCTGCGAGACGCTGCCCTCGCGGCGCGGGACGAGGCGCTGGCCGAGCGACGCGCCGCGATCGCCGAGCGCGACGAGCTGTCGGCCAAGCTCGCCGGCGCGATGGCATCGCAGGAGGGCGCCCTGGCCGAGCGTGACGACTTCGCCGCCGGGCGCGAATCGCTCGTGGGCGAGCGCGACGCCGCCCTGCGGTCACGTGACGAGGCGATCGCCGCCGGCAGGGAAGTCACCGCCGAGCGCGATGAGCTGTCGGCCACGATCGAGCGCCTGCGGCTCGAGCGAGACGACGCGTTCGCCTCGCGGGGGGCCGCACTCGTGATGCGTAACGCGGCCAACGCGCCACCGAACTTCCGGCGCGAGGGGAGTCGCATCCTGCACTTCCTGCCCGCGATGCTGGTCGTGGTGATCGCGTTGATCGCCGCGCTCCTGCTGCACGTCATCTAATCGTCGCGGCGGCAATCGTCGCGGCGGCGTCAGCTAAGCGGTCGCGGCCACGCGCCGGATCGCTAGCAGCGCGACCGTGTCCTCTCCGGCGGCGCCACTTCCTCCGCCCCGCGAGGCGAGCTCGAGCTCGGCGAGCTCCTCGATCGTGCGTTGCAGGTCCTCGGGTCCGATGCGGCGGGCATCGGCGATCAGCCGGTCGGCGGCCTTTGACGGCATCCGCAGCGTCCGCTTGATCTGGGCCGGAGGCTCGCCGGCCTCGAGCGCGCACGCCACCTCGTGCGCGGTCCGGACACGCTGGCTGATCCAGTAGAGGAGGCTCGGCAACCGTTCCCCCTGACTTCGCAACGTCAGGTAAAGGGCGACAGCGGCCGACGCGTCTCCTGCCAGGATCGTGTCGGCGAGCGACCACGCCTTGTGCTCGGCCGAGGGCGCGGTCAGCTCATCCACCATGGGGCCGTCGACGCGTGCGCCCTTGCCGGCGTACAGGGCGAGCTTCTCGAGCTCGCGCAGCAGCCGCTGCTGGCGGTCGCCTACGTGTGCGACGATCGCGCGGGCTGTGTCCGGCTCGAGCTGCAGGCCGAGCTCGCGCGCTCGCGCGATGACCCACTTGGGAAGTTCCCACGGCTTGACGTTCTCCTCCGCCGCGATGTCTCCGCCCGCCTTCTTAACCGTGTCGTGCAGGGCCTTGGGAGCCTTTGTCCGGCCGTCCTCACGCGCGAAGAACGCGACCGTCGTGTCGGGCGGGATGTCGCTCAGCGCCGCGGCGAGCGGCTCGAACTGCTTATCGGTCCAGCGCTCGACGCCGTCGACGATGATGAACCGGCGGCCGATGGCGAACGTCAGGGCGTTCAGGCCGGCGGCGACCGCGTCAGGGGTAGCCGCCTCCCCCTCGAACACCTCGACCCCCTGGGTGCCGCTTTCGGTCTCGGCCAGGGCGCGGAGCCGGCGCCGGCGCTCGGCGATCCGGCCGTGGTCGTCACCGTGGATCAGGTAGGCAGGCTTGAACGCGGGCACGGGGGTGAGTCTATGAACCGGCTCGGGCGGTGGCCCGCGCCACCGCGTCCTCGGGCGAGTCGACGCGCTCGATCCCGTCTATGTCCCAGCTCTCGAGGCCGATTACCGGCACGCCGGTCTTGAGCGCGAGCGCGACCTCGGACAGGGTCCCGTAGGCGCCGCCGACCGCGATGACGACGTCCGCAGCCCGGATGACAAGACCGTTTCTCAGCTCCCCCAAGCCAGTTGGGATCGCGATCGTCAGCCATTCGTTGCCGGCGGCACGATCGTTACCTGGCAGGATGCCGACGGCGGTACCACCCGCTTTGGACGCTCCTCGCGCTGCTGCCTCCATCACACCGCCGAGTCCCCCGCACACGAGCACGTGACCGCGCTCGGCGATTGCGCGCCCGACCAGCTCGGCGGATTCGATCTCCGTCGGCGAGGCGTCCCCCGGACCGACGACCGCGACGTAGGCCACTAGCGGACGACGACGTTGACCAGCTTGTCCGGCACGACGATCACCTTGGCGACCTGCTGGCCGTTCAGGTGAGACTGCACCCCGCGGGACTCCAGGCAGAGTTTTTCCAGCTGCTCGCGGGGTGCGCCGGTGGGAGCGGTAACCCGGTCGCGGACCTTGCCATTGACCTGACAGACGAGCTGAAAGGTGTCGGTCTGAAGCAGGTCCGGGTCGGCGTCCGGCCACGGCTCCTCCCACACGCGC
Organism: Solirubrobacteraceae bacterium; assembly: GCA_035502815.1. Taxonomy (GTDB): domain Bacteria; phylum Actinomycetota; class Thermoleophilia; order Solirubrobacterales; family Solirubrobacteraceae; genus Palsa-465. Next base: position 8,372 of record DATJUA010000085.1, read on the forward strand.
CGTCCAGTCAGCATCTCGTACGCCTCGGAACCCAGATGGGGGGCGAACGGGAACACCAGCGATGCCGCAGTCGCGGCGGCGAACCTGCGCGCCTGCATGTCCGCCTCGGGGAAGCGGTAGATCTCGTTGATCAGCTCGATGATCGCCGAGATCGCCGTGTTGAAGGCAAACCTGCCGGTCATGTCGCGCGTGACCTTGTCGATCGCCCAGTGAGCCTTGCGCACGATTGTCAGCGCGTCACCCGTCGAATCGATGGGCTGGTCGGCGGGCGTGCCGGCGCGCTCGTCGGCGCCGGCCTCCGGATCGGTCGCGAGCTCGTCGGCCAGTCGCCACAGACGCCCCAGCAAGCGCCGGTGAACGCCCTCGATGCCGGTGGACGCCCACGCGGCGTCCTGGTCGGGCGGCCCGATCACCAGCACGTAGCAACGCGCGGCGTCGGCGCCGAATTGGTCGACGATCGGCTGCGGGCTGATCACGTTCCCGAACGACTTCGACATCTTGTTGCCGTCCGGACCCAGGATCATCCCCTGGGTGAACAGCGCCTGGAAGGGCTCCTGCACGTCGAGCAGCTGCATGTCCGCGAGCGCCTTGACGAAGAAGCGCGAGTACAGCAGGTGCAGAATCGCGTGCTCGACGCCGCCGATGTACTGATCGACGGGCATCCAGTGTTGCAGCACCCGGCGATCCCACGCCGCGTCGTCGTTCCGGGCGTCGCAGTAGCGCAGGTAGTACCAGCTCGAGTCGACGAACGTGTCCATCGTGTCTGTCTCGCGCCGGGCGTGGCCGCCGCACTCGGGACAGCGCGTATTCACCCAATCCTCGGCCGCGGCCAGAGGCGAGCGGCCCTTGGGCTGGTAGTCCTCGACGTCGGGCAGCAGTACCGGCAGGTCGTCCTCGCGCACCGGGACCATCCCACACGTGTCGCAGTAAAGGATCGGGATCGGGCAGCCCCAGTAACGCTGTCGCGAGACGAGCCAATCGCGGAGCTTGTAGCTGACCGAGAAGTGACCCTTACCCTCGCGATCGAGCCAGTCGACGATCGCCCGCTGCCCCTCGACGGCGTTCAGACCGGAGAACTGGCCCGAGTTGATCAGGACCTCGTTCTCCGTGTGCGAGACGAATGCCTGGTCGGTGTCGGTCGGGTCGTCGTCCTCGTGCGCAGGCGCGACGACCTGTCGGATCGGCAGGTCGAACGCCTTGGCGAAGTCGTAGTCGCGCTGGTCGTGCGCGGGCACGGCCATCACCGCGCCTGTGCCGTACTCCATCAGCACGTAGTCAGCGACGAACATCGGGATCTGCTCGCCCGTCATCGGGTTGGTGACGGTTCGGCCGAGCGGTACGCCGGTCTTCGGCTTCTCGGCAGCTCCCCGCACCTCGGGTGATTCGCCTGCCACGCGGTTCACGTACTCGTGGACCTGCTGCTCGTACTCGGTGCCCTGGGCGAGCCTGAACACGTCCGGGTGCTCCGGGGCCATAACGAAGAACGTCGCCCCGAACAACGTGTCCGGTCGCGTCGTGAAGACCGAATAGTCGATCGCGAGCTCGTCGCATCTGAAGACGACCTCGGCGCCCTCGCTGCGCCCGATCCAGTTGCGCTGCATCGCCTTGACGTGCTCGGGCCAATCGATCGTCTCGAGGTCGTCGAGCAGCCGGTCGGCGTAGTCGGTGATCCGGAAGAACCACTGCTCGAGCTGGCGCACCTCGACCAGCGCGCCGCACCTCTCGCAGCGGCCGTCGATCACCTGCTCGTTGGCCAGCACCGTCTGGTCGTTCGGGCACCACTTGACCGCCGCGGTCTTCCGGTACGCCAGGTCGCGCTTGAACAGCTGCAGGAAGATCCACTGCGTCCAGCGGTAGTACGACGGCTCGTGCGTGGCCAGCTCCCGGCTCCAGTCGATCGAGATGCCCCAACGGTGAAACGCCTCCCGGAACGTGGCGATCGACTGGTTCGTCGCGTCGCGAGGGTGGACGCCGGTCTTGATCGCGTTGTTCTCCGCCGGCAGCCCGAACGCGTCGTAGCCCATCGGGTGCAGCACGCGCTGACCGATGCGCCGGTGAAAGTGGGCGATCGCGTCGCCGAGCGAATAGTTCTTCAGGTGCCCGATGTGCGGCTCACCGCTCGGGTACGGGAGCATTTCGAGCACGTAGGACGTCTCCCGTCCCTCGTGCTCGTCGGGGTCGTTGGAGACCTCCCAGGTGCGCTCGCGCGCCCAGATCTCCTGCCACTTCGGCTCTATCTGCTTGGGGTCGTAACGTCGCTCAGCCACTCCGACAGGAGGTTACTTCGAGCGGGCCCGGCCGCGGTCCCTGCGGACGTCGCCTGCCGGGTCCCCGGGGCGGCCCCTCTACCATCCGCGCGTGGCCGAGAACGCCGGGCCCGGACCGAGCGATCCTGAGGCGCCGCCGTCAGGCGCGGCCGAGCGTCCTGCGGCGCCGCGGTCAGGCGCCACCGGAGGTCGTCCTGAGACGCCGCGGTCAGGGGCGCGCCGCCCGAGCGCGGCCGTCGCCGCCGAGCGCGTCGCGGCGATCGTGGCGGCGGCCGAGGATGCAGCCGAGAAGCTCCGGCTCGACGCCGAGCAGCGCTCCCGTGACCGGATCGCCGAAGCGCAGCGCGCCGCCGACAACCGCGTCACCGCGGCCGAGGACGAGGCAGCCGAGATCCTGACGATGGCCCAGGCCGAAGCCACCCGCCTGCGCGAGTCCGGCCAGGCCGACGCCGAGGCGGCGAAGTCGGCCGCCACCAACGAGGCGCTCGGGATCGTGGCCCGGGCGGAGGAGAGCGCCGGCGAGATCGTCGGCGAGGCGCGGCAGGCGGCCGATCAGACCCGCGCCGAGTCCGAGCAGCGAGCCCGTTCGCTGCTGGACGACGCGCGCGCCACCGCCGACGGCGTCCGCTCGGAGGGCTTGGAGCTCGTCTCGAACCTGCGTGAGATGAGCAACTCGCTGCGCTCGAATGCAGAGCGCCTGTTGGGCGATGTCCAGCGGGTGCACTCGCGACTGGTGGCGCAAATCGAGCGGGTGGAGCGGGCGACGGGCAGTGCCTCCGGGGCCCGAGCCGCCAGTGGCGGATCGCGGAGTGCCGGCGCCGATAGCGGATCGCGGAGTGCCGGCGTCGGCGGTCGCCGAGCCGCGGCCCGTGACGCGTCGGCGGGCGACGGCGAGCAGCCGCCCTCGTCGCTCGACGACGGGCTCGACGTCCCGGAGTTCATCCCGCCCGGTTAGCCGCCAGGCGGAGCCGTTTGACCTGCATTCCCTGGTCTTTCCGTCCGATGCTCATGCGAACATACGTTCGTTATGAACTCGAACGACAAAGGCGCCATCGCCGAGCAAGCGATCGTGCTTGCAGCGACGAAGCTGGGCATACCGGTTCTGCGGCCTGTCGCAGAACATGGCCGGACCGATCTCGCGCTCGAGATCGGCAGGGATCTCTGGCGGGTCCAGGTGAAGTGGGGTCGCCTAAGTCCCACGCGAGACGTCGTAATCGTCTCGGTCTGTACGTCGCGTTGCACTCCGCACGGACACATTCGCACCACGTACAGCGAACACGAAGTTGACCTGTTTGCGGTCTACTGCGGCGAGCTTGATCGCTGTTTTCTGCTGCCCGCGCAGCTGTTGGCGAACAAAACGTGCATCTACCTTCGCCTGACGGCCCCGCGCAACGGTCAGCAGTCATGCATTAACCTTGCGGACAGGTTCATATTCGATGGGGCTGTAGCTCAGTTGGCTAGAGCGACGCGCTGGCAGCGCGTAGGTCAGGGGTTCGAGTCCCCTCAGCTCCACTTTGCGCAAGCCGACAGCCCGCCTCAGTCAGGGTCGCACAACGCGCCGGTAAAGATCAACGCAGACGCGTTCCGCAACCGCCTTGGCTACTGGATCGATCGTGTGGTCACCGGCGACTCGTTGCTGGTGAGCAGAAGGGGAAAGCTGGTCATGCGTGTCGAGCCGCCGGTCAGCTGACGGACGCCGGCTTCGGCTTGCTGACCGCCCCGGCGCCACCGGCGGCTTGGTCGTTGCGGGCGGTGTCCCTGCGGACGGTGTCCCCGCGGGCAGTCTCCTCGCGGGCGGTGTCGCGGCGGACCGCCTTCCCTCGAGCCCTCCCCCGCGGGAGCGCGAGCGCGCACGCGAGCCCGGGGATTGGCAGCGCCGCGATCACCAGCATCACGGTGGTCAGGCCCGCGGCATCGGCGAGCAACCCGAGAAGCGCGGAGGTGACGCCACCCACGCCGATCGCGGCACCCAGCGTGACGCCGGCAGCGATCCCGATGCGGTTGGGCAGGAACTCCTGGCCGAGCACCACGGTGATCGAGAAGTTGCCGATGATGAAGAAGCCGACCAGCGCCAGCAGCACGAACCCGAAGACCTGGCCGCTGACGAGCACGAGCAGGATCAATGGCGGGAGCACGGCCATGCATCCCACGAGGATCGGCCGGCGCCCGATGCGATCGGCCAGCCGCCCTCCCACCAGCGTCCCCACTGCACCCGAGACGAGCAGCACGGTCAGAGCAGCGTTGGCTTGGCCGGTACTGGCGCCGAAGTGGGAGATGAAGTAGGACGGGATGAACGCCTGCAGCCCGAAGTAGGCGCCGGACCGAAACGCGGCGACGCCGGCGACCAGCGAGAACGGTCGCCACCGATCCGGTCGCGGCGACGCCGGACTGGGCGATGAGCGATTTGCCCGCGCGCCCGGAGCGTCCGGCCGGAACGACAGCAGGTGCGGCAAGCTCGCCGTAATCGACGCGGCGACCACCAGGTAGGGAACGATCAGCCACGGCGTGGCGTGCAACCCGAGCAGGAGCACCACTGGCGTGACGAGCACCGGCCCGAGCGCGAAGCCGACGTTGCCTCCCACCGAAAACAGGCTCATCCCGCTGGCGCGGCGATGACCCGATACATAGTTGGCGTAGCGCGCGGCCTCAGGGTGATAGGCGCCGACGCCCACGCCGGCCAGCGCGACGGCCGCGAACGTGAGCGGGTAGGACGGCATCAGCCCGGACAGCCCGATCCCGATGCCCGCGATCAGCACGCCGCCGGGCAGCAGCCACGGCAAAGAACGGCGATCGGCGTAGTGGCCGAACACGGGCTGGATCAGCGACGAGGTGATCGTCATCGCCAGCAAGAGCGCCGCGGCCGCCGCGTAGCTGTAGTGGCGGTGGTGGATCAGGAACGGGATCAGCGCCGGCACCGCTCCCTGCGCCATGTCCACGCACGCGTGGCCGCAGGCCAGGATTCCGATCCCGCGCCGGTCCACCCGGTCCGGGCGCGCTGGAAGCGTGACCGGACGGACACTCACGCCGCCACACCGTCGAGCAGGAGCGACACCAGCTGGTCGCGGACCTGGTCGGGCGCCCACCGGTGGCCGGTTCGCATGTGGCGGTACGTCCAGCCCGTTGCGTTGAACAGGAGCGTGGCCATCTCGGTCGGGTCATCCGCGCGCAGCGTGCCGTCGGCGATCCCGTCCTCGAGGATGCGTCGAAGCGCGTCCGTGAACGTCACTCGCGTGAGCACCGGACCCTCCCCCTCCTCGTGGAAGACGAACGCGCTCGCCCGCCCCAGCGCCTCGAGCAGCCCCAGGTAGCGTTCGTTGACCCCGCACAACGCGCTCAGAGCTGCCCGCAGGCGCTCCCGCGGTGGCGCCGAGGACACGAGCGCCGGCAGGATCGCCTCGCGGTACTCGTCCTCCAGCACACCGGCGAGCTGCGCGAGCAGGACGTCCTTGCTGATCCCGCGCCGGTGAAGCGTCATCCGCGACATGCCCAGCGCGTCGGCCAGATCCTCGACGGTGACGTCCCGCCAGTCACGATCACGCAGGCGCTCGCGGACCCGGTCCAGGCGCGCCGGGTCAAGGGATACCTGCGTCTCAGTCACGTTACATGACTGTATCAGAACTGCTATGCCACCCGGCTACCCTCTAGCCGCGATCCTGCTTAGCCGCCTCGAGCGCCGCCGGCGGATCCATCGCCCCGCCCTGCCGGAGCAACTCGAGCGCGCGGTCGGCGAGCTCGGCTGCCTCCGCTCCACCCAGCGACTCGTCCCGCAGCGCCAGCGCGACCAGCACCTGCCGCAGCTGCTCGGGGCTCTCGAGGTCGGGCGGAGGACCCGCGGGCGGCAGATCGCGCACGCTCGCCAGCAGCCGGGACGGCCCCCCGCCACCCCCGAACAACCGCCCGGGGGCCTTGTCGGGGATCGTCGCGACGATCGCACCCGTCGCCGGGTTGATCAGCGCCACCTTGCTGCGCAACCCGGCGCGCTCGAGCGCCAGCCGATAGCCGGACAGCCGCAGGTACCCGAGCTGAGCCGCGAGCTGCACGAAGGCAGACGCCTCGGCCTGATCCTTCAGCCGCGACTGGTGAAGCGAGATCTGGGTGCCGGCGTCGGGCAGCGACGGGTCGGGCTCGGGCGCGACGAGCAGGAACGCGTGGGCGCCAAGCCGCCCGGCCCCAACGCCACCCACGTCGACCAAGAGCTGATAGCCACCCAGCCCGAGCGCGCCGACGATCCCAGGCGGAAGCGGGTGTGCGGTGAGATGTCCCGGCGCGAAGCTCACGGAGTCGGCCGCGTCAGTTGTCGAGCAGGCCGCCGACGATATTGCCGAGCAGCCCGCCACCGCCCTGCTGACGCTGGGCGTTCCCGCCGGCGCCCTCCTCCACCGGCGGATGCAGGTACGCGCTCTGCAGGCCGACCCGGCCCGGTCCGGTGAAGCGGTTGAAGACCAGGTTGCCGGCGCCGCTCATGAAGCCCGTTTTGAATCCGTAGACCTCCTGGGACATTTGCACCGAGTGGTCCCGGAACAGCCAGCCGCCGGGCTCGATGTCGATCGACTCCCCCGGGTCGAGGTTCTTCTCGAACACGTTGCCGTAGCCGTGAACCCAGACCACTCCCTCTTGGTCGCCGGCGAGGAACTGGTCGACCCAGAAGCCGCCGCCGTAGAACATGTTCGCGAAGCCCTGCTGGCGGGAGTAGTCGTATTGCACGCCACCGGTCGCGGCCAGGAACTGGTGCTCGCGCACGACGATTCCCTGGCCGGGCTGCAGGTGAAGCGCGACCACGTGACCGGGGGCGTCGCGGCTAAAGGCGATCTCCCCGGCTGATTGGACCTCGAGCAGCAGCAGCGGCATCCCGCCGAGCACACGCCGCTTGAGCCCCTTGCCGAGCGGGTGCAGGCCGATCTGGAGCTGCGGATACTTCCACAGCAGCACGTGGTGCTCGAAGTACACGGGCACCTGCCCGTCGAGGGCCATGTGCAGCACGGGCACGAGCTCGCCCTCGAGCCGGTATCTGACTCCGGGCGCGGTCCCCTCCGGGATCGACGTCGGAAGAATCTGTGGGGCGGTCGGCATCGTGTCTCTCTCCGTTTCCGTGACGTAGGCGAGCAGCCGGTACAACTGCCCGGGCCAGCTGAGGCGCTACCGGCGCACGGACGCTATCGCGCGACCGGTGCCAGCGTGGATAATCGCACCCGCATGGCGACCATCTACGTCACCGGCCACCGCAATCCCGACGCTGACTCGATCGCGGCGGCGATCGGCTACGCCGAACTCAAGGGGCGGCTGGATTCGCGCAACGAGTACGTCCCGGTGCGCCTCGGCGAGGTCAACGCGCAGACCCGGTGGTTGATCGAGCGCAGCGGCGCCCCGGCCCCGCAGTTCATCCCCCACGTGATGGTCCGTGCCTGCGACGTGATGCAGTCGAGCTTCCCGCTGGTGAACGTCCAGGCGCCGATCCGGCACGCCGGCCTCGAGATGGCGCGCGCCGGGCTCGAGATCGTGCCCGTCGTCGACGACGACGGCGCTCTCGTCGGCGTGATGACCGAGCGCGCGCTCGCCCGCCGCTTCATCCGCGAGACGCGCGAGGCGTCGACGCTGCGCGACGCCCCGACCAAGGTCTCGGCCATCGTCGACGTGCTCGGAGCCAGGCTGCTGGCCGGCGAGGACAAGCCGCTCTCGGGCCGCGTGTGGGTCCATTCGATGGATGCAACCCGCAGCGGCGCCTCCCCCGGCGACGTCGTGGTCGTGGGCAACCGGTCAGACGCGCAGCGTCTGGCCATCGAGCGCGGGGCACAGCTGCTCGTGCTCTCCAACGACTCGGAGCCGAGCGACGAGATCCTCGCGCTGGCCCGCGAGCACGGCGTCGCGGTGATCGTCTCCCCGCTCGACAGCTACGTGTCGGGCCGGATGATCACCCTCGCTGCGCCGTGCGGCGCGCTGATGGAGCGCGACCCGCTCACCGCGACGAGCGAGTTCCTGGTCGATGAGATCTCCGAGCAGATCAAGGAGAGCTACTACGGCGCGGCGGTGGTGGTCGACCCCCAGCGGCATCCGATCGGGGTGGTCACGCGCTCGGACCTGGTGGCGCCGCCGCGCCGGCGCGTGCTGCTCGTCGACCACGCCGAGCAGGCGCAGAGCGTGTCCGGGGTGGACAAGGCCGAGATCGTCGAGATCCTCGACCATCACCACATCGGCTCGATCGAGACGCGGATCCCGGTCACCGCCACGTTCGACCCGGTCGGCTCGACCGCCACGCTGGTCGTCGAGCGCTTCCGCCAGAGCGGCATGGAGCCGACCCCCTCGACCGCGATGATGCTGCTCGGCGCGGTCATGTCAGACACGATCATCCTCAACTCGGCCACCACCACCGAGCGAGATCGCCGCGTCGTCGAGTATCTCCAGCGCGTGCTCGCGCTCGACGCCGGCGAGTACGGCCGCGAGATGTTCGAGGCCACCTCCGACGTGTCGGAGGTGAGCGCCGAGGAGATCATCTCGCGCGACGCCAAGCAGTACCACGCCTCGAGCGGCCAGCAGATCTGCATCGCCCAGATCGAGGTCGTCGGCAAGGCACTCATGGACCGCAAGGATGAGCTGCTCGCGGCGATGCGCAAGGCGCGCGAGAGCCGCGAGCTCGAGCTGTACGCGTTGATGGTCACCGACGTGCTGACGAAGGGAACGGACCTGCTAGTCGCCGGCGACGTTACCGGGGTGGCGCGGACGTTCGGAACCCAGGCGCACGACAGCCAGATCGAGCTGCCCGGGGTGATGAGCCGGAAAAAAGAGGTGGCTCCGAAGCTGCTTGCCGCGCTCTAGCGAAGCCCGCCGCGGACGAGAATTCGGGTCGGCCCACACGCCTCTCACAGCACGACGCTGAGCACCAGGCGCACTCCCAGCGCCAGCAGCCCGACCGCGAGCAGGCGCTGGATCACGGTGCCGCTCAGGCGCTGGGACAGGACGGCGCCGAGCTGCGCGCCGAACACCACCCCGACCGACAGCGCCGCCGCCCGCCGCAACCCGAGGCCGCCGTGGAACGTCCCGGTAACGACGTGGGTGAGCGTCGCCACCAACGCCATCCACGCGAGCACGAAGTGCGAGGTGGCGGTGGCCACATGAGTCGGGAAGCCGAGCACGGTCACGAGCAGCGGCACGTGGACGACGCCGCCGCCGATCCCCAGGAAACTCGAGACGAATCCGACACCGATGCTGCAAAGCGCGCCGAGCCGCACGTTGGCGTAGTACTGGTATTCCTTGCCGTCGCGGTCGACGATCGTGCGCAGCACGCCGCGACCGGGGTGCCCACCCGGCGGCTGCTTGCGCCCTCGCACCAGCCACCACGCGAGCGCGGTCAGCGCGACACCCATGATCACGTCGAACGCCGGGCGTTTGACCGAATTCGCGAGCAACACCCCCACCACCGCCCCCGGCAGCGTGCACAGCGCAAACACGATCCCCGACCGGTAGTCGATTCGTTTCTGGCGCGCGTAGGCGATCGAGCCCGAGCCGGCGTTGAAGAACACCACGATCAGGCTGATCGCCGTGATCAGAGACGGGCTCGATTTCGGGTACACGAGCAGGAGCACCGGCGTGAGGATGAAGCCGCCGCCCGCGCCAACGAGGGTGCCGAACACACCGACTCCGAAGCCGAGCAGGCCGAGGAGCACGGCGATCAGCGCCGTGAAGTGGGGCCTCACGACGACGGCGATCAGCGCCGTGAAGTGCGGGCTCCCTACCGCCTCCAGGCCCACCGCCATCCGCCTCCAGATAACTGCCGTTCACCGCGAGCACCGTCGGTCGGGGCGGCGGCGCGCGGCACGGGACTACGGCGACCCGGCTCCGACCGCTTGTGCGGGCGCCTCCCCCCACAGCTGCTCGAGCCGGTAGTACTCGCGCGCCTCCGGCACGAACACGTGCACGACGACGTCGAGGTAGTCCATCAGGATCCAGCGTGCCCCCGGGAGGCCCTCGACGCGCTCGGGCAACCGGCCGTGGGCGGACTTCATGCCCTCATGGATCGCGTCGTGGATCGCCTTCGTCTGCCGCTCGGTCCGGCCGGTGCAGATCACGAAGAAGTCGGTGTAGCCGATGATCGCGCGCAGGTCGAGCTGGACGATGTCGATCGCCTTGCGGTCGGCGGCGTAGTCGGCGATCGTGCCGGCCAGCGCCTCCGGGTCGAGCGTTTTGATTGCCAGATTCTGTGGACTCATTGGGATGCGCACCCAGCTTGTTTCATGTCAGTGAGCCTACCCCCGCGTAGAGATGGTGCCGATCGATGTAGCTGACGACCGGATCGGGGACGTAGTACCGGATCGATTCTCCAGCCCGTACCCGGTCGCGCAGCATGGTTGAGGAAATTGCGATCCGCGGCATGCGGAAGAACTGCGCCCGCTCACCACCACGGAGGACGCGCAACGCGTCCGCCACGGCGGCGCGTGATGTACCACGCCGCCTGGCTATCGCCAGCGTCGCCCGCGACAGCACCCGCTCGGGCTCTCGCCAATTCGGCAGCCCCGCGGCGATGTCGCCCCCGACGATCAGGAACAGCTCGTGGTCTGGCGCAGAACGGTGCAGTTCTTCAAGGGTATCGACCGTGTAGGACGGCCCCTCCCGATTGATCTCCAGGTCCGACACGTCGAACCGATCGTCGCCCTCGACGGCCAGGCGGCACAGCTCGAGCCGGTGCTCGGGCCCGGGCTCGTCCTCGACGGGCTTGTGCGGCGGTATCCGCGCAGGGATCAGCGTCAGTCGGTCCAGTCCGAGCTGAAGGTACGCCTCCTGGGCGCAGATCAGGTGACCGAGATGTGGCGGGTTGAACGTCCCGCCCAAGATGCCGATCCGCACAGGCTCCTAGATGCCCGGCCGGTTCAGCCGCGAACCTGGCCGGCGCCGTCGATCAGGTACTTGAACGTGCACAGCTCGCGCAGCCCGATCGGGCCGCGCGCGTGCAGCTTCTGCGTGGAGTTGCCGATCTCCGCGCCCATCCCGAACTCGCCGCCATCGGTAAAGCGTGTGGACGCGTTGACGTACACGCAGGCGGCGTCCACGCCCAGCTGGAAGGCGCGCGCGGATTCCGTGTCGCGCGTGACGATGGCCTCGGAGTGGCCCGAGCCGAAGCGGTTGACGTGCTCGATCGCGTCCTGGACCGAGTCAACCACCCCCACGGCCAGAGTCAGGGCGTGGTACTCGGTCGCCCAGTCTTCCTCGGTGGCGTCCGATAGCTCTAGCGACGCCGGCGCGAGCGCCCGCGCACGCGAGTCGGCCCGCAGCTCGACCCCCGCGTCGGCCAGCGCCTCGAGCGCCGCCGGGAGGAACTGATCCGCCACCGATGCGTGCACGAGCAGCGTCTCGGCCGCGTTGCACACGCTGGGGCGCTGGATCTTGGCGTTGAGCGTGATCGCCAGCGCGTCGTCCAATGAAGCCGACGCATCGACGTAAACGTGGCAGTTGCCCGACGCCGCATACATGACCGGCACGGTAGCCACGCCCTTCAACGCGGCCTTCAGGCCCTCGCCGCCGCGCGGGATGATCAGGTCGACCACACCTGTTTGAGTGGCCAACTCGGCGAGCTCCTCATGCCCGCCACCGGCGACCAACGCCATGAACCCCTCGGGCAGATCCGCCGCGAGTCCAGCCTCGATGGCCACGCCGGCCAGCACCGCGTTTGACGCCGCAGCCATCGACGAGCCGCGCAGCACGATCGCGTTGCCCGACTTCAGGCACAGGGCCGCCGCGTCGATCGTCACGTTCGGGCGCGCCTCGTACACGACCGCGATCACGCCGAGCGGCACGCGGACCTTGCGTACGTCGAGCCCGTTGTACAGCCGGCGTCCCTCGATCACCTCGCCGACCGGATCGGGCAGCGCGGCGATGTCCCGGACCTGGCGGGCGATCGTGGCAACCCGGCCCGGATCGAGCGCCAGACGGTCCATCAACGATGCGCCGACGCCGTTTTCCCGTCCCGCCTCCAGATCGCGGGCATTGGCCTCGAGGATCTCCGGCGTGCGCTCGATCAGAGCCGCCGCGATCGCCTCGAGCGCCCCGTTCTTGACGCCTGACGGCAGGGCGGCGAGCCGCGTCGACGCGCGCTTGGCGGCGGCGCAGATGTCGGCGACGGATGTCGTGGTGACGGCAGCCATGCTCGGTGCTCCCGACAAAGGTTACGCGAGCACGAAGTAGTCCCGGTGGACCGCCTCCTCGGTCGCGCGGGGCAGCCGCTCACGCACGTCGCGCGACTTCAGGCCCCGCACGCGCCGCAGCTCGCCGGAGGAGTAGTTGCAGATTCCCTTGCCGACGAGCTCTCCGTCGTGGGCGATCTCGACCGCGTCGCCGGCGTTGAACTCGCCGGTCACCTCGATGATTCCGACCGGCAGCAGGCTGGTCCCGCCCTCGCGCAGGGCGCGCGCCGCGCCGGCGTCCACCAGCACCTGACCGCGCGTGGGCTTGGCGTAGCGCAGCCACAGCTTGAAGCTCGAGTACCGCCCGGTCCGCGCGGTGAACCGGGTGCCCACCGCCTCACCCGCGGCGGCGGACAGCAACGCGCCGGGGATCAATCCGCTCGCGATCACGGTCGTGATTCCCGCCGCGGTGGCCATCTCCGCCGCCACCACCTTGGAGCGCATCCCGCCGGACCCGAGCGGCGAGGTGGCATGCCCGATCCGCAGCTCGTCGAGCTGCCCGAGCTCGGTCACCTCGGACACGAGCCGGGCGTCCGGGTCGATGCGCGGGTCGGCGGTGAACAGGCCCTCGGCGTCGGTCAGCAGCACGAGCTGCTCGGCGGCGATCAGGATCGCGATCTGGGCGGCCAGGAAGTCGTTGTCCCCGAAGGAGATCTCGTCCGTCGTGGTCGTGTCGTTCTCGTTGATCACCGGGATCACGCGCCAGTCGAGCAGCTTGCGAAGTGTCTGGCGCGCGTTCAGGTAGTGGCTGCGCGCGCTCACGTCGAAGAACGTGAGCAGCACCTGCGCCGTCTGGAGCCCGCGGTCGCGCAACAGCTCGTCGTAAACCTGGTAGAGCTTCCCCTGCCCGACCGCGCTGGCGGCCTGGAGCTCGTCGATCGCGCGAGGACGCAGCGGCAGCTCCATCACCCCCATCCCGCGCGCGATCGCCCCGCTCGTCACTACCACCGGCTGGCGTCCAGACCGCTGCAGCTCCGCGAGCTCGTCGCAGATCCGCCCCAGGACGTCGGTCCGCACGTCGCCACGGTCGGTCGCGACGATACTCGAGCCAAGCTTGACGACGACTGCGCCCATGTTGCCTGAAGAGGTTAGGACGCAGTCGACGGCAAGCGTGTTACGTCATGCGTGCTGCTGGCCCTTGCCCACCCGACACCAAGGATTGGCGGGCACGTGACCGCACACGTTGGGCATTGTCTGCAGATGCTTGGGCAGCGGGTGCATCACGACCTTCTTTCGGCGCGGGTATTTGTCGCCGGGCTGGCATCCGAACCCTGGACCGAGGATCTGGGTGTCGCACGCCGACTCGGCGAGGAACGCTTGGTTGTCGTTGCCGGCAACCTGCCCACCGCACGTCGGCTTGCTTTGCTGCAGGCCGGCCGGAGAGCTGGTCAGGGTGCCATTCGTAGCCACGTTCGACACGAAGCAGTCCGACGGGCCGCCGATCAGCGTGAGCTCGGCGATGTCACCGTTGGTGGGGTTTCCGTAGAAACCGTCATGGGTGAACGTGTTGCCGATCATCGCGTCGTCTGAGTCCTCGTAGTAACACCGGATGATCACCGGGAGGCCGAACAGCGTGATCGAGAAGTTCGGGGTGCCGCCGAGGCACGGGACCGCGTCCTTCGGCGGCGTCTCGGTGTCGGGGTAGGGGACGAACGCCGCTCCCCATGCGCCGTTGTCGACGAAGCGGTTGTCCATGATCGTGTCGTTACGTCCACCGCTGATCGTCATGCCGGTGCCCACCGGACCGGCGGCCGCCGCGCCCGCTGACGGCACGTCGGGGTTGTTGTTGTCGTGCACGTAGTTCTTGTAGAACACCCAACAGCTGGGAGCCCCCGCGACGGGCGGGCCGACGCCGGCCGGACAGGCCCCGTTCTGCGGTGAGGGCCAGTCATCGTTGTTCTGAGAGTTGGTGTCGAAGCCCTCCTCGTTGTGGTCGAACTGCGAGTTCTCGACCAGCAACGAACCACCCGAGTTAGTACCCGAGTAACCAAGCGCGTTGTACTGCGCCCACCCGTCGTCGATCGTCTGATTGCACTCGTCCTGGCAAGCGCCGATGTAGTAACCGGAATCGTTGAAGTTGCTCGTGTAAGTGTGAATCCACTCGCCGCCGTCCCAGTTGCTCGAGAAGATCCCGTACTCCGCCGCCGTGTGCTCACCGTTGTAGAACCGGTTCGTTGCCGTCAGGTACGAGCCCCACATGCCGTGGCCGCCGACCTGGCCGCTGCCGTCGCCGCCGTTCCACCAGATCTCGTTACCGGCGCTACCGGCGCCGCCCAAGAAGTTGCAGACCGTCAGATTCTCGATGTCGACGTTCTTGGCCTTGAACACCATGATCCCGTTCAGCCCTTGCGCCTTGCCCTTGACCTTGGGTCCAAAGTTCTGATCGGCGGCGCTCGTGCTGCACGCCGGGCCGCTCTTGGTGCCGTCGACAATCGTGGTGTTGCGGTTCATCCCGACGATCCAGATGTCGGGCGTGGTCACCAGCACGCCCGCGGCCTCGTCCGCGCGGCCGCGCGGGTGCCGGCTCGAGGTCGTCTTGTAGTCCCCGGGCGCGACGAGGATCCAGTCTCCGGGGTGGGCCGCGTTGACCGCGGCCTGGATCGAGCTGTACTTGCCGCGGACACCGTGGTAGGTGCCGACGAGCAGGACCTTGGCACCAGCCGCGGGCGCCACCATAAGCGCACAGGCGAGCACGGCTAGAACAACGACACGACGCATTCCCAGTCCTCTCTCTCGACTCACTGACGATCCGGCGGCGCGCGATGCTACTCGTTGCGGCGCGGTGACGGCGTCCCGCCCTTAGTCCGGATCGAGGTCGAATGCGATGCCGGCGATCTCGACCTCGTCGCCCGGCTCGAACCCCTCGTCCTGAAGCGCCCGGATCACGCCGATCCCGCGCAGTCGCCGCTCGAGGTAGGCGAGCGCGTCGTCGTTGTCGAGGTCGTAGCGCGCCACGAGCCGCTCGATTCCCTCGCCGGTGACGCGATAGGCGCCCTCGCCCGTCTTGACCACGCGGTACGAGCGGCGCGCGGCGGGCCGGAACACGCGATGCTCGGCCAGCTCCTCCTCGGGTAGCTGAGGCTCAGCGGCGACTTCGACGGCGGTGTGAGCCGGGACGCGGCGAACGAGCTCCGCGCCGAGCTCGGGCAGCCCGAGCCCGGTCACCGAGGAGGTCACGATCACGGGGGTGCCGGCGCCGACCCGCTTCACCCACTCGGCGCGCGCGGCGTCGCGCGTCCGCTCGTCGACGAGGTCGGCCTTCGACAGCACGAGGATGCGCGGGAGCGCTGCGAGCCGCGGGTTGTGCAGCTCGAGCTCGCGTTCGACGGTGGCATAGTTCTGGGCCGGGTCCGAGCCGTCGAGCGGCGCCAGGTCGAGCACGTGCACGATCAGCCCCGTGCGCTCGATGTGGGCGAGGAAGTCATGGCCGAGGCCCGCGCCGTCGCTCGCGCCCTCGATCAGCCCGGGGATGTCGGCGATAACCAGCTGGCGGTCGTCGGTCTGAAGCGTGCCGAGCGCCGGCTCGAGCGTCGTGAACGGATAGTCCGCGACCTTGGGGTGCGCGCGCGTGAGCCGTCCGATCAGCGAGGACTTGCCGGCGTTCGGGAGGCCGACCAGCCCGACGTCGGCCAGCAGCTTCAGCTGAAGCGTGATCCAGGTCTCGTCGCCCGGAAGCCCGCGTTCGGCGAACCGGGGCGTCTGATGGGTCGGGCCGGCAAAGCGCTTGTTGCCGCGCCCGCCCGGGCCGCCCCGCGCCACCACCGCTCTTTGACCGGGACGGGTGAAATCATGGACGCTGCCGTCGAGCTCGATGCGCGCCTCGGTGCCCGGCGGCACTGCGATCTCGAGCGTCTCGCCGTCCTTGCCGTGGCGCAGCGCGCCCTCGCCGTGGCCACCGCGGCGCGCCTTGAAGTGCGCCTTGCGCCGAAACGTCTCGAGGTCGCGGATCGAGTCGTCGCACACGAGCACCACGTCGCCCCCGCGGCCGCCGTCGCCACCGTCGGGCCCGCCCTTGGGGACGTGCGCCTCGCGCCGGAAGCTCAGGCAGCCGTCGCCGCCCGCGCCGGCGGTGACGTGGATGCGTGCGTGGTCCTGCATGCCCTCATGCTGGCAGGCCGAGCGCCGTTTTCAGGTCGACCTCGACCTCCGCCGCCTCCTCTTCGAGCTGGCGCGTCCCGTAACGGCGAACCTCGAACGACGCCCTGCGCAGGATGAGCTCTTTGCTCCGGTCGCTCTGGATCTGGTTCCACGAGCTGTGGTTGTCCTTGCCGTCGAGCTCCACGACCAGCTTCTGCTCCCACCAGACGGCATCAACCAGCACGCCCTTGATCAAGACGTTGACGGCGTCCGGGAGCGGGATGCCCGCGCGCTCGCACAGCGGCAGGAACAAGCGCTCGAGCGGGCTGCGGGTGTGAGCGAGCTTTGGCTCGTGGCGGGTTAGCGCGCTCCTCAGCTTCGTGCTCCCGGCGCGACCGTTACCGGCGATCACCTGGAGGGCGGGGATATCGAGCACCTGGTGGTAGTCGGCGTTGGCCAATGCGTACCTGAGCCGCTCGGGTGGCGCCACCGCGGCGTAGTCGAGCAGGGCCTGCTCGAGGCTCGTGGTGGGCAACGCCTTTTCCCAGGTGCGCTCGCACGGGCGCCGGCCGTGCACGATGATCCCGCGCAATGATTGGCACCGGCGCGGGCTGCTGACGTGGATCATGCGCGGTCGCGTATCGATGAGGCCAAGCCACCAGAGCGCTGTGCCGTGGCTGAGCATGGCGCCGGGACCGGCATACAGCACGGCGGCAACTAGGCCCGCTTCCACACTCTGCGCTCGATGTCCGACCGCGTATACGCGTGGAAGCTCCTGGTGCAGGTACCCGCTGACGGCCCAACGCGAGATCGCGCTGTCGTCAACCCCGAGCGCCACCAGCTGCGCCCAGCTGACCCGCCCCCACTGACGCTCGGCCACCGCCTGAACTTTGGCGTTCCACTCTCGCATAGGTCAGGTGCATCGCCAAAGACCGGGCACGACCCCAAAGGAACCACGGACCCGCGTCACGAATCAAGACATGAACCAGTGCCAAAACTCATTACGGACTTCAAGAAGTTCCTGCTCCGCGGCAACGTCGTGGACCTGGCCGTGGCGGTCGTCGTCGGCACCGCCTTCACCGCGGTCGTCAAGGCCCTCGTGGCCGACCTCCTCACGCCCCTCATCGCCGCCATCTTCGGCCAGCCCAACTTCGAGGACCTGACCTTCACGATCAACGGCAGCCACTTCGCCTACGGCGACGTCATCAACGCCCTGATCACGTTCCTGAGCATCGCCGCCGTCGTCTTCTTCGTGGTCGTGGCCCCCATCGCCGCGCTTCAGGAGCGCCGGACCAAGGTCGATCCGGACACCAAGGAGTGTCCGGAGTGCACCAGCGCGATCCCGATCAAGGCGAAGCGCTGCCCCCTCTGCACCTCGCAGCTCGAGACCGCCGCCTAGGGGCCTCGCTTCGCTCGACAGCGGCCCTGGGGCCGACTAATCCGAGTGCTCGGAGCCCGGCTGGACCGAGATCACTCGTCCGCGCCGGCCGCGCGTGAACTCGACGGTCCCGGCCGAGCGGGCGTAGATCGTGTCGTCCTTGCCGATCCCGGCGCCGTCGCCCGGCTTGAACTTCGTGCCGCGCTGGCGCACGATGATCTCGCCGCCGGTCACGTTCTGGCCGGCGAACACCTTCACGCCGAGGTACTTGGGCTTCGAGTCGCGCCCGTTGCGCGAGGAGCCGAGTCCTTTCTTATGCGCCATGTTTGACCTCCGTAACCTCGATCCGGGTCAGATTCTGGCGGTGGCCGGTGCGCCGCTTGTAGCCGCGCTTGGGCTTGAACTTGACGACGCGCAGCTTCGGGCCGCGCTCGTGCGCGACCACCCGGGCAGTGACCGAAACCCCGGACAGGTCCGGGCCGTCGACCACCGAAGAGCCGTCCACAAACAGGAGAGGCTCCAGGGTCACGGAATCCCCGTCCTCGACGGGGAGCCGCTCGATGAGCAGGGTCTGGCCCTGCTCGACGCGGTACTGCTTGCCGCCGGTTTTCACGATTGCGTAGGTCATTTTTTTTAGATTATCGGCGGCGCCTGACGGCGGCGCCTTAGTCAGAAGAGCTCACTGACTCGGCCTTAGCACCAGAACGGCGCCGTCCGCCTCTGCGGCCACGACGCCGGGGCTTCGATTCTAGGCCATCTCCGTTTTCGCTCACGGAATCCTCCTCGGCCGGCCGCGCCGGCGCGTCCAGCAGCGTGGCCACCGCGGACGTTCGCCCGGCCTCCTCGATCCGCACCAGGTGCTTCTCGCCCACGTAGTCGCCGGCACCCGTAATCTGGATCATGTAGCCGTCCACCTTCGCCACTGCGTCGCCCGGGCTGTACATGTGCGGCTCGACGATCTCGACGTGGACCTCCTCGCCGACGCGGAACGGCACGGCCCGCTCCAGGACCCTCTCGCGACTGGACTCGAGCACGACCGCGAAGTGGTCGAGCGGCAATCCCTCCGAGCCCTCGAAGTGGAACCACTTGCCGGTCTCCTCCTCGATCGCCCGCAAGGTCCGGGCGTCGTCACGCGTGAACTCGGCACTGACCCGCGGGTTCATCTGGAGCAGGATCGCGTCGGCGTCGGTCTCCTTCGCCAGGTCGCGCATCCGCCGCTCGAACTCGATCGCGAGCGTCTCCTCGGACTTGATCACGCCGTCGCCGCCGCACGTCGGGCACGGCCGGGTCATGATCTCGCGCACTCCGTCGGTGACGTTCTGGCGCGTCATCTCGACCAGCCCGAGCGGCGAGATCTCGACCACGAACGTCTTGGTCCGGTCCTCGTCGAGAGCCGAGCGCAACGCCTTCAGGACCGCGTCCCGGTTCCGGGCCCGCGCCATGTCGATGAAGTCGATCACGATGATGCCGCCGATGTCGCGCAGCCGCAGCTGTCGCACGACCTCGTCGGCAGCTTCGAGATTGGTCTTCGTGATCGTGTCCTCCAGCCGCGCGGCCTTGCCCCGACCCACGAACGAGCCGGAGTTGACGTCGATCACCGTCAGCGCCTCGGCATAGTCGATCATCAGATAACCGCCGCTCGGCAGGTCGACCCGCCGCGACAGCGTCGAGTCGAGCACCTGCTCGACCCCGAACGCCTCGAACAGCGGCGTGTCCTCCTCCCACAGCTCCACGTGCTCGACGAGCTCGGGCGCGGTGCGAGTGAAGAACGACACCAGCCGGTGGAACTGCTTGGGGTCGTCCACGATCGCGCGCTCGAACGTCGAGGAGAAGATGTCGCGCACGACCCGGACCGACAGGTCGGCCTCCTGGAAGACGAGCGCCGGGGCCGGCGTCTCGGCCACGCGCTTCTGGAGCACCTCGTTGAGCTTGAACAGATACACAAGCTCACGCTCGAGGTCCGCTCGCTTGGCCCCCTGGGCGGCGGTGCGGATGATCGCGCCGGCGCCCTTCAAATCCAGCTTCGCCGCCTCCTTGCGCAGGCGGTCGCGCTCGGAGTCGTCGAGACGGCGCGAGACGCCGACGCCCTCACCGAACGGCGCGTACACCATGTAGCGGCCCGCGATCGTCAGGTCCATCGAGAGCCGGGCACCCTTGGTCTTGAGCGGGTCCTTGACCACCTGGACCACGATCTCCTGGCCCGGCTTCAACATCTCCGTGATCTGGCGGCTGTCCCGTCCGGAGCCGCGGCCCCGGCGTGGCGCCTCGACCCCGGGGAGCACGATCTCATCGACGTGCAGGAAGCCGTTCTTCTCGAGGCCGATGTCGACGAACGCGGCCTCGAGCCCGCCCAAAACGTTGTCGACCCTACCTTTGTAAATGTTTCCGACGATCGAGCGCGCTCCGCGACGCTCGAGATACAGCTCGGCGACGTGGTAGCCGGCGGCTGGTTTGGCCGGCCGGCGACGTCGGCGCGTCCCGGACTTGGGCGCGCTCTTACGTGCGGCGACCGTTCCGGTCGCCTCCAGCAGCGCCACCCGGGTCTCGCCCCGGTCGACGCTGACCAAAACTTGCTTCTTCAATGCTTGTCAGTCCTTTGTGGAAAGTTGGGTACGTTCGCGGAGGAAGCGCGAGCTTTGGGAGCTCGGTCCTCCGGGCGAACGCGAACACGTCCCGCGGGTGGGCGGGAGCCACTCGCTGGGGGTGGTGAGTGGGACCCCCAATTAGCGGGGCTGCGGTCATTGCGATACCAATCCTCGGCTTTTCGACGCGTTCGTCATGCGTGCCTGCACATAGATTGACTGTAGAAGGCCGATGGCTATGAACGTCACCAGCACCGAGGAGCCGCCGTAACTCAGCAGCGGCAAGGGCACTCCCGTGATCGGCATGATGCCGATCGTCATGCCCGCGTTGACGAATACCTGAAACATCAACATGGCCAGCACCCCGCCGGCGATTACCGTGCCGAACAGATTCTTGGCCATGGTCAGGATCCTCAGGGTGCGCCAGATGACCAGCGCATACAGCGAAAGCACGACCGCCGCGCCGAGGAACCCGTAGGTCTCGCCCACGACGGCAAAGATGAAGTCTGTGTCGGGCGCAGGCAGGAAGTGAAGGTTCACCTGCGTCGCCCCCGCGACGCCCTGGCCGCTCTTCCCTCCCGCGCCGATCGCGGTCAGCGACTCCGTGATGTTGTACGTCTGGTTGCTCGGGTCGTGCGAGGGATGCAGAAAGCCCGTGAGGCGCTGGACCTGGTAGGGCTTGAGGAGGTGATGGCCGGTGGCGGGGGCCACCACCAGCACCAGCACGGTCGCCGTGACGAACAGCACCAGCAAAGCAGTCAGCTGTTTCCACGACGTGCCGGCGAAGAACAGAACGGCGAACCCGATCGCGATGTACACCAGCGCCGTGCCCAGGTCCGGCTGCGGAATCACGATCATCGCCGGCAGGATGGCCAGCAGCATGATCCGTCCCGTGGTGCGACGCTCGTGCAGACGGCGCGACCGGTCGACCGCGTAAGCCGCCAGAGCGAGGATCAGGAACAGCTTGCCGAACTCCGAAGGCTGAAGCTGGAAGAACGGCAGCGGGATCCACCGCGAGGCGCCCTGGACCTTGGGCATCCCGAGCACGACCACGTTGAGCGCGATCATCAGGCCGTAGAAGACGTACTTGTACTCGCGTAGCCGCGTGTAGTCGATCCGGGTGAGCACGAGCAGGAGCACGAGCCCGATCCCGAAGTAGATCGCCTGGCGCTCGGCGTAATACATGGGGTTGCTCGGATTGAGGGAGCGACCCACACCCTTGAGCGTGATCAGCGAGCATGCCGCAAGCCCGAGCAGGCCGAGCAGCAGCAGCGGGTCCATCCGCAGCCACACGCGTGGGCGTGGGGCGACGGCCTCCTCGTCGGCCGGCCGGATCGCGCTGGCTCCGACGGCGCTCACAGCGTGCGCGAGCTCCCCGTGATGTACGCGCCCTTGCTACCGAAGAACCAGTCCGACAGGATCTGGCGCGCCACCGGCGCCGCTCCCACGTCACCGAACCCTCCCTGCTCGACCCATACGACGGTCACGATTGGCTTGCTCGTGGCGGTGGCGGGCACGAAGCAGGCGTACCAGGCGTAGTCCTCCTCCACCCCGTCGGAGGAGATGTACTGGGCGGTCCCCGTCTTGCCGTAGACCTGCTCGGGGAAGTTGCCCATCACGTCGTCAGACGTGCCGCCCGGCTCGGAGGCCGCGTCGCGCAGCCCCTGGCGGATCGTGTCCAGGTAAAGCGGGTCGATGTTGAGGTGGCGCTTGGCCGGCGGGTTGATGCTCTGAAGGACCGTCCCGTCGGAGGACTGGACATCCTCGCCGATGTGGGGGGTCACGATGCTGCCGCCGTTGGCGATCGCCGAGTACACGACGGCCAGCTGCAGCGGGCTGACCTGCACGTCGCCCTGACCGACGGCAAGGTTGATGTTGTCGCCCACCGTCCAGGTCTCCTCGGGCACGATCGCGATCCCGCATCCACCTTGCGAAGCGGGATGCTTCGGATGGCCCTTGAACGGCCCGGTCGCGTCCTCGCACTCGGTCTCGAGCTGGTTGCGGTTCGCCCGCCAGGCGGGCGTCGGCAGCGTCCCGTCGGCCGAGTCCGGGAGGTCGATACCCGTGTTGCGCCCGATTCCGTAGAGGCTCGCCCAGTGCTGTAGCGCCCCGCCCTGGGACGCCGGCGAGTTCGTCAGGGCACCGAGGTTGTAGAAGAACACGTCGTCGGAGACGCGGATCGCGTTGACCAGGTCGAGCACGCCGTTGGCCGCCCCGCCCGAGTTCCGCCGGCACTCGCCGTCGATGCAGAACTGACCGGTGTCGTCGTAGGTGTCGCCGACGCTCCACACCCCGCTCTCCAGAGCCGCGGTGGCCGTGATCGGCTTGAACGTCGATCCGGTCGGGCCGACGCTCTGGTCGGCACGGTCGATCAGGGGGTAGTTGCTGGCCGCGTTGTTGAGCTGGTCGTAGACCGACTGCGGGATAGGCGACCCATTGAAGACGTTGGCGTTGTACGTAGGCGAGGAGCCCATCGCGTAGACCTGGCCGTTCTGTGGGTTCATGGCCACGAACGCGCCTCCGTCCCCCCCGTTCGCCTCGACCGACTGCTGGAGTGCTTGCTGACCGACCTGCTGGAGGCCCACGTTGATCGAGGTCTTCAGGTTGTTGCCCGGCACCGGCGCCTTCTGGGACAGGTAGCCCTCGAAGTTGCCCAGCGCGTTGACCTGCACCCGGTTGGCGCCGTCCACGCCTTGGAGGTATCGGTTATAGGAGGCCTCGAGTCCGGATTGGCCGACGATGTCGTTCTGATTCACGCCGCTGTACTCCGACTCCTTCACCTCCTGCCCGTTGATGCGCCCGACGCTGCCGATCAGCTGCGCCGCCAGGTCGTCGAACGGATAGTCGCGCTGGTAGGTCTGCTGAACGCTCACGCCGGGGAGCTGCGCCTGACGCTCGGAGATGTACCAGAGCTGCTGAGAGGTGATGTCGGTGGCCACGGTGGCCGTCGCGTAGGGCAGCTGGACGTACTCCTGCACCACGTCACAGGCGATCTCGGAGATGTGCAGGACCCCATGCCCGTCCACCGGGCACTTTTCGCGCTTCGTGGGCACCCCGAGCACGCCGCCCAGCCAGTCGTACAGCGCCGCGTCTCGTTTGGGCGGGTGCGCGAGGTTCTGATCGGTGATCGGCACGGGCAGGTCGGGTGGGGAGACTTCCACCGCGTAGGCGCGCTGGCTCGAGGCCAGGATCTGCCCGTCGCTGGCGAGGATCTGGCCGCGCGGCGCGGGGACGTCGACGTCACGGATGAAGTTCACGCTCGCGGCGCGCGAGTACTGGTTGCTCGAGAGCACCTGCAGGAACCACAGGCGGAAATACAGGATCGCGAACATGGCCAGGGCAAACATCCCCACCATCGCCACCCGTCGAGCCAGCTGAGGGCTCATCGGCGAGCGATCTTCCTGCTTGACGAACCGCAGCTGCTTGTCTTCGGGTAGCGGAGCCATCAGGTCAGGGGACCCGTGATTCCACCGCGGCGGGCGGTTCCCGCCTGGAGGGGACTGAGACCGCCCGTGGTGTAGGCGCGGCGCCGGCGCCGGCGCGGGTCCTCGGGCAGCACCGGCCGGACGATGCGGCGGACCAGCGCGTAGACGGGCAGCGCGATCAGCGTGTTAACCAGGACCACGATGAAGATCTGCTGGACAAGCAGCAGGCTGACCGGCGCGTCGACCCCGAGCAGGAACTGGATGACGGCCATCCCGAGTCCCGCGAACGCCGAGGCCAGCGCACCCGCGGCCAGCGGCACGAGCTCGTGCGAGGGGTCACGCAGCTCGTGCAGGCGGCCGGCCCAGTAACCGATCGCGATGTACAGGAGCGACGTCACGCCCAACGTCTGGACGAGCACCAGGTCGATCAACAGGCCGGTCCCGAAGCCGAAGATCGCACCCGTCATCGACCCGCACAGCAGGCCGACCGACATCACCACGAGCGGCGTGATGTCCGCGCTGACGCCGAAGATCGAGATCTGGGAGATGGCCGTCTCCTGCACCAGCACGGCGAAGAACGCGAGCGGGAGCAGACGAAGCGAAAGCTTGAGCCAGAAAGGGAACTCGCTCATGGCACCTGCGCCCGGGCGGTCCCGGGTTGCGCTTGGGTCAGGACTTGGACGACGTCGAAGTGCTGCAGGTCGGCGGCCGGCGTCACCGGAACCTGGCCATTGTTCAGCAGCTCGTTCTCGTCGAACTGAGACACCCAGCCAATCGGGATGTTGGCCGGGAAATACGACTCGAGCGGGCCCGACTTGAAGCCGGCGGTCTCCACCAGCTGGCCCGCCTGCGGACCGTTCTGCGTCTGGCCTGGATTGGGTGCCTGCAGGTACTCGAGCACGAGCTGGTTGGGGTTCCCAACCGCCGGGACGAGCTCGCCGGTGTCGCCGTTGGCGTCCGTCACGCGGGCGGTTACCGACACCGTGTGGTCCGTGATCAGCGAAACGACCGACGCATTGGCCGACACCTCGGTCACCTCGCCCACGAGCGCGCCGTCGCCCACCACCGGGTCGTTGAGGGCCACGCCGTCGTCTGAGCCCTTGTCGATATTGACGGTCTGGTACCAGAGGGTCGGATCGCGCAGGATTACCTGAGCGGTGACCGGATGGTACGCATCGATCCCGATGCTGTCGTCCAGCCCGACATCCTTGCGCAGCTGCTGGTTCTGGATCTGGGCGCCCTTGGCCGCGGCCAGCTCGCCCGTCAGCCGCTGCACCTGTTGCTGGAGCTGAGACACCTGAGACTTGGCGTGGAACGTGCTCGAGAACCAGCTGGTCACCGACCGCACCGGCGAGAGCACCTTGCTCGCCCCCTGCTCGATCGGCGAGAAGACTTCGACCACACCGCGCTGGACGTTGTGGAGAGGACTGTTAGGCGTCTCGCCGAAGTAGGCCGTGAGCAGAATCAGGGAGACCGCCACGAGCAATCCGAGGACCGCTCGTCGCCGCCTAACTTGCTTGTCATGCACGTGCTTGCCGTCTCAAGATTGTCTCGTCGGGCCCGGGCACGCCGTGGGCGGGCCGGTTCCCATCCTGCCGTACGCGCCGTCAAGTACCGGTCGGAAACTAGTACCGACGACGCCGGTTGCGTGAATTCTTGCTCGAACGGTGGATCGCTTCGAACTCCTCCAACGACCTCCCCGAGCCAACCGCCACGCAGGTGAGCGGCGACTCGGCCAGATGCGCGGGCATCTGCGTCTCGTGACGCAGTCGCTCGTCAAGCCCCTGTAGCAGCGAGCCACCTCCTGCCAGCATGATGCCACGGTCCATGATGTCGGAGGCAAGCTCGGGGGGCGTGCGGTCGAGCGTCTCCTTGACCGCGTCGATGATCTGCGTGACTGGCTCTTCGAGGGCGCCTCGGATCTCCTCGCTGGTCAGCACGACGGTCTTGGGCAGGCCGGAGACCATGTCGCGCCCGCGGATCTCGGCCTGAACCTCCTCCCCCAGCGGGTAGGCCGAACCGATCTCGAGCTTGACCTCCTCGGCGGTTTGCTGGCCGATCAGCAGTTTGTACTCGCGCTTGACGTAGTTCATGATCGACTCGTCCAGCTCGTCGCCGCCGACCCGGATCGACTGCGACACCACGATCCCGCCCAGCGAGATGACCGCGACCTCGCTGGTGCCGCCGCCGATGTCGACGACCATCGATCCCGTCGGCTCGCCAACGGGCAGGCCCGCGCCGATCGCGGCCGCCATCGGTTCCTCGATCAGGTACGCCTGCCTAGCTCCAGCTGAAAGGCAGGCCTCCTCGACCGCGCGCTTCTCGACCCCGGTCACCCCCGAGGGCACGCAGACGACGACCCGCGGGTGGGCCCAGCGGTTCTGATGGACCTTCTGGATGAAGTGCCTGAGCATCTCCTCGGTCACCTCGAAGTCGGCGATCACGCCGTCCTTGAGGGGGCGGATGGCCTGGATCGTGCCCGGGGTGCGACCCAGCATCCGCTTGGCCTCGATCCCGACGGCATGCACCTCGCCGGTGCGCGAGTCGACCGCGACCACGCTCGGCTCGGACAGCACGATTCCCCGCCCGCGGACGTAGACCAGGGTGTTTGCGGTCCCCAGGTCGACCGCCATGTCGCGACCACCGAAACCGGTCAGGTACGTAAAAAAGCCCATAGACAACAGAGGTAGGGGTAAGCAGCGGACGTCGATGTGAGCGCCGGGGGCCACGCCACGCTGCCAGCGCCATCCGAGGACGATTGTACGGGCTCGATTCGTCTCAGGTGGGCTCGCACCAAAACGGTCAAATCCTTGCTGCCGCTGGAGGCTGGCGCCTCGAGCGGGTGGGTCATTGGACGAGCAACCCCGGCGCCAGCTCCAGCAGCGTCGCCACGGGCAGTCCGACCACGTTGAGGAAGTCGCCCTCGATGCCCGCAACCAGCGCCGCACCGCGTCCCTGGA
This sequence comes from Solirubrobacteraceae bacterium, assembly GCA_035502815.1. Classification (GTDB taxonomy): domain Bacteria; phylum Actinomycetota; class Thermoleophilia; order Solirubrobacterales; family Solirubrobacteraceae; genus Palsa-465. The sequence continues at coordinate 35,230 of DATJUA010000085.1, forward strand.
TCGCGTAGCCGCCCGCCCGCTCGCGCCATTCGCCGCTCGACAGATACCAGCCGATCAGGCCATCGTCCAGGGCGCGGAACTGCACCCAGGTCTGGGCGGCCGCGCTTCGTACCTGGCCGTCCTCGATCAGACAGACGCCGCTGATGACCGCGTGACGCCGGCCCGCGAGCGCGACGAGGGTCGCGCGGGCCTCCTCCTCGTCGGCCGGCTTCCCGTACAACCGCGCGCCCAGCGACACGACCGTGTCGACGCCGAGAACCGGCCGGCCGCCGTCAACCGTGATTGCCGACGCCTTGCGGTAGGCGTTCTCGAGCGCCACCTCGTGGGGCGGCCCCACCTCCAGCTCCTCGACCTCGGGGATCTCGACCGAGAACTCGACGCCCAGCTGTTCGAGGATGGCTCGACGCTGCGGCGAGCGCGAGGCCAGGACGAGCGGACCCACCGACGTCAGAGGTCAGGGAAGAAGAGCCCGACCTCGCGAGCGGCCGATTCGGGCGAATCCGACCCGTGGACCATGTTCTGGCCCACCTCGATCGCGTAGTCGCCGCGAATCGAGCCCGTGTTCGCCTCGACCGGGTTCGTGGCCCCGATCACCTGGCGCGCCGCCACGATCGCCTGCTCACCCTCGAGCACCATGGCTACGAGCGGACCCGATGTGATGAACGTCACGAGCTCGTCGTAGAACCCTTTGCCCTCGTGCTCGGCGTAGTGCTGGGCCGCCAGGTCGCGGCTCATCGTCATCAGCTTCATCGCGACCAGCCGCAGCCCCTTGCGCTCGAACCGGGCGACGATCTCGCCGGTCAGGTTGCGCGCGAAGGCGTCGGGCTTGACGAGTATCAGGGTTCGCTCCATGGGTCTCCTTGGCGGGGGCGCGCGGTGACGCTGTTCGGGGAAGGCGGCGAGGACTGTAGCGGCGCCCTAGAGCGAACGCGGATCGGTCAGCTGCTCACGCCCGGTGCGCGGCTCGGCCGGGGCCGGCGACGGCGCCGACCCTGTGTTCCGCTCGGCGCGCACGCCGGCGCCCGCCACCGGCTGCTCGGCGGTGCCCTCGCGACGCCGGCGGGTCCGCCGGGGTGCGGGCGCCACGCCTCCGATTTCGGCCTCGCAGAACGGGCAGATCTTCCACATCGGATCCAACGGCTTGCCGCAGTTGCTGCACGGGTCCTTGAGCTTGCGCATGCAGTTCGGGCAGCGCAGGAAGTCCTTCTCGACCTCGAAGTCGCAATACGGGCAGACCTGGTAGCCCAGCTCGGCCAGTCGCGCCTCGGCGGCTTGGATCTCGAGCTCCCGCTCGCGCACGTCGTCGAGGTACTCGGGCGGGCGGACGATCATGTAGACGATCGTCCCCACGAACGGGAACAGCGACGCCGCGGTCGCGCAGCCGACGAGGAGCGGATCGGCGATCCGGCGCCTGGCGTCAGCGTACGTCCAGTACACGAGCGCGAGCCAGATCACCACGAGAAACAGGATGATCAGCTCGACTGCGGCGTTGATCGTCCCGTTCTTGATGCCGAAGACCGCGAGCGCGAGCATTAAGGGAGCGAGTGTAGTGGTAGGCGAGAGGGGAACGTTGCAGCAAGCATCAGGGTTCGTGTGGATCCTCACATGGACCGGCCGGCCAAGGTCCTACTACCTCGCTTGATTGGCCGTTGGGGCCCTAGATCCTTCCTTGGCTCACAGATAAGCCCGGCCGAACAGGTATCCGATCCCGAAGAAGACGAGGATCACGACCGCCACGACGAGGGCGACGAGCCCCATCATGGCCAGCAATCGCGGTTGCTTGTCCTCCTGGTTCACAGCATCGAGGCGCGGCCGGCGCCGGCCGGGCGTAGCAGATCGGCCACGAGGTAGATCGATCCGGTCGCCACGACCAGCCCGTTCGGACCTGCCAGCTCGCGCGCGCGGGAGAGAGCAGCGCGCGGGTCGCGGATCACCTCCGACGGCGGCCCACCGAGCTGGCCGGCCAACGATTGCAGCGTCGGCGGCGGAAGCGCGCGCGGGTTCTGGCTCGACGTCAGAACCAGCGCGTCGCAGATCGGGATCAGCGCTCCCAGCATTCCCGCCGCGTCCTTGTCGTCGAGCACCGAGATGACGGCCACGACCGGCTGGCGTCCGGCCGCGAACGGGTCGGCGAGCGATTCGGCCAGGGCCGCCATGCCGTCCGGGTTGTGGGCGCCGTCGAGCAGCGTGAGCGGGTTCTCGTCGATCACCTGCAACCGGCCCGGCACGAGGATCTCGGCCGCCGCGGTCGCGACCGCGTTCGGGTCGAGCTCGCCCAGGTAGGCCTCGGCGGCGGCTCGGGCGAGTGCGAAGTTGCGTCGCTGGTAGGCGCCGAGCGCGGTCAGCGGCACGCCAGGATCGGCGCCGGCGTGCACGATCGTCGCTCCCCGCTCGGTCGCCACGCGCTTGGCCACGGCGAGCGCGTCGGGATGCAGGCCGTAGCCGAGGACAAGGGTTGCTCCGGGCTGAACCACGTCGAGCTTCTCGGTCGCGATCGCGGTGATGGTCGGCCCTAGCCAGCGGGTGTGCTCCAGGCCAACGCTGGTGAGCACCTGGACGCGCGAGGGGATCACGTTGGTCGCGTCGTAGCGGCCGCCGAGCCCCGCCTCGATCACCGCCACCTCCACGCCGCCCAGCGCGAGCTCGGAGTAGGCCGCCGCGGTGAGTAGTTCGAACTGGGTGACGCGATCGTCAGGGCCTAGCGAGCGGTCGACCAGCTCGGCGGCGTGGGCCGCGCGCTGGATGGCGCCGGCGAACTCGGCCGGCCCGAGGTCCTGGTCGTCGATCCTAATCCGCTCGGCAAACGAGACGAGATGCGGCGAGAGGTAGGCGCCGGTGCGCAGCCCGTGCCGGCGCAGGATCGCCGCTGTCATTCGGACCGTGGAGGACTTGCCATTCGTACCCACGACGTGGATCGACTGAAAGCGCAGTTGGGGGTTGCCCAGAGCGGTCATCAGCCGCCGCATGCGGTCCAGACCGAACCGCATCCCGAACAGCTCGCGGGACAGGATGTAGCGCTCGGCCTCTTCCGGCGTCACAGTGACTCCAGCTCGGCTCGTAGCCGCTCGAGCTTGTCGCGCTCGGCCTGGACGACCGCGGCGGGCGCCTTGTCCACGAACCCCTGGTTGGCGAGCTTGCGCTCGGCGCGCTCGATCTCCTCCTGAAGCTTGGCCCGGCGCGCCGCCAACCGCCGCTGCGCCCCCTCGACGTCGACATCCTCGCTGGGCAGGATCTCGATCGTGCCGCCCGGGACGGGGACACTCGCCACCGGGTCTCCGCCGTCGGCGGTGAAGGAGACGCGGCCAAGGCGCGCCAGATGCTGCCCGGTGTCCTCGTAGCCGACGGCGGCCAGGCGCGCGGGCACCGTCGCCGCCGCCTTGACCCCGGCGAAATCGCGCCAGCCGCGCAGCGCCTGGACGGCCTCGATCACCCGCCCCACGCTCGCCTCCGCCCCCTCGTCCAGCGAGGCTTCTGGCGCATCCGGAAGACCCGCCGCGAGCAGCCCGGAATGATTGGACCCCCGCCCACCCACGTAGCGGTAGATCTCTTCGGTCACGAACGGGATCATCGGGTGGGCAATAGCCAGGGTCTGGGTCAGGACGTAGAGGAGCGTGGCCTCGAGATCGCCCTCTCGGGCTCGCAGGCGCGGCTTGACCAGCTCGAGGTACCAGTCGCACAGCTCACCGTAGACGAAGTCGTACAGAGCGAGGGCGGCGTGGGCGAAGTCGTAGCCCTCGATCCGCGCACCCACCTCGAGCTTGGCCCGCTCCAGGCGGGAGAGAATCCACCGGTCTTCGACCGCCGTCGGCGCCGGCGCCGGGCGAAGATTGGATTCCCGCCGATCCCCGACGCCGAGCAGGATGAGGCGCGCCGCATTCCACAGCTTGTTGGTCAGCTGCTGGCCCTGGGCAAGCCGCTCTTCGCTGAAGCGAACGTCCTGGGCCGAGGACATCACGTACAGCCCCCAGCGCACGGCGTCCGCGCCGTAGGCGGGGAACTCGCCGTGTTCCTCGAACACCGGCGGTCTCGGTCCGCCCTCGATCAGCTCGAGCGGGTCGACCCCGGTGCCGAGCGACTTGGACATCCGTCGCCCGTCGGGCGCCTGGATGATCGAGTGGACATATACGTCCGAAAACGGGATCTGGCCCCGGAACTCGATGCCCAGCATGATCATCCTCGCCACCCACAAGAAGACGATGTCCCTCCCCGTGACGAGGACGTCGGTCGGATAGAACGCCCGCAACTCCGGCGTGTCGTCCGGCCAGCCCAGCGCCGCGAACGGGAACAGACCCGAGCTGAACCAGGTGTCGAGCACGTCTGGGTCCTGCTCCCAGCCCTCGCCCTCGGGTTGGCTCGTGCCCACGTAGATCTCTTCGCCGCGGTACCAGACGGGGATCCGGTGACCCCACCACAGCTGGCGCGAGATCACCCATGGCCGGATGTTCTCCATCCAGTTCATGTAGACGCGGGTGTAGTTCGCGGGCCAGAAGCGGACCTGCCCCGAGCGGACGACGTCGATCGCCGGCCTGGCCAGTTCATCCATGCGCATGAACCACTGCAGCGAGATCAGCGGCTCGATCCGCTCGCCCGAGCGCTGCGAGAACGGCACCTCGTGCGTGTAGGGCTCGGTGCGGGCGATCGAGCCCTGCTCGCGCAGCTCGGTGACCACCGCCTCACGCGCCTGCTCGACGGTCAGGCCCCGGAAGCGCTCGGGCGCCTCGTCCGTGATGCGGGCGTCTTCGCCGATCACGGTGATCTGCTGAAGGCCGTGGCGGGCGCCGATCTCGAAGTCGTTGGGGTCGTGGCCGGGGGTGATCTTGAGCGCGCCGGTGCCGAACTCGGGCTTGACGTAGTCGTCGGCGATGATCTTGAGCTTGCGTCCGACCAGCGGCAGGATCGCCTTCTCCCCGACCAGGCGGCGATAGCGCTCGTCGTCGGGATGGACGGCGATCGCGACGTCGGCGAGCATCGTCTCCGGTCGCACGGTGGCCACGGTCACCGAGCCCGAGCCGGCCGCCAGCGGATAGTCGACGTAGTACAGCGTGTCGGTGACCTCGTGCTCCTCCACCTCGAGGTCGGAGATGGCCGAGCGCTCGCCCGGATCCCAGTTGACCATGTACCGGTCGCGGTAGATATAGCCCTTCTCGTATAGCTCGACGAACACCTTCTGGACCGCGCGCGCGTAACCCTCGTCCAGCGTGAAGCGCTCGTCCTGGTAGTCGAGCGACGCGCCGAGCCGCTTGAGCTGCTCGATGATCTGGCCGCCATAGTCATCGCGCCAGCGCCACACCCGCTCGACGAACGCCTCGCGCCCCAGCTCCTCGCGGCTCGACCCCTCCGCCACTACCGCGCGCTCCACCTGGATCTGGGTGGCGATCCCCGCGTGGTCGGTCCCGAGGATCCACTTGGTGCGCTGGCCGCGCATCCGGTGGTAGCGGATCAGGCAGTCCTGAACCGAGTCGTTCAGCGCGTGCCCCATGTGCAGCACGCCTGTCACATTGGGCAGTGGAATCGCGATCGAGTAGTTCTCGCTCGGGTCGCCGACGGGCTCGGGGTGGAACAGCCCACTGTCCAGCCAGACCTCGGCGATCCGCGGCTCGACCTCGGACGGGTCGTAGCGGGTCTTGCCTTCTAGCTCGCTGCGGTCGGCGGCGTCAGTCATGCCGCCGTGCAGTCTAAGCGGCCTCTTCCTCCGGAATCGGGACAGTCACGAGCGTGGGCGGGGTGGCCTTCTCGATCGTGTCCCGGGTTACTACACACTTGCGCACGTCCCGGCGCGAGGGCAGCTCGAACTGGACCTCGAGCAGCACTTCCTCGATGATCGAGCGCAGGCCGCGAGCGCCCGTCTCGCGCTCGAGCGCCTTGTCGGCGATCGAGGTCAGGGCCTCCTCGCCGAATACCAGCTCGATCCCGTCGAACTGGAAGAAGCGCTGGAACTGCTTGACCAACGCGTTGCGCGGCTCGGTGAGGATTTGCATGAGCTCGTCGCGACTGAGCTGGTGGATCGCGCTCATCACCGGCAGGCGGCCGATGAACTCGGGGATCAAGCCGTACTGGATCAGGTCCTCGGGCAGGCAGTGCTCAAAGATCTCGCCGGTATCGCGCTGGTCCTTGGACTGGATCGCGGCGCCGAACCCGACCCCCTGGTGGCCGATCCGTCGCTCGATGACCTTGTCCAGGTTGGCGAACGCCCCGCCGCAGATGAACAGGACGTTGGTCGTGTCGATCGAGAGGAACTCCTGGTGCGGGTGCTTGCGCCCACCCTGGGGCGGCACGCTCGCGGTGGTCCCCTCCAGGATCTTCAGCAGAGCCTGCTGGACGCCCTCTCCGGACACGTCGCGGGTGATCGACGGGTTGTCGGCCTTGCGAGCGATCTTGTCGACCTCGTCGATATAGATGATCCCGGTCTCGGCCTTCTTGACGTCGTAGTCCGCGGCCTGGATCAGTTTGAGGAGGATGTTCTCGACGTCCTCGCCCACATACCCGGCTTCGGTCAGCGCGGTGGCGTCGGCGATGGCGAACGGGACGTTCAGGATCTTGGCCAGGGTCTGGGCCAGCAGCGTCTTGCCACACCCGGTCGGCCCCAGCAGCAGGATGTTCGACTTCTGCAGCTCGATGTCGTTCTCATCGGACTGCATCATCTGCACGCGCTTGTAGTGGTTGTAGACCGCCACCGACAAGCTCCGCTTGGCCTGCTCTTGCCCGACGACGTACTCGTTGAGGACGTCGTAGATTTCCCGCGGCTTGGGAAGGTTCTCGATGTCGAAGCTCGGCGGGGCGGTGAGCTCCTCGTCGATGATCTCGTTACAGAGATCGATGCACTCGTCGCAGATGTAGACGCCTGGACCGGCGATCAGCTTCTTGACCTGCCTCTGGGACTTGCCGCAGAAGCTGCAAAGCAGCTGTTCGTTGGAATCGGTCGGACGTGCCATGTATTGCCCTCTCCCGGAGTTGCCTCGCGCCGCCTTATCCGAGCCCTAAGGGTAGTCCCTCAGTGCTGCGAGATGACGCGGTCGATGATTCCGTACTCCTTGGCCTCCTCAGAGCTCATGAAGTAGTCACGTTCGGTGTCGGCCCGGACTTTCTCGAGGTTCTGCCCGGTGTGGTGGGCGATGATCTCGTCCAGGCGGCGCCGGATGTCGATGATCTCGCGGGCATGGATCTCGATATCGGTCGCCTGTCCCTGGAACGCCGAGGAGACTTGGTGGATCAGGATCTTGGCGTTGGGCAGCGCCATCCTCTTGCCGTGCGCGCCGCCGGCCAGGAGCAGCGCCCCCATAGACATCGCGATGCCCACGCAGATCGTCTGCACGTCGGGCTTGATGAACTGCATCGTGTCGTAGATCGCCAGCCCGGCATACACCGACCCGCCGGGCGAGTTGATGTACACGGAGATGTCCTTGTCGGGGTCTTCGGATTCCAGGTGCAGGAGCTGAGCCACGATGAGGTTCGCGATCTGATCGTCCACCGGGGTCCCCAGGAAGATGATCCGCTCGTTGAGTAGACGGCTGTATATGTCGAAGGCACGCTCCCCCCGGGAGGTCTGCTCGACAACCATCGGTACGAGTGGGCTCATCGTCCTCGCTTCTTTCGCTTCCTCGGCCGGAATCCTGCCGACTGTAGCAACCGGCCAGGCCCCGCTGGGGGGCGTGGGTCGTACTTCCGTCCAGTCTTTGTGTTGTAGGACGACGGTCGCCGGCGCCTGGGGGCGGCGCCTGAAGAAGAGGTTCGGCGGCGCCTGACGGCGGCGCCTTGGGCGGCGCCTCAGTTACCCGGGGTCCAGAGCTGTCCCGAAGGCGAGTGGGTATCCCCGGGTGGGTGGGATTCCCTTTCCTTGCCCGGGGTCCACAGCTTCTCGCGGGCCTTCGCCTGCTCAACGCTGATCGGCGTCGCCTCGGCCACGAGCAGCTCGATCGCCTGGCGGATCGCGACCTCCTGACGGATCCGGTCCAGGCTTCCGGTCGACCGCAGCCGCTCGAACAGCTTGTCGACCGGCGTGCCCTGTCGCTCGGCCGTCGGCGCAAGCGCCTCGCGGACGTCGTCGTCGCTTGGCTCGATGTTTTCCGCTTCCACGATCGCGGCCAGTACCGCCTCGCGCTTGAGCGCGGCCGCCGCCTCGGGCTCGGCCTCGTGGGCCAGCGTCTCCTCGTCGCGGCCGGAGATCCGCAGGTAGGCGTCCTTCGAGATGCCCTGACGGCCCAGCATCGTGAAGGTGTCCTCGAGCAGCTCGTGCGCGCGCGCGTGAACGAGCTTCTCTGGCACCTCCACGTCAGCCTCGGCCACGGCCGCTTCGACCACTGCGTCGTCGAACTCGCGCTCGATCGCCCGCTCGTCCGCCTGGCCGAGGCGCTCGGCGATGTCGGCGCGCAGCTCGGCCAGCGTGTCAAAGCCGGCCGCCTCGGCGGCGAATTCGTCGTCGAGCTCGGGAAGTCGTTTCTCTTTGACCTCGTTGACGGTGACCGCGAACTGCGCCTGCTTGCCCGCGAGCTCCGTGGCGGGGTAGTCCTCGGGGAAGGTGATCGTCACCGTCCGGTCCTCGCCGGCGCCGGCTCCGGTGAGCTGCTCCTCGAACCCGGGCACGAGCCGCCCCGAGCCGAGCTCGAGCAGCTGGTCGCGGCCAGAGCCGCCCTCGAATTCCTCGCCGTCGACCGTCCCGACGTAGTCCATCACCACGTGATCGCCGTCCTGCGCCGGGCGGTCGACCGTCTCGAGCGTGGCCAGGCGGTCGCGCAGCCGGTCGATCTCCTCGTCGATCTGCGAGTCCTCTGCGTGCGGCTCGCGCCGTCCCACCTCGAGCCCCTTGTACTGGCCCAGCTTGGCGGTCGGGCGAACCCCGATCTCGATCGAGAACGACAGGGGCTGCCCCTCGGCGGGGAGCTCCTTCGGAACATCCAGGTCGGGCTCTCCCACCGGCGCGATCCCGGCGCCCTCGATCGCGTCGGCGTACCAGCTGCCCAGCGAGCTCCGCAGGGCCTCGTCGAGAACCGTCTCGCGGCCCAGTCGGCGGATCACGACCTGCGCCGGGACCTTACCCTTGCGAAAGCCGGGCACGCGCAGCTGGCGGCCCAGCTCGCGCGCGGCCTGCTGGATCCGGCGCTCGACCTCCTCGGGGGCGACCTCGGCCTGCACCCGCACGCGCGAGTCGGGCAGCTCGGTGACGGTGGTTGTGACGGTGTCGGCCATAACGTGCGGTTCGAGACGATAGCTTGCGGCCGTGGTTTCCAGGCTCGCAGGGCGACTGGTGACGGGACCGCTTGCCTTTTTCCTGGCCGGCGTCCTCGACGTCAGCCTGCTTCTGTACGCCTACGCGCGGTGGCGTGTGATGCGGCGGCTGAGCCGCGCGCGAGCCTCTATTCCCCCAGCCTCTATTCCCCCATCGTGACCGACCCGACGGGACCGCCCACGCGGCTCGTCCCGCGCAGGAGGGCGCGGATCTCGCGCAGCGCCACCGGCAACGTGGTGTTGTCGTAGATCCGCGAGGCGCGGATCTCCGCCACCATCCCGAGTGCCCGCTCGAGCGTCTCCGCGTTGCGTTCCGACCAGGCCTCGATCGCCGCCTCGCCCGGGATCTGCTCCCCGACCGGACCGCTCTGCGCGCCGGCGTCGAGCACCTTGCGCGTCAGCTCGCGATACAGGTTGAACAGGTCGTCGCGCAGCGAGGCTCGGGCGAGCGCCTGCCAGCGGTTGGCCCGGGGTAGGTCGATGATCCGGTCGCGCAGCCAATTGAGCTCCAGGCGCGAACCCACGCGGAAGTAGACCTCGAGTACATCGGCGGGGTCGCGCTCGGTCGCCGTCGCGACCTCGACGATGTCGAACAGCGCGAGCATCGACGGCATCCCAGCCGCGCGGCGGGCCAGGTCGGCCGGCACGCCGGCGGCCTCGAGCTCGGCCGCGCGGGCGTCGAAGGCCTCCCGGTCGGCGCCCTCGAGCGCGCCGGGCAGCGCCGCCGCGAGCAGCTCCGCGCCGGGGCGGAAGCGCCGGATCGTCTGCGCCACGCTGACCTGGTAGGGGTTGGCCCGAACCAGCCAGCGCGTGGCGCGCTCGACCAGCCGCCGGCTCTCGATCAGCATCCCGAGCTGAGTCTGCGCCGCGACCTGGTTGTCGAGCGCCTGGACCTCCTCCCAGTACGAGCGCATGTCGAGGACCTCGCGGGCCGTGGCGTAGGCTCGGGCCAGGACCGCGGGCAGCGTTCCGGTCTCCTCGAGCAGGCGGAACGCGAACGTGGTGCCGGCCCGGTCGACGAGCTGATTGGCCACCACGGTGGCGATGATCTCGCGCTTCAGGCGATGCCCGCGCATCTGCTCGGAGTAGCGCTCGGGCAGCGGGGGCGGGAAGTAGCGCTCGAGGTCGTGCGCCAGGTAGCCGTCCTCCGGCAGGTCGGAATCGAGCAGCTGCCGGTACAGGTGGATCTTGATGTACGCCATCACGACGGCCAGCTCGGGCGCGACGAGTCCCTGGTGTGCGGCCTTGCGCTCTTCGATCGTGTCGTCTGAGGGCAGGAACTCGAGCTTGCGGTTCAGGCCGGCGTTCTGCTCGAGGTAGCGGATCAGTCGGGCGTGCACATCGACCATCGGCGGCGCCTGGGCGAGCGCCAGACTGATCGCCTGCGTCTGCGTGTAGCTTCCGTACAGGACCTGCTCGCCAACCGCGTCGGTCATCTCGTGCAACAGCTCGTTGCGCTGCTTCTCGGTCATGTCCCCGTCGGCGACGAGTCCATCGAGCAGGATCTTGATGTTGACCTCGTGGTCGGAGGTGTTGACGCCGGCGACGTTGTCGATCGCGTCGGTGTTGATCCGGCCCCCCTTGTTATCCGGCCCGCCGACCAGCGCGTACTCGATCCGAGCGCGCTGGGTCAGTCCGAGGTTGCCTCCCTCCCCCACCACCCGGCAGCGCAGCTCGCGGGCGTCCACCCGAAGCGCATCGTTGGCCTTGTCGCCCACGTCGGCCTGCGACTCGGTCGACGCCTTGACGTAGGTTCCGATGCCGCCGTTGAACAGGAGATCGACCGGCGCCTTCAGGATCAGCTGGATGAGGTCGTTCGGGGCGACCTTCTCGGCCTCGATGTTCAGCGCCTCGCGGATCTCCGGCGAGAGCTTGATCGACTTGGCGCTGCGCGAGAACACTCCCCCGCCCTCGGAGATCAACGACTCGTCGTAGTCGCTCCAGCTCGACCGCTCGAGGCCGAACAGCCGCCTGCGCTCCGCGTAGCTCTTCTCGGGGTCCGGATCGGGGTCGAGGAACACGTGTACGTGGTTGAACGCGGCGATCAGCCGGGTGTGGGGCGAGCACAGCATCCCGTTGCCGAACACGTCGCCGGACATGTCACCGACGCCGACGGCGGTGAAGTCGGTGGTCTGAATGTCGACGCCGAGCTCGCGGAAGTGGCGCTTGACCGACTCCCAGGCGCCGCGCGCCGTGATGCCCATCTGCTTGTGGTCGTAGCCCTGCGACCCGCCGGAGGCGAACGCGTCGCCCAGCCAGAAGCCATAGGAAAGCGAGACCTCGTTGGCGATGTCGCTGAACGTCGCCGTGCCCTTGTCGGCCGCGACGACCAGGTAGGGATCGTCGTCGTCGTAGCGGACGACCCGCTGAGGCGCGACCACCTTCCCCTCGACGATGTTGTCGGTCACGTCGAGCATGCCCGACAGGAACGTCTTGTAGCAGCCGATCGCCTCGTTCACGAGCGCCTCGCGCCCGCCGTCGGCCGGGGGCCGCTTGAGCACGAAGCCGCCCTTGGCGCCAACCGGCACGATCAGGGCGTTCTTGACCATCTGGGCCTTCATCAGGCCGAGCACCTCGGTCCGGAAGTCCTCGCGCCGGTCCGACCAGCGGATCCCACCGCGGGCCACCTTGCCGCCGCGCAGATGAACCGCCTCGACCCGTGGCGAGTAGACGAAGATCTCGTACTGGGGGCGCGGCAGCGGTAGCAGCGGGATCTGCTCCGAGTCGAGTTTGAACGACAGGTACGGGTGAGGCTTGCCGCCGGCGTCGAGCTGGAAGGCGTTGGTGCGGACGATTGCGCGCACGATCGAGAGGAAGCTGCGCAGGATGCGGTCCTCGTCGAGGCTCGGCACTGCGTCGAGCGCCTCGTCGATCTCCGTGGCGATTTTTTCGGCCAGGTCGCGGTCGTGTCTGTCGGGGTCAAGCCGCGCGTTGAACAGCTCGACGAGCAGGCGGGCGACGTCGGGATGGCCGGTCAGAGTGCGCTCGATGTAGGCGTCGGAGAAGCTGATGCCGCCCTGGCGCAGGTACTTGCCGATCGCCCGGATGATTGACACCTGCCGGCCGGTCAGCGTCGCCTTGAGGACGAGCCCGTTCAGACCGTCGTCTTCGAGCTCGCCGCGCCACACTCCGAGGAACGCGTCATGCAACAGGTCGCGGACGCGTTCGGTGCCCTCAGGATCAGCCTGGAGGCCGAAGTCGTAGATCCACGCCGAGCCGCGGTCGGCGGCGGTGATCTCGTACGGGCGCTCGTCGGCCACCTTCGCCCCGAGGTGCTCCAGCGTCGGCAGCACGTCCGACAGCAGCATGCCGCCGGAGCTGAACAGCTTGAGGCGCACCATCCCCTCGGGGGCCTCGAGCGGGCGGTACAGGCTGGTGATCGGCTCGTCCGTCGACGCGAGCTCCTCGATCCGAGCGATATCGGCGACCGCTGAACGCGCCACCCAGTCGGCCTGGTAGCCGGCTGGGAATGCGCGCTCATAGCGCCGGAACAGCCTCATGCCGTCCTCCTCGCCGTGGTCCTCGAGCAGAGCCTCGCGCAGATCGTCGCCCCAGGCCCGGACCGCCTGGACGCACCGCGCTTCGATCAGGCTCACGTCGTAGTCGCCGGGCGGCTCCTCGCCGCAGCGGATGATGTAGTGCACGCGCGCGAGGCGCGACTCGCTCAGCTGAAGGGTCCAGTCCAGCGCGACGCCTCCTAGCGCGTCGAGCAGGATCCGCCCCACGCGCTCCCGGTTCTCGGTGTTGAACCGGTCGCGCGGGATGCACACCAGGCACTCGACGAACCGATCCAACGGGTCGCGCCACATGAACAGGCGCAGGCGCTGGCGTTCGCCGAGCCCGAGGATCCCAATCGCCACGGTGAACAGGTCCTCGGTCTCCATCTGGAACAGCGAGTCGCGCGGGTAGGACTCGAGGATCTCCAGCAGGGCCTTGCGGTCGTGGCTGGCCGGGGGAAAGTCGGCGTGGTGGAGCACGCCCTCGACCTTGCCGCGGATGATCGGGATCGAACGCGGGCTCGCCTTGTAGGCGCGCGTCGTGTACAGGCCGAGGAACCGGCGCTCGCCGATCACCCGCCCTTCCTCGTCGTAGCGCTTGACGCCGATGTAGTCGAGGTAGGCGGGCCGATGGACGGGCGAGGCCGAGTTGGCCTTGGTCAGCAGCAGGAGCTTCGGCTCGCGACCGAAGGCGGCCGCCTTCGGGCTCAGTCGCTTGGGCGGCTTGCTCGAGCTGCCCCGCAGGATGCCCAGGCCGGAGCCTTCGATCGCGGTTAGCAGCGCCCCATCGCCGTCCTCGGTCAGCTCGTAGTCCCGATAGCCCAGGAACGTGAAGTTGTCATCCGCCAGCCAGGTCAGAAAGGCCTTGGTCTCCTCGACGGTCGCGCTGTCGATGCCGGCGGGCGGGCTCTCCTCGAGCTCCTCGGTGAGCGCCTGGGTGCGGGCGCGCATCTGCTGCCAGTCCTCGACCGCGGCCCGCACCTGGTCGAGCACGCGTTCGACGCTCCGGCGCAGCTCGTCCAGCTTGCCCAGGTCGTGCTCGCGCCCGACCTCGGCGTGCAGGATCGACTCGGGGATCGCGTCCTCGCTCTTGGCGTCAGGATCGAGCACCTCGAGGATGTGACCGGCCTGATCGCGCCGGATCCGCATCACCGGGTGAATCACCAGGTGGATTCCGTAACCCTTGCGGGTGAGCTCCATCGTCACCGAGTCCACGATGAACGGCATGTCATCCGAGACGATCTCGATCACCGTGTGCGGCGACTGCCACCCGTGCTGCTCGAAGTCCGGGTTGTACACCCGCACCTTCGCCTCGCCCGGCGCGCGCTGCTGAGCCAGGTTCCAGTGCGCCACCGCGGCCCCGTACAGGTCCAGCGGATTGCGATCCGCCAGGTCCTCCGGCGGGACCCACTGGTAGTACTGGCGGGTGAACGCCTCACACGGCGTCGCCTGTTCCGACGGGAGCCGCTCCCGCACCCGTTCACAAACTGTGTCGATCAGCTCTGAATCGAGCTCCGCCCCCTTTACTGCCATCTCGAAGACCTCCTAGCTAATGCGCTCCTCATCCCGCGATTCCAACGCGCTCCTCATCCCGCGAACCTCTCCTATTTACGGAGCGTACTCCGGCCCGGAGCACCGTGCACGGGGTGAAATCCGGCTTTCGCACCTGTTCACGAACGCATCCATCCGACCCGTAGGCGAACATATGTTCGCCTATGACGAGCGACGGGAATCCGTACGCGCGCTTCCGGCGCGCCCTCCAGACCGGTAACGAGACACTGGTCGTGGCCGCCGCGCGCGAGCTGCCCACGGTGGCGCTGGACGACGCGCTCCGAATCTGCCTCGTGCTGCGCGGCGGTGACCCGGGTCGTTACGAACGCGCCGCCGTGCGCTGGCTCGGCCGCTTCGCACTCGAGGCGCGCGGCGTGACGATCGAAGACCTCCGGCTCGCCGCCGAGGCGCTCGACGTTCTGCCAGTGCGCGCCGGCGAGGCCATGGAGCGCCTACAGGGGCTGTGCATGGCGCGAGGGGTCGCGTAGGTGGCGCGCACCGGGGCGGGCGCGCGCGACCCGGGAGCCGCTGCAACCGCGGCACTCCCGCACCACCCGACCACCCCGGCAACCCCGCGCCACCCCGGCAACCCGCGCCACCCCGGCAACCCCGCGCCACCCCGGCAACCCCGCGCCCCGCGCCACCGCGGGCGATTCGGGGACCGTGACCATGCCTAACCCGACAAACCACGCCGACGGCGCAAACCGTGTCGAGCTCCGCCCTCCCCACATGCGTAGCTCGACACGCCACCGGCAGCCCGCCCCGAGTGTCGTGCTTTGCAGGTCGCACGGGCCTCTCGGCCCGGCCTGGGCCGGTAGCTTGCATCTGTGCTCCCCGATTGGCCCGCCGGCACGGTCACGATCCTCGCCACAGCCGGCGAGAATCCACGCGCGATCCCGGTCTCCGCCGCCGTCCGTGCCGGCCCCCGGCATGTGCTCATAGCCCTCGCGAGCGGCCGACGCTCGCTCGAGCGGCTGCGCGCCGACCCGCGCGTGTCGCTGGCGATCATCGCTCGCGACGTCGCGGTGACCGCGCACGGTCGCGCGCGGGTACTTGATGCCAACGACGCGCCGCCGGCTGAAGGGGTCGCCGTCGAACGGGTCGCCGTCGAACGGCCCGCCGTCGAACGGCCCGCCGTCGAAGGGATCGCCGTCGAGGGTGTGGTGGCGGTCGAGATCGAAGTCGACGACGTGCAGGACCACGACATGCCGACGTTCGCGATCGAGTCGGGCGTGCGGTGGCGCTGGACCGACGCGGTGGCCGAGCGGCGCGACCGCGAGGTGCAGGACGCGCTGGCTCGCTTGGCACTCAGTCGGGCAGCAGCGGCACCCACACGCCCGGATCGCGACCGACCAGGACCCCGCGCGTGATCGCGGCCGATCCAAACCGGTCTCGCACCCGGTCGACAACCTGGTCGAGGTCGCGGGCGCGATCGAATGGGAGCACGAGCTGGACCGCGCCTGCGTCGGACAGGTTGGCGAGCGCGATCCCGAGCAGCGTCAGCCCGCGCCGCTCGATCGTCGCCCGCGACGCCCGGAGCAGCGCGGTGGCGGTGTGCAAGATCGTGGGCGTCTGGTCGGTCGGCGCGCGCAGCGTGTAGGAGCGCGTGGCGCGCGAGAAGTCCTCGAAGCGCATGCGCAGCACGATCGTGCGGCACACCCGGTGGGCCGCGCGCAACCGCCTCGTAGTGCGGTCGACGAGCGCGATCAGGACGCCGGCGAGCTCCTGAGACGAGCGGCGGCGGCGGCCCAGCGCGCGCTGGGCACCGATCGATCGGCGGCGGCGGCGTACCTGGACCGGCCGCGGGTCGTAGTTGTTGGCCAGGGCGTGCAGATGCCGGCCCGACGCGCGGCCGAGCATCAACACCAGCTCCCGCTCGGCCAGAATCGCGACCTGGCCGACGGTGGTTATCCCCCGCGCGTGGAGCTTGGCCGCGGTGACCCGTCCGACGCCCCAGAGTGCCTCCACGGGCAGCGGGTGGAGAAACTCGAGCTCGCGCTCGGGCTCGACAACCAGCAGCCCGTCTGGCTTGGCCACGGCGCTCGCCACCTTGGCCAGGAATTTCGTGCGCGCGACGCCAACGGTGATCGGCAGACCGACCTCGTCGCGCACGCGCCGGCGCAGCCGGCGCGCGATCTCGATCGGCGTGCCCGAGATGTGGTCAAGCCCGCGAACGTCGAGGAACGCCTCGTCGATCGACAGCCCCTCGACCACCGGGGCCGTGTCCTCGAACACGGCGAACACGGCCTTGCTCGCCTCCGAGTAGACCGACATCCTGGGCGCAACTACCACGGCGTTGGGGCACAGGCGCCGCGCCGAGGCGCCCCCCATCGCGGTTCGAACGCCCCGCGCCTTGGCCTCGTAGCTCGCCGCGAGCACGACGCCGACCCCGACGATCACGGGACGGCCGCGGAGTCGCGGCTCGTCCCGTTGTTCGACAGACGCGTAGAACGAGTCGAGATCAGCGTGGAGGATCGTCGCGGCCGACACGAACACATGTTCGCGTCGGCCGCGGACGGATCTTCACTCAGCGGGCGTGATCGCCCCAGCCCCACCCCCAGCCCGAGTCCGTCGAGGTCCCCGGCGTGAACGACACGCCGCGCAGCACTTCGCCGAAGTGGGCCGTCTGCAACGTGCGGAAGTGCTCGCCTGCCGCGGTGGTCGGGTTCGTGGAATCGAGCCGGTCCGTGATCTCGACCAGCTTGTTCGGATCCGCGCCCTGGTCGCCTCCGCCGCTCACGGTGGAGGTGGTCGCCCAGATCGTCACGGTTCCGTCCGGGTTCACGCGCCCGGTCAGCTGACGCAGCCCGTCAGTGGCCGGCGACCACGGCAGCCCCGTGTCGGCGTTGATGCCAGTCGGATAACCCGGCACGGTGTAGGGCTGACCGAGGTCGAGCCCGTTCTGGAGCGTGTAGGCGAGGTTCCACTGCTGCGTAGCCGAGTCGAACACCCACTTCTCCAGGCCGGCATCCGGTTCGTTGCTCGCCGTCGCATCGGTGTACTCGCCGTTCGCGTACGGATTGTCGCCGCTGCCTTCGTCGGCCACGTACAGCGTGTGGTCGTTGGCGAACCAGAGCCCGAAGGGGAACTTCTGCGTCGACGGGTACGTGTTGGTGCCCGGGACGAGATTGGTCGGGAAGCCCTTGAGAATGCACATGTTCTCGGGAGTCAGACCGTTGTTGGGCTTGCTCGCGGTTCCGAAGTTCTTCACGGTAAGCGCCGGCGCAGAGGTCGGCAACTGAGCACCAGACTCCGGCAGCCCAACGCCGCTCGGGCAAGCCTTGCCCGTAGTGTCAACGAAGTACACCGTGTCGACGCCGTTGCCGCCACTGCCCTTGGTGTAGTAGACGACGTTGTCGTTGACCGCGATCCCGCGGTAGTTGTTGTCCTTGGTGGCCTTGTCGAGCGGTTGGCCCAGTTCGGTGATGTCGAAGCTCCCGAGCGGAGTGGGCTGGGCGGGGTTCTGGTCGGCCTCAGGCAGAGTTGACGGCGTGATGAACTGCGCGCCCGTCGATGCGACCACACCGGCTGGAGGTGTCTTGCTCTGACCGGCGTTGCCTGCCGCGTAGATCAGGTCCTGACCGTTCTCGTCGTTGGTGATCGCGGCCCGCCCGTTGTCACCGCTGAAGGCATTGGTCTCAGTGAAGGTGAAGTGGCCCGACCGATCGAGCTGCGCGACGACGCGGTAGTACGGCCCGACATCTCCGTTGCCCGGGTCGATGACACCCGGCGTGTTCGCGTTGGAGACGTCGATGCCGCCCGGCTTCGCCACGTACCCGACGAACGAGACATATTTGCCCTCGACGCTGAGATTGAGCGCGAGCTCGGACTTCGAGGAGAAGCTCGTCACGAACTGGTTGTCCGGGACGGGGATCGTCCCAATGTGCTGCCCCCAGGGAGTGAGCTCGTCGAGGTACACGGGCGAGGTCACACCGAAGAACGCGTCGACGCTGTCGTTGTTGAACACGAACGGGTAGAACCCGTTGGCGATGGCGGTGGCGCAGTCGGGCGGCGTCGCGATGCTGCATTCGGGCGGCAGCTGGGTGACGCCGGCCTGGATGTCGGCCGGGACGTACTCGCTCGTCGCGAGCAGCAGGTTGCCTGGGATAAGCGGCGTCGCATGGTCACCGCGCCCCCACTGGTCGGCCATCGCGGGAGAGGCCGCGAAGCAAAACGCGAGCGCGCATCCGGCGCCCGCAAGCAGCGTACGGCCGTGCGCGACCAGCGCAACTCGTACGCGATCCGACAAGATCGACAAGGGGTCCTCCTTGTTTGGTTCGGCTGAGCGCGCCCCCGGCGCGCCGGCAACCGTAACCGCGGCTCTGTTCTCACCCCGTGATCATCTTGTTACTGAGGTTCTGAGAACTCTCACATATTCTCGGGAAGTCTCGCGGGCCGGCGACATCGACCTCCAGCAAACGCGCCGACCGACTAAGCGCTCAAGCGCTGGGACAAGCCACGCGCCCGGGCCCGACTGGGCACGCTGCCCGCGGACGGCCTGCTCAGTGCGACGTGGAAGATCACGTCCGTAGCCGCCGAGGGCGAGCGACCCTTTCGCTTCCCGATCGAGCCCGAAATCCGGTTCGCCACTTAAGACTTCTCTCGTGATTCGATTAGCTGCGGCTGAGGGCGGCCGCCTAGCCTCGCCCGCCGCATGAGCATCGATTCCTCCGCCGCACGCTCGGCCCCGGAGCGCATGGACTGGCGCCGGGCCGAGTTCATCCTCACCGCGCTCGCGTTCGTGGGCTTCATCACGATCGGGATCCGGATCAAGACGATCTACTCCGGGCTGCCCGCCCACCCGCTGTTCATCCACGTCCCGGTGGTGCTGATCCCCCTCAGCGTGCTCGGCGCGCTGGTATGCGTCGCCCGGCCGAATCAGTTCAACCGCTACGGAACGCTGCTCTGCCTGTGCGCGATCGTCGCGATGTCCTCGATCTTCCTGGCCATGCAGGCCGGGGCTGCCCTGCGGGGCGCGCTGCACCTCGTGGGGCTCCAAGCCCAGCTGATCAGCGAGCATTCGCATGACGCCCACATCCTGGCGATAGTGTTCGTCCTGTTCACCGCCACGCTGATCCTGACCTTCTCCGCGCACCGGATCTCCGGCGGGATGCCGACGGGGCTCGGGATCGCCGACGCGCTGCTCGGCTCCAAGGCGAACTACGTGGCGTTGCGGATCGTCCTCGTCGTGCTCGCGCTCGTCTCGGCCTATTACGTCTACAAGGTCGGCGACCTGGGCGCCAAGGCGGTCTGGGCGGGCCGGCTCCAGGGCTCCCCCTGAACCGCCGGAGCGCGGTCTACTCTGCCCGGCGTGAGCTCCGGCGGCGCAGCGTTCCCGATGCTCGACACGTGCGACCTCGATCAGGTCGCCGGGTACCTGCGCGCCCATCAGTTCTTCTGGCTCGATCTGCACGACCCGAAGCGGAACGAGCTCGACCGCCTCGGCGAGCTGCTGCATCTCCACCCGCTGACGATCGACGACGTCAGCACGTTCTCCGAGCGGCCCAAGCGTGAGCATTACGACGGTTATGTGAGCCTCGTCGTCTACGGCGTCGACCGGCAGGCTGCCGCCGGCGAGCAGCTGTTGCGCGAGGTACACCTGCTGATCGCCGGCGATTGGGTGGTCACACTCCACCCGACCCCGTTCGGCGTGCTCGACGAGCTGCGCGCGCACGTTCGCGCACATCCGCCGGAACGCGAGCGGATGCTGATCATCGAGATCCTCGACACGGTGCTGTCCAGCTTTGAGCCGGTGCTCGACCGGATCGACGATGCGATCGACGAGATCGAGCAGAGCGTGATCGAGCAGCCCCGCGAGCAGAGCCTCCAGCGGATCTTCTCGCTCAAACGCGACCTGATCTCGATGCGTCGGGTGGTGACGCCTATGCGTGACTTCTTCGCCCGCGATGCGGACGAGATCACTCACCTGCCGGGAATGGAACCCGACGACCTGCTCTACATGCGTGACCTCTACGACAGCCTGGTCCGGATTTCGGACCTGATCGACTCCTACCGTGACCTGCTCAGCGGCGCCACCGACATGTACCTCTCAACGGTGGCCAACCGTCAGGGTGAGATCTCAAAGCAGCTGACGATCATCGCCACGATCTTCCTACCGCTGTCCTTCCTGACCGGCTTCTTCGGCCAGAACTTCGCGTTTCTGACCGGGCACATCCAGAACTCGACGTGGTCGTTTTTCGCGCTCGGCCTGGGGCTGCTGGCCGTTTCGATCGGAGGGTTCTGGATCTACTTCCGCCGAAAAGGCTGGATGGCGTCAAGCTAGTAGGGCAGCGCGGACCCCCCCCGCCACCGTCAGTCGCTTGATATGCCGTGCGCCGGCGCTAGTCTGCTCTGGAGTCGCTCCAGCTCTGCGTCGGTCAGCCCGTGACCTGACAGCCAGGCCGCGGCCCCGCCGAAGCCCTCATCGAGTAGCTCGAGCAGTCGTTCCATCGTGCCCGGGATCGGGGCGTGCGTCCTCGGATCGTGTCCTTCCAACTCGGACCGATACGTCGGCGAACTCACCAAACGCGCCATGATCGCGTCGACGCGGTCGGCCGTGGCCACGTAGTCGCGAACGATCGCGTCACGGTCAACCCGGGCCGCATCGAGGGCGAGCGCGACGACCACGCCGGTGCGATCCTTGCCCGCTGCGCAGTGAACCAGGACGGCCCCATCGGAATTCGCGATGGTACGAAGCGAGGCGACGATCGAATCCGGACGCGCGCTGAGGTAGCTGAGGTAGGCCTGGACGATGCGCGGCTCATCCGGCCAGCCGCTCGGAGCGGACGGTGGCCACAGGTTCACGGACGCTGCGTCGAGATCGGTGTTGCCTCCCGAGCGCGGGTAGAGCGAACGATGCTCGATGCGCACCCGCGGCTCGCGCGTGATCGGTCCGGGCCCCTCGAGCTCGACTTCGAGATCGGTGCGCAGATCGAGCACCACCTGAAGTAACTCCCGCTCGACGAGCACGCGCACGTCCCGCGCGCTGAGGGATTGCAGGTTGTCGGAGCGCAGCAGCACGCCGGGCACGACGACGCGGGCGTTGGCGGCGCCGTCGAGCGCGATCCACCGCACGTCCCCGTTCTCAACCACCTTCCCGTTCTCGATGTCCATCCCATGATCGTGGCAGGTCGGACCGGCGCTCACCGGATGCCAACCAGTTCGGCGCTGCGGCGAGGCGTGTGAGCTTTCTAATCGCCGGGGCTGCTGAGCTCGCCTAGGATGCCCGCGTGGAGGCGAGGACGCAGGGTCAGATACCTGTGATCGGGCGCATCTTCCCTGCGCCCGTCGCGGCGAAGGTCCCGGAGATCATCTTTCTCTTCTGGGTCGTGAAGATCCTTACCACGGCCGGCGGAGAAGTCACCTCTGACTACCTGAAGAAATATGGGAATTTCGGGGGCGGCGGGACCGAGGTCGCGCTGTTCGTGATCGCGCTCGTCCTGCAGTTCGGGACGCGCCGGTACCGAGCCTTCGCCTACTGGTTCCTGGCCTACGCGATCGCTATCGCCGGGACCGGCCTCTCGGACTTCCTTCACCTCGACGTGCACATCCCCTACGCCGGGACGACTCTCCTCTGGGCCGTCGTGCTCGTGGCCGCTTTCTGGACCTGGCAGCGCAGCGAGAGCACGCTGTCCATTCACAGCATCACCACCCAGCGCCGCGAAGGCTTCTACTGGCTCGTCGTGTTCGCAACCTTCGCGCTGGGCACCGCCCTTGGGGACTTCACGGCGACCTCGCTCGGGATGGGTTACCTGCCCTCGGGGATCTTCTTCTTCGCGGTCATCTTGTTACCGGCCCTGGCTTGGTGGCGCTTTGGCCTGGGCAGCATCACCGCGTTCTGGATGGCCTACGTCGTGACGCGACCCCTCGGAGCATCGTTCGCCGACTACATCAGCAAGCCGCCCAACATCACCGGGCTCGGCTTCGGGAACGGGCGAACCGCAGTCGTGTTCGCTGTGGCCGTCCTCGTCGTCGTCTCGTATCTCGCGATCGCCCGGCCCGACATCCAGCCGGCGGTGCAGGCACCCGCCGAGGACGAGCGCGCAGGAAGTCGGACACCGGAGCAGGTGAGCGGGGCGCTCGAGCTCGACACCTGAGTCGGCGGCCTCGCTCGGCGCGGGGCGGGCCCGCGCGGCAGCTCTCCGGCGTGATATGACGGCTGGAGCACAGCACCACCGAGAGAGGACTGGGAATGCCACCTACCGCCGTTCATTTCAATGGTTCGGTCAATCTGCCTGACGCCGAGACCGTGATGCGCGAGATCAGCTCGCGCATTCCGAAGGGCGTGCGGCGGATGACCGACGGCGAGACGGGAGATCGGGGCTACTGGATCCATTTCCAGGTCTCGAAGTTCCAGCAGATGCCCGAGTTCGAGACCGTGTCGGTCCGGCGGGCATACCAGACCGCTGCCGACGCGCCGGAGACGCCTCAGCTGCGCCTGACCGAGGATGCGTCGGCCGAGATGATCGACTGGCCGAACCTGGGATATGCCGACGCATACACCGAGTCGTTCGCGATCTTTGACCGGCTACAGAACGAGGGGTCGATTCCGGCCGGCGTGCGCTTCCAGCTGCAGTACCCAACGCCCCTGGCCTCGATGGCGGGAACGATCGCGCCCGAAGACCAGCCCAAAGTCGCCCCCTCCTACGCGGAGGCGTTGTTTGCCGACCTCGACACGGCGCTCGAGCGTCTTGTGCACGAGCGGATCGCGGTCCAGTGGGATGTCGCGGTCGAGTTCGGGGCGCTGGAGGGAGCCATGGGGCCGAAGGTGCCGCTCGATCAGATCGCGGCCGGTCTGGTGCGCTGCCTCGAACGCGTGCCCGCCGATGTTCCCGTCGGCATGCACCTGTGCTACGGCGACTACGGCCACGAGCATTTCAAGCAGCCCGAGTCGCTGCAGATGCAGGTCGACCTCGTCAATGCCGTGAGCGCCGCCTCGAAGCGAACGCTGAACTTCGTCTCCTTCACTGTGCCCCAGGGGCGCAACGACATCGCCTACTTCGAGCCGCTCGGCGGGCTGGCGACCGGGCCAGACACCGAGCTTTACTTCGCGCTTGTCCCCTACCACCCTGATGACCAGGCGCCGGGCACGACGGCCGAGCAAATCGAGAACATAGATGCCGTCCTGATGAACTCCCCGGCAGGTGCTCGCCACTGGGGTATCTGCACCGAATGCGGGATGGGCCGCGTCGACGCCGACGATCTGCCTGGGCTACTGGACCTCCACGCCCAGATCCTCTCCACATCAGGAGGCTGAGCCGTCTCGACGCGAATTCTTAAGTGAGCGCCACGCCTGGCTAACACGAGGAGGCGCGGGCTGACCTAGCTTCGCGGGGCGTTGATTGCTTCGTTGAGGCGGCGCCCGGGGCGGCCAGTAGCGCTGCTCGTAGTGGCGGTCATGGCGGCGCCCGCGCTGGCCGCGGGGCACCCGGTCCGGAACGCGAGCGCCGGCGGACCGGTGGCCACGATCGCGAGCGAGCAGGCGATCGGCCCGGGCACGACGCTGATGCGCATACGTGAGCCGGCCCGCGGCGATGCGACCGAGGCGTTCGTGATCCGGGTCGATCTGACCGATCCGACCGTCCGCGCCGGCCTGCTCTATCCAGGCCGGATCGCGGCCGTGCAGACGCTGCCGACGATGGCGAGCGAGGGCGGGGCGTTCGCCGCGGTAAACGGTGACTTCTTCAACATCGGGCGCAGCGGCGCGCCGGTCGGCCCGGTCATCGGCGGGGGTGAGCTGCTCAAAGGCCCCGAACGCGACCGGCAACTGGTGGCGGGCGTCGGGATCGACGGCGTCGGTCGGATCGCCGATGTGTGGCTCCAGGGCGAGGTGACGTTGCCGGGTGGCTCCAGGCACGTGCTATCGGTGCTGAACGATGCGGCCGTCGGTCCAAAGCCGATGCTCGGAGCGAACGGGATCGCGCTGTTCACCGACCGGTGGGGCACCTACCCGCTGGCCGGCGCGGTCGATGGTCTGCATCACGTGACGGAGGTGCAGGTCACCCGCGGGCACGTGCGGCGCGTCCGGCGCGGTCCCGGACGCGGCCCGATCCCGGCTGACGGCTACGTCCTACTCGGGGCCGGCACCGGCGGCCGCGCACTGGCACGGCTGCACAACGGACAGCCGGTGACTCTCGCTTACGGCCAGGCCACGAACGCCGGCGTGCCATTCCGGTTCGCGGTCGGCGGCAAGTACCTGCTGCTCCGGGACGGACGCGTGCAGCCCGGCATCCCGAGCGACGGACCGGCCAAGCCGCGCACGGCGATCGGCTTCGCAGACGACGGGCGCGAGCTGTTCCTCACGGTCACGGCCGGACAGCTGCCCGGCGTCCCCGGCCTCAGCCTGCCGCAGGAGGCCGGCTTCCTGCGCGGACTCGGCGTCAGCGACGCGGTGGCGCTCGACGACGGCGGCTCGAGCACGATGGTCGCCCGGCTTCGCCCGCGCGGTCCGCTGCGGCTGGTCAACGAGCCGAGCGACGGAACGCCGCGACAGGTGGCCAACGGCGTCGGCGTATTCGACGTTCGCCCGGCTCACTCGCCGGGGCCTACGGCGTGGAACTCGATCCGGTAGACCAGTGTGTCCTCGTCTACCGGCCCCGCATGGGCGGCGCGCCGGCGCATCGTCTCCCGATCTGGCTCGCCGGCTCGTCGGACGTCGCTCCTGGTGATCGCCCCGAAAGGTACGAGCTCGATCGCGTCCACCTCGATCTCGCCGAGGCCGACCCGGTAGCGGCCGCCCGGCTTGACGCGCGGGCGCTTCCACAGCCGGACCGTAAGCGTGATGTCTCCGGCCAGGACGTCGTTGCGTAGCTCGCGGCTGAACTCCATGCCCGGGGAAGCTAACCGGCTCGCCATCATGTCGGGCCGAGCCACATCCACGTAAAGCACCCGAGGGAGCGTAGATATGCCGCTGGTCGAGATAGATCTCCTGGAAGGCCGCTCGGAGGCAGAGCTCGACGCGATCTCTGACGCGGTCCACGAGGCGATGGTCGCCACACTCGACGTTCCACAGCGAGACCGGTTTCAGATCGTCACCGAGCACCCGCCGGGCCACCTGCGATTCGACCCGAACTACCTCGAGATCGATCGCGACCAAGGATTCCTACTGATCCGGATTACGCTCTCCGCCGGCCGGAGCACCGACGCCAAGCAGGCGTTCTACCACCGCTTGGCCGAACTCCTGGCCGAGCGCACCGCGATGCGAACCGAGAATCTCGCCGTGGCGATGATCGAGAACCAGCGCGAGGACTGGTCCTTCGGGCGCGGGCAGGCGAGCTACGTCGAGCTTCCGCGCGACGCCTGGCGATGAGCCGGGGCGCGTGCGAGGTAGTCTGAGGTCCCACCAAGTCGTGATTAGGTTGACGAGGATCAGCGATGAATAAGCCGGTGCTGTTGTGCACTGATGGATCGGACGGCTCGAAGACGGCACTGACCGCCGCCGCGGAATGGATCACGCCGAGCGACGTGGTGGTGCTGACCGTGTGGACGCGCGCGGAGGTGCAGCTGGCCCGAGCCGGTTCGTTCCTGGTCGCCATCCCGAACGAGGGCGAGATCGACGAGCAGGAGGCCGCTTTGGCTCAGCAAATCGCCGAGGAGGGCGCCGAGTCAGCTCGGCAGCGCGGCTGGAACGCCTCCGCGCGCATCGCCGAGGCGGACGAATCCGTCGCCAAGACGATCGATGCGGTCGCCCAGGAGATCGATGCCGGACTGATCGTGTGCGGGCAAAGAGGCCGAGGCACAATTCCAAGCGTCCTTCTCGGCAGCGTCTCGCACGCACTCGCCGCGCACGCCAAGCGGCCGGTGCTCATCGCTCCCCAGCACCCGTCGTAGCGCCCACGCCGGCCGGGGTGCTGTCCCGAGACTCGGAGTGGTGGCAGTTGCCGATCGCGTGACGGGCGAGCACGGCCTTGATGCTGGGCGCGCGATGCTCGCTGCGACCCGGCAGGATCACCAGCGCCAGAAGGAACCCGAGGACGAAGATGCCGACCGACCACCAGAACGCTGTCGTGTCGCCGTGCACCGCGGCGACAGCGGCCACGTTGGGCAGGTGGAGATGGCTCGCGACGTAGCTCGTGAGTGCGCTGGCAAAGATCGTGCTGAGCAGGGCGGTTCCGACCGAGCCACCGACCTGCTGAGAGGTGTTGACCATCGCCGACGCGATCCCGGCCTCGCTGCCCTCCACCCCCAGCGTCGCGGTCGAGAATGCCGGCGCGAAGATGCATCCCATCCCCACCCCGAGGATGAGCAGGCCGGGAAGGATGTCGGGGGCGTAGGTGGAGGTCGGCGTCAGGCGGGTGAACAGGAACATCCCGATTGCCCCGAGGATCATTCCCAGAAGCACGAGTGGTTTGACCCCGGTGCGTTGGATCACCTGCGTCTGCACGGTCGTTGAGGTGATCACGAGGACGCCGGTCAGGGGGAGGAATGCGAGTCCGGTGGTGAGCGGCGATAGGCGGAGCTGCTCCTGCAGGAAGTAGGTGAGGAAGAGGAATACGCCAAAGATCGCGGCGCCGGCCAACGTGATCGTCGTGTACGCGCCGCCGCGCCCGCGGTTGAGGATTATGTGCAGGGGCAGCAGCGGATGATTGGCCCGGCGCTCGACGAGCACGAACGCGGTCAGGAGCACGGGGGAGGCAGCGAGCGCCACGATCGTCGCCGTCGCCCCCCAGGAGTGCGTCTCGGCGTTGGAGAAGCCGTAGACCAGGGCAAACAGGCCCAGCGCCGAGGTGAGAACCCCGGGTATGTCGATCGGATCGCGCTGCAAGGAGCCGTGGTTGATCAAGAGTCGAAACGCCACAAGCGTCGTCGGCACGGCGATCACGAGGTTGACGTAAAGGCACCAGCGCCAGGACAGGATCTGCGTGAGCGCACCTCCGAGGATGAGCCCGATCGACGCCCCGCCGCCCGCGATCGCACCGAAGATCCCGAATGCGGTGGGCCGATCGGGCGATCCCTCAAATGTCACCGTCAGCAACCCGAGCGCCGACGGGGCGAGCAGCGCTCCGAATGCCCCCTGGAGGGTCCGCGCGACCACGAGCATGCCGAACGATTGGGACAGACCCCCGATCGCCGAGGCGACCGAGAAGCCGACCAGGCCGCCGATGAGGGTCCACTTGCGTCCGAACAGATCCCCCAGCTTGCCCCCCAGCAGCAGCAGGCTGCCGAACGCCAGCGCGTAGGCCGTGACGATCCACTGCCGGCTCTCGGTCGAGAAATGCAGCGCCTTCTGCGCCGACGGGAGCGCGATGGTCACGATCGTCGCGTCGAGCACGACCATCAGCTGCGCGACGCTCAGCAAAGCCAACACCGCCCATCGATTGGGTTCGACGGTCGCGGGCCTACCAGCCTGGGCGCTGGCGGTAGCCATCACCCGATGTTACGAAACCGGAACGCCGGCCAGCAACGGATTGATCGATCGGTTGCGCCCGGCGTTCGCTCTCGGCCCTGCTGGCGCGGGAGCGCCGACCAATTTTGACCGCTGAAGGGAGCACGTGGCCCGCGCGCCATGGGCTGTCGTCATTCTTGTCCTCGGCCTGAATGTAACTGCGTTACCCCGGCGTTACCCGCGATCTCGTAAAAAAGCATGCATGAGCCACAAAGCGGCCTGGCTGCCGGCAGCCGCCCTGGTGGCCGGCTGCTCCGTCTTGATCGCCGCGTGCGGATCCACGAGCACCGGCTCCGGTCAGACCGACACGAACGCGACCAACGGCACCTCGCTCGTGAAGTACTCCGACTGTATGCGCTCGCACGGCGTGCCCACCTTCCCCGACCCGTCCACGACCGAGAGCGGCAACAACTCGTTCGGCATCGACGGTTACACCTTCAATCTCCCAGCCGACCTCAACACGCAGTCCCCCGCCTATCAATCCGGTGCGAAAACCTGCGCAGCCGAACTTCCCAGCGGCGGGGGCGCGCCGAAACCAGGGCTCCTGGCCAAGGCCAAGCAGGCAGCGCTCGTCCACGCACGCTGTATGCGCGCACACGGCGTGCCCAACTTCCCGGACCCCAACGTCAGCAGTAACGGCCAGGGCGTCACGGTCGGCTCCGGCGGCCCAGGGTTGAGCCCTAGATCGCCCGCGTTCCAACAGGCCCAGAGGATCTGCCAAGGCAGCCACTAGGCACCGCGCGGTCGAGGTGCGCCCGCTCGTCGAGGTCCCGACCGAGACCGCGCACTGATCGAGCGCGTACCTAGCGTCTCACTGCCGTCGGCGTGGGACTGGCGCGGAACGCCTTTCGGTACGCGGTCGGGGTGATCGAGGCGTCACGGGCGAGGTGCAGTCGCAGGTTGGCCGCCGTGCCAAGCCCGCAGCGCCGCGCGACCTCCTCGATCGGCAGCTCGGTCGCCTCGAGCAACCGCCGGGCCTCGAGCAGACGCTGTTCGGCCAGCCATCGCTGCGGCGTCGTGCCGACTTCGGCGAGGAAGCGGCGCGCGAACGCGCGGGCGGAGTAGCCGGCGTGCTCGGCAAGCGCGCTGACGATCAGGGGCCGGTGCATCTCTCCAATCGCCCACGTGCGCGTCGCGGCCAGCCCGAGTCCATCTTCGGGAAGTGGCCGCTCCATGAACTGAGCCTGCCCGCCGCCGCGATGCACGGGAGCGACCATGCGCCGCGACACCTCTGTGGCGGCGAGCGCGCCGTAATCCTGGCGCACTAGGTACAGGCACAGGTCGACGCCCGCGGCGATGCCTGCGCTCGTCAAAACCGGCCCCTCGTCCACGTAGAGCACCTCGGGCGTTACCCGCACCGCGGGGAAACGAGCCGCGAGCTCATCGGCGAACTCCCAGTGCGTGGTCGCGGTGTGACCATCGAGCAGACCAGCCGCGGCGAGCGCGAACGCTCCAACGCATACGGACGCAACTCGGGCTCCTCTCTCCGAGGCCCGTCGTAAGGCGGCCAGGACGACCGGCGAGGGGTCGTCCCGAGGGAAGAACCCGGGCACGATCACCGTGTCGGCATCATCGACTGCGTCCAGACCCGAGGCGATCTCCACGTCGAACCCGGATGTTGAGCGCAACCGACCAGGATGCTCGGTGCAGACCGTGAACGCATAGCGCTCATGCTCGACCGCTCGTCCGAAGATCTCTGCCGGGATCGCGAGATCGAAGATGATGACTTCGGGCACCACGAGCGCGACGACCTTGTGCATCGGTGAGGAGTGTATGAACAGGTGGCCGCATCCTGACGGAATCGAGCCGTCCTGCCTCTTGTGCCCGCCGGCTCACGCACATACGTTGGGTTCGGGACCCCGACACAAGAGCAGACGGAGCGCCACATGTCGAACATCGATTCCCTGCTCACTCGCAACGCGGCTTTTGCCGCCAGCGATGCGCGCAACCACACCCCGCGCCTTCCCTTCCTCCCTCACAAGGCGCTATACGTGATCACCTGCATCGATCCCAGGGTCGATCCCGCCGATTTCCTCGGCCTCGAGTTCGGAGAGGCGATCGTCGCCCGCACGGTCGGCGGCCGCGTGACGCCCGCCGTGATCCAGGACGTCGCCTACATCGGCTATCTGGTCGAGACCAAGGCACCCGAGGGCCCGTACTTCGAAGCCGCCCTCATCCACCACACCGACTGCGGCAGCGGCCTGCTCGCCGACGAGGAACTCCGCCACGGCTTCGCCGAGCGCACCGGCTATGACGAGCATATGCTGGCGGACCTCCCCGTGCTCGACCCGGCGGCGACAGTCCGGGCCGATGTGGACCGCCTTGTGTCGGATCCGCGCATCTCACCGCGCATCACGGTGTCCGGCCACGTCTACGACGTCCACACCGGGCTGGTCACGACGATCGTCGAGCCCTTGTCACCGACGACGTCGGCCGCCGCGGTGGCGGGATGAACGCCGCGACGTTCAAGCCGTTCCCCTGACAGCGCCCCCGAGCTCAGCGGACCTCACTCCGACCACCCAGGTCGCACGAGGCCCGACTCATACGCGATCACCACCAGCTGGGCGCGGTCCCGCGCGCCGAGCTTGATCATCGCCCGGCTCACGTGCGTCTTGGCCGTGGCCGAGCTGACCACGAGGCGCTCGGCGATCTGCTCGTTGGACAGGCCGGCGGCGGCCAGCGCCATCACCTCGCGCTCGCGGTCGGTCAGGTCCTCGAGCACGGCTGAGCGTGGCGGCTGCTTGGCCCGGGCGGCGAACTCCCCGATCAGCCGGCGCGTCACCGATGGCGACAGCAGCGCCTCGCCGGCGGCCACTACCCGAACCGCCTCGATCAAGTCACTCGGCTTGGTGTCCTTGACCAGGAAGCCGGCTGCCCAGGCCCGGACCGCGTCGAACACGTACTCGTCGAGCTCGAACGTGGTCAGGATCACGATCCGGACGCCGGCGAGCGCCGGGTCGGCGGCGATCTCGCGCGTGGCGGCGATTCCGTCGAGCGCCGGCATGCGGATGTCCATCAGGACGACATCGGGCATCAGCGCGCGCGTGAGGTCGACCGCCTCGCGCCCGTCCGCCGCCTCGCCAACCACCTCGATCCCGTCCTGTGCATCCAGCAGCGCACGGAACCCGGCCCGCACCAGCGCCTGGTCGTCGGCCAACAGCGCGCGGATCACCGCGGTCACTTGCCCGGCACCGGGATCTGCGCGCGAACACGGAATCCGCCGCCGGATCGGGGGCCGGCGTCGAACGTGCCACCAAGGGCGACGGCGCGCTCGCGCATGCCCGGGATGCCGTTGCCACCGCCTTCCCCGTCCAGTGCCGGCACCTCGCGGCGACCGCCCGAGGCGCCCGGGCCGCGTCCATCGTCGTCCACCTGCACGGCCAGCTCGCCCGGGCCGTAGGTCAGCTCGACGGTCGCGGCGTCGGCCCCGGCATGGCGGACGATGTTGGTCAGCGCCTCCTGCACGATCCGGAACGCTGCCAGATCGATGCTCGCCGGGAGCGGCCGGCGCTCGCCGTGCACCTCGAGCGTGACCGCGACGCCGGCCGCGGTGGTGCGGGCAACGAGATCGTCAAGGCGGTCGAGTCCCGCCGTCGGCGCCCGGGGCGCCTGCTCGCCGGTGCCGCGCAGCACGCCAAGCACCGAGCGCACCTCGCGCAGCGCGTCGGCGCTCGCCTGGTTGATCGCCGTCAGCGCGATCCGCGCCTGCTCGGGCTTCTCGTCCATCAGGTGCAGGGCGACGCCTGACTGGACATTGATCAGCGAGATGTTGTGCGCCAGTACGTCGTGGAGCTCCTGGGCGATCCGCAGCCGCTCCTCGTCGGCCTTGCGGCGGGCCTGGAGCTCGCGGGCCCGTCTCGCTTCCGCGAAGCGCGCCCGGCGGCTGCGTACCCCTTCGGCGCCGGCCAGCGCCACGAGCAGCCAGGCGGCGATCGCCAGCACCGCGAGCACCTTCGGACCGCCGGAGTGCCCAAGCGCCCACGGCAACCCGAGAAATATCAACCAGCCGGCTCCAACCGCAGCCCACGCGAGCGCTCGCTCGCCGGCGAACATCGCCGAGACAATCGCGACACCGAGGGACAAGAAGTTCGGGCCGAGCGGGTACCCACGCGCGACGTAGACCGCCGTGACGGCAAATACGAACACGAGCACCTGGCGCACGTACCGTCGCCGCAGGACGAGTGCGAGCGGGCCGAGCGCGAGCAACACGTAGGCACCAGCGTCAAGCTCCGTCGTGGGGCGACACGCGGACGCCCACCAGCAGGTGTGCGTGCGCGACACGTGGTGCGTCGCCCCCACCGTGGCGGCGATCTGGACCACCCCGCAGACCATCGCGAGCCGGACGTCCCTGCGGCGTATCCAGCCCGACGGAGTCACAGCCGCAAGATAGCCGCGGCCGCGGGGGTCGTCATCGGCTCCCGGACGTAGCCGCGCATACGCCGACAGGAGTACATGCTCCTCCTGCGCTCAGACGCCGGGAGCAGCGCAGGAGCCGCCCCTCGCCCGACGACAAATCGACCGCCTCGGAGCATGCTTCTCCGTGCAGCACCGACCGAACCAGCCAGACCGAAGGAGGAACGATGTACGGGTACGAAACGATCAGCCAGATGATTCGGAACCCCAACCTGCGCGCGAGCGACGCCGACCGCGACGCGATGGCCGACCGCCTGCGCAAGCACCACACCGACGGCCGGCTCGACCAGGAGGAATTCCAGGAGCGCCTGGACAAGTGCTTCGCCGCGAAGACCGTGGGTGAGCTGGCCGAGCTCACGCGCGACCTGCCCGACGATGCGGCGCGTCACCGCGAGGACGGCCGCGCCGGCTTGCGCCTGTTTGGCTGCCTGCGCATGATCCCGATCGTCCCGATCATCGTGGCGATCGTCGCGATTCACCTGATCTTCGGCGTGGTCGGCAGCCTGTGGGTCCTGATCCCCCTTTTCTTCCTGGCCCGCGTCATGTTCTTCCGCCGCGGCTTCGGCCGCTGGAGCGGCCGCCGCGGAGCCGCGCTGTAGCCGGGGGACGCCCCGGCCTCAGCCAATCGTCAGCGGGCGGGTGCGACGGTCAGGGTCAAATCCTCGCGGCCAAGGCATGACGACTCCATCAAGCGACCGGGTCACTCTCTCGGCGTCGGGATTACGAGAGCTCGCTGGCCGCCTCAACGATGAGGTCGGACACGGCGACAGGTTGGGAGGCGAGGGAGGCGTGGCTGGCGGCGAGCTCGATCGTCTTGCGTGGGCTCATGCGCTCCGCCATCCGGCGTTCGTTGTCGGGGTGGATCATCCGGTCCTCGGTGGAGACCTGGTACCAGGTCGGCTTCTTCTTCCATGCCGGCTCGGTGACAGTGTCACCAAAGGTCGAGCCGACGGGAGCCTTCTGGGTGACCGCCATGACCAGCGCTTCGTCGGCGGGCAGGTCCTGGCAGAAGCTCTCGTGGAATTTGTCCTGGGCGATCCACACATACCCGTCCGAGTCCGGCGCGATGTTGGCCACCGCCGCAGGTGGCATCTGCTCGGTGATCGCCCCCAGCCCCTCTCCTGCGTCTGGAGCAAAGGCGGCGATGTAGACGAGCCCGACGACGTTGGGGAGGTCACCGGCCTGGGTGATGACCGCCCCACCGTAGGAATGGCCGACCAGCAGAACCGGTCCGTCGATCTGCTTGATCATCTGCTGGGTCCGGTGCGCATCATCGCCCAGTGAGGTGAGCGGGTTCTCCACGGCATGCAGCGACTTGTAGCCGCGGCGATCGAGTTCGACGATGACCTTGGCCCAGTGGGCCGCGCCGCCCCAGAAGCCGTGGACGAGAACGACAGCAGGCTGACTCATTAGAACACTCCTTTACGTTTAGTGACGGGTACGTCCCAGCATAATCGGCGCAGAGAGCAACAAAATTGCCGAATACGCCGACGTTTTTTGCAGAACGTCCAAACCCGGCGGACGGTCACGCCGGGTGAACCCGGCGTCATGATCTATCGATGAACGCGAACCGGATCGAGCTGACGTACCTGAACGGACCCGATATCGCGTCGCTTGAGCCTTCCGATGAGCTGATCCTGACGGCCGTTGAAGAAGGCTTGCGCGCGCAGGGGCGTGGCGAGACGGTGATCGAGCCGCGCGTGCACCTGCACGCCGACCCGGTTGTCGACGGTCATTTCAACGTGCTGCGCGGCTCAATTCCCGCCCTCGGACTCGCCGGCGTGAAAATCGTGGGCGACTTCGTCGGGAACTACCGCCGGGGTCTGCCTTCCGAGATGGCTCTGCTGAACCTGTTCGACCCGGCCACCGGCATGCCGAAGGCGATCGTCGACGCCACCGCGATCACGGAGATGCGCACCGGAGCGATCACTGCGATCGGCGCCCGCCACCTGGCGCCGACCGATGCGCGGGTGCTTGGGCATGTCGGCGCTCGCGGCACCGCATACTGGAACGTGCGCTTGCTCGCCAGGTTGTTCGACCTGCGCGAGATCCGGGTGCATTCACGACGTCCAGAGAGTAGGGAGCAGTTCGCCCAGAGGTTGTCGGACGACCTCGGCAGGCCCGTGCGCGCGGTCGGCGATTGGCGCAGTTGTGTCGAGGGTGCGGACATCGTCGTCGAGGCCTCCCGGCTCAGCGAACCAGCCCCGCTGTTGAAGACCGAGTGGGTCTCCCCGGGTTCGCTCGTCATCCCCTACGGAACCATGAGCGCAGTTCAGCTCTCGCTGACCGAGATCATGGACAAGGTCGTGGTCGACGACTGGGGGCAGTGCGCGACCGGCGAACTCGGTGCGCTTCGCCCGCACGTGCGCGCCGGCCGCCTGACGCGCGAGACCCTGCACGCGGAACTGTGTCAGATCGTCGTGGGAAGCCGGCCGGGCCGAGAGTCGGCAGCCGAGACGATCCTGTTTTGGCATCGCGGCTTGGCGCTGTCTGACATCGCTCTCGCCCACGCGCTACTCGAGCGCGCTGAGCGAGAGGGTGTCGGAACCCGCCTGCGGTTCGCATGATGCAGCCTCGGGAAGTCGCCCCCCAATTCGGGCAGACGCACCACTAGCCCCTAGCCTGCCGATGCCGTCGCCACCGCATCGAACGATGGGTCGGTCCTCGCCGCCTGGATCAAGCGAGCCGCCGCCTCTCTGGCCTCGAGCGCCGGATCAGCGCGGGCGAAGATTCCGGCGGTGACCATCGCGCCCTCGGCGAGCAGCGCCAGCTGGCCGGTCATCGAGTCGGGCAGCTGGGCGGCGAGCACGAGCTCACGGAGATACTCGATGAACGCGAGCTTGTGGGCTCGGGCCTGCCGGCACACCGCCGGCGAGGTGGCGCCGAGCTCGCCGTTCAGATTGATCCACGCGCAGCCTCGGAACGCTGTCTCGCTGAACCATTGATGCAGCCAGTCGAAGACGGCGAGGATGCGCATCTCGGGCTGCTCGACCCCGGCGACGTAGGCGGCCAGCCGCCCGCGCCAGCGAACGTCGCGCCGCTCGAGCACGGCCTCCACGAGCTCCTCCTTTCCGCTGAACAGCTGATACAGGAGCTTCAGCGAGACACCCGAGGCATCGCGAATGTCGTCGATCCCGACCGCGTGCACCCCGTGCGCGTAGAACAGCTCCTCGGCCGCGTCGAGCACGCGATCCCGGGCCGTCACAGCATCCATCTCTTCTTCACCTCTTTGACCGGAGAACAGCCGTTCTCTACCATACCGCAGAGAGTGGACCGGACCAACCGCCTTATCGCATGGCCGTGAGTCGGCTAGAAGTACCACTCGAATCGATCATCGGGTGCCTCCAGGGCGTGATCCCATCGCCCTTCGCGACGGTTGCGTCCCATGGGATGCCCAACGTCACCTATATGTCGATCGTCCAGTACGTCGATTCGGATCGGGTGGCGATCGCGCGGCAGTTCTCCAACAAGACCGCCGCCAACCTCCAGGAGAATCCTTCGGCGCAAGTCCTCGTCGTCGATCCGGCGACGATCGACCAGTACGTCCTCGATCTCGAGTACCTGGCGACCGAGACCGAAGGTTCCGTGTTCGACTCGATGCAGTCGAACCTCGAGGCGATCAGTGCTCACACCGGAGAGGACGCGGTAGCACGCCTGCGGGGCGTGGACATCCATCGCGTGGTGGCATGCTCACGGGCCAGTGAGCACCTGGAGCCACCGGTCAACCGCGAGCTCCGCCCCGACGTGCTCAAAGCTCTCGACGATCTCGCCCGACGCCTGAGCGTATGCGTGGACGTCGAGGACGCCGGGCGTGCCGCCGTGGACGGTCTCGCAGACCTGCTTGGCTTTCCCTATTCGGTTCTCTTCATGCGTGACCGCGACCATCTGCGCGGCGCCGTCGCCAACGGCTACGCGGCCAATCCGGAGACGAGCGAGGTCCTGATCGGATCCGGGCTGATCGGCGTTGCCGCGCAGCGGCGCGAGGTGGTGTACGTGCCCCACCTCGCGCGCAGCGCGATCATGGCGCAGGCCGTCGAC
Organism: Solirubrobacteraceae bacterium; assembly: GCA_035502815.1. Classification (GTDB taxonomy): domain Bacteria; phylum Actinomycetota; class Thermoleophilia; order Solirubrobacterales; family Solirubrobacteraceae; genus Palsa-465. The sequence continues at coordinate 71,335 of DATJUA010000085.1, forward strand.
GCCGGGCTGCAAGGACGGCCCGCCGCGGGGGCCAAATCGGCGCGTCCGATCCAGCTCACGGGCCCGGGGCACGTCCAGAGCGTGGCCGCCATTCCGCTGGTTGCCAACCGCGAATTGATCGGTGTGCTGTACCTCGAAAGCGAGCAGCCCGGCACCTTCGGCGTACATCGGGAGCGCCTGCTCCGGATCGTCGGCGCCCAGCTCGCGAGCACGCTGTCGGCGCTTCAGCGCCCCCTCCATCGGCCTGCGGACGGCGAGTTCGGACTGCCAGCCGGCAATCCGAGCGCGGAACCTACGATGCAGATTGCGTACTACCAGGCCGATGACAGCGTATTTGTCGACGGCGAATACGTAATCAAAGGCGTTCCGGGACGGATCCTGTGGAAGCTGCTGCGCGAGAACGTGACCGACGGACGGGTGTCGTTCACAAATCGCGAGCTGCGCCTCGACGAGCGGCTCGGATTGCCGGCGGGTAACGACAACCTCGACTCCCGCCTGATCGCCCTCCGGCGTCGACTCGCCGCCGGGCCCTGGGGTATCGATCTGGACCGCGTGGGTCGAGGCAGGCTCGAGCTGCGCCTCGAGCGCGCCGTGGCGCTCACGGAGGTCCCCACCGACGGACCGATGCGTCACGCGCACGCGCTGCCAGACCGCGTCGAGTAAAGCCGGTACGGAATTCCCGGGCTTGGCTAGGGAACCCCTAGCAAGCTTCTACGAGACGGGCCGCAACTGCCCTCCTACGGTGGCAACGCCACCCACGAAACCAAGGACAGCAGATGCAAGAACTCGTCTACCGAACTGCTAAAGGCCGCGTGCCCCGGGACCTCCTCGCCTTCCCCGGCGAGGAGCGCTACGAGACGGCCCGGCGCTCGTTCAACCTGGCCATCGACCAACGTCCGAAGGTCATCGCACTCCCGCGCAGCGAGCAGGAGGTCGTCGCCGCGGTCCAGATCGCGGCCGATCTCGAGCTGAGCGTTGCGCCGCAGCTAACCGGACACGGAGCCAGCTCGCTGCCATCGCTCGAGCGCACGATGCTGCTGCGCACCGACCGCCTGCGCGAGGTGGATATCGATCTCCGGCACCGGCGGGCCCGGGTCAGCGCCGGAGTCCAGTGGCAGGACGTGGTCCCGCGCGCGTCGCGCAGCGGGCTCGCGGCGCTGCACGGGACCGCGCCGGATGTCGGCGTCGTCGGCTACACGCTCGGCGGCGGCCTCAGCTGGTATGCGCGACGCCACGGCCTGGCCGTCAACCACGTCACCGCCGCCGAGCTGGTGACCGCCGGCGGGCAGGTACGCCGAGTCGATCACGACCACGACGCCGACCTGTTCTGGGCGCTGCGCGGTGGCGGAGGCAACTTCGGAGTGGTGACCGCACTCGAGTTCGAGCTGGTGCCGGTCCCCGAGCTGCTTGCCGGGGCGCTGTTCTACCCGCTCGCTCGCGCGGATCAGGTGCTTCACGCCTGGCGCTCGTGGCTGGCCGCGGTGCCGGAAGAACTGACGTCGATCGGTCGCATCCTGCGGTTTCCGCCGCTACCCGAGGTTCCCGAGCCGTTGCGGGGTAACGCGTTTGCGCTCGTGGAGGCGGTGTTCCTGGGATCCGAATCCGACGGGGCGGAGCTGCTCGAACCCCTGCGCCGGCTAGGGCCGGCGCTGGACACAGTCGCGGCCGTCGGTCCCGCGGACATAAGCGGCCTGCACATGGATCCTCCCGATCCGCTCCCCTACGTTGGCGATGGCCAACTGCTCGAGCATCTCCCCGCTGGAGCAATCGACGAGATCGTCAGGCTCGACGGAGCGGACTCAGGATCTCCGCTGATGAGCTTCGAGCTGCGCCATCTCGGGGGAGCGCTCGCTCGTCAGGATCCGAGCCATGGGGCACTCGGGGCGCCCCGCGGGACGTTCGCCGCGTTTGGCGGCGGCATGACTCCGGATCCGGCGGCGACGACCGCGATGCGTGAACGGCTCGCGATGCTCCGCGCCGCGCTCGAACCTTACGACAGCGGCTACTCATTCCCCAACTTCGCGATGCAGTCGGTCGATCCGAGCCGGTTCTTCCCCGACGCCGTGCTCAGGAGGCTGCGCGAGATCCGGGCCGAGGTTGACCCCGACGGCGTGTTCGTCGCCAAGCACGCGATCTGACGTCGCGATCCATCCACTAAGAGACAGAGGACCTGACACATGCACATGTCGCTGAACTATGAGATTGGGCGCATGATCGTGGCCGAGCGGCTCGCGCAGGCGAGCGAGGCGCGACGGCGTCGCTCTTGTCGAGCCCGTCGTCGGACGCAGCTCGAGCCGTGGCGCGCCGAGGCGCCATCGCGATGACTCTCGGTGGAGGTTCAACCAACCGAGATGAGGCCGAGCTGCCGGCACGGCCCGATGTCACGATCCGGTTCGCCTATCGGGACGACGCCGCCCAGCTGGCCCAGCTGGGCGAGCTCGCCTCCAGGTCGCTACCCGGCGGCGTCTGGCTGGTCGCCGAGAGCGGGGGACGGATACGCGTCGCGGCCGACCTGTGGGGCGTCGGCGCGCTGGCCGATCCGCGCGTCGCCACAGGCGACCTCCTGTCACTCCTGCGCCACCGCATGTACCAGCTCCGCGGGGTCCCGATCGCGCCGGGCCTCGCGGATCGCCTGGTCAGGCCGGAGTTCCCCGACCCTTCGTGGTTCGAGCGGCGCCGTCCGGGGCGCCGCTCGACCTAGGGTCCTCTCCCGGTCTCGGCACGCCCGTCACAGTTCACAGTGGCGTGCCCGCGGCGCGCCCCGGCGTCTGGTCGTAGAGCTCATCGACGGCGATCGAGACCGACACCAGAGAGGATCGGTCGAGCAGGCGGGGGACCAGCCGCAGCTGGATGCCGACCTTCTCCACCTCGGCGGCGAACGCCGCCTGATGCTCATCGACGAGGCCCAGCTCGTCGTCCGTCGGCGGTCGGACCTCGAGCGTGAGCCCCTTCAGCTGGACGCTCTGGTACGTCGAAGGACGCGTGAAGGTGGCTGCGATCTCGGGTCGCTCCACCAGGTTTTGCGCCGTGGCGGACCGCTCCGAGGCCTCGATGCACAGCCGCAACGGTCCGCGCTCGCCCAGGACCTCGGGGCCCCAGGCGCGAGCGATATGTGGACGCATTGCGGCGTCGCGCGTGGCGGCGACCACGGTCACTCCCTGCCCGATCAGAGCCAGGGCGGGATCAGGGATGGGCCGCGGGCGGTGAGCGTCACGGAGGCGGGCGAGCCGACACCGGTCGCCGGCCGCGGTCCTGCCGTGGCGGCGCAACGTGTGCGGCCCGGCCTCCCGGTGGGCGTCGACGGCGACCGCAGTCGTCATCGCCACGCCGTCGCGGGGCCGGGGGCCTGAGGCGCCGGGCGGCTCGTGCGGGCAGCAGCGCCGCCGTAGCGCGCCTTGGCGAGCCGGCTCAGCCGGTCGTCGGCCAGATTGGACATCAGTGCACGCAGAATGTTCGGGCTCATATCACGGGTTCCTTATCGCTCTGGTTGGGTGGTGCTTCGTCAGACTGGCAGCGAGGCGCCGGTCTGGCATCGGGCGGACGGCCAATCTTTTTCGCGATTTGTTTAGAGCCGCAGCGCGATTGTTTAGAGACCCAGCTCGCGAGCGCGGGCCACAGCCTGCGCCCGGCGGGTGACCTTTAACTTGCGCATCACGTTCGAGACGTGCACGCCCACCGTGCTCGTGCTGATCGACAGGACCACCCCGATCTCGCGGTTGGTATGCCCCTCGCTGACCAGCTTCAGCACGGCGTGCTCGCGCGGGGTCAGCAGCGACATCAGGGGGTCGCGCGGGTGGGGACCGAGGTATAGCCGACGGGCCGCCTCGATCGCGTCGTCGGCCGCTTCGTCGAGGGACTTCTCTCGTCCCACGGAGCGTATGGCTTCAAGCTCGGAGGCCGAGATGCCGCGGCGGAACGCTCGCAGATAGCGCTCGTGCGCGGGCCGCTCCGCCAATGGCACCGGGGCCTCGAGTCGCTCGCGCGCGCTCTCGGCGGCCGCGAGGAGCTGGCCCGCGAGGACGGGCTCGATCGGGGCCAGAAGCGCGCCGGCGATGTCTTCCACCAGGCGCGCGGTTCGCCACTGATCGCCGAGGCGGCGGTGCAGCCCGAGCGCCTCCAGGAACAGCCCCGTCGCCTGGGTGAGATCGTGTACGTGGGCAGCCACCACCCCTCGCTCGTGCAAAGCCCACGCGATGCCCTCCTGGGATTCGCACCTCCGCGCCAGATCGAGCGCCTCATCGAGCAAGGCAACCGCGCGCTGATCGTCTCCCTGATAGTGGGCGATGGCGCCCAGGTTCACCGTGACGGCGGCGACTTCCTGGAGCTCTCCCAGCGCTCGGTAGCGCTCGAGCGCCTCGGCGGTGAACTGCTGGGCGCGTTCCAGGTCCGCCCCCAGCCAGCTTGCGAACCCGAGGAAATGCAGCGAGTCGGCAATCCCCTCCTGATCGCCGAGCTCCCGCCAGAGCGCCAGGCTCCGCTTGTGCAGCTCGATTGCTTGCGCGTACCGCGCCTGCTCTCTGGCCACCGAGCCGAGTCGCTGAAGTACCGTCGCCGCCCCGGCATCGTCGCCGAGCTGTTCATACAGCGGCAGCGCGCGCTCCAGACGGTCGCTGGCCAGGGCGTACTCGCAGTGCAGATGGTCAAAGCTGGCCGCCGAGGTGAGAACCCTCGCCCGCATGGCCGGAGACATTCGGTCCGTGACGGCCACGGCATCCTCCAACCAGCGCCTGGCCTCGTGGTAGTAGCCACGGCGGTACCAGAACTGCCAGAGCGGCGCGGCCAGCTCGCCGGCGGTCTCCGGATTGCCGGCCAGACTCGTTTCGAGCGCGGCGCGGAAGTTGTCGTGCTCGGCGTCGAGCCGTTCGAGCCAGCGGAACTGCTCGGGTCCGGGCAGGCCTGGCTCGGCTTCCGCAATCAGGCGGGCGAACCACCGCGCGTGCCGGTCGCGCACCGCCTCGGCCTCGCCGCTTCGCTCGAGACGCGCAAGGGCGAATGCGCGCACCGGCAGCAGCAGGCGGTAGCGGTTCTCGGCATCGCCCTGTGCCACCTCCACCAGCGATTGATTGATCAGCTCCCCGAGCGCGTCGAGGAAATCGATCCCCTCCACGCCGTCGCCGGTGCACACCATCTCGGCAGCATCGAGGTTGAACGAGCCCCGGAACGCGGCCAGGCGTCGGAACACCGTCTGCTCTCGCGGCGCGAGCAGCAGATGGCTCCACTCGAGCGTCGCCTCGATGCTCTGGTGGCGATCGGGCAGCTCGCGGGACTGGTCCTTCAGGACCCGCGGGTCCTGGCGCAGACGCTCGGACAGCTCGGGCACCCCGAGCAGCCGCGTGCGGGAGGCTGCGAGCTCGATCGCCAAAGGCATGCCGTCGAGCCGCTGGCAAATCTCGCGGATGGCGGACATGGTCATCTCGTCGGTCGAGAGTCTCGGGTCGAGACGGCGAGCACGCTCCGCGAATAGCTGGACGGCTCCCTCGGTGTCCTCCGCGACGGGCAGGCCGGTCACTCGGAACTGCTGCTCACCGGCAACGCCCAGCGGCTGACGGCTCGTGGCGATGACCGTGAGTTCGGGGCACATGCTCAAAACTGAGCCGATCAACTGCGCGCATCCGTCCGCGACCTGTTCGCAGTTGTCGAGCACAAGCAACGACGAATCGCGCAGCGTCGTCGCGATCGTCTCGGCCGTCGGCCTGGCGGGCAGCTCGCCGCCGCCGACGGCATGAAGCACGTGCTCGCCGACGAGCTGCTCGTCGCTCACGTCGGTCAGGTCGACCCACCAGGTGGCGACGCCAGACTCCGCGCCTGCGCGTTCCGCCAACGCCAGTGCCAGCCGGGTCTTGCCTGACCCACCCGGTCCGGTGAGCGTGAGCAGCTTGACCGAAGGCAGGAGCGCGAGCATCTCCGTCAGCTCCTCCTGACGGCCGACCAGCCGTGTCAGGTAGGTCGGCAGCCGATCCATCACTGTGGGCAAAAGCGTAGGCGATCGGCGGCGGCCGGCCGGAGCGAAGGCTGAGCGCTCCGGCCGGTTTCGGCCCGGGTTCAGGCTTGCCGCGCGTTGGGATCAGTCGTCGTGTGCGAACGCCATCGCGGCGTCAACCGCGAGCACGTCGGAACCGCCGCGGTCGGCTCCCCGGCTTGAGACGAGTGCGGTCCGGCCTCGCATCAACAGCGCCACCGTCAGCACGGTTCCGGCGGCGGCGACTGCGCCCGCAACGAGCACCGCATGGTGAAAGCCGGCGACGTAGCCGGCCGCGCTGGCCCCGCTCAGCACCCGAGTTGGAACGAACGCCCCGAGCGCGGCGGTTCCCAGCGCGAGTCCGGACTGACGGAAGGTGTCGTAGGCGCCGGACGCGAGCCCGCTTCGACTCTCGGGAAGCGCACTGACGGCGATCACGCTGATCGCCGGGTTGTACAACCCAACCCCGCCCAGGGCCAGGACGGTGGCCGGCAGGGTGATCGTCCAGCTCGAACCGGCCCCGGCCAAGAGCAGCAGCAGAGTTCCGGCGGTGGCGAGGCCGAGACCCGTCGCCGCCAGCGCTCCATTGCCGATCTTCGCTCCGAGCTTTGGCGTCATCCCCGATACCAGGAACATCAGGATCGACCCCGGCAAGTAGGCCAGCCCGGTCTCGATCGGTGACCGGCCGAGGGTCTCCTGCAGGTACAGCGAGAGGTACAGGTAGATGGCGAACACCGAGCTGGAGATCGCAAATACCGACACCTGCGCCCCCGCGAAGTTGGGCAGTCGGAACAGCTGCAAGGGCAGCATCGCCTGCGGCCGGTTCAGCTCGATGAGCACAAACGCGACCAGCAGCACCGTGCCGGCGATCAGCGACGTCAGAACCAGCGGGCTGGACCAGCCGCTCTCGTTCCCGCGGAGCAGGCCGAGGACGACGCCGAACAGTCCGCCTATCAGGGTGACCTGGCCGGGCCAGTCGACCGGGCGAGTCACCGGATCCCTCGACTCCGAGACGCCCGTCAGCGTGAGCCACAGCGCGATGGCGCCGAGCGGGATGTTGATTAGGAAGATCGCGCGCCAGCTGAATGCTTCAGTCAGGCCGCCGCCAACGAGCGGCCCGATAGCCAGTGCGCCACCGATCGTCGAGCCGTACAGCGCCATCGCCTTCGCGCGATCGGACGGCCGCGGCGTGACGTGCGCGATGAGCGCCAGCGAGACGGCGAACAGCATCGCCGCGCCGACTCCCTGGACGGCGCGCGCAGCGTCAAGGACATTGATCGAGCCGGCCAAGCCACACGCGGCGGATGCCGTCGTGAACAGCACCAGACCGGTGGCGAACATGCGCTTGCGGCCGATTCGGTCGGCGAGCGACCCGGCCGTAAGCACGAACGCGGCGAGCGGTACGGTGTACCCGTCGAAAATCCACTGCAATCCGCCCAGACCGGTGGACAAGCCAGCGGCAATCTTTGAAAGGGCGGTGTTGATGACACTGATGTCGAGTATCAGCATTGCCGTGGCGATGCACGCCACGGTCAGGGTCACAGCGAAGTCGTGCGACCTGGGGTGATGATCCATCGGTGATTCTCCTCGTGAGCGATTGCTTGCGATCGCCACGGTAGGAATCACCCGCGGTGGTGTCTCGTAGAAGCTTGCTAGCGACACGGTCGACTCGCGTATCGATCGGCTAGGGTGCTTCTACGAGACAGACGGCGGGGACGCGGATACCTTCCTCGCCATGCACGAGTACGCCATCGATAACCGCCGGATCATGCGCCAGGCCTACGTCGGGCTAGGCGCGGGTGACCTATCGGCCTTCGTCAAGCCGCTCGCCCCCGGGATCGTCCATCGCGTTCTACAGGAGATACTTCACCCGTTCCCGGGTGAGTGGGTCGAGCTCCGCATCGATCCTGAGGAGTTCAGCGTGACCCCAGGTCGCGTGATCGTGTCAGGCCGGTGCGCGGCCACGAGGCCAGCCGATCAAGCCGACTTGCGTGCGTCATTCCGTCACGAGTGGCACCTCACCTACGGCGTCGCCTGGAGGTTCAGTCAGGTGTTGCCACCGCGCCCTCATTAGCCTCCTGCTCGCGGACCCCGGTCGTCAGCCTGACGACCGGGTCCACGACGTGCCAATTCTCCTTAGGGCAAAAGACCAACTACCGTCCGACGAGCGATCGGCGCAAGATCTTTCCGGCCGCAGACCGGGGGATCTGATCGATGAACTCGATCCGGTCGATTCGCTTGTAGGGTGAGACCTTGTCCGCCACCCACGCCGATAGCTCACCCTTCGTGACGGGGCCGACCGAGACGATGAACGCCTTCGGCCGCTCGCCCGTCTCCTGATCGGGGATGCCGACGACCGCGGCATCGGACACGGCTGGATGCGAGAGCAGTAGATCCTCGAGCTCGGCCGGGACGACCTGGGCACCCCGGACCTTGATCAGCTCCTTGATCCGGTCAACGACACGGAACCAGCCGTGTTCGTCGACCGTGACGATGTCACCGGTATGCAGCCATCCGTCGACGTCGATCGCGGCGGCTGTGGCGTCCGGGTCGTTCAGATACCCGCTCATCAGATTGGCCGCTCGCACGAGCAGCTCGCCCGGCTCGCCGACGCCGCGGTCGCTCCCAGTTTCGGGGTCGAGGACCCGGCACTCGACACCCGGCAGAGCCGGGCCGACGAGCCAGGGCCAATCCGGACCATCATCGGGCGCGACAAGCGCCCCTCCGGCCAGCTCGGTCATCCCGAACGCCTGCTTTACCTTGCACCCGATCCGCTGCGAACAAGCGTCGGCGACCGCGAATCCGAGCGGAGCTGCGCACGACAGAATGACCCGGAGGCTCGAGAGGTCGTGTTCGGCCACCAATGGGCTGTCGGCGAGATCCTTCACCATCGGCGGGACCACCTCGGCGCGGGTAACGCCAAAGCGCTCGATCGCCTCGAGGAACGTCCCGATCTCGTAGGCCGGCGGGATCACCACCGTGCCTCCGGCCCGCAGCGTGGGGTTCAGCGTCGCCTGGAAGGCGTAGATGTGGGACAGCGGGAGGGCGACAATTCCCACGTCTTGTTCGGTCGCGCGATGGGCGGTTGCCGTCTGGGATATGCTGACCACGAGCGAGCGGTGGGTCAGCATGACTCCCTTTGGCATGCCCGTCGTCCCGCCCGAAAACGGCAGCAGCGCAACGTCGGACGGGGTCACAAGCGCGTTGGGCCTACCGAGGGCTTCGACCTCATCCGCGGCTGACAGCCTCTCCCGCCCGATCGCCGCCAGCGCTTCGAAACCGCACGCGCCCCGAATATCGTCGCCGGCGTCACCGATCAGATACGTGTCCGTTATCTGCTCAGAGCGGGCCACGGCGGCCAGCTTCTCGGCGTATAGGGCGACCGTCGTCACCAGCGTCCGAACGCCGGCGCGCCGCAGCTGGCGCCGCAGCTCCCATGGCGCCGCGAGCGGGTTCAGCATGGTCACGGTCGCGCCGCTCACCATCGCGCCGTGAACGGCCGTGACGAAGTCGATGCCGTTAGGGGCGCACACCCCAACCACGTCGCCAGTGGTGACCCCGCGTGCCATCAAGCCGGCGGCGACGGCTTGAACGGCGATTGCCAGCTGCCGGTGGCTCGCCTCCCGACCGGTGCTCACCTCGATCAACGCTCGCTTGTCGCCGTAACGGTGAGCCTGCCCGAATACGAACTCCGGTAGGGTGACGTCCGGGATGGAAAGCCTGGCCGGCCCGACACGCGGGTTGGGTGAGAGGCCGGCTGGGAGAGTAGTCATGTCGTTCTTCCTCGCTTCGTCTGTGACGGGGGTTACGGACGACCGCAGCGCTTATCGACCACCGCGGCGCCCAGCCCCTCATATGGAGGGTGAGCCGCCACCATAGGACCGGACCCGCGTCCCGGCTCGTAGAAGTTCCCTCCCGATTCGCTAGCGCACGCTAGGAATCCGGTCTAGATGCGGACCTGTCCGGTCGCTACCGAATTCGTAGCGATCTTCTACGAGAGACGCCGCGGTCCGGCTCATAATCTGGTTCGCCATGCGCGGACGTGCAAGAGACAACTGCCGGACCATACGACCGGCGAGCCCATGGTGACAGTTGAATGAGCCAACCGATGAACCGCTGGGGCGTGGACCGCTCCGAACCGGACGTCACGATGGCCATGCTGAGCGGGTTGATCGACGGGTCGCTCCGCGGACTTGCCACCTACCATCTTCTGAAAGCCGACCTGCTTAAGATCCGCGGACTTCCGGAAATATCGAGCCGCGCGAGCAGCGAACGGCGTGGCCGTTAGACCCCGCGGAGAAGCTGGTCGAGGCCGTCGAGGATGAGGTCGAGTCCCCAAGCGAACTCGGCGGCAGGGTCGTATCCGGTCTCGGGCAGTTTGACGGCGATCTCGGCGAGATAGGGGTACTCGTCGGGCGCGCGGATGCTCTGCGCTCTCCTGCGCACCGCATCTCCGGCGTCTCGCGGTGCCTCCAGCCCGAGCGTCTGCTCCTGCATCGCGAAGCCGTATATGTAAGCGTCCTGGACCGAGTAAGCGTGGATGGCGGTCTGGAACGAGAAGCCGGCTTCCCGCAGACATCTCATCACCGCGTTGTGGTTTTTGAGGTTGGCCGGCCCCGGTGACGCGGTTTCCATCAGGCCGATCGCCCAACGGTGCCGCTTGAGCGCCTCCCGCGCCGATATGGCGCGGCGACGCAAACCGGTTCTCCAGTCGACGTCGCCGGAAGGGATCTCGATCTCGGAGAACACGATGTCGATCATGCCGTTGAGGAGCTCCTCCTTGCTCGCGACGTGCTTGTAGAGCGCCATCGGGACGACGCCGAGCTCCTGAGCGAGCCGCCGCATCCCGAACTCCTCGAGCCCGGCCTCGTCGGCGAGCGCGATACCAGCCTCCAGGACGCGAGCCTTGCTCAACCGCCGCCGGGGAGCTTTCGACTGTTGGCTCATAGGGCTTGACAAGTGTACACCGTACACCTAAGCTCTCGAACCGAAGTGTACGCCGTACACCTGTCTGGAGGGGCCGACCATGGAGTCACTCAGCAGCAGCGAGATCGTTGCCGAGACGGAGTCGCCGACGTCGGCGCTCGGACCAATGCCATCCGACCCACGAAGGATCGCGTTGATCGCAGGCGTGCTGTTCCTCATCACGTTCGTCACCTCGATCCCGGCGGTCCTCCTTTACCACGGTGTTCTGCACAACCCGGGATACGTCGTCCACGCCGGCGGCAACACCCGCGTGCTCTTAGGGGCCTTCCTCGAGCTGATCCTCATCATCGCGAACATCGGCACCGCGGTTGTGCTGTTCCCCATCCTCAAGCGACAAAGCGAAGCCATGTCTCTCGCTTACGTCGCTGCGCGCCTCGTTGAATCCGCCTTCATCTCCGCCGGAATCCTCTGCCTGCTCGCCGTCGTGACCCTGCGGCGGGACCTGGCGGGGGGACCCGCGGTCCCGGCCGCCCTAGAGACAGCTGAACGGACGCTCGTCGCCATCCACAACTGGACGTTTCTCCTCGGGCCCGGATTCGTCGTCGGCATCGGCAACGGACTGTTGCTCGGCCACCTGATGTACCGGTCCGCTCTGGTGCCACGACGCATGGCCATGCTCGGACTAGTCGGGGGTCCGCTGGTATGCGCTTCGGGGATCGCCGTGCTGTTCGACGTGATCCAGCCGGGCTCCCCGTGGCAGGCAGTCGCCACGGTTCCGGAGTTCGCCTGGGAGCTCTCGCTCGGCGTCTACCTCGCCGCAAACGGGTTCCGTCGGTCGTCTTGGATCATCACCGGCGAGGACCGGATAGGCCCCGTGCCGGGGGGACTGTCCCCTCTGGCGCCGCCCGTTCGTCTCCGGGATGATCAATGATCCCCCAAAGGAGGCGGGCATGAAGTACGCACTGCTGATCTATCCCAAGCCGGGCAGCCATGAGGAACTCCGAGAGGAGGAGTACGAGTCGGTGAACGCCGAGTACTGGGCGCTTCGCGAGGACTCGCGCTGCCTCGGCGGGGCCCACCTGCAGCCGGCCGACTCAGCGACCACGGTTCGGTATGCCGGCGGTGAGAACCTGATCATCGACGGCCCTTACGCGGACACCAAGGAGGTGCTCGGCGGCTACTACGTCGTCGCCGCGTCAAACCTCGACGAGGCGCTCGAGTTCGCGCAGCGGATTCCCGCAGTGCGCCTCGGCGGCGCCGTCGAGGTGCGCCCGCTAGTCGACCTCCCCGTGGAGTACGCGCACTGATTGAGTAGGTCTTCCGGCGCGAGTGGGGCAGCGTCCCTGCGTCCCTGTTCGGCCTCCTGGGCGACACGGATCTCGCCGAGGAGGCCGCCCAGGGGCGCTTGCGATCGGGCCGAGCGGTGGCCCCCGCGAGGGGTCGCCGCAGCATAGCTGGCTTCAGGGCGTGCGGCCGCTCAACCAGGGCCCGGATTGGCGTTGCGGCGCATGACGACGACGCAGATGTCATCTGCCAGCGACCGGTCGGCGAACTGCAGCACAGCGGCGCGTAGGTTGGCGATGATCTCAGCGGCGGGGGGTACGGTCTGGGCCGAGACGGCGGCGATGACCCGCTCGAGACCGAACCGCTGGCCGTGACCGCGTGCCTCATATAGCCCGTCGCTATACAGCAGGATGGCGTCGGTTTGGCCGAGTGGGGCATCTTGAGAGGTGATCTCCAGCTCGGGATCGAAGCCCAGTGGGGCTGCGTAGTGAGCCGGTTGCAGCTCGGTCCCAGCGGGAACCGCGATCGGAAGGGGGTGACCGGCACTGGCCCATCTCACCGACGCCTCGCTGGGGTGGTAGGCCACGCAGACAACGGTGACGAACTCGCCGGTTCCCCGGGTACGACCGTGCACCGCGCGGTTGGCCAGCTTCAGTATCTCGGCCGGGTCATGCGCGCCGGAGATGATGCTGACGAGCGAGATCCGGGTGAAGGTGGCCATTTGGGCCGCTCGCGGGCCGTGGCCCACAACATCGCCCACGATCGCGATACTCCAGCCTCCCGGGCCGTTGGTCAGCAGATAGAAGTCGCCCGCGACCTCGTGCTCGGCCGGCAGCAACACTCCGGCCACGTCAAGCCCCGGAATCTCAGGCAGTTTGTCCGGCGTCAGCGCCTCGCGCATCGCGTCGAGCTCGGACGCGGCGTCCTGGCCACGAAGGGTGATCTCACGCGCCTGTCCAGCGGCCAGCCCGGCGCCGAGGAAAACGACGCCGCGGACGGCGGCGCTCAGCGCGAGCATCGACACGTCTGCCGCGGCCGCGGATATGAGATAGACCCCCAGGCAGGCGACCGCCATCTCGCCCCCGGCCCGTCTGCCATACCACCAGCCACAGCAGCCGACCGGGAGGACGTACAAGAATCCGATCCCGATCTGGGACCCGCGGGAGAAGAGTTCCCAAATGGCGAGCACGACCGCGACCTGACCCACCAGGACGAGGACACGAACTGGATCACGGCCCCTGAGCAGACAGCCACCTCTTGTGTCGCACTGGATTTCGCCAGCGCGGCCACGCTGACCGCGCCCGCTGCGGCGCCAGTCATACCATCAACCCCGCGCCGGCGCAAATGACTCGCGCCTCGGAGCGGGATCGCCCGACCTGCCCGAGCACAGATCCACTTCGTCCCTGCCATCTCACCAAACCCAACTCGCAGGCGCTCGCATCCGGGGTTGACCGCGAGCAGACCCGCGGCGTCTCAAACGATGCACGGACCCTCGCTGCGACCCCAGCTACCCGAATACGGCAAGAGAACCGCCCCGCACTGATACGGAGGGCGGTTCGAATTCTTTGCAAAGGTGGGACGGTTTCCAACTGCTGCTCGACGGGATTCGGGCTCGTACGGCGAGACGCTTGTCCAGCTCCCCGCCGTCTTGTGCACATCCCGCCGTGTCGGGGCCGCTCACCCGAGTCGAAAATGCCCACGCGCCAGAGCTGCTCGCGACGACGAAGCGCCGCGACCGGAGTCGCCAGCTGAGATCAGACGCGACCGGCGCGAGCTTGCGCGAAGGTGACCAGGCGCCCTCGTTGCTCATCCCAGAGCTTCAGCCTCACTGTGCGCAGTCCGGCCCACAGTGACAACGTCGGCACACACTGAAAGACCGGACTCTCAGCGTGAGCCCGAGGGAGGTTATAGCTCGGGATCCGGACGTTGAGGTGATGGACGTGGTGATAGCCGATGTTCCCGGTCACGAACCTCAGTGGCGCCGAAAGCTTCAGAAACGAACTGCCGCGCAGCGCTGCGTCGGCGTAGTTCCAGTTCTCCGAACGCTGCCAGTACGCGTCCTCGAACTGGTGCTGGACATAGAACAGCCAGATCCCGACGGCGCCCGCAAGGAAGGCGGCGGGTGCCCATATGATCAGAAAAACGTCGAGCCCGATCCACCAGATGAGGGTTCCGCTGATGACCATTAACGCGAGGTCGGTCCAGATCACGCTGTTACGCATGCGAGGTCGTGCGTTCCGTGCGACGATCCGCGGTCCGACGATCATCGCAAAGACCGGACCTAGGCCGAACATCACCCCTGGGCTTCGGAGGATCCGGTAGCCGAGGCGGCCGCGCCACCCTCGCGCGTAGTACTCCCCCACGGTCAGCGTGGCAAGGTCGCCGACGCCCCGCCTGTCGAGGTCGCCTGAGGTCGCGTGGTGAACGGCGTGATCGTGTCGCCAGCGGACGAACGGTGAGAGGACGCACAGCCCACAGAACGTCCCCAGCCAGACGTTGCCACGACGCGAGGCCAAGAACGAACCATGCGAACAGTCGTGAAAGATGACGTAGGTGCGTAGCAGAAAGACGGCGCTGACCGGCGCTAAGAGCAACGCCAGCACCGGTGACACGCCAAACGCGAAGTACATCCCGACGCTCATCCCCAGGTATGCCACCACTGAGGTGATCAGGTCGATAAGCGCCCGCATCGAGCGGGGCGTGGTGTATTTGATCAATGACTCTCGCGAGAAGCCAAGCTCGCTTGGCGCCGGTTCGCCGCCGTTCGGTGATCCCGAGCACGCCGGCGGAGTTGCGGTTTCATCGATCACGGCCACGACCTTTCTGGGCAGTCGAAGCCGATCGCACACGATCCGCTCCCGGAGAGGACGGGAGCATAGCTGTCGCGGCCTCCGCAGCGCGTAAGCAATTGCGAAGAATTTCTGATGTTACTCCTGAGCGCGCCGAACGCTCGCCCCTCGAAGCTGACGCCGCGTCATCCTCAGCCGCTAGACTCGCTTGAGGATCGAGCGCTCGCTCGACGAAGCAGTGTCGGCGTCTTCGCAGTTGTTGCCTCTCGCACCCTCCGCGTTCGCGGCGCGCAGACCGTCGGAGGGAAGAAAAATGGCAGCCCGGACCGTGAAAAAGGCCGCTGCGCCGCTAACGTCCAAACGGCTGCGTGACAGCCGCGAGCGCGGCGGAGGTTCACTGAGAACCTCGCTCCACGGGTCTCGATCCCGGCCGCGGACTGGTCGCAGGGGCCGGCTCTTCACTCGGCACGATTCGGTTGCTTCAGATTCCACGAAGCGGGAGGACGCACATGGCAGGCGGAAACAGGAAGACCACGATGGCCAAGCTCGAGCGTGAACGAAGGCTTCGCGAGCGACGACTGGACAAGCAAGCTAAGAAAAATGCCAAGAAGTACGTCTCACCCAGTCGGCTAGACGAGCCGGACGAGAAGCCGAGCGGCGACGGCGATGAGTCGAGCTCCGACGACCCGGTCGGAAGTCCGCTGTAACCCCCGGCGTCCAACAGTCCTAACGTTTGACGTCACGTTGCTGCGGGGGCCGCTGCGCAGTCGTCCCAACGGCAATGCCGAGGCCGGCCGCGTGGTGCGAGGGAACCGAGGCCGAATGTGTACGGCTTGGCGCGCAGAAGCGCAATCCGGTCGTGGTCATGGTCTGCCTCGGCTTGGAGCTGGTCGAGCTCGCCGCGCGAGCTCACGCATCGAACTCCAGCACCGAGTACGCGCTGCACCCCACGACCTCCTGGACTCCCGCGCCGATACCAGGCTCCCGCTGCCACCACACGACGTACGGTTCACGCGGGCCCAGGTCGAGGATCGCGATCACGGTGCCTCCGCGCAGCGGATCGCGGCTGCCCACCCGGGTCACGCAATCGAGGTTTCCGCGCCGCATCCAGATGCTCAAGATCCGACGGGAGTTCGGGCGCCGGCCCATGTCGAGCTCGGTCTGTCGGCGCATCTCACCGTACGCGGTCTCGATGGCGATGGCCTCGTCCGCGATCCCGGGGACGAACAACGTCGTCATCGGCGCTACAACCCCCGGTCGCGAGCGTCGTCGCTCAGGGCCCGGCCGAGCACCGCCGGTTGGATTCGCGCCTCGACCTCGCCGATGCGCTTGCTCAGTCGCGTCGATTCGCGGTGGACGGAATCCTGCAGTCCCTGCACGAGCTGCTCAAGATGCGCGATGCGGGCCTGGAGCGCACGCAGGTCATCCTGACCGGAACCGCTCAGCGACGGCACCCCCGACTGGTCAGTGGCCGGGGAAGCGCGGCGAAGCTGCCGGAGCCGCCCGATCATCCCCTCACGCTCGGTCACACCTCACCGCCATCGAGTCGCATCACATAGACGGGGCGCGGCGAATTGCGCCGACGGTCCACCTCAGGCCACGGGGCCCCTCGAAACTTGGCTTGCGCTCGCGTTTGCAGCCGCCCACTAACCCGCAACAGGCCCGGTCGGCGGTGGCGGTGCCTGGACATCGGTCTCCTTCCTTCGCCGGCGCAATCACAGTTCGGAGCGAGATTCGCTGCGTCGGCGGGAGAACCTCAGGAGTGGCAGCACCACCCACGATCTCACCGTACCACCTCAACGGCGGCCGACGCGGGCAGTTCTCCAAGCGTCAGCCCTGGGCGATAGCCTCCTGCATTCGCTTCTGCTCGTACGGCCGGCGGGTCCGGCCTCTCAACGCCGTCCGAAACACGGCGGGGCCGGCTCGCGAAACGTGACCTGATGAACTCGACAGAGGGCCAGCCGAGGCGGGCAACCGACAGGACCGAGATAACTCTCGCCACCGGCGAGGTCTGTCGGGTCGAGGGCCGCGTCAGAGACGTGGAACGCATCATTCTCGATGCGGCTCGAGGTTCGATCATGCAACTCGCGTGGCTGATCGACGCGACCACCGGAAATGAGCTGGCGGTCAACCCCGACCACGTAGTGATGCTCCGAGATCCCACCGCATAACCGCCACGACCAGCACGCGGGGCCCGACGCAGTACCCCCAACTGACGCGCTGGCAGGCATAGAAAGAACCGCCCCCGCTAGCGCGGAGGCGGTTCGAATTCTTTGCAAAGGTGGAATTGCTTCCACATGCCGCACGATGGGCGAAGCGGCGCTTACGGCAAGGCATTTGTACGGGGTCTGACGCCGCGTCCGAGTGTTCGCCCGAGGAGAGGCGTAAGCATCAATGCGACGCCGACGACCCGTGAAAAGCCGCACCACCGGGAACCGGGCGCCCTTCGGCCCGCCCCACCGTCCAGGCGGCGGTCGTTGCGTGGAATAGCAACCGCGCGGGGCCCGAACGGGGTAGGGCCGCCGTAGGTCCTCGGCCGGATCAAAACGCGCGTGGTTCACGGGGAGACTAGTCGCCGGGCACCTCAGGCGGCAGAATTGGGGTCGTGGTGGTGTGCGGGCGTTGTGGGATGGAGAATCCCGGGGGATTTCGCTTCTGCGGAGGCTGTGCGACTCCGTTAGCGACAGCTCAGCCACGCCAGGCGCGAAAGATCGTCACGGCGCTGTTCTGCGATGTGACCGGATCGACGGCGCTCGGCGAGCAGCTCGATCCCGAGGTGTTGCGGGGCGTGATGAACCGGTACTTCGACGAGATACGAGCGATCGTCGAGCGCCACGGGGGTACCGTGGACAGTCTTCACGGAGATGCGGTGATGGCGGTGTTCGGGATTCCGCAGGTGCGCGAGGATGATGCCCTCAGGGCGGTCCGCGCTGCCGCAGAGATCCGAGCACGATTGCCCGCTCTGGCGGACGAGGTCGGTGTCGCGCTGCGCTTCCGCACCGGCGTGAACACCGGACTGGTGCTGATGGGCGAAGGGGACAACCTGGCGATTGGCGACGCCGTGAACGTGGCAGCTCGCCTCGAGCAAACCGCGTCGCCCGGCGAGATCGTGCTCGGGCCGGAAACCGCGAGCCTGGTGCGCGACGCGGTCCGCGTGGAGCCGCTCGAACCCCTGACCCTGAAGGGCAAGTCCGAGCCGGTGGCGGCCTTCCGGCTGCTCGCGGTGGACCCGCACGCGCCGGGCATCGCCCGCCATCTCGACGCGCCCCTCGTGGGCCGCGAGCGCGAGCTGCAGCTGTTGCACGACGCGTGGGATCGGGCGGTGCGCGAACGCGGCTGTCACCTGCTCACGCTCCTCGGCACGGCCGGGATCGGCAAGTCCAGGCTGGTCGGCGAGCTGCTCGCCAGGGTGGCCGACGGGGCCACGGTCCTGCGCGGCCGCTGCCTGCACTACGGCGAAGGAATCACATTCTGGCCGCTCGTCGAGGCGCTCACGCCGGTCGGGGAGCCGGCCCGAGCGGTGCTGGATCGTCTGGACCGCGGAGGCGTTGCGGCCGCCGAGGAGCTGTTCTGGGAAGCCCGGCGGCTGCTCGAATCGCTCGCCTCGGATCGTCCGGTGGTCCTGCACGTCGACGATCTGCAGTGGGCGCAGCCGATGCTCCTGGACCTGCTGGATCATGTCGCGGATCTCTCGCGCGGCGTGCCCATCCTGATGCTGTGCACGGCCCGCCCGGAGCTGCTCGAGGACCGGCCGGCCTGGGGTGCCGGCAAGCTCAATGCCAGCACCGTGCTGCTCGAGCCCTTGGACCTGGCCAGTAGCGAACGGCTGCTGGCTCAGCTCGGCGATGGGCTCGATCCCACCGCCCGGGAGCGCGTGATCGCGGCCAGCGAGGGCAACCCTCTGTTCCTCGAGGAGATGGTCGCACTCGCGGGCGAACGCGGCACCGTCTCGGTTCCGGCGACGATTCAGGCGCTGCTCGCGGCCCGCCTGGAGCGGTTGCCTGAGACCGAGCGCGAGCTCCTGGCGCGCGGCGCCATCGAAGGCGAGGTCTTTCATCGCCTGGCCATTCGTGCCCTGGCCAGTGAACGGCTGGCCGGAGAAGTTGAGCAGCGGCTCGCGGGATTGGTGCGCAAGGAGCTGATCCGTCCCCACCCAGCCACGTTTCGCGATGACGAGGCGTTCCGCTTCCGTCACCTGCTGATTCGCGACGCCGCATACGACGCGCTACCCAAGGCCGAGCGCGCCGAGCTCCACGAGCGGTTCGCGGACTGGCTCGAGCGGGTGGCCGGCGAGTTGGCCGAGCTCGACGAGATCGTCGGCTGGCACCTGGAGCAGGCGCTGCGCTACCAGCGCGAGTTGGGACGGGCAGGCGACGAGCGTCTCGCCCGTCGTGCGGCGGAGCGTCTGCACGCGGCCGGCCGGCGGGCGGACCACCGCAGCGATGCCGCCGCCGCCCGGAATCTGCTCGGGCGGGCTCTCGCGCTCGTGCCCGACGGTCCGCGCGGCATGCCATTGATCGCGGTGGACCTAGCGGAGCAGCTGTTGCACGCGGGCGAACTCGACCGGGTCGATGTGCTGCTGTCCGAGATCGAGGGCGAGGGCGAAGTTGCCGGGCTGGCCAGGATCGTCCGTTTCGATTGGCTCTACGAATCCCGGCCGCACGAAGTAATCCAGACGATCGGATCCACGCTGCCCGGCATCCTCGAGCAGCTCGAGGCGGCGGGCGACGAGAGAGCTCTCGCCAAGGCCCACATGGTGGCTTTCGGGGTGCATTGGGTCGCGGGCCGCGCGACCGCCGCCGGAGAAGAGGCGCGCCTGGCGGCGGAGCACGCCCGCTCCGCTGGGAATGAGGGTCTACGTTCGCTCGCGCTTGGTAAGTACATCTCCGCGCTCACGTTCGGACGCGCCCACGTGTCCGAGGTCGCGTGCGAGCTCGACCGGATCGAGGATGAAGGGCCCGGTGCACTTCTCGCCGCGATGATCACGCGTGCCCGGGCAGCCGTCTGCCTGATGGAGGGCCGGTGGACCATCGCCCGCAGGTTGGCCGGTCGAGCAATCGAGGCATTCGACTCACTCGGCTTGGCCGTTACCGCAGCCAAGTCGTTTGAGGTCATCGTCTTGATCGAGCTCGGTACCGGTAATCCGTCGGCGGCGATCGCGGCCGCTCGAAAGGGGGACGCGATTCTCGGTCAGCTAGGCGAGCACATGCACCGCTCGACGATGCAGGCGTTCCTGGCCGAGGCGAACGAGCTTCTGCACAATCGCGACGCCGCGCGCGCCGCGCTCGAACTCGCCGAGCAGCTCGGGGCAGACGACGACGAGTACAACCAGTTGATCATTGGCGGCGTGCGGGCCAGGCTGGCGCTGAGCGACGGCGACTTCGAAGAGGCAGAGCGCTGGGCCCGAGACGCGGTGGAGCATGCCATGCGCACCGATATCCCGGCGGACCAGGCCAAGGCCCGGCTGAACCTCGCCCACGTGCTGACCGAGGGCGGACGAGCGGACGATGCCCTCGCCGAAGCACATGCGGCCCTCGAGTTATACGAGCTCAAGGGCGATCGGCCGGGCGCCGAGCAGGCACGTAGCGTGCTGAAAAGTGCGCAGCGCACTGCTGCCCGCTAACCACGCCGCCGCGATTATCGACGGAAAGCATCAGTCTGCGAGGAACAGTCATCGGCACGCCCGCAGCGCGCCCGGATCGTCTCCAGCACTCGGTGGACGGCGCCCGACGCTGGAAGACGCTTCAGCTCCCTATCTGGAAACTGAAGCGTCTAACTGCAGTCCGTGAGATCGGCCCGCTTTCCAAAGACCTCGTGGCTGGATTCTGGCCACATGTGGCTGGGACCCTGCCGATCAGGCGGGGTCCCAGCCCAGGCGTGCGGCTATTGGTGGCGCCGGGGCACCCGCCAGTGGCGACGAATCCATCGGTCGGCTAGCGCAGCGGCTGCCTCGAGACGTTGGACGTCATCAGGAAAGAACATTTTTGACCTCTTCTGTGTAGCGGCCAGCGGGGGCCTCGTGCTCGGCTGTTTCCGGCGGTGGGTCGGCCAGAAGGCGTCCATCCTCAGTCCTCCCACACCCGGCCCGGGGCCCGTTGCGTGACCTCCTGCAGCAACCATCCGTTGCCGTCCGGATCGTTGAAGGAGGCATAGCTGAGGTAGGAGCGCCGTTGGGGGTCAGGGCCGGGAAGAAGCGTTCCCCCGTCGCGGTGGAACAGCTCGCTGACCTGAACGCCGCGGCGGATGAGGTCCTCACGCGCCGCCTCGATGTCCGAGACGATCAGCTCCAAGCGTTGAACGGAGCCGGGCTCGTTGGTGGTGATGCCCTTGGCCACGGTGATTGAGGCCTCCGAGTGGGGCGGAGTGAACTGCGCCGCGCCCATGCCGTCGCCGAGCACGACGTCGCTGTCGAGTCGCCATCCGAGGCTCTCGTAGAACGTCTTTGCTCGATCAAGGTCGGAAAGGGGCAACGTCACTACCTCGAGCTTCATGTCGATCGTCCCCACATCGGGCCGCTTGGTCGAGGTGTCGGTGTTCACAGTTGTGGTGCTCATGGTGACCTCCGTTTGGTCGTCGTTTTGATGCCCGGAAGATCGCGCGTTGGGCCCCTCATCGCGCCCGGGTAAGTCCCTGGTCGGTGGCGAAGCTCGGCTCGGGTGCTCTAGGCTTCGTCTCCGCGATGGCCGCTCAGCGTCCGCCTGCGTTCCGGGGCCGGTCCAGCGAGCGCGAGGTTCTGGACCGGCTGCTCGAAACCGCGCGCGGCGGCCGGAGCGCCGTGCTGGTGATCCGCGGGGAGGCCGGCGTCGGCAAGACCGCGCTGCTGCGTTACGCCGCCGGGCGGGCCTCGGATTTTCGGATTGCGCAGGTGACCGGGGTCGAGTCCGAGATGGAGCTGGCATACGCCGCCCTGCATCAGCTGTGTGTCCCGATGATCGACGGGCTTGGTGGGCTGCCTGCACCGCAGGAGGCCGCGCTGAACGTGGCGCTGGGACTCGCGGCGGGCGATCCGCCCGATCGTTTCCTGGTCGCGCTCGCCACCCTCAGCCTTATGGCCGGCACGGCCGAGGAGCAGCCGCTGCTGTGCTTCGTGGACGATCTCCAGTGGCTTGACCAAGCGTCCGCGCAGGTGTTCGGATTCGTCGCACGCCGACTTCTGGCCGAACCTGTTGCACTGGTGTTCGCCGTGCGCGAGTCGAGCGGCGAGTCCCAGCTCGTGGACCTGCCTGAGCTTCGGCTCGAGGGGCTCGAGGAGGACGATGCTCGCGGCCTGCTGGCAGCGATCCTTCCTGGCCCCATCGATGAGCGGGTCCGTGATCGGATCGTGGCGGAGACGCACGGCAACCCCCTCGCGCTGCTCGAGCTGCCGCACAGCATGCGCGCAGCGGACCTGGCGGGCGGCTTCGGCGTGCCCGGACCGGCGGCCGCCGTGACGGTCAGCATCGAGGACGGCTTCCGGCGCCGGATCGAACTGCTTCCTACCGGCGCCCGGCGGCTGCTCCAGTTGGCCGCGGCTGATCCAGTGGGCGAGCCCCTGCTCGTGTGGCGCGCGGCCGAGCAGCTCGGCGTCGAGCGCCGGGCCGCCGCGGTCGCGGCGCAGGAAGGTCTGCTCGAGATCGGGACGCAGGTGCTCTTCCGTCATCCGCTCGTGCGCTCGGCGGCGTACCGCTCGGCATCGCCGATGGAGCGCCACGAGCTACACGCTGCACTGGCCGAGGCCACCGACCCGAACGTCGACCCCGATCGGCGCGCCTGGCATCGCGCGCGGGCGGCGCTCGGTCCCGACGAGCAGGTGGCCGATGAGCTGGTGCGCTCGGCGGCCCGCGCCCAAGCGCGCGGCGGGATCGCCGCCGCGGCCGCCTTCCTCGACAGCGCGGCCACGGTCACTCCGGAGCCGGCCCGCCGCTCGCAGCGGCTCCTCGTGGCGGCCCGTGCGATGCTCGACGCGGGTCATCTGGACGTGGCCCTGGCGCGCCTGGCGGCTGTCGAGGCGGGTTCAATGGGCGCTCGCGAGTCGGCCGAGGTCGAACATCTCCGCGGGCAGATCGCTTTCGACCAACGCTATCTGGGCGACGCCACGCGCTCGCTCCTCAACGCCGCGAGACGCTTCGAGTCCGTAGACGCCGCGGCCGCGCGTACCACCTACCTCGAGGCGCTCGCCGCGGCTATGTGGGCCGGTGACCTGGATCAGCCCGGCGGGATGCTCGAGGCGGGCAAGGCTGCCCGCGGCGCGCCGGCGGCGCCGGACCCACCGGGCGTGGTGGACCTGCTCCTCGAGTCATTCGCGATCCGGCTGACGGACGGCTACACCGCGGCGGCACCGGCGCTCCGCCAAGCGCTGGACACGGTCCTCACGCTGAAGCCGACGGAGGGCATCGGCCTCTGGCTCTGGCTCACCGGTTCCCGAGCCGGAGGTGCCGTGGCGCTTGAGCTGTGGGATGTCGATTCCGCTCACACACTCGCGAACCGGCAGGTACACGCCGCGCGCGAGGCGGGCGCGCTCGTGCAGCTCCAATTCGCGCTGAACTTCGTCTCGAGGATCCACATTCTCCGGGGTGATTTGACCGCCGCGGCCAGCGTGATCGACGAGCAGAGGATGATCGCTGAGGCAACGGGGAGACCTTCGATTGGCTACACGGAGATGATTCTCGCGGCCTGGCGGGGCCACGAGCGGGCCGCATCCGAGTCAATCGACCGCGAGGTGGAAAGTGGGGTCGCGGGCGGGATCGGCCGGGTGGTCACCTTTGCCGACTACATGAGGGCGGTGCTCTACAACGGTCTGGGTCGCTACGAGCTCGCACGCGACGCGGCCCGGCGCGCCTTCGAGCGCGCCCAGCTCGCCTACGACTCCGTGGTGCTGGCCGAGCTCGCCGAGGCTGCGTCGAGGACCGGGGATGTCGCGCTTGTCGAGGCCGCGCTGGAGCGGGTCTCCGAATACGCCCGGGCGGCGCCCAGCGACTGGGTCGTCGGGATCGAGGCTCGCGTCCGCGCGTTGTCGAGTAACGACGACGTCGAGTCCCAGTACCGCCATTCGATCGCGCGCCTGGGGCGAGTGCGCGTCCGCTCGGAGCTCGCCCGCTCCCACCTGCTATTCGGAGAGTGGCTGCGCCGCGAAGGGCGGCGCGTCGATGCCCGTGAGCAGCTGCGCATCGCCTACGAGATGCTGTCGGCGATGGGCGCGGAGGCCTTCGCGGAGCGCGCGCGGCACGAGCTCGTGGCGACCGGCGAGAAGGTGCGCAGGCGCACCGACGCCACGCGCGATGATCTCACGCCTCAGGAGCAGCACATCGCGCGGCTGGCGATGGCCGGGCGAACGAATCCAGAGATCGGCGCCGAGCTGTTCCTCAGCTCCCGCACCGTGGAGTGGCACCTGAAGAAGGTGTTCACCAAGCTCGGGATCAGCTCACGCAGATCCCTCCGTGACGCGCTGCCACCCGCCGTGGCCGTTGAGCGGCTACGGGCCTGACCAGGGAAATACCCGGGCGCGATCCCGCCGCCCAGGGGGCAGGCTCTGTCTCCTCAACCAACACCGAGGAGACACCCCATGGAACACGCGCTCAACACCCCCGCACTCAGAACATCCTCCCCCACCCTTCCGCGTCTGTCCCGGCGAACGGGCTTCTGGGCAGTCGCCTTCTCCTTCCTCGCCGTCACCGCGTTCTCGACAACGCCAAGCGCCCTCTACGGCATCTACGAACGGCAGCTCGACCTTTCGTCGCTCACGATCACGCTCGTCTATGCCGTCTACGCGCTGGGCGTCGTCGCGAGCCTGCTGTTCGTCGGGCACCTGTCCGACTGGTACGGGCGGCGCGCGGTGCTGATTCCGGCCGTCGCCCTCGCGGCGGCCGCGGCACTGGTTTTCATCTCATGGAAGTCGCTCCCCGCGCTGATCGTCGCGCGCATCCTCACCGGCATCGCTCTCGGTGCCAGTGCGGCCGCCGCGACCGCGTACATCACAGATCTCGACTCTGGCCCAGACGGGATGCCGACCCGCCGGGCGGGAATCGTCGCCACCACCGCCAATGTCGGCGGCCTGGCGGTGGGGCCGCTCGTCAGTGGGTTCCTCGCCCGCTACGCGCCCGATGGCCTCACTCTGCCGTATCTGGTCGCGCTTGCGGCTCTCGTGATCGCGCTGCTCGCGCTGGCCATTGCCCCGGAAGGGCACCCGCCGGTGCGACCACGCCCGCGTTATCGCCCGCAGCGGCTCAGCGCACCGGAGAACGCACGCGGCCGCTTCTTCGCCGCCACTGCGGCGGTGTTCGTCACCTTCTCCGCCGGCGGACTGCTCGCCGGACTGAGCGGGACCCTGCTGGCCGGCCCACTGCGCCACCCGTCACCCGCACTTACCGGGTTGGCGATCTTCCTCACCTTCGGGAGCGGCGTCGTGCTCCAGACGACGACCACGAGCTGGCCCATCGGGCGCCTGGTGGCTACCGGGATCGGGATGATCACAGTTGGCCTGGGCGTGCTTGTCGCATCGGCCTGGACCGCACCGCCCAGCCTCGCCCTGTTCCTGACTGGAGGAGCGCTCGTGGGCGGCGGCATCGGCGGGATCTTCCGCGGGAGCCTTGGCGTGATCATCGCGACTTCCGGTCCTGAAGATCGTGCAGGCGCACTGGCCACCTTCTTCATGGCGGGCTACGTGGGCGTGTCGCTGCCGGTCCTCGGCATTGGCGTCGCGCTCCAGTACTTCAGCCCGCGGGTCACGCTCCTTGCCTTCGGCCTCGCGGTCGCCGCCGCCACGCTCGCCGCCGCCCCGCGGCTCCTCCGGGAAGAGAGTGCACGATGAAGCCGGTCAACTAGATCCGCCCGGCCGCTCGTCCGTCCCGGCCGCGAACGCGTCCGATTGGGAGCTCAATACCGAGCCGGCCCCTGTGGCCGGCTCGGGCGCGCTCGTGGTCGCCTTCGAGTACCTGTCGATCGATCCGCAATCCGCCGCTGGATCAGCCCGAACCCCGCCGACGACGCCTTGGTGCCGATCGGCGCGGGGCGCTCGGGTCACTTTGCTTATGGAGGGCGCACGCGTCATCGGGATCGCAGGCGGCCCGGAGAAAACCGGTGGATCGTCGTGCAGCTCGACTTCCGACGCCATCACCGCGCTTGCGCCCGAAGAGGACTGAGATCGACGATCGGTCCTGCTGAACGTGAAGGTCGAACTCAACTAGGAACTCCATGATCTCCACATCAGCCGACGAATTGCTGCCCGCCGTCGATGTCGTACGTCGCACCGGTGAGGGCTGTGTTGGCCATGATGTGGACCGCGAGCGCGGCGACATCGGCTGGTCCTACGACACGCCCGATCGGCAGTGTGGTGCGCAGCTCCTCGCGCCGGGCCTCAAGTCCCTCCGTCGAGAAGTACGATGCCGCCAGCGGCGTGTCGACGAAGCCGGCGGCGATCAGGTTGACGCGAACCGGCGCGAGCTCGAGCGCGAGCGCCGCCGCGAACGGCGGTAGCACCGCTGTGGCCGCGGACGCGAGTCCAAGCTCGCGACTGATCCGCCGGCCGCCTGTGCCGCCCATCAGCAGCAAGGTGCCGCCGGGCCTCATCTTCGGAGCCGCATTGCGCGCGACGTCGAGCCCCAAGACCACGTGGTCGGCAAGCGCGTCTCGCACCTGTTCGGCGGTCATCTCGAGGAGGGGCCCGTAGCTCGGGCCCGGGCCCGTGACAAGGACATGGTCGATGGGACCGGGCAGGGCATCGAAGAATCGCGCCACCGCGGCTGGATCGGTCGCGTCGAAGGCGGCGCTGGTCCGTGCGCCGAGCTCGCGCGCCGCGTGCTCGAGCCGCTCGGGCGTGCGGCCGGTGAGGATCACGTCGGCTCCCTCGGCTCGTGCCAGCCGGCCCGTCTCGAGTCCGATGCCGGCGCTGCCGCCGATCAGAACAACGGTCTGCCCGAGCAGCTGCGGTTCGCGCGGTCCTGGTGGGGCGGTGGGTGCGGTCGTCATGGTTGCTCCGTTCATCTAGGGTCAGGATGCGATCGCCGCAGCGCTTGGAGACGCGGGCGCGGATCGCGAGCACGGCCCGCTGGGCGGTTCCCGGGGCTCTGGTGCGAGCGCGTACGCGCCGCTCGGCACCTCGAGGTCGCTGAGCGGAGTCGGGAAGCCGCCCGACTCGGCGTATGTGTCTGTAGGTGGCCGTCTTTGCCACCTCGGGAAGGAGCGTCGTGGCGCCGAGCCGCCCTCGGCCAACGCATTGGGAGCTGCTCGGGATAGGAGCGGACGTAGCGCATTGACTCCACGAATTTGGGTCACCGTCGTAGGAGCGAAGGTAGCCCTCCCAGATCCCGTCCGGGAAGATATTTGCTTGCACCGTGAGGAGCGTCGCGGCGACCATCGCGCGAGGATTGGTCGCGCGGAAGCGACCAAGGTCCGTGCGCATCACGCGCCGCGAACACGACCTCGGGCCGTCGGCTCGCGCGAGCGGCCCCGAGCTCCCAGCGTCGCCCGCTCAGGCGACAGGGGCGAACGCGGTTTGTCGCTACCGCGCGGTGACGACGCTCGACGCCCTTGCCCTCATAGAAAAACCGCCCTCCGCTGGTGCGGAGGGCGGTTCGAATTCTTTGCAAAGGTGGGACAGTTTCCAAATACCGTGGGGCGGGCGATTGAGGATCTGAACCGGGAGATTTGTACAGCTGCCCGGCGTCTTGTGTACATCGTGACCGCGACGGATGGCCTTGGACGTGCTCCGAGATCTCCCGGGAGCGCGGCGTTTGCGCTGCCAGCCGCTACTTGCCGCTAGGCCGTGGCGCCGGAGGAGTCGACCCGCCGCGGCCTTCCTCGATCCCAATTTTGATGGTCGGGGTCTTGAT
>DATJUA010000086.1:0-3116 GCA_035502815.1 Solirubrobacteraceae bacterium
CTCGGTCCTCTTGCACACGCGCCGCAGCCAGCGGCTGCCGCGACGGCTGTGGCCGCTGATCCGGGCCCAGGCGGAGTGCGCGAAGGCCGTGTGGCAGCAGCCGGACCAGGGCATCTGGGAGGCGCGGGGCGAGCCGCAGCAGCGCGTAGACGGAGAACGCCGCGTCGCGGATCCAGGTGTAGCGGTAGTCCCAGTTGCGCTCGCCGCCGGGGGTCTCGGGCAGCGATGTCGTAAGCGCCGCGACGGTGGCCCCGGTCGGCATGAAGGTCAGCCCCTTGATGGCCAGCGCGGAACGCTGGATCAGCGGGCGGAACTCGTGGTCCGGGATCCGCGCGCGTGACAGCCAGTGCCGCCAGAAGCGCGTCGTGGCGCCCAGCTGGGCGTTGGCCTCCTCGACGGTGCTCGGCACCCTCGCCTCCTCATCCCACGACAGCGCGCAGAAGAGCTCTTCGCCCTCGTGCAGGACATGCCGGGCACGAACGTGATTGGCCTCGATCCCGAGCAGCATGTCCGTCCGCAGCACCATCGCCTGACCCGCCCCGCTCGCCGTCGCCTGGTGGCGGTCGGGCTCGAGTGTCCACTCGGGCAGGACGCGACCGTAGTCGAAGCCCGGCTCGCACACGAGCTCCACCTCGACGTTTCCCTCGACGCACTTGACCGTCCGCACAAGCACGTGATCGGCGTCCTCGTCGGTCGGCGGCCGCGTGTGTGGCGTGATCGTGTCCTCGCCGCGACGCGGACCCATGGTGAGCGCCTCGTGCACGGTCGCCCAGCCCGAAGACGTCTTCCACGACGTGACCAGCGAGTTCGTTCCCGGCTCGTAGGCACGCCCGCTGGGCACGTTGATCCCGAATGGACCCAGCCTGAACGTGCCTGCGCCGCGGTCGAGCAGCGACCCGAACACGCTCGGCGAATCGAACCGCGGTACGCACAGCCAGTCGATCGACCCGTCGGGCGCCACCAGCGCGCCGGTGTGGCAGTCCGACAGGAAGGCGTAGGCCTCGATCGGCGTGAACGGCGAGGGGGCGGCGCTCACGATGCCCCCACCGGGCTACAGGCCCAGCCCGCGGACGCCCTTCTCGTCCCACCCCAGGTGGTGAGCGAGCTCATGGCGGAGGGTCCGCGTCACCTGCGCGCGCAGCAGATCTGGGTCGTGGCCGAAGTCGCGCACCAGGGTGTCGCGGAAGATCACGATCCGGTCGTGGAAGTAGTCCTGCGCCACCGTGTCGCCTTGGTAGAGGCCGTACGCGCGCCGGCGCGATCCACCGTCGGAGACGACGACCGCCACGTGCTCCAACGCCCGGTGAAACTCGAGCGGCAGGTCGTCGATCGCGGACCGAACGAGCGCCCTGAAGTCGTCCTCGTTGCGCGGGTCGAAGCTCCGGGCCGGCGCGGCGGCCGACTCACCAATCAAGTCCTCGTCGCCCTCTCCCTCGTCATCCCACGAGTCCCAGTACCCCTCGGCGGCCAGGCGCTCGGTGCGCTGCACCAGCGCCTCGAAGTCGACCTCGGACTCGGGGTCGCGCCATCCGGCCAGGCGGAGCATGCACAGCACGACCGCGCCGCCCACGATCACCGCGCCGGCCGCGAACACCGCGATCCCCTGAAGCAGACGTACCGGGAAGGATGCGCTGAAGCCGGCGAACAGGGTCACCGCGCCAAAGCCGACGGTCAGGGCGGCCAGCGCCGAGAGCAAGATGTGTCGGGTAGTGGGCGGCTGGGACTGCATGTGCGTAGAACTACCGCATTGTCCGCGCGATGACCAGCCGCTGGATCTCGTTTGTGCCCTCGTAGATCTGGGTGATCTTGGCGTCGCGCAACATGCGCTCGACCGGGTACTCCTTGACGTAGCCGTACCCGCCAAGAACCTGCACGGCCTCGACGGTGACCCGCATCGCCGTGTCCGAGCAGAACAACTTGGCCATCGCGGAGTATTTGCCCAGATCGGCGTCGCCCCGGTCGACCTTGGAGCAGGCTTGATACAGGAGCTCGCGCGCCGCGGCGCACTGGGTCTCCATGTCGGCCAGCTTGAACTGGATGCCCTGGAACGAGTTGATCGGCTCGCCGAACTGCCGGCGCTCGCGCGCGTAGGCGGCGGCGTAGTCCGTCGCGCCCTGCGCGATGCCGAGCGCCTGGGCGGCTACGCCCAGCCGCGAGCGGTCGAGCGTGGCCATCGCCACCTTGAACCCGTGTCCCACCTCACCGATCACGTTCTCGGCGGGCACGTGCACGTCGTCGAAGATCGGCTGGCCGGTCGGGGAGCCACGGATCCCCAGCTTGTGCTCGACCTTGCCGACGCTGAAGCCGGGTCGATCGGCTTCGACGACAAACGCGGTGATCCCGCGGGAGTGCCCGGAAGACGGGTCGGTGACGGCGAACACGACGTAGAAGTCGGCCACCCCCAGATTGGTGATCCAGTTCTTGGTGCCGGTGATCGTCCACCCGTCCGAGCCTCTCACCGCGCGCGTGATCATCCCGCCCGGGTCCGAGCCGGCGTCGGGCTCTGACAGGGCAAACGCGGGCGTCCATTCGCCGGTGGCGCAGCGAGGCAGGAAGCGGTCCTTGAGCTCGTCGGTCCCGAACAGCTTGATCGGAAGCGTCCCGAGCTCCTGGATCATCAGGATCAGCGCGGTCGAGGCACACGCCTTGGCGATCTCCTCGACCGCCATGTTCAGCATCAGCGTGCCGGTGCCGGTCCCGCCGTGCTCGGCCTCGAACGGCAACGCCAGGACGTCGTGCTCGGCGAGAAGCCGGCGCAGATCGTACGGGTACTCCGCCTTCTCGTCGATCTCGGCCGCGCGGGGGGCGATCCGCTCGCGCGCGATCTGGCGGATGGTGTCGCGAAAGTCGAGGTGCTCGCGCGGGATTGTGTAAAGCTCGGCCAGCGCGGACATGCTCTGGATGTTATGCCAGAGCGCCGGCCGCCCGATTCCGGCGCCGGTTCACCACGACGTCACGACGACGTCACCGCGTCGTCACCACGACGCGACCAATCCGCCGGGCGCCCAGTGGCCACGACCACCGGGCGCCGCTGGCGGGTTCTCCTCTCCCTCCCGAGCTTGACGGTCGTCCTACAGACCCGGCGGATGGCGGACGACGTAGTCGCCCCCGTCGGC
>DATJUA010000087.1:0-39591 GCA_035502815.1 Solirubrobacteraceae bacterium
AGCAACGCCGTCCGACGACGAATGCAACGATCCAACACGCTCATGAATGCCCCCCGTTGGTGGCCCCGATTGTCCCAATGTCCCGCTCGCCGGCCCCGAGCGCCGAGTCACCCTACAGGAGGAATGAGTAGGTTGCAACCAGCCGCTCTTGCCGAAAGAGCGCGGTAACCAGCACTTAAGAACCGGCCAGGCGGACCAGTGCCGCTCCCGTCAACCTTCGCCCCGTTGTGCGGCTGCAAACCTTCGCCTGGCTTTGTCCTCGGAGTCTCGTGTAGCTCTGCTACACGTCGACTCCTGCGTCCTCGCCATGCTCGGTTTTCGCTCGCCCAACCGGGCGAACGTTGCCAGTCTCGGCACTAGCCCAGCGAGGTCATGCCCAGGCTCGTGAAAGAGTTGGGCGTGACGTCGAGCGCCTTGACCGCCAGGTCGGCGAACAGGGCGGCCGGCTCGAGGTCCTCGTTCCGGTAGGGATTCCCGTCGCGGCGATCGAGGATCGCGAGAGCACCGATCGCTCGCCCCGCGCGCATCAGCGGGACGACCAGCTGGGTGTATGGAACGTAACCGGTACCGGAGGCGATCCGGGCGGCGAAGCGCGGATCGACGCGGCAATCTGGGACCGCCTCGGCGACACCGCTCGCGACCACGTCGCCGGCGATGCCGGTGCGAGGCGGGAGCCGGATGCCGACGACCTCGCGCGCGCCGGCTCCCCAGGCCGCCTGATAGACGAGCTCCCCGGTTGTCTCGTCAACCAAGGCGATCGAGCACGCGGCCGCGCCGAACACCCCGGCCGCGGTGTGCACGACCGCCTCCAGGAGGCCGCGCGAGGCGTCCGGGTCATCGATCGAGACCGCGAGCGAGACGCCCGTCTCTGTCCGCAGCGGCGCGCCCAGCGCCTTGGCGAAGGCCGCCACCGACGCCACACGGCGCTCGGGGATCATCTCCAGGCCGGCGGCGATCGTGCGCTCGAGCTCCGGCGGGACGTCGGCGACGACGGCCGACAGCTTGGTCGGGTCGGCATATACCGGCGGCCGGCCGGCCAGCAGCGTCCACAGCGTGGCGGCGACGCTGAACACGTCGGTGCGGGCCGACACGTTGCCGCCCGCGAACACCTCGGGCGCCATAAACCTGGGCGTCCCGATACCGACGGTGCCCTGCTCCTCCACCTCGTCAAGCAGGCGCGCGATCCCGAAGTCGACCAGCACGACGCCGTTCTCCGACAGGATCAGGTTCTGCGGCTTGACGTCGCGGTGCACGATCTGCTGGTCGTGCACGTATTGGAGCGCCTCGCAGGTCTGGCGGACGTACTCGATGGCCTGGTCGACCGGGAGCCCTGGCGTTCCCCGTTGCTTGAGGAGCACGCCCAGGTCGATCCCTCGGACCAGATCCATGACGAGGTACTGGCCGCTGGGCGCCGCGAAGTGGTCGATGATGCGGACGACGCGGGGGTGCTGGAGCGCGCCGAGCAGCCGCGCCTCGACCTCGAACCGCTGGTCGTGGTGAGGGTTCGTGCACTGCTTGAGCGCGACCTCGACGTCCGTCTCGGTGTCGATCGCCCGGTACACGGCTCCCATGGCCCCGGCCGAGATCGGCTCGACCACACGATAACGCCCCCGGAGCGTTCGCCCGAGCACTTGAGACGCAGTCCTGGGCTCATTGACGCGATCCAGCGTCGCTAACACTCCACCTTGATCCTGCCCCATCCGGTTTCTACCCCCTGGCAGTAGCTACGCCCGCTTACATAGTCTAGCCCAGCCTCCCCAAATCTCGCAAGACATGGCTGCCCTGGCTATTCGTCCAGGGATGGCCCTGGCCGGGATGGCCGGATTGCCAAATCAGTGGACGATCAGGCCAACGACGAAGCCGGCGGCGAACGCGGCGATTACGAGCACCGCGATCAGCGCTATGAGCCGGTTGCGCTGGTCGAAGGCCGGCGCGCTCTCTGAGGCCTCCGCCGGGGCGGGCGCGGCCGGCGCCAGGTGGGGCCGCGCGACCTCGCGGGTGACGTCGGTGAGTGGGCTGGGGTCGATGGGTGGGCTGGGGTCGGTGGGTGGGCTGGCGGCGGGATCCGGGCTCGCCTGCCCGGCCGGCGCAGGCTCTGTTCGCGCCGTGCCCGGATTGGTGATGGCTGCCGTCAACTTCGTCGTCTGGGCGGGCCGATCGCGGTCGACGGCGCCGTCGCGCGAGCTCGCGACCCGACCGCCCGACGGACCTCCGCTCGGCGCGAAGGACGACAGCGCACGCGCGGCCGCTTGCATCAGCTCGGCGGCCTGCGCGGGCCGCGACCACGGATCCTTGGCCATTCCCTGGGCGATCACCTGGTCCAGGGCGGGCGGCAGGTCGGGGCGGAGCCCGCTCACGGTCGGTGGGGGCACCATCACATGGGCGTGGAGCACCGCGGCCTCGCTCGCCCTGGGAAAGGGAACCTCTCCGGTCAGGCACTCGTAGAGGACGCCGGTCAGCGCGTAGACGTCGCTCGCCGGCGTGGCCGGCTCGGCCTGGATCTGCTCGGGCGCGACGTAGTCGATCGTTCCGATGAACTGGCCCGTCCCGGTCAGGCGAGCCTCGTCCGGGGCCTTGATCAGGCCGAAGTCCGCCAGGTAGGCGTGGTCGGACTTATCGATCAGGATGTTCTGAGGCTTGATATCGCGGTGGATCAGACCTGCGCTGTGCGCGGCGTCGAGGGCACGAGCCACCTGAGACAGCAGCCGCACGGCGCGCCGCGGATCGAGGGAGTCGTCGAGGATCAGCTCCTTGAGCGTGGGCCCGTCGATCAAGCGCATGGCCAGAAACAGGCCGTACTCGCTCTGCCCGGCCTCGTAGACGGAGACGATGTGCTCGTGGTCGAGCGCTGCCTGGACCTGGCCTTCGCGTTCAAATCGGGCGCGGAAACCCGGGTCGTCGCCCAGGTTCGGCGCCAGCAGCTTGAGGGCGACAACCCGTTGCAGAGACAGTTGCGTTGCCTCGTAGACGGCGCCCATGCCCCCTTCTCCGAGTACCCCGTCGATGCGGTAACCGGAAACGATCGTGCCGTCCTCTAGCAAAGCGCTTCGATTCTAGGCGGGGCACCGGCAGGGACGCGGAGCTTTATTTGAGCCACCCGATCACATATCCTCACCGCGTGGGCGTGAGCGACCCCCGAATCGGAAGCCAGATCGGCGAGTACAGCGTGGATGCCGTGCTCGGCGAGGGCGGGATGGGCAAGGTCTACACGGCGACCGGACCGGACGGAGGGCGCGTGGCCCTCAAGCTCGTCAAGGACGACTACGCTCGCGACGAGACGTTCCGGCGCAGGTTCTATCGCGAGGCCCGGATCGCGCAGACGGTGAAGCACCCCAACGTCGTTCCGGTGCTCACGACGGGCGAGCACGAAGGCTTGCCGTACATGGCGCAGCGGTTCATCGAGGGGATGTCCCTCGACGACAAGCTCAAGCGTGACGGTCCGCTCGACGTCCAGACGGCCGTCCAGGTCGCCACCGACGTGGCGGCCGGGCTCGAGGCGCTGTGGGCCGCCGGGATGGTCCATCGCGACGTCAAGCCGGCGAACATCCTGCTCGACGAGGACGGCCACTGCTACATCACCGACTTCGGCCTGGCCAAAGACACCCAAGGCAGCCTCCTGACCCTGCCGGGCCAGGCGCTCGGGTCGATGGACTACATGGCTCCGGAGCAGATCCGTGGCGAACCGGTCACCGCCGCGACGGACATCTACGCGCTCGGGTGCGTGATGTACGAGTGCATGTGCGGACGGCCTCCGTTCGCGGAGGTCCAAGGGATGCGGATCCTGTGGGCCCACCTACAGGACGCGCCGCCTGATCCGCGCAGCGTCCGGCCTGAGATCCCGGAGGAGTTCAGCCGCACCCTGCTCGTCGCGCTCGAGAAGGACCCAGCCAAGCGACCGCAGACGGCCGGCGAGTACGCGCGGCTGCTGGCCGCCGCCGCCGGCTGACCCGAACCGAGTCCGCTAACGCCACATAACGGCGAACACCTCGTGCTCGCCGTGGAGCCCCTTGAAGAAGTACTCGCCGTGCGGCTCGAAGCGGAAGCTCGGGTCCGTCTCGGTGTACTCCTTGGCGGTCGAGGAGACGAGGATCTCGCCGCCCTTGGCCTGGCCGGCGATCCTTGCCGCCAGCACGACGTTGCGACCCATCATCTGCTCGGGATTGCCCATCACGAAGCCTGAGTGGAGGCCGACGCGAATGGCCACCGGGGACGGGCCCGCGGTGAACGTGCGCTGAAGATCGACGGCCGCGTGCAGGCCGGAGTGAGCGCTGCGGAAGGAGGCGAGAAAACCGTCCCCCTGCCATTTCGTCACCTCCCCGTCGTGCCGAGCCACGAGCTGCTCGACCAGGAGGTGGTGGTCGCGAATCAGCTGCTCCCAGCGATCGGCTCCGAGCTCCTCGGCTGCCGCTGGGGCGTCGGCGATGTCGCTCAGCATCAGGGTGACCGCGCCGTCGGGTGAGCTCATGCGTCCCAGCGTGGGCGTCACCGGCTCGAGCGCCGAGGCGATCACGTCGATCGAGCTCATCTGCATCTTTGCTTGCATGGGCCGGCGAGCATACCTTGACACGCCGTGAGAGCCACAGGCAGAATCGGCGGCTGGGATGTCGGGGGCTCAAACCGATCAAGGGCTTCGGATGAGCGCGTTCCCGCCGATCGGCGACTACGCGTTCCTATCTGACTGCGAGACGACGGCGCTGATCGCGCCGAACGGGAACGTCGAGTGGCTGTGCCTGCCGCGAATGGACTCTCCAAGCGTGTTCGCGGCCGTGCTCGACCGCGACGCCGGCGGCTTCCGGATCGGCCCGTCGGACGTCAACGTCCCCGCCGGCCGGCGCTACATCCCCGGCACGATGGTGGTCGAGACGAGCTGGGAGACGCGGATGGGTTGGGTGATCGTTCGCGACGCGCTCTGCATCGGGCCCTGGCATCACGACACCGAGCGTTCGCACAGTCACCGTCGCTCGCCCACCGATCACGACGCCGACCACGTGTTGCTGCGGATGATCGAGTGCGTGCAGGGCTCGGCGGAGGTCAAGCTCGAGTGCGAGCCCGCGTTCGACTACGGTGGGCTGGCGGCCGAGTGGGATTACACCGGCACCGGCTACAACGAGGCGATCGCCCGCTCGGAGGGCATGAACCTCGAGTTGCGCCTCGTGACCGATCTGCGCCTCGGGTTCGAGGGACCCCGCGCGAGGGCGCGCACGACGCTGCGCGAGGGCGACGTGGCCTTCGCGGCACTCGGCTGGTCCCAGCACGCCATGCCGATGAGCTACGAGGAGGCGCTCGAGAGGCTGGCCCGGACGCAGCGCTTCTGGCAGGAATGGCTGAAGCACGGGAGCTTTCCGGACCATTCGTGGCGGACGTATCTACAGCGCAGCGCACTGACGCTGAAGGGCCTCACCTACGCTCCGTCGGGCGCGCTGATCGCAGCGTCGACCACCTCGCTGCCCGAGGCGCCGGGCGGGGACCGCAACTGGGACTACCGCTACAGCTGGATTCGCGACTCGACCTTCACGCTGTGGGCGCTCTACTCGCTCGGCTTCGAGGAGGAGGCCAACGACTTCTTCTACTTCGTTGCCGATATGGCCGAGGCCGAGGAAGGCCGGCTTCAGATCATGTACGGGATCGGAGGGGAGTCAAAGCTCGAGGAGCAGGAGCTCGAGCATCTGTCCGGCTACGAGCACTCACGTCCGGTTCGCATCGGCAACGGCGCCTACGACCAGGATCAGCACGACGTGTGGGGTGCCGTGCTCGACTCCATCTACCTGCACACCCGCACGCGTGACCAGCTTCCCGATCGGCTCTGGCCGATCATCAAACGGCAGGTCGAGAACGCACTGTCACGATGGCGCGAGCCGGATCGGGGCATCTGGGAAGTCCGGGGCGACCCCAAGCACTTCACCTCCTCGAAGCTGATGTGCTGGGTGGCGGCCGACCGGGGGGCGCGCCTGGCGCGGATTCGCAACGACGAACGCATGGCCAGTCGGTGGGAGGAGGCGGCGGCCGAGATCCACGCCGACATCTGCTCAAATGGCGTCGACGAGCGCGGGGCGTTCGTGCAGCACTACGAAACCGATGCGCTCGACGCGTCGCTGCTGCTGATGCCGCTCGTGCGGTTCCTCCCGCCCGAGGATCCGCGGATCCGCGCCACGGTGCTGGCGATCGCCGACGAGCTGACCGAGAACGGGCTCGTGCTTCGCTATCGCGTAGGGGAGACCGACGACGGCTTCGCCAGCGAGGAGGGCACGTTCACGATCTGCTCGTTCTGGCTCGTGTCGGCGCTGGTCGAAATCGGCGAGCTCGTGCGCGCCAGGGGCCTGTGCGAGAAGCTCCTGTCGTTTGCCAGCCCGCTGGCCTTGTATGCCGAGGAGATCGACGCGGCCACCGGTCGCCACCTGGGCAACTTCCCGCAGGCATTCACCCACCTGGCGCTGATCAACGCGGTCATGCACATCATTCGCGCCGAACAGCAGATGATGGGGATCCCGCCCACCCCGTTCACGCGCGAGAGCGAACTAGCCGATCGGTGAGACGCGCGGTCGCTCCTCGCGCGGTCAAACGTAAGTGTTTGGTCACCCCGGCGTGAGATAGGTTGCACCGGCATGCCCTGGGTCGAGGTGTTCGCAGTGTTCTTCGTGTCGCACGAGGTCGGCGACTACCTGCTTCAGACCGACTGGCAGGCGATGCACAAGCGCGGGGGACTGTCAGGGCCGGCGGTCCGACGCCGCGCGCTGCTGTCGCATATCGCCACCTACACGCTGGCGTTCGTGCCGGCACTGATCTGGCTGTGGAGCAGCCTGCACTGGGGCGTGATCGGCGTGGCAGCGCTGATCGCGATACCGCACATGATTCAGGACGACGGCCGGTTGCTCACCCAATACGCCCGATTGGTGAAGAAGGCCGATCTCGACGCCCATCCGTCGCTGGGGGCGGCGCTCGACCAGGCGTTTCACTTTCTCGCTCTGTTCCTCGTCGCACTGCTCGTGGGGCGGTGATGTCCCTCGCTTCTTGGCGGGCGAACCCTTAGGATCGGACCAGGAGCCATCGAACCAAGGAGATCGGGACCATGAGCACGACCGAACAGGAGCTTCCCGGCCCTGTCCTCGAGTATCTGAGCGCTCAGAACACGCTCACGCTGGCGACTGCTTCGCCCACCGGCACGCCTCACGCCGCGACGTTCCTGTACGTCAACGACGGGCCCTCGCTGTACTTCTGGTCCAAGAGCGCGACGGCGAGCTCTCGCCATATCGAGCAGAACCCGCTGGTCGCCTTCACGATCGACGAGTACACCTCGGACCTCACGCAGACTCGGGGCGTACAGGGGATCGGCGAGTGCTCGGTGCTGCTCAGCGGAGAGCAGATCGCCCGCGTGGCTGACCTGTTCGGACAGAAGTTCCCGTCGCTCGCGCCCGGGGCGACGATGAGCATCTCCTTCTACCGGATCACGCCGACCGAGATCCAGTTCATCGATAACCGCCAGAACCGCAGCCTCTCTTCCCCCGGCGTGTTCGGGGCGGAGTTTCACCGCGAGCGCTCTTACAGCGTGTTCGGAGGGCTGCCCACCCAGACTGCGAAGACCATTTCCGCGTCGCTCCAGCTCATCGACGTCGATCCCGACGCCGTCGTGGCACGTCAGGGTGGACCGGCCGACAAGTTCTTCATCGTGGTCGACGGGGAGCTCGAGGTGACCCGCGAGGAGCTGGGCAACACCGAGAAGGTCTCGACGCTCGGGCCGGGCGACCTGTTCGGCGAGATGGCGATCCTGTTCGACAAGCCGCGCGGCACCAGCGCCCGAGCCACCAAGCCGACCAGGTTGCTGGTGATCGACAGCGACACGTTCCGTTCGGTCGTGTCCCAGTCGCTGGGGACGACGCCGGACTTCGACCAGATCATCCGCGACCGCATCGGGGCGCTCCCGAGCGGCGCGTAGAAAAGGGCAGGCCGGACCGTGGAGACCTTCTCAAGCAAGGAGTTCCGCTCGACGGTGGGCGCATTCGCGACCGGCGTCACGGTCGTGACGACACGCGGCGAGGAGCACGCCTACGGGATGACCGCGAACGCGTTCTCGTCGGTCTCGCTCGACCCGCCGTTGATCCTGGTGTGCGTGATCAGCCCGTCGGAGGGCGCGGATCACATCAGCCGCAATGGCGTGTTCGCGGTGAACATCCTCGCCGAGGCGCAGGAGCCGCTGTCGCGCTACTTCTCGTCGCGTGATCGACCGAAGGGTCGCGACGCGTTCGTCGAGGTGGCGCATCGGTTCGGGGCGAGCGGCTCGCCAATCCTGGAAGGGGCGGCCGCGTTCATGGACTGCCGTCTGCATGCCACCCACGAGGCCGGCGACCACCTGATCTTCATCGGTGAGGTGCTGGAGATCGACGTGAGCGATGCAACGCCGCTGGTGTTCCACGGTGGCGGCTACCGGCTGCTTGTGCCGCCGGTGAGCGCCTGAGCGGGTCGCCCGCGGCTACGCCGACTCCGGCCGCCAGGACTCGCCGTCGAACACGAGCCTGATCGGCTCGGAGCTCTCGTTCAACTTCACGGTGGCTTCGCGCGCCGCGAAGTCCACGTTCACCGTGAGTGACAGGCTCGTCTGCGGTGCCGTCTCGTCTGCGGTCGCCGGTGTCGGGGGCCCGGCACTCTGTGGGGCGGGCTCGGGGGCGTCGGCGCCGGAGCGACCCGAGTCTCCGATCCTGGGCGTCTCCTGGCTCGCCGACCTGGCCCGCGCGCCCGTGTCGACGCTGCCAGGCGCCATCGTGGGCTGTGGCCGGGCCGCCTTGAGCGAGCGTTCGGTCGCGGGAATAGGAAGTTCGCGAACGACCAGCGTGGTGCCGCCGACCTCGACGGTGTCCCCGACCGACAGCGTTTGCGGGCCGGCGAGTCGCAGGCCGTTGACGAATGTGCCGTTGGTCGAGCCGAGGTCCTCGATCGCGCAGAAGCCACTTCGGTCGAGGCTGATCCGCGCGTGGGAGCGCGAGATCTCCTCGTCGTCGGCGAGCCGGCCGGCGCCGTCGGCGTGACGTCCGATCAGCAGCTCGTCGTCAATCAGGACCGACATGCCGATCGCCCGACCGGCCACCACCTCGAGGCGAGCCATGGAGGGTGTCATGGCGGCACTGTACCGCGGGGTCTCCGGTATCACGTGAGCAGGATGCTTGCAGTGGGACCGGGCCATCGGGTACGCTGCCCACCGCTATGGCACGGTTGCGTGTAGTGAGTGGGCCCGCCGTTGGACGTACGGTGGATATCGACGAGGAGATCGTGATCGGTCGCGAAGACACCGACCTCGCGATCGACGACGGCGAGATGTCAAAGCGCCACGCGGTCGTGCGCCGTCACGCCAACCGTTTGCAGGTCGAGGACCTCGGCTCGACCAACGGCACGTTCGTGGACGGCGCTCGCATCGCCGAGCCGACGCTGCTCGGCGGCGGCGCGGAAATCAAGCTCGGCACGACCGTGCTCGTCGTCGAGGGCGTGCTGCCGGTCTCGGATTCAAGCGGCGACATACCGCAGCCGCGCAACGCGACGCGGATCAGCGCGACCATCCCGGACTCGGGCCCCGCGCCGGCATCGGCCGCGCCGGTGACCGCCGCCGCCACGGCCACGGCTCCGGCGGCGGCGCGCCCACCCGCGGCACCTGCGCAGGCCGTGGGCGAGTTTCGCCCGCCGGAGCGCTCGCGCAGGCAACCGGGACTCGCGTCGCGGTCATGGGTGCCGGTGGCGCTGTCGTTCGGAACGGTCGTCCTAGTGGCGATCGCGCTCGTGATCTACTTCTCGCAGCACACGTAGACCCCGAGCCGGACGCTGCGGCGTCCGCACGAGCGTCTCGCGTCCTTCTCTATTTGACAGAGAAGTAAAGAATGAGGGCGATCGCGATTAGGGTCAGGAGAGCCAGCGGCGCGAGCTGGGCGCGGCGTCGGACCTTGACGTCGAGGTACCTGTCGACGGTCGGATGCGCGACGTCTCCGGAGGACACCGGCGCCACCTGCTGTTCGACGTCGCGTACCTCGGGATTGACGTAGGTCGGCGTGCGCTCGGCAATGGCCAGCGAGGGCGGGAGCTGGATCACGCCGGAGCCTCGTAGCCTCAGGTCGTCCGCGGTGCGCATCTCCAGCACGCTGACGCCGACGAGCAGATGATCGCCGGGGTCGAGCCGAGCCGGTCCCTCCAACTCGTTCTGGTTCACGAACGTGCCGTTGGTCGAGCCGAGGTCTTCGACCGTCGCCGAGCCGTCAGGCGCGGGAGTGATGCGGACGTGCTGACCTGAGACCTCGCCGTCGTCGAGCACCAGATCGGAGTGGGCGTCCCGGCCGATCACGATCGGTCGATCGACCACGATCTGCTTGCCCGCATCCGGTCCCTCGATGACTTCCAAATTGATCTCGCCCGCCACGGGCGCGAGCATATCGTCAAAAGTGGGGTCGGCGCAAATGGCATTTCGTCCAGTGGGAGGTCACTCATGAACGTCCCGGAAACACCTACCTTTCGCCCCTTGCATGCATCGCGCCGTTCCCTATAGGGTGGCTGCACTATGCCAGCCACAGCACCACGAGACTCCGTCGTCGCCACCGTCGGTGACGGGTTCGGTTCACTCCTCGTCCACACCACCG
Organism: Solirubrobacteraceae bacterium; assembly: GCA_035502815.1. Lineage (GTDB taxonomy): Bacteria > Actinomycetota > Thermoleophilia > Solirubrobacterales > Solirubrobacteraceae > Palsa-465. The sequence continues at coordinate 10,608 of DATJUA010000087.1, forward strand.
CTCGTTATCTCGGCTTCGAGAACGAGCAGCTGACGGTCTTCGGGCCGAGCGACAACCCGGTCGGGACCTATCAACAGTTCGCTTACAACCTCGGGCAGACCGTGCTGCGGTCGGAATCCGAGTCGCACTTCCTCGCGCCCGATTGGCCGACGTTCGCTCAACTCGACGCGTGGTCGCACAAGTCACTGAAGCCCTTGTGGCGCACGACCAGGCGCAAATACAACCCGGGCGTTCCCGAGATCCTGACCGAAGCAGCAGTCGTCACCCGGCGCGTGGGCTGGGAGCAGGCCCGCATCCCGAAGAAGGTCGGGTGGCTCCAGCGACAGATGAAGCCGATGCCCCACTTCGTCATGTATGACGAGGAGGCGAACTTCATCGGGCGCTCCAAGCACGTGATGCTCGCTCCCGGCCATGGGCCACTGTCGTTCCCGCCGCTGCTCGCCAAGGCGCGCAAGGATCCGGCGATCGCTGACCGCATCGTCCAGGCGTACGAGCCCAAGCAGTACGCGGCCGGGGGTCGCTACATCGTGCTCGGCGCTGGGATCGCCTCGGTCAATGAATGGGCCAACATCCTCGACGCCGGCGGGTCGGTGCTCGCGCTGACGCGGAACGAACAACCCGAAACCCAGGACCTCAACGTCCCGCGCTGCCTGTTCGAATCGATCGGAATCGATGCCTACACACGGCTGCCGTTCGACCAGCGGATCGAGTTCCTCGGCCAGGTCCTGCGCGGCACGCGTCCCGAGCGCCGGCAGTGGCTCTCGAGGATCAAGGTCGGCCAGCAAGAGGGCCGGTTCGACGCGATCGTCGGTGAGATCGACAAAATCGAGCCTGGGCGCGCGGGCCTGCGGGTGTACGTCAAGAGCAAGAGTGGTGAGGATCCTGGCTGGCTCGACGTCACGGGTGTCACCGCGGGCACCGGGTTCAACAAGTCAGTGCTGACACTCCCGCTGATTCGCCGGCTGGTCGAGTTCTACAAGGTGCCGGTGGTTGAGGGCAGGCTCAGGCTTCAGACCAACTGCGGCGTCCCTGGGCTCGACCTGCCCGAGTCACGTCTGTGCTGCATGGGATTGATCGCCAACAACGTGATCCCGCACGGCGACACGATCGCCGGTCTGAAGTTCATCTCGCGCCGGTTCGTCTCGGACTGCGCCCGAGCGGAGAAGCTCAGGAAGCGGTCGTTCCCGTCGCGGCTGTCGCTCCAGTATTCGATGGGTCGCGATGTGGCCCAGGCGCTCCGCACCGTGTCTCCGACCCAGCAGCTCGCGTAGAAGGGATCTCGCCATGTGTCCGACCGTGCTAGGCCGCGTCCAGACCCGGTGGGCGATCCTGATCATCCCCGCGATCATCTGGGCGATCGTCTCGGTGATCACCTCGAACCCCAGCTACATCGTGCTGATCGGGTTGTATTTCGTGATCGGCGTCGCGCTTGACACCGCTTTCTACCCGTTCGTCATCCGCTGGCAGCCGCCGTGGCTCACGTTCGTGCTCGCCGTGGGTGAGTTCATCCTCGTGTATCTGGCCGCGAAGAGCCTGAAGGGCATCCACTTCTCCTCTGACTGGGTGCCGGTCGCCGTGTACTGGATCTCGTGGGTGATCGCGATCTGGACGAAGGTCGTGATCCTGCCACTGATCTCGCTGAGCTGGGTCGAGGACGCGGGCGAGTTCCGTTCCACGAGCTGGTCGGTGGCGCCCGAGTACGTGCCCCTGGCGGTGACGGCGTTCACGCCGGATCTGGCCGAGGGCGGTCCGCCGCCGCTGGCGCGCAAGTTCTCGGCCGCCGTGATCGAGATCCCGGAGGAGCTGCGCCGGGCCCCCAGCCCGTCGGGCGTGTTCCAGATTCCCACCGGACCGCCGCCGGCCTGACGCGTCGCCGTCAGATGGCGGCGTCGGCGCGGATCAGGCGGCGAGCCGCGCGGTGACTTCGTCGCGGTCGGTGCCGTGCGCCGCGAGCACCGCGTCGAAGTCCGGGCCGTAGAAGCGCATCACCGCGAGCAGGAGGTCGCCGGTGCCGATCATGCTGGCCCCACGTGTCCGGGCCAGGCGGACCGCGAGTTCGCTCACCGCGGCGACCGAGTCGCGTCCGTCGGGGTCCTCCTGCGAGGACGCGTCGGGCGCGTCGGTCGCGGAGGCGTCGCGCAGGGGTGTCTCGCCCACGCCGAGAGCGCACAGCACCCGGGCTGCCTCGCCCTGGAGGCGAAGGATCCGCACCCAGCGCAGAGCCTCGGCGCGCCGGGAGGCCGCGAACGGCATCGCCGTCGAGGCCAGCCCGAGCGCCATCGCGGCGTCGGTGCACAGGGGAAGGGCGCCGATCGGGACGCTCAGCGCGTCATCGACCGTGCCGAAGCTGTCGAAGCACGCGTCGAGCCCGGTCAGCTCGAGCAGGCTGCGCTGGGTGGCCGGCACGCCCGCGAGCGCCATGTGGGCGCGTCCCTCGAGCCGCCGGCCGAACCCCACGAGCACGCCCAGCCCCATCGAGTCCATGTAAGTCAGTCGCGACAGGTCGATCACGTAGCGGTCGTAGCCCTTATCCAGAAGCTCGACCAGCGTCCATTTCAGCTCGGGCGCGGTGGCAAGGTCCAGATCTCCCTCGACGGCGACGAGGCAGGTCCGCTCATCGACCTCGCGGTGGCTGATCGCGAAGGTATTTGTCATCGCAACCCATGCTTCGGATGGACGGACGGGCTAGTCGCGCGCAGGCGTCCAGGCTCGACAAAGTACGTACTAGGCCGGAGCCTGGGCGGCAGCCTCGGGCTGTGTCTCCGGCGCAGGCGCTTCGTTCAATCCCCACAGCTTCATGCGCGCGACGCGGCCACGAATCTCGACCTCGTCGACGTACACGAGGTCGTCAGCGGGCTCAACCAGCGCCTCTCGCGTCGAGTCCGAGAGCAGGAGCTGGTGCGGCGTGCCCTTGGTCATCCCTTCGATCCGCGACGCGGTGTTGGTGGTGTCGCCCACCGCGGCGTACTCGACGCGGCGCTCGGAGCCGACGTGGCCCGACATCACGTAGCCGCTGTTGAGCCCGATTCCCATCCGGAAACCGTCGCCCAGTCCTTGGGAGCGAATCCACTCGTTGAACCGGGGCAGCCGCACCTCGAGCATCTCGCGTGCCGTTCTCAGGGCGCGGTCGGCGTGGTCGGCCTGCTCGAGCGGTGCGCCGAACACGGCGAAGATCCCGTCGCCCATGTAGGCCACGAGCGTTCCTCCGTTGTCGAGGATCGCGTCGCTCATCTCGCTGAGGTAATGGTTGAGCACGTCGATCACCTGGGACGGCGTCAGCTTCTCGGAGAACGAGGTGAAGCCGCGGAGGTCGGTGAACATGATCGTGCCGTCACGCTGTACTCCGCCGAGCCGCAGGCCGTCGGCGCTGGCAAGCACCTCGCCGACGACGTTCTCGGGGACGAAGCGAGCGAACAGATCGACGGCGCGGATGCGTTCGAACGCCTCGGTGACGAGGCCCACGGCGAGCGAGCCCACCGCGCTCAGCGCGAGCGCCACCAGCGGATAAACCACCGAGACGATCGCGCCGGCGTTGAACACGAGCTGGGCCACGATCGCGAACACGGCGCCGATCGCGACCGCGATCCCGAACGAGACCAGCGGGCGGACACGCAGGGCGACGATCGGAATGCCCAGGCCGAAGAGCACGATCAGCAGCACGTTGATCCAGCCCGGTGCCGAGTTCAGCTTGAACCCCTGCAGGACCGTGGCCGCCGCGTCGGCCTCGATCTCCACCCCGGCCATCTGCGGGTCGGTCGAGGTCGCGTGGTAGTCCTCGAGAGATAGCTGCGTGGCGCCAACGAACACGACCTTGCCGCGGAAGTAGTTCTTCGGGAGGGGGTGCGTCCAGCCGGTCGGCGCGCCGTACTTCTTGGGGTTCATCACGCTCGAGAACGAGATCCACGGGATCGTGTGCTGGGCGCCGGGATAGTCGATCCACCGTTCGCCGCCGAACTGCTTCCTGGTGATCTTTTTGTGGCTGGCCAACTCCGCCGCCACCACGTACAGCGTTGGGACGTTCTGGACCGAATAGACCATCTGGCGGTACACGCCACCCGGCTGATTCGTGGGGAACAGCGCGGCGCCGGCGCGCGATCCGAGCTGGTTGAGCAGCGTGGTCCCCTGGCCGGAGCCGAGGAAGCGGATCTGGCCGCTCCCGTCCGCCGCGGGGGACGTGGTGTCGAACACCGTGATCCCCGGGTAGTTGCTGATCGCTTCGAGCAGCTGGAGGTCGTCGCAGGGATAGGTGGCGCCCTGCACCTTGCACGTCCCGCCGATCGTCGTCTTGTCGGCGAGCTCGATGTCGAACACGATCGCCTTGGGGTGCTGGGCGCCGATGTTGTCGATCAACTGGGCGTAATCGGCGCGGGGAAACGGGAAGGTGTTCAGGTCCTGAAGGGTCTTGTTGTCGATCGCCACGATCACGAAGTTCTTCGGCGGGCGCTGGGTGCCCCGGATCGAGAAGCGCGCGTCGACGGTTTGGCCCTCCGGCGACTTGAGCAGGTCGGAGGCGTACAGGAGGATCCCGATTCCGGTGGCGGCGAGCGCGACCAGCGCTAGCAGAATCACCTTGAGATTCCGGTTACTCCGAAGTAGCCGCGTGCCTTTCATTTCACATCACCCCTCGCGGTGTCACCCGGTCTCGCCCCTTGCCTGGCGCCGCCCCCCGGCAGCGCAAAGTAGCCCAGGTCAGTCTACGCGCTGACCCGGCGCCGGACAAGCCCGCGACCGGCTTCAGGGTTGACGAACGACCGGCGGGCGCTCTACCGTCTGGCGGGGGACCGAAATTGGGAGCGCCAATAACGATCGTTATCGCCGACGACCACGCGGTAGTGCGGCAGGGATTGCGATTGCTGCTCGAAGCCGAAGACGACCTGGCAGTGGTCGGTGAGACAAGCGACATCGCGCAGACGTCCATCGTTCTGCGCGAGCACACGCCGGCGGTCGTCCTGCTCGACCTGCACATGGGACGCGACCTGAGCTTGACCGGGATGTTCGAGCTGCGATCGGCCTCGCCGGCCACGGCGGTGGTGATCCTCACGATGGAGGACGATCCTGCATTCGTCGCGCCCGCCTGGAACGCCGGCGCGGCAGGCTACGTGCTCAAGGAGGCGTCGCGGACGGAGCTCGTGCGAGCGATCCGGACCGTGGCCAAAGGCGGGCGGTATCTCGACCCCGCGATCGGCGGATGGGCGCTGACGAGCGCCGAGGAGCCGGCGCTGACCGAGCGCGAGCTCGAGGTGTTGCGCCTGGTCGCTCTCGGGCATACAAACAGCGAGATCGCGACCCGCATGTACATCAGCCCGCGCACGGTCGAGACGCACCGGGCCAACCTGCAAGCCAAGCTGGGGATCACCGGACGGCCCGGACTGGTGCGCTATGCGCTTGAGCACGGAGTGATCCATCGATGAGTGCGGGGACCGGCGCCGCCGAAGAGCGACCGGTTCGGCCCCACCCGACCGGCCGCGCCCGCGCGCGCCAGATTGAGCTCGAGGCGGCCCAGCGCCGCGTGATCGAGCGGCTGAAGGCGACCGGGGCCCCGCCGGCGTCGGCGAGCAAGCGGGCGGCGATCCTCGCGCTGGCCGGAGTGCTGTTCGTGGCGGCGTTCATCGCGCGAATCGCGGTCAACGACCCGAACGCGCTTCTGGCCAACTTCTACATCGTCCCGATCGCGATTCTGGCGATCGAGTTCGGGCTGCGGGCCGGGCTGGCGGCGGCGGCGGTCGCGTTCGTCCTGGTGCCGGCGTGGAGCGTGATCAACGCCGTCCACGTCGACGCGCTCGGCTATCTCTCGCGCGGCGCGGCGTTCGTCGTCACCGGCGTGGTGGTGGGGCGGTTCTCCGACCGGCTTCGCCGCGACGTGGCCGAGCGTCGTGACGCCGAGCGCGATCTGGCGCTGTACGCCGATCAGCTCGAGACGAGCAACCATGGGCTCGCGCGGAGCGTCGAGCGGTTGGAGGCGTTCGCCGAGATAGCGCGGGCGGTCGGCGGCGAGACGGAGCTCAATCGCGTGCTCGCGCTGATCCTCGCCCAGGGACGCGAAATCGTGGCGGCGCGCACGCTGGTGATGTACCTGCCCGAGGGGGACGAGCTGGCCGCCGTGAGCGGGAGCGCGATGGGCGCCGGCTCCCACGCCCGCCTGCCACTGGACGGATCGCTCGCCGGTGAGGTGCTCCTGTCCGGACGTCCGCGGCGCGTCGTGCCGCGATCCGACCAGGCCCGCCTGGCACAGCTGTCGCCCGACGCGTCCGCAGCGATCCTGGTGCCGCTCGTTTTCCGGGGCGAGCCGCTGGGCGTCCTGGCCGGCATCAACGGTGAGGGAGAGCGGGCGTTCGAGGAGGAGGACGAGCAGCTGCTGATGTCGGTGGCGGCGAGCGCCGCCACCGCGGTCGCCACCGCGCGATCGGTGGCCGCCGCCCGGCTGCGTCTGAGCGTGGAGGCCGCCGACCAGGCCCGCGCGCGGTGGGCCCGAGAGCTTCATGACGAGACCCTGCAGGGCCTTACCGGCGTGCGTATGGTGCTCTCGGCGGGGCTCGCGCGCGAGGACCCGAACTCGCTGCGACGCGCGGCCGACACCGCCGACGCACATCTCGGAGAGGAGATGCGCAAGCTGCGCGATCTGATCGCCGAGCTGCGGCCCGCCGCATTGGATGACCTCGGGCTGGGTCCGGCCATCGAGTCGCTGGCCAAGCGCCAGGCGGCGATCGGCGGCTTCGCGGTCGAGCTCGACATCGAGCTCGAGTCCGAGCGGCGGCTCGGCCATGACACCGAGACCGCGATCTACCGCATCGTCCAGGAAGCGTTGAGCAACGCGGTCAAGCACGCGGGCGCCGAAGCGGTCCACCTGCGGGTCACGCAGCTGCCCGACCGTGTGCAGCTCGCGGTCGAGGACGACGGCAGCGGCTTCGACGCCGACGGCGTGGATGACGGCTTCGGGCTGACCGGCATGCGCGAGCGGGCGCTGCTCGCCGGCGGCCGGCTGTGGGTGACCTCAGACGACGGGGGCCCGACCCGCGTCGCCGCCGTACTGCCGCTCCCGCACCGCTGACTCGCGGATGCCGACATGGCGCCCGCCCGGAGGCGGACCTCCGGGCCGGTGGCGTAGTCAGCCCCCTACCTTGGCCTCTTAGGTAATGGGGAGCTCCGGGTCGTCGGACGAGGATCCGTCCCCTGGAGCCGCAGCGGCTGAGGGATCTGTCGGCGTCGTTGCCGGCGACGTTATTGCCGCCGCCGAGGCACCGCGGGTCGAGCCGAGTAGCCCGGAGGGTCCTCCTGCCATCGACCAGCGGAACTGGGTGACGTTTTCCTTCGGTGCGAACAGCCCGGGCCGGGTGCCCCGGCGGACGAACAGCACGGGTGCCGGTGCCGCCTTGGCGATCGCCGATCGGGTCGTGCCGAGCCCTTCGTGGCGCCACCGGTCCGACAACCCGAGCACGAGCAGGCCGGCACCTGTGGCGGCATCGACGATGCCGTCGCGGCCGCCGGCGACGACGAGCGGCTCGGTGGCGATTCCGGTGGCCTGCTGGACGAGCAGCCCGGCGTCGGCGAGCATCCGGGTGACCGACTTGCCCTCGTCCGTCTGCCCCGCGGCGCCGAGCAGCTTAAGCGGCGCACCGGACGCGGCGGCGAGCCACGAGCCGAGCTCGAGCGCCGCCCAGTCGTGCTCGGCGCCTCCGAACGGCACGACGACGGGCGCGTCGGGCCCGAGCGCGATCGGGTCGCCCTCCTTCGCGACGAGCACCGCCACGTCGCAGGATGCCTGCTCCATCAGCTCGCCAACGTCCCCGAGGGGAACGCCCTCGCCGATGATCCGCCGGCGCCCTTCGGTGAGCACGAGGTCGATCGGTTCGTGCTCCACGATGTGCGCGAGGTCGGAGCCGGGGTTGGTCGAGGTCAACGCCACCCCGCGGGCCACGACGCCATCGCTGGCGAGCCGCTCGCGCGTGTCGTTGATCGCTCGTGAGGCCCGTTCCAGGGCCAGGTTCTCGGATTGCAACCCGCCCCGCACGCCGGCCCCGGCGCCACGCGGCGGACGGACCAAGCGCGCGATGATCAACTCGCGCGGCGGTGCCGACCGGGCCAGCGGCTCGGCCAGCCCGACCAGTTGACCGATCGCCGCGTCGGTCTCGGGTGCGACCAGGATCGACCGATCCGGCACCGGCAGCTCCGGATGCGCCTGGACGGCGGCGAGCGCGGCATCGGCGAACTCGTCCTGCACCGCCCGCCCGTACCTGTTCTTCGGATCGAGCAGCTTTAGCAGGGGACCCGCCATCAGGGTAGTGACCACGGCCATGATCACCAGCATCGCGAACAGCGTGTTCGAGATCGCGCCGACGTCGAGCGCGAGGTTGAGCACGATCAGCTCGGTCAATCCTCGCGTGTTCATCAGCGTCCCGATCACCGCAGAGGCCTTCCAGTCGTAACCGGTGACGCGCGCCGCGATCGCCGCGCCGGCCAGCTTCCCGATGATCGCGACGGCGATCAAGAGCAGCGTGAGCAGCCACAGCACCGGGCGATCGAGCAGGCCGACGTTCGTTCGCAGGCCCGTGTAGACGAAGAACACCGGCAGTAGCAGCGTCACGACGAAATCGTCGATCCGGCGGGTGATCTCCTCGCTCAGCCGCGCGTGGCGAGGCATCACCATGCCCATCACGAACGCGCCGAAGATGAACGCGATGTTGATCTCCTCGGTCACGTAGGCCGACAGCAGGACACCCACGATGATCCCGGCGAACCACGCGCCGGGGATCCGGCCGACCTCGTCGAACGCCGTCGCCATACGAGCGACGACCCGGCGCACGATCAGCACCATGAAGAGGATGTAGACGGCCGCCTCGGCGATCGTCTTGAGGACGTCGCCGAAGGTGCCCGAGACCGCGATCGTGGTGGCGAGCGCGATCAGGAACCACGCGGTGACGTCGTCGATCGCGGCGCAGGCGATCGTCAGCGCGCCGACCGGTCGCTTGATCATCCGTCGCTCGGCGAGAATCCTCGCCAGCACCGGGAACGCCGTGATCGACATCGCCACGCCCATGAACAGGGCAAAGGCGACGAATTTCTTCTGCGGGCCGATGAGCTTGTACAGCGGCAGTGCGACGGCGATGCCGAGCAGCAACGGCACGGCAACGCTCGCGTTCGAGATCGCCGCAGCCTGCGCGACCTTCCCCTTGAGCTGGCCACGGTCGACCTCGAGCCCGACGAGGAACATGTAGAAGATCAGCCCCAGATTGGCCACTACTCCCAACGCGGGCAAAACGTCACTCGGGAACAACGTCGCCTGCAGGTTCGGCGAGATCGCGCCGAGCAGCGACGGCCCGAGCGCGAGCCCGGCGATCACCTCTCCCATCACTCGGGGCTCCCTGCACTTCACCGCCAGGACCCCGAACAGGCGGGCCACGATCAGGACGATGGCGATCGAGAGGAAAACCGCGGCCACGAGCTTGTTGAAGTCAGAGCGCTGCTTGGTGGCGGTGAACTTCTCGCCCGCCGGAGGCAGCCCCGACGGAGTGATCAACGCCGGCCTGGCCAGCGCGGCCGTTGAAGGGACGGGCGTGGCCAGGTTGAGCGGGATCGCCGTGACGTTCTGGAGCAGAAGGTCGTTGGCCGTCGCGGTCACGCGGGCAGTGCCACCTCTCACGCACTTCACATCGCCGAACAGCCCGCCCGTCTGGGTTGAGTAGGTGACGGTTCCGAGGTCCTTGCCGGCTGACGAGTAGAGCGTGTCGAGTGAGCCCTTGCCGTGAATCGAGAACGAGCTTCCGAAACACGTCGAGCCAGGGGATAGGGCGTATGTTCCCTGGATGTCCTTCGGCGTTCTTGGCGCGGTGGCGCCGGGGCCGGGTGGCGCGGAGTTGAACACGGCCGCGAACGGCAGACCGCCGAGGGTGCCGACGATCGAGGCCTTGGCCCCGGGAGTCGCGATGGCGTCGAGCCTGAGTGAGCCGCCCCCGGACACGCAGTTCACGCTCCCGGTCAGGCGGTGCGAGTTCCCGGGGAGCTTCTTGGCATCCAGCCTGAGCTGGCCGCCGAGAGTGTTCTGGTTGTTGGTGAAATTGACGAACTGCCCGGACTGGAGGACGTTGAAAGACGGCCCGGTGGCCGCCACCTCGGTTGGTGCCGTCGAGGGCAGCGGAATGCCGCCCGCGGGCTTTGGCACCGGGCCGATGCACGGGTCCGCCGCCGACAGGGTGTAACCGCCGGCGATCGATGGCTGGGCCTTCTCGTTACCGCCCTTGTCGACCACGACGATCACGACCGCCACCCCGATCACGGCCAGGATTGCGTAGAAGGTGATCAGGCGCCTAGCCAGCCGTCCGCGCGGCATTGCCTCCTGTTCCGGCATCAAAGCCCCCTTGGCTCGCTGGTCTCCTGTTCACCCGGCCGGCGCGGCCCCAACTCAACCCGGTCGCGCGAGAACGTAGCCGATCGCCACGGCGCGCACATCCGGCACGTGCCATCGAACTGCATCCGTAAGGTGCCGCAATTCTTCTCCGGAAGGTGGCACGGCCTAGAGGCCAAGCATCGACGCGATGCGGACGCGCTGGGTCTCGTTCGTGCCCGAGTAGATCGGCGCGCCGATCGCGTCGCGCAGCCCCTTCTCGAGGCCGTACTCGCGCGTGTACCCCCGCGCGCCGAAGATCTGGATGGCCGATAGGGCAGAGGCCACGTTCGCCTCGCTCGTGATCAGCTTGGCCATTGAGATCTCGGTCGTGACGCTGCGTCCACGAGCAAAGCGCCGCGCCGTGTCGTACAGGTGCTTGCGGGAGTTCTCCAGGCCGATCTTCATGTCGACGATCTTGCCCGCGATGTACTGGTTGGATCCGATCGGCCGCCCGAAAGCCTGGCGCTCCTTGGCGTACTTGATGCAGCGATCCATCCGCTCCTGCATCTCTCCGGCCATCATCATGAAAATGCAGAGGATCTCGTAGTTCATGACGTGCTCGAGGATGAAGAAGCCCGCGCCCGGTTTGCCGAGCATGTTGTCCTTGGGTACGCGCACGCCTCGGAACTCGAGCTCGCAGAACGGGCACGTGTTCAGGCCCAGCTTCTCGATCGGCTCACCGACATGGAACCCGGGAGTGTCCGTCGGTACCAGGAACGCCGTGATGCCGGCCGCGCCGCCCTCCTCGCCGGTCTTGGCGTACACCGTGATGATGTCGGCGAGTGGACCGCTGGTGATCCAGATTTTCTGGCCTTCGAGCACGTAGGCGTCACCGTCCTCGGTGGCCGTGGTGCTCATGGCCGTCGCGTCGGAGCCCGCGGACGGCTCGGAGATCGCGTGCGCGCTCAGGATCTCGCCGTCGACGAGCCGTGCGAGATAGCAGTCCTTGAGCTCATCTGACCCGAACTTCTGGAGCGGGATCGCAGCGCTCACTACCTGCGTCGCGGCACCGAACAGCAAACCGGTGTCACGGCATCCGTACCCGAGGTTCTCGAGTACGTACACGAGCGTGAGTACGTCGTGGCCGAGACCGCCCCATTCGGTGGCGAAAGGGATCCGCAGCACGCCGGCCTTGCGGAGCAGGTCCCACTTGTCGCGGTTGAACCGATTCGCCGCGTCGTCCTCGAGGTAGCCCTCATTAAGCGCGGGGAAATATTCGCTCAGGGATTTCCTGAGCGCCTTCTGCTCGTCGGTCCATTCACCGGTTGGGGCGGTCAGCGCCATCGCTAGCTCACGACTTCCCCGTACACCGACGGGTGAATGCCGGACTCGCTGATGCGATGAGCCTCGTCACCGGTGAGCGCCGGGGTGAACATGCAGACGAGCCGCAGGTCCTCGTCCTCGCCGCCGAGCAGCCAGTGGGTGTCGTGCTTGTCGAGCGCGTAGATCCGCCCGGGGAAGATGTCGTGCTCGGTCCCGTCCATCTCGATCACCTTGCCGCGCCCCTCGATGCAGTAACACGCCTCGAGGTGATTCGCGTACTCGATGAGGGTCTTGGTTCCCTTGTTCACGATCGTGTCGGTCACCGTGTAGCCCATTCCGTCGGCTTCGAGCAGAAAGCGACGGCTGAGTCCGTTACCCCACTCGACCGTCTTCACGTCCTCGAGATCACGAATGATCATGCATGCCCCCTTGTGGTTGATTTAGCGTTTGTCGGCGGCGCCTGACGGCGGCGCCTTAGATCTTGTCCCAACTCCTCGAGTAAGCCCTCGAAGTCCTTGACCACGTCTCGCCCGGCGTCGCGGGCCGCCGTAACCCGCGCCACGCACGTGCTGCCGACGATTGCCGCGTCGACGCCCACGGCCGCGAGCCCATCGATGTGGCTCTTATCCTTGACGCCGAACCCCACCGCAATCGGCACGTCTGTCCGCGCCCGCAGCGTCTCCATCACGGGGATCAGCGCGCCATGGTCGGGCGGCCCGACCGTGCCGCTGCGCCCGTAGGCGGCGACCAGGTAGATGTACGCCGTGCCGTGATCGGCGGCCTCGGTCAGCACCGGCTCCTCCGAGGTCGCGTAGCACGTGGTGACGATCGGCTGACCCACATCGACCGCCGCCTCGTAGTACTCGCCACGCAGACGCGGCGGCAGCGCGTGGACGAGCAGCCCGTCGGCGCCGGCATCCTTGACGCGTTCGAGGAACTCGCGCATCGGCGCTCCCTTGATCGAGTAGCTCCAATCGGCCAGCAGCGCGATCTTCAGATGTGACAGCCGGGGGCGGACCGAGCGCACGAACTCGAGCACGGCCTCGCGGTCGATCCCGTCCTCGAGCGCCCGGCTGGCCGAGGCGCGGATGACCGGGCCGTCGCTCGCCGAGTTGGGAAATGGGATGGCCAGCTCGAGACAGTCGACCCGGTGCTCGTCGAGCATCAGCACGAGGTCCTCGAACGCGTCGAGAGGCGGATCGCCGGCGTTCAGGAACAGGGCCAAGCCCGGGCGTTCGGGTGTTCGGTCCGCGAAGAAGCTCATGTCTTGGCCGCAACCTGCCCGTGCTCACGCATCCGCTCGATCAGCCGGCCCGGCACGCCGGCGCTCATCGCGTCCCCCGCGAGCTCGAGCGCCGTGGGCCACTCCGCGGCGACATCGCAGTTGATGGCCAGTGCGGCGGCGTTCAGTTTGATGCTCTCGATGGCGCCCGGCGGGCCGCTACCGCCCAGCAGGGCCAGGAAGTGCTCGACCGTCTGATCGAGATCGGAGACCGGGAGCAGATCCTCGAAAGGTCGCGTGCTCAACCCGAGCTCGGTCGGGCGAAGCACGAGCTCCTCGCCGCGTCGGCTGTCGTAGACATGGCAGTCGACGACGCTCATGAGCTCATCGACGCCCACCTCGTTCCACACGACCCAGTAGTCCTTGCTCGAGTCTTCGGAGACCAGCCCGCGGAATGTCGGCAGGACGGTGTGGTCCGAGACCCCGGTGATCTGGAGCGACACGGGCACGGCAGCCAGGAACGGCCCGATCAGGTTGAAGAAGCGCCCGACCGTCTTCATGTCAAAGGGCAGAATCTGGCGAGCCAGCATCCGGAGCTCCTTCGGATACACGAACGGACCCGCGCAGGCCATCCCGAACTCGTCGAGCATCTCCTCGGTTTGCTCGTAGGAGCTGGTTTGCCGGATGCCCAGCCGGTCGAGCAGGTCGACCGAGCCGGTGCGGCTGGCGTACGCACGCGAGCCGGTCTTGATCACCCGGGCACCCATCGCGGCGGCCACGAACGCGGACGCCGTCGACAGGTTGAATGTGCTCGGGCCGCCCCCGGTGCCCACGATGTTCACCGTGGTACGCGACGGCGGGCCTGGTTGCGGATTGCGCTCCCGGAGTGACGCCAGCAACGTGCTGACCGAGACCCCGTCGGGCATCCGCGTCGTGAGCGAGGACAGCACCGCGAGCGCCTCGCCCGAGTGAAGTTCTTTCGCGGCCAGGCGGTCCCAGAAGTCCCCCCACACTTCGGGCGGGATGGGGTAGCGCTGCGTGACCAGCGCGGCCAGAACCTCCGATGGTGGAGGCTTACTCGGCATTCGCGGTCGGGCGCGCCTGGTCGACGTACTCCTTGATCGCGGCCACGGTACGGAAGCTGTCCGGTCCGAGCTCCGAGTCGTCGACGCCGATATCGAACTCGTCCTCGAGCCAGGCCACGACCTTGAGAAGGCCGAGGCTGTCCACCACGCCGCCGGTCAGCAGATCGAAGTCGTCCTCGAGTTCGTCGGGCGACACGTCGGGCATGAACTCCTCGACGATGAACGCCTTGATTTTCACGGTTGTCTCATCCATTGGCACGACTCCTCTCTAGCTCGGCCGCCACCGCCTTGCGGTCGACCTTTCCGGTTGATGTTTTGGGTAACGGCTCGGTGACGATCAGGATCGTCGAGGGCATCTCGGTACGGGCCAGCCGCGTGGCGCAGTGCTGACGGAGGATCAGGCTGTTGAGCTTGACGTCTGGCTCCCGGCGCACGGTGGCATGCAGCCTGGCTCCGGCCAGCTCGTCGGGGACGGCGATGACCGCGACCTCGACGACGGCTGGGTGCTCCTGGATCGCCTGCTCGACGACCTGAGTCGAGACGCGCACTCCGCGGACCTTGACGTAAAAGTCGGCTCGGCCCTCCAGCGTCAGCGTGCCGTCCTCGTGACGGCGCACGATGTCGCCACTCTTGTAGTACGTGTGCCCGGCGTCGTCCTCGACGGCGACGAACTTCTCGGCGTTCAAGGACGACTTCAGGTATCCGCGCGTCTGAAACGGCGTCCACACCATGAACTCCCCAGTGCCGGTGCCCTCGAGCGGGGTGCCGTCCTCGCTCTGCACGCGCACGATCACACCCGGGATCGGCTGACCGACCGGGACGTTGCTCGGGACGTTGCCCTCGGCCAGGCCCTGGAACTCGTGGATCAGGCTGTCGTTGGTCTCCGTGCAGCCGTAGATGTTGTAGAAGCGCGCGTTCGGGAACAGATTGGGCAGCTCGGCCAGCGTGCTCGGCGGGATCTTGTCTCCGGTGGTGATCACGTGCCGGACGCTCGGGAATGTCCGCCCGTCCTCGCGATGCACGTCGAGCAGCAGCCGGTAGAGCATCGGCACGGCCTGCACCACGCCGACCTGGTTCTGGTTGACAAGCTCGGCCAGGTAGGCGCCCTGGGTGGCGCGGTCCTGGTCGACGAGCGCGACGCAACCACCGTGCTTGAGCGTGGTCCAGATGTCGAGCAGGCACAGGTCGAAGTTGAGCGGCGCGTAGTTGGTCACGACCGTTCCCGGCCGGATCTCGAACTGGTCCGCCGCCCAATCGGTGAACGCGTCAACCCCGCTCGCCGGGAGCGGAACGATCTTGGGCAGCCCGGTCGAGCCCGACGTGGTGAGCATGAACGTGACGTCGTCGCCTCCGCCGGCGGGCGGCCACTCGGAGCCCGCCGTCTCCGGGTCGGCGCGGGTGTCATCCACCAGCGCGCGGAGGCTGGCCGCGCTCTGGCTGCGCGGACCGTGAGGCGACAGGACCTGGCTCACGCCCGCCTGGGCGAACAACTGCGCCAGCGTCTCAGGCGCGAGCTCGATCGACGGCAGCAGGAAGGATTTTCCAGCCCGCAGGCAGGCGAGGACGAGCGCGATGGCCTCGGGCGATTTCTTTGCCCGGATGCCGACCGGCCGATCGTCCGGAAGACGCGCACTCTCGATCTCGTCGTAGGCGGCGTCGGCGAGTCCCTTGAGCTCGGCATACGAGATCGGCTCGCCATCCCAGATCAGCGCCGGCGCGTCGGGCTGGCGCTCGACCTGGTCGGCGAAGTGGTCGGCGAGCGATCTAATCGTGGTCTGGCTCATTGAGGGGCTCCTGGCGTTACGGGCGCGTCCAGCTCGGCGCGATGGCGCTCGAACTCATCGACCCACCCCGGGATGCTCTCCGCGCGCAGTAGCCCGGTGCCGATCAGCAACCCCTTGAAGCCGGCGTCGATCAGCTCGGCGGCGATCAGCGGGTCGAGGATCGCGCTCGCACTGACCGGGCACGGGGTGCCCGTTTGGATCGTCGCCTCGAGCAGCGAGCGGCTCGTGTCGATGTCGCCCGGCTCGCGCTCGCGAGTGTTGATGTCCTTGTTGTTGACTGCGACGATGCACTCCTCCGGGTGGATCACGCTGTCCAGCTCGGTGCGGTCGACGATCTCCACGAACGGGGTGAGTTCGTGCTCGAGAGCGAGCTCGATTAGGTGCTGGAACGTTTTGGCCGGCAGGATCTTGGCCGTGAGCAGGACCGCCGAGGCGCCCATCTCCTTGGCCGCGACGATCTGTTTCTCGCGGGTGATGAAGTCCTTCTTGAGCAGCGGCCGGTCGGTCAGGCCGGCTACCTCTTCCAGCATCGAGTCGGTGCCGCCGAACCATTTCCCGGTCACGACCGAGAGGCACGGAGCGCCGGCGGCGAGGTACTGAGCGACGATTTCGGCGATCGTCCGCTCGCCGATCAGCTCAGCGCCCTCGCCGTCGGAGCGCTTGACCTCCATGATGATCGGCACCCGCCCGTGCAACAAGGCGTCGATGAACGCGCTAGGCATCGCTCTTCCAGACGCTCGTTATAGCTCCGACGCGATCGGCCGAGATGGAACCGGTGTCGTCGCGGGCGTTCGTGTCGACGTCGATTCCGAGGAACAGCGGATGGGCCACAAGTGACGCGTAGTCGGCGCGATTGGACTCGGAGATGCCGCCGGCGAGCAGGAACGGGCGGGTCAGCTTGCCGAGCAGCGGTTCTACCACCGCCGGGTCGAGGGCCTGCCCGGTGCTGCCCACGCGGCCGTCCTCGGTCACGACGTCGAACAGGAAGACATCGACGCCGGCCTTCTCGTAGGAGCTGATCAGCGACGCTTCGACGCACTCGCCGCCCTTGACGTGCAGAACCTTGATCACGTGCACGTCCTCGGCGATCGCCTTCACCTTGCGAACGGTGCCGGGGGTGGGGTACCCGTGCAACTGGATCCAGCGCACGGGCGCGGACTCAAGCGCCTGGCGGAGGATCTCGGGGTCCTTGGCGAAGGTCACGAGCACGGGGGCAGGCCCGGTGTCTCCTTCCTCAGCGCGGCGAGCGAGCGCAGTCCACCGGTCCGGTGGTAGATCGTGCGGGCCCCCTGGCACGGCCAGCCAAAGCCCGACGAAGTCGACCCCGTGCGCCCTCAGCGTGTCGATCTCGGCGGGATCAACGATCCCGCACACCTTCACGAGTGGCATTCCGGTCCGACCTGCCTGCCCCGAGTGGCTCCCGCTGAGCAAGGCCACGAAAACGGTCCCCCTTTGCGATTGTCCGAGGCCGACTTTAACGAGAAGGGGGCGGCACTGGCAAGCTGGGGGGTCGAAAACCGGCAGGCGGGCGCGGCGAAGTTCACGCGGATTTCACCTTCCCGACCGTTTACGACGGGGATAAGATCCGGCGGGACCGGGCGGCACGCCGCTCCGAAAGCATGGGGCTATTAGCGACAGGAGGGGACCTTGAGTAACGAAAAGCATCCGGCGGAGACGTACGACGTCGCGATCCTCGGGGGTGGATTGGCCGGACTCACTCTCGGCCTGCAGCTCAAGCAAGCGCGTCCCGGCATGAGCATCTTCATCGCTGAGAAGCGGGCCGGGCGCGCTCCCGAGGCCGCGTTCAAGGTCGGGGAGTCGACCCAGGAGATCGCCTGTAACTACTTCGGCGAGGTTCTCGGCCTGATGGATCACATGGAGCGCGATCAGATCCGCAAGTGCGGGCTGCGTTTCTGGTTCCCCGCCGGCGATAACTCGAGCCTGGCCGAACGGATCGAGCGGGGTCCCACCGCGCATGCGCCCGTCCCCAGCTGGCAGTTCGACCGCGGCCGGTTCGAGAACTACCTGGGGGACCGGAACCTCGAGGCAGGCATCGAGCTGTTCGGATCCACCCGCGTGACGGACGTCGAAGTCGGCGATCCGCATCGAGTGACCATCACTCCCCGGGAGGGCGGGGAGGCCACGACGGTCAAGGCGCGCTGGCTCATCGATGCCAGCGGCCGTTCCTGGATCCTCAAGCAAAAGCTCGGCTTACTCGAGGACAACGGCCACATCGTGAACTCATCCTGGTTCAGGCTGGCGGGCGGCCTGAACATCGAGGACTGGGCCGATCCCGACGACGACGAGTTCTTCGGGCGCATGTCCGAGCGCGGCCTGCGCCAGTTCAGCACCAACCACCTGTGCGGCAAGGGCTACTGGATGTGGATGATCCCGCTCTCTTCTGGCGCGATCTCGATCGGGATCGTGGCGGATCCGAGCTTTCACTCGATGGACGAGATGAACACGCTGGACAAAGCGATCGACTGGATCCGCGAGCACGAGCCGCAGCTCGGCGAGGCGGTCGACGCTCGGCGCGACCAGGTCGAGGACTTTCTCAAGGTCGAGGACTTCTCCTACGGGGCCAAGCAGGCGTTCGACGGCCGCGACCGCTGGTGCCTGGTCGGCGAAGCGGGCGCCTTCCTCGATCCGTTCTACTCTCCCGGCTCGGACTTCATCGCTCTCTCGAACACGCTCACCAGCGATCTGGTCATCCGGGAGCTCGATGGCGAGGACGTGGTGCGGCGCGCCGAGGCTCACAACGACTTCTACCTGAACGCCTACCGGGTCCACCTCAGCCAGTACGAGGGCCAGTACGTCTTCTGGGACAACCCGACCGTCATGAACGTGAAGATCAGCGGGAACAACATCTACTACTGGGGGTGCCTGGGGCTGCTGTTCTTCCACCGCAAGCTCACCGACCTCGATCTGATGGCTGCGGTCCGCCCCGACATGGAGCGCATGTGGGCGATCATCATCCGGCTGGAGGCGATGTACCGCGAGTGGAACGAGCTCGAGCAACGCGAATGGCGCCGCGCCATGGTCCCGTCAAGCGCCTTCCCCGCCATGTTCGATCGCCACCGCGACATGATCGCCGGTTTCGACGACGACGCCATCAAGGCGAGGATGCGCACGAACGCGGACCTGCTCGAGGCCTACGCGGTTCTTGCGTTCAACCGGGCGGCGCAGAACCTCGGCGATGTCGCGCCTGGGGAGGACGAGAAAATCAACCCCTACGCAGTATCGCTGGATCCGGATCGGTGGGAGGCCGACGGCCTACTGGGGGGCGAGGGCCTAACGGTCACCGAAGCGCGTCAGTCGGAGGCGGCCGGGATGGAGAACCTGCTGATGGAGGCGATCGCCCAGCCGGCGTGAATCCCGTTCAGGCGAGGAAGAACGGGTCCTCAGCCTGACCGGAGGCCCCGGCCGCGATCGCGTCGGCGAAGGACTCGACCAGCTCGGTCGCGTCCTTGAGAGTCATACCAGGCTCGGCGTAGAGACCATCCGCATCCCAGCGCTCTGGGCGCAGGCTGACCGCGTAGGGGTTGATCGGCCGCTCGAAGTCGGGACGCTCGTCGAGCGCCTCGGCGGCCTGGCCGAAGATGACCACGGCCAACGCTTCCGAGCGGGGGACCTGTTGGCTGATCTCTTCGCGCAGCGCGTCATCGTCCAACTCCCGGACGAGATCAGCAAACGCTCCGAACATCATGGGCCTTATCAGCTTGGCCAGAGGAGCCTCCTCCGGTATGTCCTCGTCCGGGTCCGGTGGCTGCAGCTCGTGCCACTGCTTCCAGAGCTCCTGCATATTCATGTCCAAGCGGTAGAGGCGGTCCACGTCCTCCTGCACGCTCTTCATGAACTCGTAGTTCCCGTACCTGTTCTTGACGAACAGTGTCACGTTGCCCGTGTGATTGAGGTAGGTGTCCCAGATCAGCTTGTGCTGGGCGACCCAGGCATTGCCGAACAGCAAGTACTGGTCCGTGTAGCGCGAGATGACCTTTTCGAAGGTGCGGAAGTACCAGTCGCTGTAGTAGTCGACACGCTCGGAGACGTCCTCGCCATCGAGGTCCGCGCAGATCAGGTCCGTGGTGAACGTGTTGCCGACGCCGATGAAGTCCGAGCCGGGAGAGTAGAACGGGTCGGCGAACGCGGCGGCCTCGCCGACGAGAGTCCACCGGTCATGCGAGTAGACCTGCTGCACTCCATAGGCGAAGTCCTGTACCCGCAGGAAGTCCACGATCTGGCCCACCCGAGGCTCCACCGCGTCGCCGAGCTGGGGCTCGTGGCGCTTCAGCCAAGCCACCATCCGATCCGGCTCGCTGATCTCCTCGAAGGGGTGGATACGAGGATCCGCGCAGATCCCGATGCTGATCGGGCCCGAGGACAGGGGGATCATCCAGACCCAGTAACCCTCGCCCATCAAATGGTTGGTGCTCAGGGCTCGAAGGCCGGGCTCTGACATCTTGCCCATCCACGCCTCGTTGTCACGACCCCAATCCTCGATGTCAAGGCCGCCGGACAGTCGGATCCATGCCGCGTTGATTGTGTGCGCCACATCCTTGGACAGGCCGAGCTTGCGCTTGAGCAGACTGGCTCGGCCGGAAGCATCGACGACCCACCGCCCCTTGGTGGTTACGTTCGCCTCCATCTGGGTGAAGGACACAACGTGCGGGTCCGCATCGAGGTCCACGTCCTGCACGCGGCATCCCCCCAGCACGTCCACGCCCAGCGCCCGCGCTCGACTCGCCAGCTCGTTCTCGAACACGCCCCGGTCGATCTGCCAGTTGTCGTGGGGTGGGTAGCCGGCTGCGCCCTGCTCGATCCGCAGCGTGATGTCCTCGTTATCGCCGGCGGTGAGGAAGAATCGCAGCCCGATCTTTATGAGCTGGTCCTTCTTCAGGTGATCCTCCATCCCCACCACCTTCTCGAAGTAGTGAGCACCCGAGGGGACGGTGGACTCGCCGACCTTGAAGGCCGCCAGCGGAGCGGGACCCTCTCGCTTCTCGAGGACCGCGATGGATGTGTCTGGACGTCGCCGCTTCAGCTGGATGGCGAGTGTGAGCCCGGCGAGGCCTCCGCCCATAATCACCACGTCATATTGCTCGCGGGCGACGTGCAGCGGCCGGATCTCGAGGCTGGAAACACTGCGCTCGTCGTTCATCGCTTTGCCCCCGTTCGTTCGGTCGAATCCCCCCTTAGCATGTCCGCTGCCTGATCCGCTGTCAAGGTAGGTTCACTCAGCGAGAATCGCTGCGAGCGCGGCCCGGGTGCGCCGCCAGCGAACCAGCGTCGCCTCGGCGTCATGCAGGCGATATGTGACCCCGCCGAGGAGGTCGGCGTACGGCGCGGCATCCTGTATGGCTGTGGTGACGCGCAGCACGAACCCGCGCATCGCCGGATCCTCGCGCGTGGTGATCGGGAGCTCGTCATCGACGTGGCAGCGCAGCGAGAAGGCGAGGCCGTCAGCAACCGCGGCCAGGGTGGCACGACCGGTGCGAGCGAGGTTGGCGGCGCAGGTGCTCGTCGGCCACAGCGCCAGCGCCAGCCGCCCGTCCGCCGCGAGGACCAGTTCGCCCACGCTCACCATCGCCAGGTGCGTCCAGCCCGTCTCGAGCTCCGAGAGGACGAGGATCGTCAGCCCCACCTGATGCTCCGGCTCGTCTTGCAGACACCTGCTGAGCGGTTCAGGAACCGCGGGCTCGAGCTCGCGGCTCATACGGTCGGTGAGGGTGTCATCGCGGGGCGTCGAGCCCCTGCCAGCGGCTGATCAGCCCGGCGTCGATCCCGAACTGATCGAGGATCTTCGTCACGGTATGGTCGATGATGTCCGCGAGCGTGGCCGGCCGGTGGTAGAAGGCCGGAACCGGGGGCAGGATCACCGCGCCACTCTCGGTGGCCTGCAGCATCAGGCGCAGGTGCCCGGCGTGCAGCGGCGTCTCGCGGACGACCACCACGAGCCGCCGCCGCTCCTTCAGGCAGACGTCGGCCGCGCGGGCGATGAGGTTGTCGTTCGTGCTGTTGGCGACCGCGGACAGCGTCTTGATCGAGCACGGGGCGATCGCCATCCCGCTGGTGATGAACGTTCCGCTCGCGATCGACGCGCCCAGGTCGCGCTCGTCGTGGACGAAGTCGGCGAGCTGCTCGACCGTCGACGGCTTGCGGTCCATCTCGTAGGCGATCGTCTTGCGCGCCCCGGCGCTGACGATCGCATGGGTCTCGACGCCCTCGATCCCGCTAAGCACCTCGAGCAGTCGGACGCCGTAGTGGGGCGCGCTGGACCCCGAGAGGGCGACGATGATCCGAGTCGGGTGCGGCACGATGGCGTCAAGCCTCTCGTTTGGAGGCGCCGCGTTCAAGGCCAAGCTGTTCCAGCCAGGCGCGCGTCGTGCCGGTCACGACCGACCGGGTTCGGCGCAGATCGTCCGGGCTCCTCGCGCCGAGTAGGAACATCACGGTTCGCAGCTCGTGCAGGAAGGAGTCGATCCACGCGTTCGCGGCCTGCTCCCCGTCCTGGGCGGCCACGAGCAGCGGCCGCGCGACGCCGACCAGCGTGGCGCCCAGGGCCAGCGCCTTGGCGGCGTCCAGCCCGGACCGGATACCGCCGGTGGCGATGATCGGCAGTCCGGCGGGACCCGCGGCCACGACCGAGACCGGCGTGGGAATCCCCCAACCTCGCAGGTCGTCGGCCAGTTGGCGTCCGTGTTCGTCGTGGCGGGACATCGCGCGCAGCCCCTCGATCGCGACGAAGCTCGTTCCGCCGCTCCCGCCGACGTCGAGCGCGGCCACTCCGGCGCCAGCCAGCCGCAGCGCCGTGGAGCGCGACATGCCGGCGCCCGTCTCCTTGACCACGACGGGGATTGTGAGCGCAGAGGCAACCCGCTTGATCGCCTCTAGGCCGCCCGCCCCGCGGCGGTCGCCCTCGGGCTGCACGCTCTCCTCGAGGAAGTTCAGGTGAATGGCCAGCGCGTCGGCGCGCACCATCTCGATCGCGCTTTGCAGCTGCTCGAGGGTCAGCGCGGGCCCGGAGGCCTGCGGCAGCAGCTGTGCGATCCCGACGTTGCCGATGAGGAACGCTGACGGGGCGAGATCGCGAACGATCGAGTAAGTCGAGGACAGATCGGGATTGATCAGCGCCGCGCGCTGGCTGCCGACCCCGATGGCCAGACCACTGCGTGCGGCGGCCGCCGCGAGCGTCGCGTTGATCCTCTTCGCCGCATGGTGCCCGCCGGTCATGCCGGCGATCACCAGCGGCGCCTGGAGGCGACGGCCCAGGAAGGTCACCGACAGGTCGACGTCGTCGAGGTCCAGCTCGGGGAGCGCCTCGTGCTCGAAGCGGATGTCGTGCCAGGCGCTGCCCGACGACGCGTCAACGTCCGGCCTTGCCGCCAGCTCCAGGTGCTCCGCCTTCCGCGCCTCGACCGCGCCCGCCTCGTCGCTCGGCATTTGCAATACGGTATCTCGGCATGCGACACCTCAGGGACCTGCGCGCTTACCTCGACGCACTGGACGAGCTCGGCGAGCTGCAACACATCGACGCCGAGGTCAGCCTCGACTACGAGCTGGGGGCGATCGTCCGCCGTTCGTACGACCTGATGGCGCCGGCGCCGTTGTTCACGAACCTGACCGGCGTGGAGCCTGGATTCCGCGTGCTCGGGGCGCCCGCCGGCGTCAGCGCGCAGCCCGGGCTCTACCTGAGCCGGGTCGCCCTCTCCCTGGGGCTCCCGCCGCGGTCTTCCGGATCTGAGATCGTCGCCGCGCTGGTGGCCGCTCGGGGGGCGCCGCCGATACCACCGCGCGTGGTTCCGGATGGACCGTGCAAGGAGGTGATCGCGCTCGACGACGACATCGATCTCCGGCGACTTCCCGCGCCGCTGCTGCACGGAAACGACGGCGGCAGATTCATCAACACCTACGGCATCGTCGTCGCCCGCACCCCGGACGGCAGCTGGACCAACTGGTCGATCTCACGGACGCAGGCGATGGACGCGCGGCGGATGAGCAGCCTGGTCATCCCCACCCAGCACCTCGGTGTGATCCGCGCCATGTGGCGGGAGCGGGGCGAGGACATGCCGGTCGCGGTGGCGATCGGGGTCGAGCCGGTGATCCCGTTCGTCGGGGGAATGCCGCTGCCCGAAGGGGTCAGCGAGGCCGACTTCATCGGTGCCTACCTCGGGGAGCCGGTCGATGTCGTGCGCTGTGAGACGGTCGACCTCGAGGTGCCCGCGACGGCCGAGATCGTCATCGAGGGAACTATCTCGATGACGGAGACCGCGTCCGAAGGGCCGATGGGCGAGTTCGCCGGCTTCACCTATCCAGGAGACAGCACGCGCCAACCGATCTACCACGTCTCCGCGTTCACGCACCGTCGGGATCCCATTCTCCCGGTCGTCGTCGCCGGTCACCCCGTCGAGGAGAACCACACCGCGTGGGGCATTCCCAACTGCGCCGAGGTCGTCTACCAGCTGCGGCGGAGTGGGGTGCCCGTCACCAGCGCGTTCATGCCGCTCGAGTCGGGCTGCCAGTTCTTAGCGATTACAGTGCCCGCCGACTGGCGCGACGCGTTGGCACAGCCGAGCCCCGCCGCGCTGATGGACAGGATCGCCGAGGTACTGTGGGATCCCCAGGCCCACACTGCCTACGCGATCGCCAAGGTGATGGTGACCGAGGACGACATCGACCCCTCGAACACGCGTGATGTCGTATGGGCGTTCGCAGCCAAGAATTCACCCTCGGACGGAGTCAGGTTCTACGAGGACCGGAACATGGTGCCGCTCCCGGTGTTCCTGCCGGATGCCGATCGCCGGCGCTTCAGGACCACCAAGGTGATCTACAACGCGCTGATGCGGGAGGACGGTCACCCGGAGTCGCCGGCGGTGCGCTCGACGTTCGACGATGACTGGCCGCAGGAGATCCAGGAGCGCGTGCTCGCGCGGTGGAGCTCCGAATACGGCTATCCGGCCGCCCGACCCGAGCCGGCTCGGGAGGCCTGACCGAAGCGAACCGCGCCCCCGTTGCCGGGGGCGCGGTCACTTCAGTTAGCTCTAGCGTTGCCTTACTTACGTGAGGCCAACTCCGCCGAGTCCGACGGCGAACGTGGGGGCCGTCGCCTGAACCAGCGTGAGGCTGCCGTTCGAGCCGATCCTGAACACGTCGACGTGGCTCTTGACGGGAAGCAGCCCCATCGATGGAACGGTCACGTACAGGTACTTACCGTCCGGGCTCACCCCCTCGTCGCTCGGGAAGCCCGGGCCCGAGTTGACGGTGCCCAGCAGCTTCACCGTGCCGTTCGACGCTACCGAGAGGCGCGCGATCCCGGCTTCGCCCGTGCCGATCGGCGCGCCGGGGGCCGGCATGGCTGCCGTGGCCGACAGCGTGTTCGTGACGAACGCGTATTTGTTGTTCTTGCTGAGCGCGACCCAACAGGCCGCGCGGCCGGCAGTGGCGGCGTTGCTGATCGCGTGCAGCTTCCCGTTGGCGCCGATCCTGTAGGTCTCCAGGGAGCCGTTGATCTGCGTTCCGTCGCCGAGCGGCGGAGGCGAGTCGTTGACGGTGTCCACGACACCTGCGCTGGTGTCGACCAGAATGCCCGAGGGCAGGAAGCGGAAGCCGAATGCCGTGGGCTCCGGCGAGACGGTTTGAACCGCCGCTCCGACCGAGCCGTTGGTGTGGACCGGGAACGTGTCGAGGATTCCGGGCGAATTCTTATTCCCTGCGACCGTCGGCAGGTTTCGCATGGCCACGACGAGCCACTTGCCATTCGGGCTGAAGCCGATGTCCGCGGCGACCCCGGTGTCTCCAGGAACCGACAGCGACTGCTTCGAGTGAGCGATCGGGATGAGCGTGCCGTGGGAGTTGAAGACGAATCCCGCGATGTTGCCGCTCACGCCGTTCAGCACGTACAGCAGGTCCCCATGGACGGCCACGCTGATCGGCAGCTTGCCGCCCGACTTGGCGGTGTCGGCACGGGTAATGCCGCCCGAGGTCACCCGGAACGAGGTGACGGTGTTACTGCCGTCGTTGACGACGAACAGCAGCTTGTGGTCGGGGCTCAGGATGAGCCCGTCAGCGCTGTCGACGATCGGCAGGCCGAACGGCTGCTGTGCCGACGTGCCCTTGCCGCCGGTCTTGATCGTCTCGAACAGCTTGATCGTGCCGTTTGACTTGCGCTTGAAGACGTAGACCGAATTGGCTGCCGGATCGTTGGACTGGCTGAAGAGAAAGCCCACGGACTTGGACTTGGACTTGCCGCTGGTAGCCGCAAACACCGGCGACGCGGCAAGCGCGGCAATTGACAACGCGACGACGAACGCGGTCCCGAGAACGCGTTTTGATATAGCCGACATGGCCATATGGCGAACCCCCGTTTTCCTTTGAGGTGATTTCGGGGTACACCAACTCCCGGCCGAGCGGCGCACCTCCGATGTGACCCTAGCGGGGCTGCGACCCGGCGTCAACTAGGGCGCCGATTGCACGTTGGCTTGCGATCACGCGATGCTGGCCTGGCGTCGTGCCGTGTCCAGATCGATAGGCCGCGCCAGCGCCTGAAGCGCCGGCAGCTGCTCCAGGGCCGCTTTGCGCCCCGCCTCGAGGAACAAGTCGGCCAGGTGGAAGTCACGCCACTCGGCCGGTCCGAACCGCGGTGTGATGACAACGTCGGCGAGCGCGGCGTGGCGAGCGCTGGTGTCCAGCTGGCTGAGATCCATCGCCTCCAGGATCGTGTCGAGCGGTCCGCGACGCCGGGGCTTCTTCGGCTCCTCCTCGGCCTCCTCACGGACGCCCGGCCACGCGTCGAGCGTCTCGGTGCCCAGGAGGTTGACGGACGCGACGATGTCGGCCCCGTCCTCGAGCACGGCCGCGGTCGGTACCGGCACGAGCGCAATCGCGTCGATCAGGCGATGGCCGTCGCGCTCCTGGGTCGGGAACACGCCGGCGACTGACAGCGCCGCAAGCAGCGCCTGCCACAGGGGACCACTGCGCTGGGCCACCGGCGCGCGATCGGTCAGGTCGACGGCGAGGATCGCCAGCGGGATCGCCGTCTGAGAGAACGATCGCTCTTCGGTCGCCTGCCTGAGCAGACTGGTGAGCATCTCCATGCCCGCCGTCCCGACCAGCGGAGAGGAGAACAGTTTGGCGACTGCGTCTTCGTTGAACGCCTTTCGGAATCGCGCATCGATGGTGCGTGCGTCGTATCCAAGCGCCAGTTGAGTGGCTACGAACCCCCCGATGCTGCTGCCGCCGGCGTAGTCGACGGTGTAACCGGCGTCCTGGAGAACCTGCAGGAAGCCAACGTGCGCGTAACCCTTGGCGCCGCCGGCGCCCAAGGCGACCCCCAGCTTGGTGCGGGTCAGATGACGCGCGAGCCAGGCCAGGTCCGCGTCGGCGAGCGGGAATCCCGGTTGCCGCGGGCAGTCCCGCACGATCAGCTCGAGCGTCCCAGGCTGCCAAAGCTGGCTGGCTTGGCGGGCCTCGTCGGAGACCAGGACGACCTCGAGCCGGCGTCCTTCGGCGGCCGCGGCGATGCGCCCGAGGCCGGCCGCTTCCTCGCCGTTCCCGACCAGGGCCACGACGCGGTCTACCTCGTCGAGGAGGACGCCGAGCGTCTCGGGGTCGAGGTCGCTCGGGATCAAGACGGTGTCGCTTTGGCTGGCCAGCTCGTCGGACGCCGTGAGCGCGCCGGCGAACGACAGGGAACGGTCTGCCACGGTCACCGGACGAGGGCTGGCCAGCCGCGCCGCGACGACCAGCTGGTTGACGACGCCCTTGAGCGAGCGCCCAGCGATGACACCGATCTCCTCGCCCCGGTTGGAGCTGCTGCGTGCGGTGGCGCTGAACAGTGCGGCGCTTTGAGCACTCGCCCGGAACAGCCGCTCGCGCTGGGTGTGGATCACGTTTATGAGGATTCGCGGGAACCGCTCGGCCAGCTCGAGCAGGTCGGAGCCGTCCAGCTCGAGGGTGTCGGTGATCGTGCTGGCCGAGACGGTCGCGGTGCGCTCGGTTTGGGTTATGACGTCCTGGGCGCCGATCACGTCGCCCTTGCGCATGCGCAGCTCGATGTCGCCGCCGCCGGCCGTGGTTCCCGCGCTCCAGATGACCAGGCCTCCGGTGATCAGCCAGATCCGGTCACTCGCGTCACCCGCGGCGCAAAGCTGCTCCCCCGGGGCGAAGCGGCGCGGGCGCATGCGAGCGGCCACCACCTCGAGCTCGGTCTCGGTCAGTCCGCTGAACAGCGGGCTCGTCCCGAGCGAGACGTCGCGCACCACTAGTAACCCGCCCCTGATGTCATTCGGGTGCAGCGTAAGCGGGACGCGCGGGCGCCGTCAAGCTGATCAAAAAGGCCCCAGATGTTGACCCGGCCGTGTATAGACTCACCCCCGACATGGGCGCGAGTGAGCCGCGGGCCGTATCCGGAAGTCTTCCGATCGTCACCGGCAAGAAGCTGATGCTGTTCTCCGGGCGGGCGAATCCGCAGCTGGCGGCCGCCATCGGCCACAAGCTGGGGATCGAGCTCGGCCACATCACGCTCAAGACGTTCTCGGCCGGTGAGGTGTACTGCCGGATCGACGAGTCGGTGCGCGGCGCCGACGTGTTCGTCGTCCAGCCCACGTGCGCCAACCCGGAGACCGGGATCACCGCCAACGACGCGATGATGGAGCTGCTGGTGATGATCGACGCCGCGGTCGGTGCGTCGGCGCACCGGGTGATCGCGGTCATGCCGTGGTACGGCTACTCGCGCCAAGACAAGAAGTCGGCCCTGCGCGAGCCGATCACCGCCCGGCTGGTGGCCCAGCTGCTCGAGACGGCCGGCATCGACCGCGTGCTCACCGTCGACCTGCATGCGGGCCAGGTGCAGGGCTTTTTCCGCAAGCCGGTCGACCACATGACCGCCTTGCTGCTGATCGCCGAGTACTTCCGGGGACTCGAGCTCGACGACCTCGTCGTCGTCGCCCCCGACGTCGGCCGGGTGAAGCTCAATCACAAGTTCGCGGACATGCTCGGGGCCGACCTCGCGTTGATGACCAAGGAGCGTCCGGCGCAGCAGGTAGCCGAAGTGGGCTACGTGATCGGCGATGTGCGCGGGAAGACCGCGGTCATCCTCGACGACATCATCGACACCGCGGGCACGCTCACCGCCGCCGGACAGACCGTGCTCGACGAGGGTGCCGCCCGGGTGTTCGCGGCGTGCACCCACCCGGTGTTCTCCGGTCCGGCCTACGAGCGGCTGGCCGAGTCCCCGTTCGAGCAGGTGGTGGTC
>DATJUA010000088.1:0-4332 GCA_035502815.1 Solirubrobacteraceae bacterium
TGCCGACGCCGGCGAATTCTCGGCCCGGCTGGTGGCCGCCCTGGCGGCGCTCGCTGACACGATGGGCAAAGACCTCGCCGAGCCGGACTGGTTCCGCATCCTCGACGCGCTCCTGCTGGTCGCGACCCAGCCCGCGGCGCCGTAGCCGCGCTACCGGCGAGACGTCGTTCTTGCTCCAAACCGGTGCGCGTAGTAGAACGAAGCGGTGGGCAGCAAGACAGCCGTCGTGCTCTACGTCATCGCGCTGATCGTCGTCGTGGTCGGCGTGGACGTGCTGTTCCTCAGGCACCACTTCCTGGCGCGACTCCTCGTGAACATCGGAATCGTCCTGGTGTTCGGGGCTGTCTATTTCTGGTTCGTGAAGCGTCACTGACCGCGCCCGCCGAACGCGCGGCGCGCAGATCTGACCAGTGCGGATACCGTCGGCGCCGCGCCGTTTGCAAGGATCGAACTGACGGCACGCGCACCGGCGGCGAGACGGGGGGATATACGTATGGGCGCCGAAGCGGCTTCGATCAGTACCTACTTCCGAGTCTGCGACGGGGTGCGGGTGAGGTTCGCCGATAACAGGGCGGACTCGGATATCACCGTGCTCCTGCTGGCGCCGTGGCCCGAAACCCTCTGGGCCTACCGCCACATCTGGGACCGCGTTTCCGCGGCCGGGCGGTTGGTGGCCATCGACCTGCCGGGGTTCGGCCACTCCGATGGCCGCCCGGAACTGATCGCCCCGGATACCTCGGGAGCGTTCCTGGCCCGCCTGATAGACGAGTGGGGCCTCGGTGCTCCCCACGTCGTCGGCCCGGACGTCGGCACGGCCGCGGCGCTGTTCCTTGCCGCGAGGACACCGGAACGGGTCACGAGCCTGACCGTCGGCGGTGGCGCGGTCCGCGTTCCGATCGAAGCGGGCGGGGCGCTCAAGGACGTGATCGAGGCCCCGAGCCTGGACGCCGTGCGCGGGCTGGACGCCAGGACCAACATCGGTTTCGCGGTGGAGCCGGTTGCCGGGAGTGACAGCGAGCCCGACGTGCACGAGGACTACGTCAGCGCCTACGACCTCGGGCGCTTCGCGGAGTCGGCCCGGTTCGTCCGGCACTACCCCGAGCAGAACCCGGTGCTGCGTGACCTCTTGCCGGCGATCAGCACGCCGGCCCAGATCGTGGCCGGGCGCGACGATGACATCGTGCCGTGGTCGAACAACCAGTACCTCGACGATCTGCTCCCCAACAGCGAGATCCATCCTCTCGACGCGGGTCACTTCGCGTGGGAGCAAGCGCCCGAGGAATACGGCCGCCTGATCGTCGACTGGGTCAGCGGCGGGTACCAGCGCGTCGCCGCCGGCTAGCTCGCCAGCTCGCCGTCAAGAGCCGGGGACGGCGCTTGCCCCGGCGGCGGCGCTTGCTTCGGCGTCGGCCGTCCTCGCCCGGTAGTCTTCGGCCACCTCGCTCATCCGCGCGAACCGCAGCGACGGGTACTTACGGCAGTGCTCGATGACCTGCTCGAGCAGCATGATCCGGTGCCCGCGCCCCATCACCTGCGGGTGCATGGTCAGGTCGAAGACCCCGTCCGGGACTCTGCGCACCATGTAATCGATGTCGGCGCTCCATATCTCGAACACCTTCGACGGACTGGCCAGGGCGTTCGCCATGAACGTGGGAGCGGACACGAACTCGAACTGCGGGAAGTCGTCCCAGCTCCAGCTCACCGGGATCTCGACGATCTCGGTCGGCTGGCCGAACTCGAACCCGCCGTCGAGCCTTGCCACGTCACCGGAACGCGCGAAGTAACAGTGGTAGTCGTCGGCCGCCAGGCTCGAGTCGTACCGGAACCCCAGGTCGTGCAGCAGGCCGACGCTGTGCTCGGTCAGGTCCCAGCCCGGTGAGCGGTAGCCGACGGGCCGCACGCCCGCCACCCGCTCCAGTGCCTCAATGCCCTTCTCGTACATCGCCCGCTCGCCGTCCGGTTCGCCGAGATACGCGGTCGGGCTCTCGTGCAGGTACCCGTGGTGGCCGATCTCGTGACCGCGCGCGACGATCTCGCGGACGGCCTCGGGGAACGAGTCGGCCGTGTATCCGGGGACGAAGAACGTGCCAGGGATCTGGTAGCGGTCGAGCACGTCGAGGATGCGGTAGATCCCGACCCGGCCGCCGAACTCGCCGCGCGAGAGGATTCCGGGCGTGCGGGCCTGGAAGCTGCCCATCCATGCCGCCATCGTGTCGAAGTCGAACGTCAGGCA
Organism: Solirubrobacteraceae bacterium; assembly: GCA_035502815.1. Classification (GTDB taxonomy): domain Bacteria; phylum Actinomycetota; class Thermoleophilia; order Solirubrobacterales; family Solirubrobacteraceae; genus Palsa-465. The sequence goes on from DATJUA010000088.1 coordinate 2,234, forward strand.
GACCGTGCCCTGGTGCGCCTGCACACCGGCCGCCATCACGCGCCGTCCGTTGTCTCGGGCGGCTGGGCCTCATCCTCTGCCGCCGCGGGCTCATCCGCTGGATCGACCTCGATCACGATCATCTGCGTCGCGATCACGCTCTCGCGCCGGTTGCGCCACAGCCAGGCCAGGGTCCCGAACCCGACCAGCAGCCAGCCCAGGTCGATGTACGGGATGATGTTCAGCGGCCACGGCGGCACCGGGTAGATCGTGGAGATCAGCGGCCCGATGAACACCAGGATGCCGATCACCGGGATCACGACGTGCTTGAGCACGTTGAACTCGCTCCGCAGCTGGCGCAGGTACAGGAACGGCACCGAGAGGCACGCCGACATGTACAGCAGGATCGCGAAGATCGCGCCGAGGCTGATCGTGAAGGCGAAGCCCTGCTCCGGCCCGCCGAAGGCATAGCTGGTGATCACGGAGATCGCGAAGCTGCCGAGGGTCACCACCAGGATCGCGTTGATCGGGACGCGGCGCTTGCTCTGCACCCTGCCGAACCAGCGCGGGAGCGAGCCGATCCTGCCCATCGCGTACATCAGCCGGGTGGACGCGGTGGCTTCGGCGTTGGCGTTGCCCGCGATGCTGTTGACCAGGGCCAGGAAGACCAGCAACGCCCCGGCGAACCCCCAGACGTTGTGCGCGAGCGCCTGCCAGGCATTCGACGAGGCAAAGTACCCGGCGATCTTCGTCGGTCCCCAGGCGATGACGCCCGCGTAAGCTCCCGCCACGAAGAAGATGCCGCAGGCGAACGTGGCGACCACGATCACCCGCGGGATGAACCGCCGCGGTTCCCTGCTCTCCTCGGCCAGCACGGCGGCGGTCTCGAACCCAGCGAACGTCGGCACGGTATAGATCACCGCGCGCAGCACTCCGATCCAGCCGTGTTTGACTCCGGGCGCGCCCGGGGTGAACACCGACAGGGTGTTGTGGCCGCCGGACTTGATGATCAGCCAGACGATCAGCGCGCCGATGATAACGAGCTCCAGGGTGCCGAGGATGACCCCGGCGGTGCCCGACACCCGCAGCCCGCGCCAGAGCAGGACGCCGACGGCCGCGGCCAGCACCACGTCGATGATCAGCCAGTTGATGCTGAACGAGGCGTACGCGCCGAGAAACGCCCCGAAGGTGGTGCCCATGATCAGGTACAAGCCGCCCATGGGGATGGCCTCCGACATGAGCACGAACCAGCCGGCCATGAAGCCGTAGCGCGGGCTGATGCTCTTGCCGGTCCAGGTCATGTAGTAGCCGGCCGCGGGAAGCACCCGCGCGAGCTGGCCGACCGAGTACGCCACCGCCATAATCCCGATGAAGCCGAGCAGCGTGGAGAGCGGCAGCGCCGCGCCCGCGTACTGAACGCCGACGGTCAGCGCGAAGATCAGCGCCAGCGCCGGCGCGATGTGCGACAGCGACTGGAACAGGACCGTGCCGAAACCCACCTGGCCGGGCTTCAGCCGCATGTCCTTCTCGATGTCGAGCGCCGTGCCGGGCAGCAGCCGTTCGGTCATTCGTCCTCCACCAGTTCCAGCGGTCCGGGAGTCAGCTGGTCACTCTGTCCACGCCACGGCCCGCACGGGCGAGCCGCTCGAGCCAGGAACCGGGAGCGGCAGCGCGGCGAACCGCAGCCGCTGGCCGACGACTCGCTCGAGGTTGCCGAGGCCCTCGATGATGTAGATGTCGTTGCTGAGCACGATCTGGTGCGCCTCGAAGTGCGGCGGCGGCGTCGCCTTGTTGTACTCGTCCCGGACGTAGAGCGCCTGATAGAGGTGCTCGAAGCTGAACGGCTGCACCCCGACGGCCTTGACCCGGCGGTCCACGAGCCAGCGCGCGCCCGACGGCGTCACGAACGTCTGCGTGGTGACGAACTCGTCGATCGTCGCGGGCTGCTCGGCCGAATAGATGAGCACAATGTCGCCGGGCTCGACCCGCGGCCGGGCCTGCTCGAAATCATCGCCGGTCAGCCCGCGCCCGTTCGCGAAGCTGCAGTCGATGACCACGGCCTCGCCCATCAGCCGGTTGATGTCGACCTGATCGACGCTGGGCGCGCCCTCCACGACGTG
>DATJUA010000089.1:0-54386 GCA_035502815.1 Solirubrobacteraceae bacterium
CTCTGGGTCCGAGAGATCGCGTCGAGCGCCAAGGGGAGCACGGTCGTATGGTCGTCGCGGGCCGTCGGGCCGGTGACCTCCCCGTCGTCGGCCGCGGTCGTCCTCGCCGGCGGACGAACCGCGCTTCGCAACTCGCGCGGCGCCGCGCTGGCGTTTGCGGCGATGAGCTCGATCGCACCGACCGACGACGCCGCACCGGCCCGCGCAGCCTCGCGGATGCTCGCGCTGCGGCGCGCGCTCGGCGTCACGGGACGGGTCACTGCGTGGGTGTGCCAGGCGGTTCGTGCGACCCCGGGCGTTCCGCCGAGGTGTACGCGGCGCGTCTCGCTGAAATCGCGCGTGACCGTTTCACTCCCCGAGTGGATGCGCGGCGCCGTGCGCGTGGTCGTGGTGCGCCAAGGTCGGTGAGCTGAGGGCCGCCGGTGACGCGGTAGCGTTGGGGTATGACGACCGGCGCTCAGGTCCTCACCCCGACACGCACGATCGGGGAAACGCGTCCGGCGCCGATGGAGATGCGGCTGATCCAGCGCATCGCCGGCGACGTCAAGCGCGAGCAGCGGGTTCGCCGGCGTGCGACGCTCCCGCCCGGGAGCACGGCCCCGAGCTGGGCGAACACCCGCAGGGTCATCTCGGACCCCCTTGGCTTGCTGCTCGAGCACGAGCGCCGGTTCGGGCCGGTGTTCACTATCCGCCTGCTCCACGAGCCGATCGTGTGGGCGGTCGGTGCCGAGGTCAACCACCAGATCCTGGTGAGCGAGTTCGACGCCTTCTCGTGGCGTGAGGGGCGCTTCGCCGATCTGTGGCCGCTCCTCGGCGACGGGATGCTCAACATCGACGGCGCTTACCACCGCGACTTCCGGATGCTGATGCTGCCGGCGTTCCACCGCGACTACATCGCGGGCGTCGCCGAAACGATGATCGAGGAGGCGGTGGCGGCCGCGGAGTCGCTCGCCGACGGACAGATGCTCGAGGCATACCACTGGACCCGCGAGCTCGCGCTGCGGATCGCGCTGCGAGGGCTGCTCGGGCTCGACGTCACGGGAGGCCGCGAGCAGGAGCTGGCCAGGGCCTTCGAGGAATCGCTCGCGATCCATGGCGAACCCGTGCTGCTCCAGCTGCTGTTTCTCCCGCGGACCCCGCTGGCACGCGCGATCGCCGCCCGCAAACGGCTCGACGCGCTCATCCGGGCTGAGATCGACGATCGCCGGCGCCGCGGCGACCCGGGCCGGGGCGTGCTCGGGCTGCTGCTGTCCGCCACCGACGACACGGGAGCGCCCCTGCCGGCGGGCGCGGTTCGCGACCAGGCCGTGACGCTCCTGTTCGCCGGTCACGACACCACGACGACGACGTTCACGTTCCTGCTCCACGAGCTCGGGCGAACCTTGGCGGCGCGCGACACGCTCGAGGACGAGCTCGACCGGGTCCTCTCCGGCTGCCGGAATCCCACTCCCGCGGACCTCGACGGGCAAACGCTTCCCGTGCTCGAACGGACGCTCAAGGAGACGCTGCGGTGCTACCCGGCAGCGTGGGTCGGGCCGCGGCGGACCACCCGCGACGTCACGCTCGGCGGGGTGCCGGTCCCGGCCGAGATCGGCGTGCAGTACTCATCGTGGGCCACCCACCACCTGCCGCAGCTGTATCCGGACCCGTTCCGCTTCGATCCCGATCGTTTCCTCCCCGAGCGCGAGGCGGCGCTGCCCCGCGGCGCATACATACCGTTCGGCGGCGGGTCGCGCATGTGCCTGGGTAAGCGCTTCGGCGAGTACGAGCTGCGCGCGCTGGCGAGCGTGCTTTTCACCCGGGTCCGGTTCGAGCCGTGCTCCGACACGCCGCCGCGGATCGTGACCACGCCGACGCTCGGTCCCAAGGGAGGTCTGCGCTTCGTCGTCCGAGGCCGCTGATCGGCAGCGGACCAAACCGGCGCGCGCAGATTCAAGCGGCGAACTCGGGGGACGACCAGATGACCGCCGCCTATCGTGGGTGATCTAAACCATCGCCAACGACTGGAGCAGCCATGAAAACTCGCAAGCTTGGATCGCTCGAGGTCTCCGAGCTCGGCCTCGGATGCATGGGGATGTCGGCCTTCTACGGCTCAGCCGACGAGGGGGAGGCGATCGCCACCATTCAGGCGGCGCTCGAGCTCGGGATCAATTTCCTGGACACCGCGCAGCTCTACGGCCCCCTGACCAACGAGGAGCTGGTCGGGCGTGCCATCAAGGGGCGCCGGGACGAATACGTGATCGCGACGAAGTTCGCCCGCCGGATGGACAACGCGATCCCCGGCGAGATGTCGAGCATCGGGGCGCTCGACGGCTCGGCCGAGCACGTCCGCAGCTCGATCGACGGATCGCTGAAGCGTCTGGGCACCGACTACGTCGACCTCTACTACCAGCACCGCGTCGACCCGCAAGTGCCGATCGAGGAGACGATCGGTGCGATGGCCGAGCTCGTGCGGCAGGGCAAGATCCGTCACATCGGGCTGAGCGAGGCCGCGCCAGAAACGATCCGCCGCGCCCAGGCCGTTCACTCGATCACCGCTCTGCAGACCGAGTACTCGCTGTGGTCGCGCGACCCGGAGGCGCAGATCATCCCCACGTGCCGCGAGCTCGGGATCGGCTTCGTGCCCTACTCGCCGCTGGGCCGGGGCTTCCTGGCGGGGACGTTCACGTCGACCGCCGAGCTGGCTCCGGACGACTTCCGGCGCACGGTGCCGCGCTGGACCGGCGAGAACCTCGACGCGAACCTGAAGCTGGTGGCCAAGCTGAAGGAGATCGCGGACGAGAAAAGCATCACCCCAGCGCAGCTGGCGATCGCCTGGGTCCTGGCCCAGGGCGAGGACATGGTGCCGATCCCCGGCACCAGGCGGCGCACATACCTCGAGCAGAACGCGGCCGCCGCCGACGTCGAGCTCACCCCCGAGGAGCTCGCGCGCATCGAGGCCGAGCTGCCGCCGGTGGCGGGGGAGCGCTACAACGAGGTCGGGATGGCTTCCGTCAACCTCTAGGGGCTTTGCCTCAAGCCGATGATTTTTCCGCGGCCGGGCGGTCATAGCCCGCGATATGGGTTTTGAGCAGCTACGCGAGGCGGCCGAGCGCCACGTGGGTGACACCAGCGTGCCCGGCCTCGTCGCCCTGGCAGCGCACGGAAGCGAGGTCCACGTCGAGGCGCTGGGCAGCCTCGCCGTGGGTGGTCGCCCGGTGGCGCGCGACTCGATCTTCCGGATCGCCTCGACAACCAAGCCCCTCACCGCGGCGGTCGCGTTGGCGCTCGTCGAAGAGGGACTGATTGGCCTGGATGAACCGGTCGACCGGCTGATCCCGGAGCTCGCGGATCGCCGGGTGCTCGTCAGGCCGGACGGGCCGCTCGACGAGACGGTGCCCGCCGCGCGACCGATCACGATCCGTGACCTGCTCACGTTCACGTTCGGCTTCGGAATCGCGACCGAGATGTTCATGGCCGCGACGCCGTGGCCGATCGTGACCGCCGACAAGGAACTCGGGCTGGCGTCGATCAGTCGGCCCGACCGCAGTATCCAGCCGGATCCCGACACCTGGATAGCCAACCTCGGGTCACTGCCGCTGATCGCCCAGCCCGGCGAGCGCTGGCTCTACAACACGGGTACATCGGTGCTCGGCGTCCTGTTGAGCCGCGCCGCCGGCGAGCCATTCAGCGAGGTCATGCGCACGCGGCTGCTCGAGCCACTGGGGATGCGCGATACGGCCTTCTGGACCTCGCACACCGACCGCCTCGCCACTGCCTACTTTCCAACCCCCGACGGTCTCGTCGCGTGGGATGAATCCGGCGCACTGTGGAGCCGCCCGCCGGTGTTCGAGGACGGGTCGGCGGGGCTCGTCTCGACCGTCGATGATCTGTACGCGTTCGCTTGCATGTTTCTGCGCGGCGGCGCGCCGGTTTTGTCGGAAGAGTCGGTGCGGGCGATGACCAGCGATCAGCTCACCGACGCGCAGAAGGCGCACGGCGGTCTCGGGCCCACGTTCTTCAGTGGCCGCTCGTGGTCGTTCGGTCAGGCGGTCTACCACGGCGGCGCGTTCGGATGGGACGGCGGGTTCGGTAGCTCGTGGCTGGTCGATCCCGTGCACGACCTGACCGTGATCGTGCTGACGCAGCGCGGCTTTGAGTCCGCGGAGCTGCCGCGCGTGCACCGCGAGATCCAGTCGGCCGCGTACGCCGCGGTCGCCTGATCCCCCGACCACGTACCTTCCCGGGATGGCGATCTCCACCGGACTGCGGTCGGTCGCGGCGATCCGCTACGTGATGCCGCTGCGCGAGGGTGGGTCGCTGCCCGGACTGGTCGAGGCCGACGACGACGGCCTGTACGTGATCAAGTTCCGCGGCGCCGGGCAGGGCCTGCGCGCGCTGGTCGCCGAGGTGATCGTGGGCGAGCTGGCGCGGCGGCTCGGGCTCCTCGTGCCGGACCTTGTTCGGCTCGAGCTCGACCCGGTGCTCGGCGCCGCCGAGCCCGACCCCGAGATCCAGCAGCTGATCACCGACAGCGGCGGCTCGAACCTCGGCGTGGACTTCCTGCCCGGTGCGCTCCCGTACACGCCGGCGGGGCGATGGCGGCCTGGCCCGATGCTCGCGGCAGACATTGTCTGGCTGGACGCGCTCACGACGAATGTCGACCGCACCGCGCGCAACCCGAACCTGCTGGTCTGGCACGACCGGCTGTGGCTGATCGACCACGGGGCGGCGCTGTACCTACAGCACGGCGGGCTCGACCCGGCCCAGCACGCCGACCGTCCGTTCCCGCTGATCGCCCAGCACGTGCTACTGCCCTGCGCCGGCTCGATCGTCGAGGCGCACGAACGACTCGCGCCGGTGGTCGATCGCGGGCTGCTCGAGGAAGTGGTCGAGCTCGTGCCGGCTGACTGGTTCGCCGGCGCGGACCCACCGGAGGTGTACGTGGAGTACCTGAGCCGGCGCCTGGGCAGCGGGCTGTTCGCGACGGAGGCCGAGCGTGCCCGGGTCGGCGACTAGGGCGTTCTCATACGCGATCCTGCGGGTCGTTCCGCGGGTCGAGCGGGGCGAGCGGTTCAACGCGGGCGTGGTGCTGTTCTGCCGCCAGCGCGACTTCCTCGGCGTCAAGGTCGGGCTCGACGAGCGACGGCTCGCCGCGCTCGCGCCCGATCTAAGGGCCGAAGAGGTCCGCGCGCACCTGGACGCGCTCGTGCGCGTGGCCGCCGGCGGACCGGACGGAGGGGCGATCGGGGAACTGCCGCCGTCGGAGCGGTTCGGCTGGCTCGTCGCGCCATCGAGCACGATCGTCCAACCCTCGGAGGTGCACACCGGCCTCTCGGACGACCCGGCCGCGACGTTGGAGGAGCTCTACGCGGAACTTGTCGAGCCGGTGCCGGCAGCGTGAGCGAGCCAGTGATCCTCATCCACGCCGGCGCCGGCGGCGTCAGCGAAGAACTGCTGGCGCGCGAGTCCGAGAACCGGGCCGCGCTGGAGCGCGCCTTGACCGCGGGCGCGGACGCGCTCCAGGCAGGCGGAGCGGTCGAGGCCGCGTGCGCGGCGGTGATGGCGATGGAGAGCTTCCCGTGGTTCAACGCCGGCCACGGGTCGGTGCTGTGCACGGATGGCTCGGTCGAGATGAGCGCGGCCGTGATGCGCGGCTCGGATCGGGCGGCCGGCGCGGTGGCGACTGTGCGTCGCACGCGCCACCCGATCGCGGCCGCGCGTTCGCTGCTGGAAGCCCCGCCGGTGCTCCTGGCCGGGGAGCCGGCCGACTCCCACGCGGCAGCGTACGGCCTCGAGCAGCAGGATCCCTCGGAGTTCGTGACCGACCGCCAGCGCCGGCGCCTGACGCGGTGGCTCAGCGAGCGAGAGAACCAGGGACGGGCGGCGGCGCCTGACGGCGGCGCCTTATCGGATCGGGGAACGGTGGGCGCGGTGTGCCTGGATCGGGACGGTGTGTTGGCGGCGGCGACCTCGACCGGCGGACGCCTGGGCCAGCGCCCCGGGCGGGTGGGGGACTCGCCGCTGATCGGCGCGGGGACTTGGGCGGACCGCTCCGTGGCCGTCTCGTGCACGGGCGCCGGCGAGGCGTTCATCCGGTGCGGGGCGGCGCGTCTGCTCGGCGCCCTGGTGGCTTCGGGTGTTGCCGTCGATGCCGCGGCGAACACGGTCCTCGAGGAGGTGTCGGCCTGCGACGGTGTCGGCGGGCTGATCGCCGTGGACGCCGAGGGCAGGGTGGCGATGCCGTTCTCGACCGAGGCGATGCCGCGCGGGGTGTGGCGCCCCGGCGAGGGGCCGGCCGTCCAGATTCCGTAGCGCCAGGCGCCGCCGAGACATCCCCAAGGCGCCGCCGTCAGGCGCCGCCGAGACAACCCCAATACCATTGGCGCCAATGGGGACGACTATCTCGGCGGGCAAGCGCCTGCGTGCGAAATGGGATGCGGGCGAGGCGGCGTTCGGGATGTGGGCGGGAATCCCCACCTCGTTCACGGCCGAGCTGGGCGCCGACGCGGGCTACGACTTCGTGTGCGTAGACCTCCAGCACGGGCTACCCAACGAGGCGACGATGGTCCCGATGTTCCAGGCGATTCAGGCGGGAGCTTCGGTGCCGCTGGCCCGGCTGGCCTGGAGCGAGCCGTGGCTGATCATGCGCGCGCTCGACCTGGGCGCCGCCGGGGTGATCCTGCCACTCATCGATAGCGCCCAGGAGGCCAGACGAGCCGTAGAAGCGTGCCGGTATCCGCCGCAGGGCCATCGTTCCTACGGTCCGGTCCGGGCCCAGCTGCTCGTCGGTTCGGCGTCGCCCGAGGAGCTGTCGGCCGACGTCCTGTGCTTCGCGATGATCGAGACCCGCGACGGCCTCGACAATCTCGAGGAGATCGCCGCCACGCCGGGTCTCGACGGGCTGTACATCGGGCCCTCGGACCTGTCGCTCGCGCTCGGGCTGCCGCCACACCCGCTGGTGACCGACGCCGGCCAGGACCGTCCGGCGCTCGCCGAGGCGATCGAGCGGATCCGCCAGGTGTGCGTCGCCAACGAGCTGATCGCCGGCATCCAGTGCGCCAGCGGTCCCGCATCCGCGTGGTATGCGAGCGCCGGCTTCCAGCTGATCACAGTCGGCGTCGACACCAACATGTTCAAATCAGCGATCACCCGCGAGCTGACCGCCGCCCGGGGCGCGTGAGCCGCGATGCGAACCGCACCCGACCTGGTCGGCCACGCGCTTGACGGGCGCTACGAGCTCCGGGAGCTGATCGGGGAGGGAACGTTCGGGCGCGTATACCGCGGCTATGACCGCCGACTCGAGCGCGAGGTGGCGATCAAGGTGATCAAACCGTGGTGGGCCGACGACCCCGAATGGGCCGAGAACTTCGGGCGCGAGGCGCAGCTGCTCGCGCGGGTGAGCGATCCGGGGATCGTGCAGATCTACGACGTCGGCGAGGCCGACGAGGGGCGCTACTACGTGACCGAGCTGGTCGACGGCGAGAGCCTGGCCGCGCTGCTGAGGCGCGACGGACGCCTCGAAGCCTGGCGCGCCGGCGAGATCGCCGAGCACCTCTGCCGCGCGCTCGAGCATGCGCACGCCGAGCACATCGTCCACCGCGACATCAAGCCCGCGAACGTCCTGATCTCCTCGCGCGGGCGGGTCAAGGTGGGGGATCTCGGGATCGCGCGGCTGGCCGAAGGCACTACCGACGGCGGCACCGCGACGATCGTCGGCACGCCGAAATACATGGCCCCCGAGCAGGCGAACGGTGAGCCGGTCAGCCCGGCCACCGACGTGTACAGCGCAGGCATCGTCTTGTACGAGATGCTCGCCGGACACCCGCCGTTCGGCGGCGACTCGGCGGTCGAGATCGCGCTCCGGCACGTGCAGGCTCCGGTACCGCCGCTGCCGGCCGCGACGCCGGCGTCGCTTCAGCGGGTGGTCACGCGGGCGCTGGCCAAGGAACCGACCGATCGGTACCGGAGCGCGGCCGAGATGGCCGGCGCGCTGGCGCAGGCGAGGATCGGGGCGGTTGTGGAGAGCGTGCCGGCGAAGGCTTCGAATGGCGACGGCTCGACGTGGATCGCGCCGCAATACAGCGCGCGCCGGAACGTGAACCCGAGCGCACGCCGGCGCAGCATCGCCGTGTTCGTGCTCGCCGTGGCCGTGCTGCTGGCGCTGGCCGTCGCAGCGAAGATCCTCACCGGGCCCGCGACCGTGCATCTGCCACGGCTGCGCGGGGGTGAGCGGCGGGTCGATGCGGCGCTGAAGCCACTCCACCTGCACGCGAGCTTCGCGCACGGGTGGTCGGCGCACGTGCCGTCCGGCTCAGTCGTGTCGCAGTCGCCGGGCGCCAATGCTCGTGTGAAGCAGGGGTCGACCGTCCAGGTCGTGCTGAGTCGCGGACCGCGGCCGATCGACGTCCCGTCGCTGTCGGGCGAGCCCTCGGGCGCCGCGGCCGCGCAACTACGCCGCAACGGGCTGAGCGCTCGAGTGAGCTACGTCCCCGCGCCCGAGAGCGCGCCCGGGACGGCGCCCGGGACAGTGACCGGGCAGTCGCCTCGGGCCGGGGCGCAGCTGCACCGGGGCGGAAGCGTCAACCTGCTGGTGGTCGAGACGCCGTCGTGGCAAACGGTCACCTCGTTCTCGGGATCCGGTAGCGGACAGTCGGTCCCGTTCCACATCCGCGGCACCCAGTGGCGGATCGTCTACTCGATGTCCTACCAGGGCACCTGCGACTTCGTGTTCTGGTGCAACGGACCAAGCGCCCAGGTGATCGGCTCCGGGTCGACAAACACGTCGTTCGGTCTGAGCAGTGGAACCGACGAGAACCGCGTGTTCAAGACCGGCCCGGGCACGTATCAGATCGCAATCAAGCCGGGCTGGGACAGCGCGCAGTGGTCGATCACCGTTGAGGACTGGTTCTGAGCCGGACGGTAGTCCTCGCCACCGCGCTGGCCGAACGGATCCGCGCCGAGCTTGACCAAATCCCGGAGATCGGCGTGGTCGAGCGCTACGAGCTCTCGCGCACCCACGACCCGGAGGTGCTGGCGCGGGGGCTGGCCGGCGCATGGGCGGTGGTCGCCGGGAGCGAGCCCTATACGCGCGAGGTGTTCGCCGCGACGCCAGACCTGAAGGCGATCCTCCGCTTTGGCACCGGCTCGGACGCGATCGACGTCGACGCCGCCACCGAGGCCGGCGTCGCGGTCGTCACGACCCCAGGGGTCAACGCCGAGGCGGTGGCTGACCTCGCGCTCATGCTGATGCTCGCCTGCATCCGCGGCGTGCTCGGCCTGGATGCGGCGGTGCGCTCCGGTCAGTGGCGCGGGGCGGGGCCAAGCCGTGACCTGGCCGGCGCAACTGTCGGAGTGGTCGGGCTGGGCGCGATCGGCCGGGCGGTGGCGCGGCGTCTGCGCGGCTTCGACTGCCGCGTGCTGGCGCTCGAGCCCAGTCCGGACGCCGAGTTCGTCGCCCAGCAGCAAATCGAGCTGACCGACCTGAACACGATGCTCCCTCAGGTCGACGTGCTCTCGCTTCACGCGCCCCTGACCCCCGACACCCGCGGCCTGATCAGCGAGCGCGAGTTCGCGATGCTTCCGCGCCACGCGATCGTGGTCAACGCGGCGCGGGGCGAGTTGATCGATCAAGCGGCGCTGGTGGCGGCCCTTCAAGACGGCCAGATCGCCGGCGCAGGGCTCGACGTCTTCGAGCACGAGCCACCGGCGCCCGACGATCCGATCCTGTCGGCGCCGAACACGATCCTCACCGGGCACGTGGCCTCGTTCACCGACCTCGGCGTCGGGCGCATGGGCGAGGCGGTGCTGAACAACCTGCGAGCGCTCGTGGCCGGGCGGTTGCCGGCGAGCTGCCTGAACCCGGACGCCTGGTCTAAGTAGCAGCCCGCCGACAGCGGGTCCTTACCTCGCCGACGGTGAGCCTCTCAGCTCCCCGACGGGGGCTTGTCGATGAACTGATGGTCGCTCACCAGACGTCCGTCGCGCCCGAGCATCGCCACGTGGGTGCCGATCGAGTCCGGCTCGCCGCCCGCCGCCGGCACCATCTCCCAGCGGTAACGCACGGCGTCGTGGTTGGTGTCAAGGCTCGCGAGACGGAAAACGAAGCCGTTCGCGGTAAACGCGTTGTAGGCATTGGTGACTGCTTCCTCGATGCCCGCGCGTCCGGGGTACTCGGCCCGGGCGTTCCGATACACGCCGTCCTCGGACCAGATTTCGTCAATCACCTCGCGGCGCGACGTCGGATCCGGGTCGTTCCAGCTGGTGACGAACTTCTCAATGGTTGTGTTGATGTCGCTCATGGGGGACAGCGTGGCAAGCGTGCTGTCCGCTGTCGATTACCCGCCAGGTAATGACGCAGGCTAGATCTCGTGCGCGGACGCCTGCTCGATCAGCTTGAGCAGGGCGGAGTGATCGAGCGCGCCGTCGCCATTGGTTTCCAGTGCGCCGAGCATCTGGTCGACGATCGCCGTGGTGGGTACGTACACGCCGAGTTCGCGCGCGGTGCGCAGCGCGATCCCGAGGTCCTTGTGGTGCAGCTCGAGCTTGAACCCGGGGCTGAAGTCGTGCTCGAGGAAGTTGCGCCGGCGGACCTCCATGACGCGGTTTCCGGCCAGGCCGCCCGACAGCACCTCGATCAACCGGTCCGGGTCGACACCGGCCTTTGAGGCGAGCACAAGCGCCTCGCTGACCGCCTCGATCGTGATCGCTACGAGCATCTGATTGCACGCCTTCGCGGTCTGGCCGGCGCCCGCCTCGCCCATTCGCACGATCGTCTTGCCGAGCACCTCGAACAGGGGACGGGCTCGCTCGAAGGCGTCCTGCGGTCCGCCCACCATGATCGACAGGGTGCCCTCGCGGGCGCCGACGTCGCCGCCCGACACCGGGGCGTCGAGCGCGACCGCGCCGACGTCGCGCGCCGCGGCGGACACCGCCTGGGCGGTGGCCGGCGCCACCGAGCTCATGTCGATGAAGAGCTTCCCTTCCCGTCCCCCGGAGATCACGCCGTCCTCGCCCAGATAGACCTGCTCGACGTCGGGCGAGTCGGGGAGCATCGTGATCAAGATCTCGGCCTGCTCGGCCACCTCGCGTGGGGTTGCGGCGGCCTCCCCGCCCGCCTCGGCCACGAACTCGTCGACCTTGGCGCGCGTGCGGTTGTGGAGGACGAGCGGATAGCCGGCGCGCGCCAGATTGAGCGCCATCGGGCCGCCCATGATCCCCAGACCGATGAACCCGACGACGGGCTTTTTATCCATAGCCAAGCTCCTTGATCCAGCCGAGGCTGTCCTCGGTCCGGGGCGTCGAGGGGTTGTACTCGAGGCCCACCCAGCCGCCGTAGCCGCTGCGCTCGAGCAGGTCCAGAATGAAGCCGTAGTTGATCTCGCCGGTGCCCGGTTCGCTTCGGTTGGGGGGGTCGGCGACCTGCACGTGGCCGATGCGCGGAAGCACGCGCGAGATCGTGTCGGCCAAATTCCCCTCCATGCGCTGCATGTGATACACGTCGTACTGGAGTTCGACGTTGTCGGCCGCGATCGACTCCACGAAGTTCACCGCGTTGGCCGTCGTGTCGAGTAAATAGGGACCATTCTCGTACGTGTTGACGGCCTCGATCATGATGCGGGCACCCTGCGGCTGGGCCTGCTCGGCGGCCCACGCCACGTTGTGACGCGCCAGCTCGAGTTGGGCCTCGAGCTCGAGGTCGGGGAGGCGGACGCCGACGAGCGCGTTGAGCCGGTTGCAGCCGATCTTGCCCGCGAGCTCGAGCGCGACCGGCACGTTGTCGCGGAAGCGCTCATCGCGAGAGGGATCGCTCAGCAGCCCGCGATCGCCGGCGGCGATGTCTCCTGCGTCGAAGTTGAACAGGGCCACCTCGAGCCCTGTCTCCGCCACGGCGCGCTCGACGGCGGGGACCTCGGCCGTCCCCGGCCACATGAACTCGACGCCATCGAAGCCGGCGTCGCGCGCTCGCATAAAACGGTCCACGAAGGGCGCGTCCTTGAACAGGAAGGAGAGGTTGGCGGAGAATCTCATCGCGTTTGGAGCCGGCTCAGTCGTGAGCCGCACGACCGAAGAGGGCGCTGGCCCACACCGCATCGTATGCGTACACCCTGCCGTCGCGTCTTGTTGCTGGCCGCGCTTTTGTGCGCGGCCTGGCTCGCCGTGCTCGCGCCGAGTGCCCTAGCGGAGAGCAACGGCCTGGCCGCGACGCCGCCGATGGGATGGAACGACTGGTACTCGGAGTACTGCAACGTGAGCGCGCAGCTCGTCGAGCAGACCGCTCGGGAGATGGTGGCCGACGGCATGGCCGCGGCCGGCTACCAGTACGTCAACATCGATGACTGCTGGATGGCCCCCTACCGCGACAGCGCGGGAAACCTGGTCGCGAACCCGACGCGCTTTCCCAACGGGATCGCGCCGGTCGCGGCCTACGTCCACAGCCTGGGCCTGAAGCTCGGCATCTACGAGGATGCCGGCACGGCCACGTGCGCAGGGCTGCCGGGCAGCTACGGCCACGAGACCCAGGACGCGGCCACGTTCGCGTCCTGGGGCGTCGACTACGTCAAGTACGACCGCTGCAACATCCCCTATGCGGACTTCCCCGGGGAGCCCGAGGCGGAGGTCGACCAGACGCTGTTCACGCGCATGAGCGACGCGCTCAAGGCGACCGGCCGCCCGATCCTGTTCTCGGTGTGCGACCCGAATCCCGGCGTCGATGCCTGGACGTGGGGACCCTCGGTGGCCAACCTGTGGCGGACCACGCCCGACATCGAGGACAACTACGGCTCGATGCTGGCCAACTTCGAGGGTACGGTTGACCTGTACGGGAGCGCCGGCCCCGGAGGGTGGAACGACCCCGATCTCCTCCAGATCGGCAACGGCGGCAGCACGCTGACCGAGTACCGCACCGAGTTCAGCCTGTGGGCCGAGATGTCGGCACCGCTGATCGCCAGCACCGACGTGGCCGATCTCACCCCGGCCGAGCTCGCCATCTACGAGAACGAGGGCGTGATCGCGGTGGACCAGGACCCGCTGGGCCGGCCCGCCGTACCGGTCTCGAGCGCCGGCGGCCTGTGGGTCCTGACCAAGCGACTGGCCGACGGCGGCCGTTCCGTGCTGCTGTTCAACTCGACCGACACCGCGGGGACGATCACGACGAGCGCCACCGCCGCCGGTTTGCGCAGGGCGGCCGGGTACAGCCTGTTCAACCTGTGGACCAACGCGGTCACCGAGTCCGGTGATCAGATCAGCGCATTCGTTCCCGCCCACGGCGTGGCGATGTTCCGCGTCGTCCCGCAGGCGCGCCGGGATCTGAGCGCGCTGGCGCCGCACACGGTGCTCTCGTTGATGCCGGCCGACCCCGAGCTCGAGGTCGGCGCCAGCACCACCGTGCGCGAGACGTTCGCCAACGAGGGGACCGTGTCGGTCAAGCGCCTGAGCCTGTCTTTCTCCGCTCCCCGCGGCTGGCACGTCGAGCGGCTCGCCCGTGCCCGGCTCAAGCGTCTGGCCCCCGGGCGCCGGTTCACCGTCCTCTACCGCATCACGGCACCCGCCACCGGGCCGCCGCTCGGGCTCGCGGCCCTGTCGGGGTCCGCCTCCTACGACCCTGCCGCGGGTCTGATCGCGTCCTCGGCGGCCACGGTCGCCGAGACCACCTCGGTTCCGGTTCCCGCGCCGTTCGCGAGTGCGGACACCACCGGTCAGGACGCCTCGTTCGGCGTGTCCGACGGATCGGAGGCGATCACCGCGAGCGGGCTGGGGGCGTTCCCGGCCTATCTGCTGCAAGGAGCGAGCGACCAGTACGCCGCGATTTATGACCCCCAGGGGGCCGGTTCTTCCTCCAGCGCGCAGGTCACGGTCACCTCGGACCAGGCGGGCGGCAACGGCGGCGGCGCGGGCCTGATCGAGGGCGACGAGATTGCCACGCCCGCGGGATCGGGTGCCGCCGTGGTCCTGTTCGTAGCCAGCAACAACACGATCGAGATGGCCTGGAACTCGTCCGGTGGCGCCGACGTCGACGCGTGGCTCGAGGCCCAGGGTACGTACGCGCCTCCACCTGTGACGCTGCGACTGGTACGCGGCGCAACCACCTACACCGGCTATTACTCGA
The DNA here is from genome assembly GCA_035502815.1 of Solirubrobacteraceae bacterium. GTDB lineage: Bacteria > Actinomycetota > Thermoleophilia > Solirubrobacterales > Solirubrobacteraceae > Palsa-465. Next base: position 14,087 of record DATJUA010000089.1, read on the forward strand.
CGAGCGGCGGCGCGACCTGGAAGATCGTCGGCACGGTGACGGTGGCGCCTTCGGTTTCCGGCGCCACGCAGGACGTCGGCGCGTTCCACGCGTCGGGTCTTGACGCGTGGGAGACGACCGCGACCTTCCAGGATCTCGTGGTGAACGGGGTCGAGCTGCGCTGAAGTTACATCGTTGACGATACATATCTGACGATGTATCGTTGGCGATATGGACGCGCTCGAGCTGATTCAACTCGGCCGGCAGCTGACGAAAATCGGCGAGGAGGCGATGCGCGGCTCGCGCACGCAAGCCCTTCCCAACGGTCCGAGTCTCGTGCTGAGGGACGTATTCGCCAACCGCGACAGCTCGATCAGCCAGATCGCCGAGCGGACCGGCCTGCCCCAAAGCTACGTATCGGAGTCGGTGGCGAGCCTGACGCAACAGGGGATGCTCGAGACGCGGGCCGATCCCGCCGACAAGCGGCGCACGCTTGTCCGCGTCAGCGCCGATCATCGCCGGACGGTCGCCAGCAAGGCCGCGACCCCAATCGGCGGAGCGCTCGCCCGGGCACTGGGAGATCGCGCCGAGGACCTGGACGCGGTGGCGGGTTCACTCGAGAACCTGTTCGAGCGCCTCGTGCCCGCGGCTTCCGGGCCGGTGATCGAGCAGATCAGGCCGAGATCGCGCGAGCCGAGAAGACGAAATGCATAGCGGACCGCTCGCCTTTCTCAGGATGTACCTGTTTTATGCGAAGCCGTGGCAGCAGCTCGTGATCTGCGCCGGCGTGATCCTGGCCGGGGCCGCACTGGTCGTGTTCGCTGGCCAGGTCGGGGGAATACTTGTGATCCTGTTCGGCGTCGTCGCCGGCGGTCCCGTCGCGCGACGCCTGATCCGGTGAGCGAGCATCTCGACAGACAGCAGGGGCAGCTGTTCAAGGCGACGCTGAGCGCGAACGGTGACACGATCGTCGGCGAAGGGGAGCTGTCCCGCGACGGGACGACCTGGGAGGGCGGCCTCGCGATCAGCTACCGGCGAATCAGCTGAGCCTCGGCCGGATCGCCACCGAATCCCGGGGCCGGCACCACCGCATCAGGCCCGATCTCGGCTACCGAGCGGCAGCCCGCGAGCCCCATCGTCAGGTCGAACTCGGCCGCCAGGTTGAGCAGCAGCTCGCGCACGCCGGCGCGGCCGGCGACGGCGAGTGCGTAGGCGTACGGTCGTCCGATGAGCACGGCACGCGCTCCCAGCGCGAGCGCCTTGAAGATGTCGGCGCCACCGCGCACACCCGAGTCGAGAAGCACCGGGATGCGGCCATCCACCGCCTCGACGACCCCGGGGAGCGCGTCGAGCGTCGCGATCGATCCATCGACCTGACGCCCGCCGTGGTTGGAGACGATCACGCCGTTCATGCCCTCGGTCACGGCCCGGGCGGCGTCATCGGGGTGGAGGATGCCCTTGAGCAGGATCGGCAGCTCGGTCCGCTCGCGCAGGAAGGCCAGCGTCTCCCAGGTGAGCGATGGGCGGGAATAGATCTCGGTGAAGCGCTGGACCGCGGTGCGACCTTGCCCCGAGAGGAGTGTCCGGACGAACGCGTCGGGATAGGCCTTGGTCACCTCGACCAGCGTGCGCAGGGCGGCCAGCGTGGGCTTCGGCTGAGGCTGGTCCGTCCCGGCCGACGCGGGCTCGGTCAGCAGAAGCCGGAACACCGGGTCGCTGAAGTACTGGGCCAGGCCCTTGCCGTGCAGGAAGGGCAGGTAGGCGCCCTCGAGGTCACGGGAGCGCCAGCCGAGGATCGTGGTGTCGAGCGTGACCGCGATTGCCCGGCAGCCGCAGCGCTCCGCGCGGCCGACCAGGCTCTCGACGAGCTCGTCGGACCGGCTCCAGTACAGCTGGAACCAGTGAGGGGTGTCCCCGAGGATCTTGGCCACACCCTCCATCGGCCGGGAGGCCTGGTTGGAGAAGACCATCGCCGCGCCCGCGTCGCGCGCCGCGCTCGCCACCGCGCTCTCGGCTTGCGGATGGACGATCTCGAGCGCGCCGACCGGCGCGAGCAGGAACGGGCTCGACAGCCGCTGCCCGAACAGGTCGACGTTCGTGTCGCGGTGCTCGACGTCGCGGAGCATGCGGGGCACGATGCGCCACCGGTCAAACGCCGCGCGGTTGGCCGCGACCGTGCGCTCCTGTCCGGCGCCGGCCGCGACGTAGGCGTACGCGTGGGGCCGCATCCGCCGGCGCGCCGCGGCCTCGAGCCGGTCGAAGTCGAGTGGGATGGGCGGCCGGATGCCGCTCACTCCGTCGCGGTAAATCTGGGTCTGGCGCTCGCGGCCGTTCATGGGTGTGCATCACAGCACACCGTGACCCCGTGGCGTCTCACCGCCTGCCGACCCCTCGCCGATTAGCCCTTGGCAGATAACTCGCGGTATGCGCGGGTTATCTGCCGAGCGACGGCTACTGGCGATGCCCTTCCGGATGGAGCAACCCCCGAAGCTCCGGTAGAGACACGAAGTGAACCGTGTATCCCCGTTCCGGAAGGGCATCGACCGTTTCGCTGCAGCCCCCGACATCGGCCCCCAGCCCTGAGAAGCGTCCGGTGCCGATCCGGTCGCCTCGCCCCCTTTCGTGGAAGCCGGCCCACTGCCCTACGGCCTCGATCTCCGATCGATCTCTTGGCTGGCTCCACGTCATGGCGGTAACCCTACGACCGCGATCGACGTCCGACAGCCCTCCCTAGGGTGCAGGTGTCACACCCTCCGTCGCGGGCGCTTGCGTCCCGCCACTCAGAAGTCGCGGGGCGCGAGCGCGCCGGAGTCAAGGACCGCCGTCACGAGCCGCGCACGTTTCTCGTTCTGGGGAAGCTGGCTGAGGCCGTAGCGGTCGAATAGGACGCGCAGGTGCGCCTTGACCGCGTCGACGGTCAGGAACACCTCCTCCGCGATCTGGCGGTTGGTGGCCGGCGTGGCCGACTCCGACTCGTGCACGGGCCGGCACAGCGCGATCAGGATCTTGCGCTGCATCGGCGTCAGCGGGATCGCCGCCGGCGCGTCGATCGCCGAAGCGGTCTGCGTGATGCCGCCCGAGGTCTCCCGATAGGTCAGCGGGGTGTTGCCGAACACGAGCCGGTCCTTGTCGCGCAGGCGCCGGCGCCCGATCACCCGCGCCCCGTTCACGAACGAGCCGTTGCGTGACAGCCCGTCGTCGACGAGCGTCCACCCGCGGCCGACCTGCTCGAGCAGGGCGTGGGTGCGCGACACCTCGGCGTCCCACGCGAGGGGGATGTCGGCGGCTGGGTCGCGGCCGATCGTCACGCGCCAGCGGTCGGGTTGGAGCAGCAGGAGCCGCTGCTCGCGGCCGTCGGCGCGCCACACGACGAACGGATAGCCGGTCCGCTCGGCGGCGATGACGTCCTTGAGCTCGGCGGGCGACTGCTGCACCCGTTGCCCGCGACCCTCGGCGTCCGTTTCGATGGTGGGTCGACCGCTCATCTGCGCACCCGTTCTGGACGTAAAGCTACAGGACAGATTTGTGTGGTCGGGAGTGTTTTCACCAGTTTTTGGGTAGAACGGCGGCGTCGGCTACACCCCCGGCGAGTGCGGCCGATAAAGGGCTCAGACTCACTTTCTCGAGCCCCCCAAAGTGACCGGGAAGAACAATGCTACGCACCCAAACCTCGTCCACCAGCGCAACGCCGGTTCGCGTTCAACTTGGTCAGGCAGCGAAGCCATGCGGCCACGCCCACCACGTGGGCACGTGCTCCGCGTGCCAGCGGGCCCAGCTGGCCAAGTGGCGCGAGCAGCTCGCGCAAGTGGCCCACTAAGGCGCCGCCGTCAGGCGCCGCCGACCCAGTCAGGCCCACTTCGATCCGAGCCGGCCGCGGCCGTTCAGGCCATGAAGCGGTTGTGCACGTAGCCCGCGGCCGTCTCCCAGGACAGCTCCGCGATCCGGTCGGCCTCGGCGCCCGCACACAGCTCGAGCTTGGTGCGTAGCTCCTCGCCGGTGGCGGGACGCCCGGGCGCGCCCGGCGGCAGCCCGAGGCGAGCGCGCCGGCAGCCGCCGTCAGCGAGCGTCACCTCGATCTCGACCTCGCCGGCGAGCAGGCCGGCACCGCCCTCAATAGCGACCGTCTCGACCACCTCCGTCAGGCGCACGGCTTCCCGCCGCCGGACCGCGTCGTCGGTGAAGCTGTCTAGGCCAGGTTGGCCATCGAGCAGCGCGGCGGCGACGCCATACTCGAGGCTGAACTTGCCCTCGAGGCCGGTGCTCGGCCGGTGGTGGATGAGCGGCGCGAGCGCGCTCGCCGGCGTCGTCACGCGGACGGAGCTCACCCGCGCCCCGGCCGCCGGTGAGATGCCGAGATCGGCCACCGCGGCAATCGGGCGCTGGAGCGCGTAGCAGCAGGGATAGACCTTGATCGCGAGCCCGCCCGGAACGGCCGGGGCCGCCGCGACTTCGACTTCCGAGGGGTCGCCGCCCACCAGCGTCATCCAATCCTCGACCGCGCGCACGTCGGCGCTCGCTCCGGCCTGGGACAGCGCCGCCGCGCGCACCCCGGCCTCGGCGGCAAAGCCGACCTGCAGCGACTTGCCCGACGTCCCGAACGCCCGCTGAACGCCACCCGCGGCGGGAACCGCGAGCGCCATCGCGACGGCAACGCGTTTGGCGTCCAGCCCGCGCGCCACGGAGGCGGCTACCGCGGCGGCGAACGCGCCGGCGGTGCATGTGGCGTGCCAGCCGGCCTCGTAGTGGCGCCAGCCGAGCGCGGTGCCGAGCCGGGCCATGACACCGGCACCGGCGAGATAGGCGCGGGCGTCGCCGCCGGACGTGAGCACGACCGGGACGCACACCGCGCTGATGTGCGTGGTCGAGGGCAGGTGCAGGTCGTCGTAATCGAGCACGTGCGCGAGCGCCGCGAGCCGTCCCACCTCCGACAGCCCGCCGAATACCCGGCACAGCGGATGGCGCCGGCCGGCCCACATCACCGCGACCGTGTCGAGCAGCGCGCGCCGCGCGAGCGCGAGGTCCTGTTCGGAAGGGTCTAAGGAGTCGGCCCAGCCTGCGAGCCGCTCAGCCGCGCCGGCCGCCGGAGCCGGGTCAGCTGCGGTGGCCGTCGCCATCGGCGATCGCCTGCCACACGCGCTCGGGCGTCATCGGTAGCCGGCGCAGGCGAACACCGCCGGTGGCCGCCGCGATCGCGTTGGCCACCGCGCCGGGCACCCCGATCACGGGTGCCTCGCCGACGCCCTTGGCGCCGTACGGCCCCTCGGGAGCCGGCACCTCGACGATCTCGGTCTCGATCGCGGGGACGACGCCGGAGGTCGGCATCGTGTACTCGACGAACGACCCCGCGACCGGCTGCCCGTGCTCGTCGTAGCCGATCTCCTCGAGCAGGGCCCAGCCGAGGCCCTGGGTCGTCCCGCCGTGCATCTGCCCTCTGACGAGCGCGGGATTGAGCGCGCGGCCCACGTCCTGGGCCACCACGTGCCCGAGGACGGTGACCGCTCCGGTCTCGCGATCGACCCGCACGTGCGAAAGATGGGCCGCCGACTGCGGAACCTGCGGTAGCGAGACGAGGCCCTGTCCTTCCACCGGCGGGTACGGGCTCCCGAATGTGAGGACCTTCTGGGCGAGCTGCTCGATCGCCATCGCCTTGGCCGGAACTCCGACCGGCTGCACGGCGCCGTCGACGATCTCGAGGTCCTCGGGGGCGATCTCGAGCTCCTCGGCAGCGACGTCGAGCAGACGCTCGCGCGTCTGGCGTGCGGCCATCTCGACGGCGCGGCCGACCGTGTAGGTGATCTTGCTGCCACCGCTGACGCCGGCGTACGGCGCGCTTGCGGTGTCGGCGTTGACGACGCGGACGCGGTCGGGGGTGACGCCGAACGCCTCGGCGGCGATCGCGGCGAAGGTCGTCTGGACGCCGGTCATATCCGACACGCCGGTAATGACCGTGAGGTTTCCGTCGGAGTCGAGCCGGCAGGCGGCCGCGGCCGGTTCGTAGCCGCCCGGCCACCAGCCGATCGCGAGACCCACCCCTTCGTCCTCGGGCAGTGAGTGCCGGCCCGTCCACAACGGCTGCTCGCCGAGGCGTTCGAGGCACTCGCGCGCGCCGAAAACGGTCATCTCCTGGCCCGCGACGGTGTTGTCGCCCGCGATCAGCACGTTGCGCAGGCGGAGCTCGAGCGGGTCGATCCCGAGTCGCCCCGCGAGCTCATCGATCATCGACTCGACGGCGAAGGCCGCGGGCGGGGCGGTCGGGGCGCGGTAGGCGCCGAACGTCACGCGATTGGTCATGACCCCGTAGCAGGTCAGGTGATGGGCCTGCCAGCGGTACGGACCGGCGCTGAGCATCGCGGCGATCGATTCGACCCCCATGCTGTCGGTCGAGCCGCGGTCGCACCAGATGCGGGTGCGGATCCCGGTGAAATTACCCTCGCGATCGGCGCCGACCTCGACTTCGAGTACCTCGGCGCCAGCCGGATTGGCGGCCGCGAAGTCCTCGCTGCGGGTCATCGCGAGCCGGACCGGCCGGCGCGTGGCGAGCGCCGCCGAGACGACCAGCGGCTCGGGGATCATCATCTTGCCGCCGAAGCCTCCGCCCAAGGGAGCGCAGCGGACGCGGACGCGGTCGACCGGCAGCCCGAACAGAGACGCCACCTCGTCGCGGGTCATGAACGGAGCCTGAGTCGACGTGCTCACGATCAGTTCGCCCTCGACGTCGAACCAGGCGGTGGCGGTCTGAGGCTCGAGGTAGCCCTGGTAGACCCACGGCGTGTGGAAGCGGCCGCGAACGACGACCTCGCTGCCGGCGAGCGCGGCGTCGACATCGCCGCCGGCCAGGCGGGCCGTGCCGAGCACGTTCTCGGACAGCTCCTCCTCGTCACCGACACCGGAGGCGGCGACTGAGGCGTGAGCGTCGCCGAGGTCGCCCTCGTCGTCGTCGTCGGCGCTGTGGAGCCGGGCGCGGGGAGCGGTCGGCCGGACGGCGCCCTCCACGTCGATCACGGCCTCGACGGGCTCGAGCTCGAGCTCGATCAGCTCGGTCGCGTCAGCCGCGAGCGCCTCGGTCTCCGCGACGGCGATCGCGATCGGCTGACCAGCGTACATGATCTCGTCGCGGGCGAGCGGGTTCTTGGACCGGCCGGAACCGGTGGCGACGATCGGGAGGTCATCGGCGGTTAGCACGGCGACGACACCGGGCAGCGCGCGGGCCGCGGTCGTGTCGATCGACTTGATCAGTGCGTGGGCGTCGTGGGAGAGAAGCAGGCGGGCGTGCAGGAGACCCGTGACGGGGACGTCGGCGGCGAAACGGGTGACGCCTCGGACCTTGGGCTCGGAGTCGCGCCGGGGAGTGGAGACGCCGATCGCCGACTGGCGACCGGCTGCGGGGGCATCGGTAGCGGCCATGACCCCAACCTATCAAGCGTTCTGGAGTTCCCCAGTTGCCATCTCGGAGACGTGAGCGATAGGTTGCTATCGCGAGCGATGCCGGATCACAAGTGGGTTTACGACTTCGCCGAGGGCTCGAAGGACATGCGCGATCTGCTCGGCGGCAAAGGGGCGAACGTCGCCGAGATGACCCGTGTGCTCGGGCCCGAGCGGGTGCCGGCCGGGTTCACGATCACGACCGAGGCCTGCGTCGCCTATATGCGCGCAGGGCATGAGCCCGAGGGGCTCGACGAGCAGGTGGCGACGGCAATGGACCGCCTTGAGCAGTCGGCCGCCAAGACGTTCGGCGACGACGAGGATCCGCTGCTGGTCTCGGTCCGCAGCGGCGCGCGCGAGTCGATGCCCGGGATGCTCGACACGATCCTCAACGTGGGGCTGAACGACGACTCGGTGCAGGGCCTGGCCAAGGCGACCGACAACGAGCGGTTCGCGTGGGATTCCTACCGGCGGTTGATCCAGATGTTCGGCAATGTCGTCCAGGGCGTCGAGGGATCGCGGTTCGAGGATGCGCTGGCCAAGGCGAAGGGCGATGCTGGGGTGCAAACCGACGCCGAGCTGAACGTGGACGCGCTGAAGCAGCTCGTCGAGCAGTTCAAGGGCTTCTACGACTTCCCCCAGGACCCTCAGGACCAGCTGGGCCAGGCCATCCGGGCGGTGTTCGATTCCTGGACCGGCGAGCGCGCCGTGTCCTACCGGCGGATCAACCGCATCCCCGACGACTGGGGGACGGCGGTCAACGTCCAGCAGATGGTGTTCGGCAACCAGGGCGACACGTCGGCCACGGGCGTGGCGTTCAGCCGCGATGAGGTCACGGGCGCGCCGCAGCCGAGCGGCGATTTCCTGGTCAACGCGCAGGGCGAGGACGTCGTGTCCGGGGTCAGGACCCCGCGGGACATCTCCGAGCTGAAGGAAGTCATGCCCGAGGCATACGAGCAGCTGATGGAGATCCTGCGCACGCTCGAGTCCGAGTACAAGGACATGCAGGACGTCGAGTTCACGATCGAAGATGGGCAGCTGTACATGCTCCAGACGCGCAGCGCGAAGCGGCCGGCGCAGGCGGCGGTGCGGTTTGCCGTCGACGCCGTCGACGAGGGATTGCTCACGCGCGAGCAGGCGCTGCGCACGATCGACGCCTACGCGCTCGACGCGCTGCTACACCCGACCTTCGACCGCAGCGAGGGCTACGAGGTGCTCGCGCACGGCGTGGCGGCCTCGCCGGGCGCGGCGGCCGGTGCGATCGTGTTCAACGCGGCCGACGCGGTGTCCGAGTCGCGGGCCGGAAAGGCCGTGATCCTCGTCCGTCCGTTCACCGAGGCCGACGACGTGGCGGGCTTCCACGCCGCCAAGGGGATCCTGACCTCCGAGGGCGGGAAGGCCTCGCATGCGGCGCTGGTGGCGCGCGGGATGGGCGTGCCGGCGGTGACCGGCGCGGCGGTGGCGATCGACCTCGAGGCTGGGGAGGTGACGATCGACGGACGCGTGTTCAAAGCGGGCGACGAGATCGCCATCGACGGCTCGGAGGGCGCGGTGGTGGAGCCGGGCGCCAAGCTGATCGAGCCCGAGATCGACCAGCGCTTCGACACCGTCCTGGAGTGGGCGGACGAGCTACGGCGGCTGGGCGTGCGGGTGAACGCGGATACGCCCGAGGACTCGCGGCGAGCCCGCGAGCTGGGGGCCGAGGGGATCGGCCTGTGCCGCACCGAGCACATGTTCATGGCCGAGGACCGCCAGCCCAAGATGCGCGCGATGATCATGGCCGACGACCGGGAGGGTCGGCGCGCGGCGCTGGGCGAGCTGCTGCCGCTCCAGGAGGAGGACTTCGTCGGAATCTTCGACGCGATGCGCGGCCTGCCGGTGACCATCCGGCTGCTCGACCCGCCGTTGCACGAGTTCCTGCCCAACCTGCCCGAGCTGCGCGCCCACGTCGAGCGGGCGCGGATCGAGCAGACCGACGACCTCGAGGAGCTCGAGAAGCTGCTGGCGCGCGTGGAGGAGATCCACGAGGGCAACCCGATGCTGGGAACCCGCGGCGTCCGGCTGGGCATCCTGTATCCCGAGATCTATGAGATGCAGGTGCACGCGATCATGCGCGCGGCCAAGGCGGTCGACGAGCCACCCCATCCCGAGATCATGATCCCGCTGGTCGCCTACGAGCACGAGCTCGAGATCGCCCGCGCGCTCGTGGTCGAGGTCGGGAACGAGCACGACATGCGCGAGGGCGAGGACTACACGGTGGGCACGATGATCGAGCTCCCGCGGGCGTGCTTCATCGCCAACCTGATCGCGCGCCACGCCGACTTCTTCTCGTTCGGGACCAACGACCTGACCCAGACCGCGCTCGGCTTCTCCCGCGACGACGTCGAGTCGAAGTTCATCCCCACCTACATCGAGGACAAGATCATCGATCGCTCGCCATTCGAGACGATCGACGCGCCCGGGGTGGGGTGGCTGGTTCGACTCGCCGCGTGGGTGGGGCGCGAGGCTCACCCTGGGCTGAAACTCGGGATCTGTGGCGAGCACGGGGGAGACCCGGATTCGGTGGCGTTCTTCCATAGGGCCGGGCTCGACTACGTGTCGTGCTCGCCGTTCCGGGTCCCGATAGCCCGGATCGCAGCCGCCCAGGCCGCGATCGACTAAAAAATGGTCGGCGGCGCCTCGCGGCGGCGCGTTGGGTCAGAAGCCTGACCGCGAACCCAAGGCCGAGGCGTCGATCCACGGGCGCCTCCCGTTCAGATACATCGTTTCCAGGTCGATTACCGGAGGCGATGCAAAAACTTCATGGGTTAAAGAACCCACCGCTGTGCTGGCCGGTGGCGATACCGCTTGGCCTGAGCGTGGTGGCGATGCTGCTGGCCAAGCTCACGGGCGCTGCCGAGCTGTGGTGGGACGTCGCGTGGACGTCGGCGGCAATCGGCGCGCTGGCCGGGACGCTGCTGGCACGCCGGGTCGCCACGGGGCCCAACCGTTCGCGCTGGACGCTGTGGGCGGTCGCCGTCGCAGCCTGGCTGTTTGGGCAGCTCGCCTGGGACCTGTTCGCGATCATCGGCTCGCCGTCCAGCCCCAATCTGGCCGACTTCGGCTGGTGGGCGTTCGCGCTGGTGGTCACGCTCAACACCGTGCGTATGCGGGCCGGAACGCGCAGCCTGCGACTCGTGGCCGCGGCGGAGGTTCTGCCGGTGATCGCCGGCGCGGCGGCGCTGACGTTCGCCGAGCTGTGGCGGTACGCGGATATGTCGATGCTCGCGGTGGCACCCCGGATGTCGGCGCTCGTCTATCCGACTCTGTACGTGTCCGCCGCGGTGCTGGCGCTTCAGGCGCTACTCGGAGGCGCGGTGACGACCGTCCGCTCCACTCCGTCGCGCCTGGTCCTCGGCGGCATCATGGCCCAGGCGTGCGCGTTCATCATCTGGAGCGAGCAACTGCTCCAGCAGAGCTATCACCCCGGGGCGACCGTCATCGATCCGCTGTGGGTCGTCGGTCTGATCTGGATCGGCATTGGCGGCGCGCTGGCAGCCCGCCGACCCGAGACCGAAGCGTCGGCCGCTGAGCCGGGCCTGCGGGGCGGAATCCTGCCGGCGATCCTGTTCGTCGCCCTGCTCGTCGCGCTCCTGCGAGCTCGGCTCGGGCATGCCCCGGACGAGGTCGCGTTCATCCTCTACGCGGGGCTGCTGTTCTCGGGAACCGCGCTCGTCGTCCGGGGCGCGCTGCTCGAAGGACGGCTGCGCCGGATGCTCAAGCGCGAGCGCTCCGCCCTGGCCAGCCTGGCCGACCGCGAAGCGGAGCTGGCGCGGCTGAACGAGCAGCTGCTCGAGGATTCACGCCGCGACCCCCTGACCGGGATGCGCAATCGGCGCGCCCTGGCCGACGAGCTGCCGCGGATCGAGGCGGGGCACCGAGAGCTCGGGACGCCGCTGGCGGTGGCCCTGTGTGATGTCGACCACTTCAAGGCGTACAACGACCAGATGGGCCACCTGGCGGGCGATCAGGCGCTGCGGGCGATCGCCGCCACGATCCGCGGGACGATGCGGACGCACGACCGGGCCTACCGGTTCGGTGGGGAGGAACTGTTGCTCGTGCTGCCTGGCGCCACGGCGGCCGAGGCGAGGGCGGCCGCCGAGCGGGTACGCGCCGCGGTGGAGGCGGCGGCCATGCCGCACCCGTCGGGCAACCGCGGGATGGTGACGGTCTCGATCGGCGTCGCATCCGGCCAGGGTGGCTACGGCGAGCTGCTGGCCCGGGCGGACGAGGCGCTGTATGAGGCAAAGCGCGGCGGGCGCAATCTCGTCGCCACGGCGGTCGCCGAGCCCGAATCCGTGGATGGCGTCGACGGACGCCGCGTCCACGGGCGCGACCGCACGCAGCGCCACCTGCGCAGCATGCTGACGCTGTCCCGTGCGGCGGCCGCTGGGCGGGGCGTCCTCCCGGTGCTCAATGCCCTGGCCCAGCTGATCCGGACCGAGCTTTCCTTCCAGGTGGTCGCGATCAACCTGCTCGACGACGCGGGGGAGGAGTTGCGGGTGGTCGTTGTCGAGGGCGACGAGGACGCGCGGCAGACGCTGCTCGGGACGTCTACCAGCTGGGAGGAGCTGCGCGCTCTGCTCGCGACCGAGCACGTTCGCGAGGGCGCCCTGTGGCTTCCCGAAGGGTCCTACGTATGGGCCGACGAGTCGACGATGTGGACGCCGCCGGCCGCGCCGGCGCCCGACCCGAACGCCTGGCATCCGCAGGACATGCTGATGCTGCCGCTGCGCGGTTCCTCGGGCGATGTGCTCGGCGTCGTGTCACTCGATCAGCCCCTGCACGGCCGGCGGCCCGACGACGCGGAGCTCGCGGTGCTGATGGCGGTGGCCGAGCAGGCCGGGCTCGCGGTTGAGCAGAGCCAGCGCGAGGCGGCCGGCGCCGGTGGAGCGCGCGAGCTCTCGAGCGAGCTGCGCCTGGCCGCGGTGATGCTGCTGGCCGAAACGCTCGACCTGCGCGATGCCGGGACCGCGCAGCACTCGCGCACGGTCGGCGAATACGCCCGGCAGACCGCGATCGCCCTCGGCTTCGGGCCCGATCGGATCGAGCGGATTCACGCCGCCGGCGTGCTGCACGACCTCGGAAAGCTCGGCATCACCGACGCCGTCCTGCACAAGCCCAGCGCGCTGGACGACGCCGAGTGGAAGGAGATCAGGCGCCACCCCGAGATCGGAGCGCGGATCCTCGAGCACGCGGGGCTGCACGACATCGCCTCCTGGGTCGTCGCCCACCACGAACGCGTCGACGGTCGCGGCTATCCCAAGGGGATCGCGGGCGAAGGCATTCCGATCGAGGCGCGGATCCTGGCCGTGGCCGACGCGTACGAGGCGATGATCGCCGACCGCCCTTATCGCGCCGGCCTCCCCGCGCACGACGCGCGCGAGGAACTGAACCGCTGCGCCGGCACCCAGTTCGACACGGTTGTCGTGCGGGCATTCCTGGCCGCGCTCGAGCCGCGCAGCGACGATCTGGCCGGCGAGCCAGTAGCGGTCAGCTAAGGACGACTAAGGCCCGGTCGCGATCGCCTCGCGGACCTCGTCGGCGCGGGGCTGGCGACCGAACGCGGTGAGCACCCAGGTGGCCCCCGCGTCCGACCACGGCTCGGGATCGGCACCTGGCCCGATCTCGACCACGAGGTCGAACGGTCCGTCCTGCGCGGGCCGCCGACTGGAGATCTCGGCCGCCAGCTCGGCAAGCGCGTCCGGTCCCGGGAGATCGATCGGGAAGATCCCGTCCCAGCGCAGCGCCCGAGCGACCGGCCGGCGATTCGGCCAGCGCGCCGCCACCCATACCGGGATCCTCGGCTCTTGCACCGGGGCCGGCTCGAACCCGCCGCCCCACAGCGAGGTCAGCCGGTGCAGGCCCTCGTCGAGCAGGCGAGCCCGCTCGCGCGGGTCGACGATCTCGCCGAAGGGCTCGAGCTCGCCGTTGTTGGCGCTACCGAGGCCGACCCCGAGCGTCAGGCGCCCGCGGCTGAGGCGGTCGAGCGTGACCGTCTCGCGGGCCACCTTCTGCACGCGCCGCCGCGAGAGCGGCGTGACCATCGGACCCAGGCGCACCCGCTCGGTATGGGCGGCGATCGCGCTGAGTGCGACCCACGGGTCGGCGACCGCCCGGACGGGCGCGCGATAGGCCACGTGATCCCACAGGAACACCGCGTCCCAGCCGCCAGCCTCGGCCTGTACCGCCAGGTCGACGAGGACGAGCGGATCCGACAGCTCGTCGAACGGTGCGAGGAAGAGGCCACGGCGTGCAACGTGATCGGGCGATCCTGAGCTCACGCTCGGAAGCTTGCCACGGCGTGACCGGCGAGCTTGACCACCTGCCGCGCCTGCCGCCAGGACTGATCAACTGTCCGTCCGACGACGGCTCGGAGATAGCGAACGGCAGTTCTGCGCGTGCGAACATGTCGTGGACGATGGAGGACGGCACGACACGGACCCGGCTTGACCCCGACGTCGGCGAGCGGTTCCTGCCGCTGCGCCGCCAGCTCGGCGTCAGCTCGTTCGGGATGAACCAGCTCGTGCTCGAACCTGGGCAGCGGTCCAGGATTCACCGCCACGCCCGCCAGGAAGAGGTCTACCTGGTGCTCGAGGGAACGCTCACGCTCGTGATCGAGGGCGAACCGGCCGAGCTGGGCAGCGGCGAGCTGATCAGGGTGGCGCCGCAGATCCGCCGGCAGCTCGTGAACTTCGGTCCCGATCGGGTCGTGCTGCTCGCGTTCGGCGGCGCGCTCGAACATCAGGGCCGGGATGGCGAGGCGTTCGCGGACTGGGGAGACGAGGAGCCGACCTCGCCGCAGGAGCTGGCGATGCCGCCCGACCTCGACCCCAGTCAGCTCCGGAGCTAGCCGAGCTGTTGCAACTGCACCATCGCGGCGGTTAGGCTAGGCGGACAATTGCCGGGGGATGCGGTAGGCGCCGGGGCGAACCGCCGCGAGATCTGGAGGTTCCATGCCGCTGCTCAAGCTCGAGGAGATCGATCCGCGGACGAGCGTGCTCGACGCCGTCCAGGTCGAGGTCCTCGCCGCGCTGATCCCGCACATGGAGGAGGTCCGCTTCGCCGCCGGCGAGACGATCTTCGCCGCCGGGTCACCGCCCGACGCCTTCTACATCGTCGACCAGGGCGAGGTGCGGGTCGAGGTGCCGCACGAGGAACTCGACACCGAGAGCGTGCTCGAGTACGTCGGGACGGGCTCGTTCCTGGGCGACATGGAAGTACTGGGCGCAACCAATCACGGGGTCACCGCCGTGGCGCAAACCGACGTGGAGGCGCACAAGGTCTCGCGCGCGGGGCTGCGACGGCTGTTCGATGAGAACCCGGCCGAGGGCATCAAGGTACTGCGAGCGCTCGCGCGCAACACTGCGCTGCGGCTCGAGAGCGCCGTCCACCTGCTCGCCGAGCACGCCGCCGAGGACAGCCGCGATCCGGAGGTCGATCGGATCGTGGCGGCTGCCCAGGCCGCCCAGGCCGAGTTCCAGACCTGGAGCGAGGAGCGCGTGGACGCGCTGCTCAAGGACATCGCCGAGGCGGTGGCGAGCCGGGCCGACGAGCTCGGAGCGGCCGAGCTCGAGGAGACCCACATCGGCAACGCCGCCGACAAGGCGCTGAAGCTCCAGTTCGCGGCGATGGCGGTGTACGCGGCGCTCGAAGGCGAGGTCGGCTTCGGATTGCTCGACTCCGACGACGTGCGGCGCGTGTCGGAGATGGCCAGTCCCGTAGGCGTCGTGATCGGTCTCGTGCCGCTGACCAATCCGGGCCCGACCTTCGTAAATAAGACGCTGATCTGCCTGAAGGCGCGTAACGCGCTGATCCTCAGCTGCCACCGGGGCGCGCAGAAGACCGGCAACGCGTTCGGCGAGCTGATCCAGGAAGTGCTCGTCCGCCATGGCGCACCCGTGGACGTCGTGCAGTGGATCCGCAACCGCACGAGCCGCAAGAAGACCGCGCGTTTCATGCGCCACGAGGGCGTGGGCATGATCCTCGCCACGGGCGGGCCGGCGATGGTCAAGGCGGCCTACAGCTCCGGCAAGCCAGCGATCGGTGTGGGCGCCGGCAACGCCCCGGCGTGGGTCGCCCCCGACGCCGACATCGAGGCCACGGCCGAGGCGGTGATCACGAGCAAGGGCTTCGACAACGGGTTGATCTGCGGCTCCGAGCAGCATCTGGTCGTCGACCGCGGCGTCGAGGAGCAGATGGTCGATGCGCTGCAGCGACAAGGTGCGGTGGTGCTCGACGCCGACCAAACGAAGCAGTTCATGGCGACCGCGTTCGAGGAGAACGGGGATCTGCGCATGTGGTTCGTCGGCCAGTCGCCGAGCACGATTGGCGGCGCCATCGGCATGGAGATCCCGCCCGAGACGCGGCTGATCGTGTTCCGGGCCGACGCGTCCTCGCCCGAGGGAGCGTTCGCGCGCGAGCGGCTCGCGCCCGTGATGTCACTATTCACGGTCGACGGAGACGAGGAGGCAATCGCGCTGTGCCGGAAGCTCCTCGATTACGAGGGAGCCGGGCACACCGCCAACGTGCACACCCAGGACGAGGAACGGGTGCGCCGGTTCGCCGAGGCGATGCCGGTCAGCCGCGTGCTCGTCAACACGCCGTCGGCGATGGGGTGTTGTGGCGTCGTCACCGGGCTCGCGCCTTCGTTGACGCTGGGCTGCGGGACGTTCGGAGGCAACTCGACGACCGACAACGTCGGCTATCGAAACCTGCTGAACATCAAGCGCGTCGCCCGTTCGCTCGCCTGAGGCCGCCGGACGGATGCGCAGCTACTCGGGGCCGATCGAGATTCCCGTCTCGCTGGGCGCGCCGCGCGTCGTCGTGCTCGGCGGCGGCTACGTCGCGGTGAAGCTGTGCCACGCGCTGCGCAAGCCCGTCGCCGAGCGTCAGATCGATCTGACCGTCGTCACGGGCTCGACCCACCACGTGTTCCACGGATTCGTCGGCGAGATGGTCACGGGCCGCGTGTCGCCGACCAACATCCTCTCCTCGGTGCGGCGGCTGTTCGCGCCGGCCAAGGTTCACGTCGGAGAGATCCAGACGATCGACCTGGACGGCCGGCGCGCGATCGTCGCGCGCGGGATCGACGGCCAGCGCACCGAGATCGGCTGGGATCACGTGGTGCTCGCCTTGGGCACGGAGGATCGGACCGACGCCTACCCGGGCCTCGAGGAGCATGCGTTCAAGCTGCGCGCCTACGAGGACTGCTTCGCGCTCAAGAACCACGTGATCGACATGTTCGAGCTGGCCGACGTGGAGCGCGACGCCGAGGAGCGGCGGCGACTGCTCACGTTCTTCATCGCCGGCGGAGGGTTCGCGGGCGTCGAGGTCGCGGGTGAGCTGGCCGACTTCGCCCGGCGCCTGACCGGCGAGGGCAACGAGTACCCGCACCTGCGCTACGAGGAGTGCCGGTTCGTGCTCGTGCATCCCGAGCCGGCCATCCTTCCCGAGCTCCTGGCCTTCCCCGGACTGGTGCGTCGGGCGACCAGGCACATCGAGGAGCTTGGCGTCGAGCTTCGCGCCGCGACCCGGGTCGCGTTCGCGACGCCCCAGCAGGTGACGCTGTCGAGCGGTGAGAAAGTGCCGACGCGGACGATCATCAGCGCGGTCGGCACCCGGCCCAACCCGGTCGTCGCGGGGCTGGATCTCGAGAAGGACGACCGCGGGCGCATCCGGGTGGAGCGGACGGGACTCGTGACGGGCCGGCGCGACGTGTGGGCCGGGGGCGACTGCGCGGCGTTCCCGATGCCCAAAGGAGGGGACAGCCCGTCGGTGGCGCTGTATGCCTACAAGCACGGTGAGCACATCGGGCGCAATCTGCGCCGCGTGCTGCTGGAGAACGCCCCGCCCAAGCCGTTCAAGTGGCCGGGCCTGGCCCAGGGCGCGTCGGTCGGCCGGCGCTGGGCCGTGGGCGAGGTGAAGGGAATCCAGGTCACCGGCCTGCCCGCGTGGCTGACCTGGCGACTGTTGCTCACCTACTACTTCCCGAGCTGGGACCGCCGCCTGCGACTGTTCGCCGACTGGTTGATCTGGCCGGTGGTGGGGCGCGACATCGTCGCTCCTCACGTCGGCGAGCGCGGCGAGTACGACATCCTCCACAACGTCTTCCAGCCCGGCGAGGTGATCGTCAGCGAGGAGCGCGCCGGCCGGTACATCCACATCATCATCGAGGGCGAGGTCGAGATCCTGCCCGCGCTCGCCACACCCGGTGGCGCCGCCGTCCCGCTCGCCACCCTGCACCCCGGCGACCACTTCGGCCAGCGCTGGCTGGAGGCCTCCGAGCCGGAGGTGGCGCGCGCCAAGACGGTGGTGCGGACGCTCGCCGTTCGGCGCGATCAGGCGCCGCGGTTGCAGGAGGTGATGCGCTCGGCCGGGCGGCTCGTCGCCGAGTCCGGTCACTTCCCCGTGATCATCCCGGACGCGGTGACGCGGCCCGGTGACTGACCGGCTCGCGCGCCTCACGACGGGCCGGCGCAGCCGGTGGGTCGTCGTGGGCGTGTGGGCGGTACTGATGCTCGGCTTCGCGCCGCTGACCGCGAAGCTGAACTCGGTCAAGGTCGACACGACGACCAGCCTGCTCCCGCCGGGATCGGAGTCGGGCCACGTCGAAAAGCTGCTCAGCCGGGACTTCGCAAACGGCGACAAGCAGGACGTGATCCTGATCTATCACCGCGCGGGCGGACTGACCGCCGCCGACCGCGAGCGGATCGTCGCCGACGCGAGGGCGGCCGCGGACATCCCGCTCACCGGGTCCGCGACGCCGGCGTTCGCGCCCGGTCCCGGCGGGTCGCTGCAGCCGGTTCCCCGGCTCGTCTCGAGCGACGGCGCCACCGCGTTCACGATCGTGCCGATGTCGGCCGGCCGGTCCGAGCAGGTGGCGAACTCGATCAAGCTGCTGCGGGCCCTGGGCGGCGGCGCCACCGGCGGACTCGAGTATCACGTGACCGGCAGCGCGGTTCTCCTGAACGACATCAACAACGCGGTGCAGTCGGCCGACATCGTGCTGCTCGCGGCCACGGTGCTGCTCGTGCTCGCGCTGCTGCTGTTCATCTACCGCTCGCCGATCCTGGCGCTGGTGCCGCTGCTCGTGGTGATCGTCTCCTACGTGATCGCGTCAGGCGTCGTCTACCTGCTCGCGCGCGCCGGCCTCCAGGTCGACTCGACCGCCACGTCGCTGCTGCTGATCCTGATGTTCGGCGCCGGCACCGACTACTGCCTGCTGCTCGTGGCCCGCTACAAGGAGGACCTGCACCGCTTCGAGGACGAGCAGCGCGCGCTGCGCTACGCGATTCCCCGGGCGCTTCCCGCCATCGCCGCCAGCGGGCTGACGGTCGCCGCGGCGCTGCTGACGCTGCTCGCCTCCGAGCTCGACACCAACCGGACGCTCGGGCCGGTCACGGCCGTCGGGATCCTGATCGTGCTCAGCGCGAGCATGACGCTGCTGCCGGCGATCCTGTCGCTGCTCGGGCGCCGTGGCTTCTGGCCCTCGCGCGCGCAGGCCGCGTACGACCCGGTCAGGCGGGGTCAGAGCCTGACCATCGAGCAGGTCCGCGAGACTCGCTGGGCCGTGGTGGCGCGGCGCGTGATGGGACGGCCGTGGCTGGCGGCCGGCGGGGGCGCCGCACTGCTCGTGGCCGGCGCGTTTGGCCTGCTCGCCTTCCACAGCGACCCGACGCCGATCAAGGAGTTCCGCACCAGCACTGACTCGAAGGCGGGCTATGAGCTGTTTCGCCGGAGCTTCCCGGTCGGGGAGGTCGCGCCGAGCACGGTGGTCATCGAGCGCAGCGGCGGCCGGGCGGTCGCGAGCGCGTCCGACGTCGCGCTGGTGGAGAGCCGGCTCTCGTCACTGCACCATGCCGTCGCCGACGTCTTCCCCGCCACCCCGGAGCGCTCGCGGGACGGGCGAATCGCACGGCTGACGCTCGTGCTGGCGAGCGATCCGCTCCGGCCGCAGGCAGAGGCGGTGGTGGACGAGGTCCGGGCGGCGGTGGCGCACGTCTCGCCGGGGCTCACGGTGCTGGTCGGTGACGGCGCGGCGAGGTTCCGCGACCAGGGGGTGGCCGAGCACCGCGACCTGCTCGTGATCGCGCCGCTCGTGCTGTTCGTGATCTTCTGCGTGCTGATCGTGCTGCTGCGCGCGCTTGTCGCCCCGCTGTTCCTGCTCGCGACGGTCGTGCTCTCCTACCTGGGCTCGATGGGCGCCTCGACGCTGGTCTTCCGGTACGTGTTCGGCCGCCACACGATCGACCCGCTTCTGCCGATCCTCGCGTTCATCTTCCTCGTCGCCCTGGGCGTCGACTACAACATCTTCTTGATGAGTCGCATCCGCGAGGAGGCGGTCAAGCGCGGCACCCGCGACGGCGTCCTGCGCGGCCTGGTGAGCACGGGTCCGGTGATCACGAGCGCCGGCGTGATCCTGGCCGGCACGTTCCTCGTCCTCACCACGCTGCCCGTGTGGTTGCTGTTCGAGCTCGGCTTCACGGTCGCCTTCGGCGTGCTCGTCGACACGTTCCTCGTGCGCAGCGCGATCGTTCCGGCCGTGACCACCCTGCTGGGCGACAAGATCTGGTGGCCATCCAGCCCGCGCGCCGGAACGCGCGGGTTGAGCGGGGTGATCGAGGCGCCGGTCACGGCCGCGCCGGAGCGGGTCGAGGCTCAGGCCAGCGCCTGAAGCTCATCGAGCGCCGACTCGAGCGCAGTGCGGGCGGCCTGGCGACCGATCTCGCGGGCCCGGGGCAACTGCTTCCAGTCGAGCAGCCCGACGCCGTCCACCTGTGGGCTGATGACGAGGTCGGCGTGCTGCATGGCGGCCGCCACCGTGTCGGTGCTCCCGAGTGCGATCGTCCGCAGGATCGTCTCGGACAGGCGCGGGACGGGGCGCTCGGAGCCGGTCATGATGTGGCGGAAGCGGCGCTTGACCGGTTCGAGCCGGGGCCGACCCGTGCTGGTCACGTTTCCGTCGCGCAGACTGACGTCGACGGCGATGACCGGCCCCTCGGCGCGGCGCGCCATCGGCTCGACCGGCAGGTTGTCGATCACGCCGCCGTCAACGAGCAGGCGGTCCCCGCGCGCGGGGAGCGGCGGGTAGATGCCCGGGATCGCCATGCTCGGGTAGATCGCGTCGACCATCAGTCCGGTCCGGTGCACGACGAGCTCGCGCGAAAGCAGGTCGGAGCTCACGCAGAACCATCGTTTCGGCTGCTCCTCGATGCGGCGATCGCCGAACGCCCACTCGAGCGCCCGCCGTGTCTTGGCTCCCCGGATCAGGGAGTAGGCCGGAAGCATGTAGTCGTTGCTCGGGTTGGAGTCGATCAGCGTGTGCTGGAGGACCTCGGCGACCTCGGCGGTCGACGCGCGGCTCGCCGCCAGGCCGGAGACGATCGCGCCCATGCTCGCGCCGGCCAGCCGGTCGACCACGATCCCGCAGGCCTCGAGCTCGTCGAGCACGCCCAGGTGTGCGAGTGCCCGAGCTCCGCCCCCGGACATGACCAGACCGATCGCCCTTCCCACCAGGCGGCGCGCGAGCTGGGCCAGGCCGTTCGCGCGGGCTCGCTCGTCGCGCATCACATGTACCTCCCGGGGGCCGAGCGACGCGATCAGCGCGTCGGCCGGCGCCGGCGCGCCACCCAGAACGAGCAGCTCACAGCCCCGCAGGCTCGCCGCGTGCCCGCGCCAGACGCGAGCGGGTTCTCCGCTCGTCACAGCGAGCACGAGGTCCGCCTCGGCGAGGCAGAAATCGGTCCAGGGTTCGAGCGGGTCGGCCGATCCGCCGGTGAGGAGCACGCGACGGTTGGCGGACTCAGCGCGCTCGAGCCGCTCGGCAAAGGCCTGTCGGTCACAGTCCGGATCGGGTCCCAGGAGGTCGGCCCGGCCGTACCCGGACAGAGCGACCTTGAGCTCCGCGCTCACCGCCGCCGCCGGCGCGCCGGCGTCGAGCGGCACGACCGCCACGGTCCGAGGGCGCGAGCTGACCGCCTCGGGAACTTGGTTGGCGGCGATCTGTGCCGCCATCGCCCGGACGAGGGCCAGCCCGAACTCGGGCGCGTCGCGCATCAGCGTCTCGAGCCGCTCGCGGCTCAGCTCAGCCAGCTCGCTGTCGCGGCGCGCGCGCACGGACGCGCTCCGCTGGCCGTAGCTGAGCAGTGCGAGCTCGCCGACCACGGCGCCTCGCTTGAGCTGGCGGATGACGACCTCGCGGGGTTGTTCGACCACCACCTCGAGCCGACCCGAGCGCACCAGGTAGGCGCGATCGGCCGGCTCGCCGGCGCGGAACAGCCACTCGCCGGCGCGGACGTGCACCCGTTCCCCTTCGCCCTCGAGTTGTGCCCGCAGCGCGTCCGACACGCTCCTCAGGACGGTCGGCGCGACCACGGATGCCTGTCGATCCCTCATGTCTGGCCCCGGGTCGTGGATCGCGATTCTATGGCATCGACTGGGCCGGTTTTCGATGTTTCGGCTTTGGACGAACCGTCCTGGGGCCAACATCGACATATGCCGTTTTCGATCAGGTACGCCATCGTCCTGGCCACCGCGATCCTGTGCTACGCGGCGCTCGGGGCGGTGCTCGGCATCCTGCCCGGCTACGTGCACTCGCTCGGCGGTGGTGCGGTACTGGTCGGGCTGGCGGTCGGCGCCCCGGCGATGACCGGCGCCGCGTGCCGCCCGCTCGGGGGCCGAATCGCCGATCGGCTGGGACCGGCCCGGGTCGTGATAGCCGGCGCCGTGCTGATGGCGGTCGGAACGATCCCGGCCTATGTCCGGCTCCTTCCGGTGCTAATCGTCAGCCGGCTGGCCGTCGGCGCCGGCGAGGCCGCGATGATGGCGGCGACCGTCCTGTGGCTGCTGCGGCTGGCCGGACCGGAACGCCGCGGCCGGGCGATGGGTCACATTGGATTGGCCAACTACGCCGGGCTGACGATCGGGCCGCCGCTCGCGGAGGTGCTGTCCGGCCATGCCCATCCTCCGCGTGTGTGGATCGCCGCGGCGATCCTGCCGCTGCTCGGTGCCGCGCTCGCGGCCGCGATGGAGCGGGGCAGCGACCCGGCCGGACGCGCGGTCGCCCACGACGAGCACGAGGGCAATGGCGCGCCCCCGGGCGGCGCGTTCCGGGCGACGTTCCGTCCCGGGCTCGGGCTGATGCTCGTCAACTTCGGCTACGTGGCGGTGCTGTCGTTTGGGGCGGCCGCGGCGACCGAGCAGCACAGCGAAATAGCGAGCTTCGTGATCCCCGTGTTCGGCGCGGGCGTGATCGCCAGCCGCACGATCCTTGCCGGGATACCGGACCGCCTTGGCGCCCCTCGCACGCTGTCGCTCGCGGTCGGGTTGGAGGCGGCGGGGCTGGCCGGGCTGGCCGCGGCCACGAGCGCGCCGGCGGCGCTCGCCGCGCTCGTGGTCATGTCCGTCGGGCAGGGACTCGCCGTCCCATCGCTCGGATTGCTGGCGCTGGCCTTGGTGCCGCCCAGCCGTCATGGCCGGACGGCGGGCGCGTTCTTTGCCTACTTCGACGCCGGCGTAGGTCTGGGCGGCCCGGCGGTCGGACTCGCGGCGCGGGCGGCCGACCCGAGCGGCGCGCTATGCGCCGCCGCGGTCGCCGTGCTCGCGACGGCGCCGGTGGCGCTGCTCGGACGCACCAAGGCGTTCGCGCGGCGCCAGCGGCCCGCGTCGCGCTGCGATGTCGCTACCTAGTTGCGGTTACTTGAGCATCCCGCGCGCAGCCGACGTCCAGGCGTTGGTCACGTCGCGGATGAACTTGGCCTGGGTCGTGGCGAGCGCCGAGATCCACTCGACCTCGCTGCGGCCGGGTCCGCGCTCGATCGAACTCGCGATCGCCTTGAGCGCCTTCTCGTAACTGGACAGTGTCGTCTCGCCCGCGTCCTTGCCCGCCTCGATGATCCGCTCGTTCAGCTTGCGAATGCGCTGCGCGACGGCTTCTACCCGCGGATCGGATGATGCTGCGGACTTCGCCGCCCCGGCGCCGCTGCGCGAGGCGCCGCTGCTGCGCGAGGCGCCACCGCTGGCGCGTGAAGAACGCGCGCGCGTGCTCCGCGGGGTGCTGCCGCTGCCGCTGCCACTGGCTTTGGCGCTGCTACTACTCCGCGTCGTACGCCGAGTCCCGGTCGAGCGGCTTCCGGTCGAGCGGGTCCCCGTCGAGCGCCTCGACTGACCGCGTCCCGACGAGCCACCCGAGCTCGATCCCCCAGAACCACTGCTCCTAGCCTGCGGCATGCTTCCTCCTTTTTCACCGGTGGACGACGCGCGCACCCTACTTGTCGGTGGCGCTGGTTGCTACCTGCTTCCCATTTGTGCCCCGCGTGACGCGCGCGAGGTGGCGTGCTTGGCGAACCGGCTCGGGCGTCCGATGACCGTGCGTACACGCGAGCACCACTTCGATGGCCAGCTCGAGCGTGGTGCGCCACCCCGGGTGAACCGCCAGCGGCCGCGCGCCCGGCCGCGTTCGCACCCAGGCTCCGACGATCTCCCCGCCCGCACGCAGGGCCGAGTGCGCACCACGCTCGTCCGCCGGCCACGCACCGGCGGCGAGCAGTGGACGGTGGGTGACGCCGACGGTTGGGAGCCCGGTCACCGCGCCGAGCTGTAGCGCGAGGCCGGCGCGCGCGGATGGTCGCGCCCTGTCGCGTCGACGAGGAGCACATCGGGCGCGAGCGTGAGCGCGCGCACGGCCGCCTCCAGGCACGGGCCCTCGCGCAGAGCGAGGAGGCCGGGCTCGTACGGCCAGCTCGCCGTGGTCGTGACCGTGGCCTGCGCGAGGATGCGCCGGGCGCGTAACACGGTGGCGGCGGACCAGGCGGGATCGCCGCGCTCGCCACGGCCGGCCTGGTGGCGCGGAAACAGCACCACACAAGCGCCGACCGCGAGCGACGGGTGCGCGGGTAGGTACGGCTCGGGCGTCGCGAGCGCGAGTGCGCGCTGCGCCTCGATCAGGTGCGCTCGAGATGTCGGCCACGACGGGACCACGAACTCCGTCGTCAGTATCTACGCTCCACGCATGAGTGAGCTTCTCGTACCCAGTGCCTCGGCTCCGGACTCCGACGGCGCGATCCTGAACATCACCCCCGAGTCGGCGGGCTGGGAGCGCGTCGGCTTCGAAGTCCTGGACCTTCCCCCTGGCGGAACCGCCGAACGCGAGTGCGGTCCGCGCGAGTTGTGCATCGTCGTGATCTCCGGCGCCGTGAACGTGGGCTCCGAGCACGGCGAATGGTTCGACCTGGGCGGCCGTCCCGATCCGTGGGCCGGACTCCCGGACGCCGCATACCTGCCGCCCGAGTCACACGTCGACCTGCGCGCCGCCGACGACGGCGCCGAGGTCGCGCTGTGCTGGGGGCCGGCGCATAAAGGCGGAGCCACGCCGCGTGTGCTGCCCGGCGCGGAAATCGAGGCGCAGACGCGCGGCCAGGGCGTGTACGAGCGGGTCATCCATCCGATCCTGATGGATGACCAGGGCGCCGAGTCGTTGCTGGTGGCCGAGGTGCTCACTCCGGCCGGACATTGGTCCAGGTATCCGCCCCACAAGCACGACCACGACGACCCGCCGGGACAGTCGCACCTGGAGGAGGTCTACTACCACCGGATCAAGCCAGAGCGGGGGTTCGGGCTGCAACGGGTGTACGCGTACGACTCGGGGCTGGACGAGGCAATGACCGTTCACGACCGCGACTGCGTGCTCATACCGCGCGGCTACCACACCCTCTCGGCACCTCCCGGCTACGACCTCTACTCCCTCAACGTGATGGCTGGCCCGAGTCGCCTCTGGGCCGTCGTCGACGACCCCGAACACGACTGGATCCTCCATGGCAGTGACAGCAACCCGGCTTCTTGACAACTACATCGACGGGGAGTGGACGCCGGCCCAGGCCTCGACCGGCGAGCTCGATGTCGTGAACCCGGCCAACGGCGAGGCGCTCGCGCGCGTGCCGTTGTCGGGCGCCCCCGATCTGGACCTGGCGGTGCGAGCCGCGCGCGAGGCGTTGCCCGAGTGGCGGGCCGTGTCGGTGATCGCACGAGCGAGGAAGCTGTTCGAGTTGCGCGAGCGGCTGCTGGTTCGGCAGGAGGACCTGGCGCGGTCGGTGACGACGGAGATGGGTAAGACGCTTGTGGACGCGCGCGCCGAGGTGGCGCGCATGATCGAGATGGTGGAGGCGGCGTGCGCGGTGCCCACGACGATGCAGGGACGCGTGCTGGAGGACGTCTCGCGGAACATCGACGCGGAGACCGTGCGCCAGCCGGTCGGGGTGTGCGCGGCGATCGTGCCGTTCAACTTCCCCGCCATGGTGCCGTTCTGGTTCTTGCCGTTCGCGATCGCATGCGGGAACACGTTCGTGCTCAAGCCGTCAGAGCAGGTGCCGCTCACGCAGCAGATCGTGTTCGAGGAGTTGCACGCGCTCGGGCTGCCGCCCGGCGTCGTGAACCTGGTCAACGGTGGGCGCGAGGTTGTCGAGGGGATCTTGGATCACCCCGGGATCGACGCGTTGTCGTTCGTCGGGTCGGCGCCGGTGGCGCGGATCGTCTACGAGCGGGCGGCAAAGGCCGGCAAGCGGGTGCAGGCCCTGGGGGGCGCGAAGAACCACATGGTGGTGATGCCCGACGCGGTGATCGACAAGACGGTGGAAGGAATCATCTCCTCGGCGTTCGGCGCCGCGGGGCAGCGGTGC
This sequence comes from Solirubrobacteraceae bacterium, assembly GCA_035502815.1. Taxonomy (GTDB): domain Bacteria; phylum Actinomycetota; class Thermoleophilia; order Solirubrobacterales; family Solirubrobacteraceae; genus Palsa-465. The sequence continues at coordinate 40,201 of DATJUA010000089.1, forward strand.
ATGGCGGGTTCGGTGGTGGTGACCGTTGGCGACGCGCACGAGCAGCTGCTCGGGCCGCTGATCGACGCGTCACGTGGCCTGCGGCTCGGGGACGGACTGGACGAGTCCAGCGACGTCGGGCCGGTGATCTCGTGCGCGGCGCGCGATCGCATCCGCGATTGGATCGGGCGCGGGGAGGACGCGGGCGCGAAGGTCGTCCTGGATGGGCGCGACGCTATGGGAGATTCGACCGGCTCATTTGTCGGCCCGACCATCCTCGATGGCGTCACCTCGGAGATGGATATCGCACAGGAGGAGGTGTTCGGCCCGGTCCTCTCGGTGATCCACGCGGCGACCCTGGATGAGGCGATCGGCGTCGTCAACCGCAGCCGGTTCGGTAACGGCACGTCGATCTTCACCGAGTCGGGCGCGTCGGTCCGGCGCTACCGGCACGAGGTCCAGGCCGGAATGATCGGCGTGAACATCGGCGTGGCCGCGCCGGTGGCGTTCTTCCCGTTCAGCGGCTGGAAGGACTCGTTCCTGGGAGACCTGCACGCCCACGGCACCGACGCGGTCGACTTCTACACGCGCAAGAAGACCGTGACCACTCGGTGGTTCTCGAGCGGTCAGGGCAGCGGCGCGTACTTCGTGGAGCGTTAGGGCCGATGGTTCGGCTCACGCTCGTCGGGGGACCGACTGCCGTGCTCGAGTACGCGGGACTGCGCTGGCTCACCGATCCGGCGCTGTCCCCGCCCGGCGAGTATGCCGGTGGGCTGGTCAAGACGACCGGACCGGCGATCGACCCTGAGGCGCTCGAGCCCATCGATGTCGTGCTCCTCTCGCACGATCACCACAGCGACAACCTCGACCCGGCGGGACGCGAGTTCCTCCCGCGGGCCGGGCGTGTGCTCACCACCGTGCAGGGCGCCGAGCGCCTGGGCGGCGGCGCCTTGGCGATCGGCCTCGAACCGTGGTCGTCGGAGGAGGTGGAGCAGGTCAAGGTCACTGCGGTCCCGGCCCAACACGGCCCGATCGGGCCCGACGATCCCAACGGACCCGTGATCGGCTTCCTGTTGCAAGCCGACGGCGAGGACACCGTCTACGTGTCGGGCGATAACGCGTCGATCGACGTCGTGCGCGAGATCGCCGGCCGCGTGGGCGACATCGACGTGGCGGTCCTGTTCGCGGGCGCGGTCCAGCGACCACACCGCTTCGATGGCGCCTACCTGACCCTGTCGAGCGATTGGGCCGCCGAGGCGACCAAGGTGCTCGGCGTCCGTGCCACGCTGCCCGTCCATTTCGAGGGCTGGACCCATTTCACCCAGGGCGCCCCCGAGTTGCGCGCGGCCTTCGCCGGCAACAGCGTGACCGATCGGCTCGTGCTGGCGCAGCGCGGCGAAACGGTCACCGCCTGACGCTTGGGCTCAGCCAACGATCGGCAGTGACCGTTGGTTCGAGAGCCGGGTCAGCGTGCGCTGGATGGTCGAGGTGACGAGCTTGTAGCCGTCGTCGGGATCGGGCTGGCGGCCGAGGCGCTCTCGCAGATCGATCGGGGGACCGACCCGGATCGAGATCTTGGCCGGCAGCGGGAACCGCGCCGGAAGGTCCATGATCGTCACGCCGAACGGCGGTCCGAGCGCTGCGGGCAGGACCTTGAGCCGAAGCCGCTCATTCAGGCCGAGGGCGCGTGCCAGTCGGCGTCCCTGACCGAGGAACAGCGCGGTCTCCTGACCCCCGATCGAGGTCACCGGCACGATCGGGACGTCATGCTCGAGCGCAAGCTCGACAAACCCGGTCCGGTTGGCGAAGTCGACCCGGTCGGACTCCCAACTCGGGCGAAACGTCTCGTGGTCGCCGCCGGGGTAGACGAGCAGCGCGGCGCCGCGCCGGAGCGCGCGGGCCATGTTGGCCGGCGAGGCCGGCACCGTGCCGTAGCGCTCGGCCAGGACTCTCAGGCCGGGCAGCTTGAACAGGAGGTCATGGGCGAGCTGGTGGAACCGGCGCTGGGGTCCGAAGTGGTCGTAGAAGCGCTGGGCGAAGATGAACGTGTCGGCAATCCAGGTGCCGCCGGAGTGGTTCCCGACGAGCAGGACCGGGCCCTCGGCCGGAATGTGCTCGAGTCCGCGCACGTCGGCGCGGAAGTACAGATCCGAGGTCACCCGTAGCGCCGGAAGCGTGCCCTCGATGTAGTCCGGGTCGCGGAGCAGGAACGGATCGCGCTCGCCGCCGGGAAGCGCCGCGCCGGCCAGGTCTGCGCCGACCGCCGCGCCCATGCGCGCGTAGGCCTCGACTCCTCGCAACGGCGCGCCCAGCGTTTTCCTCAATCCCTCCACCATCGATTGTGGGTCTACCCCGGCAGTGGCGGAGGCTATTCGCGTAACTTGTTTTGTGCCGATCGTGATAACCGGGGTTGACTGTCGTGCGGTGGCTGAGACACTTCTTAGACGAGGGCCGCCCCGCGAGCTCGAGGAGCTTCGAATGACCGACGTGTTTTCCCAGTACGTCACGCTGGTGGATGAGATCGAGCGGATTCCGGTCACCGCCCGTGAGTCCGTGAGCATGTCGGTCGAACAACGCGCGGCGGCGGTGGCACACGTGGTCGAGCTCGTCCGCGACCGCGTGCTGCCGCAATCGGACCGTGACCACGCCGGCCGCGAGGCGCTCCTCGACGACGACGGAATACTCGATCGAGCCGCGGTGGCGGGCGCGGCCGATCACGACGCGATCCTCGCCGCGGTCAACGACCTAGCCCGCGTCAACCCGACGAATGCGGCCCGAGTTAAGGACCGGCTCTATCGCCTCCACACCGCGATCGCAGCCCATTTCAGCGAGGCCGAGCTGATGCTGGCCACGATGAGAGGCGACGAGGAGCTGGCGCCGGAGATCGGCGGCCGGCGGTTCGTCCGGCGCGAATACGCCGGCGCTTCGGACTGGTTCGGCTAAGGCGATTCAGTCGTTGATGTCGAGCACCGGCGTGATGTCGGGCAGCTGCTGACCGTCCGCCGCGTGCTCGTTGGGCACGACGGCGGTCCCGAGCGCGAAGAACTCGATCACGTGGCTGCCCCACCCGTGGCTGTTCTCGTTGAGCTTGACCTCGACGATCCCGAGCACGCCGTCGCCGATGTCCTCCGCCTCCTTCTGCATGCGCTCCATCGCGAGCTCACGGGCGTCGTAGAGCGCCTGGGTGTACTGCTCGAGCTCGACGTTCTGCCCCGTCTGCTTGAGTGACTGCATCATCCCGCGGTGGGCGACGTGGTAGACGCATGTGCCCATCACGAGGCCAACCGGTCGCTTGCCCGTCTGCATGAGCGTCCAGAACGCCTGGCCGGACAGATCGCTGGTGAAGGGTCGCCCGTTCGGGGCGCGGTGGACCTTGCCCTCCTTGTGCTTGATCGCCGTGCCGATCGCGATGAACTCAGCCATGTCGGGGCCCCACTCGTAGCGCCCGACGTCGAGCCGGACACCGACCACACCGTCGGCCCCAAGCTGGTCGGCCTCCTCCTCCATCCGGGTCATCGCCAGCTCGCGCGCCTCATACATCGCCTGGGTCAGGACGTTCAGTTCCTGGTTCTGCTTGAAGTTGCCCTGCTGGAAGCCGACGTGATAGATGCTCGAGCCGACGACGAGCCCGACCGGATCGAAGCCGGCCTTCTCCACGCATAGATACTCGTTCACCGACAGGTCAGAGGTGAACAGACCTCGGGCGTTCATCCGCAGCCGCTCGCTGGCGTGTTCGGCGAGTCCCTCGGTGCTGGTCGGATCGTAGGCTGACATCAGATGCGTTCTCCTGGTTCGGTCTAGTTACCGAGGTTGATCGACAGCACGGGTGTCTTCAGGGGTGACGGATGGGGCTCATGCGCTCCGAGCCGGATCGCGGTTCCGAGCACGTGCATGGAGACGATGAAGAAATGACTCTTAACGCCGCCGCGGTCGTACTCCTGGTGGTGGATCGAGTGCCGCAGCGTGGAGATCACCATGTCGTTCGCACCCGCCAGGCGAGCCTGACGCTCGACCTCCGAGAACGCGAGCTGCCGCGCGGCGTAGACGCCTTGAGTGATCTGCGGGATCTCGATGTTGGTGGCACCGGCTCCCCAGAAGCCACTCGAGTTCATGATGTAGTTCGAGCTGGGGTCGAGGGCGACGGCCACGACACTCGTGTGCCCGATCACGCCGATCACCTCGGCGCCGATTCGCCTGAGCTTGTCAACATCCTGACCCGATAGGGCACACATCGCCACTCGCGCCGGATCGCGCGGGGTGACGCCGGTGTCGCGCACGGCGGTCCCGAACACGACGTACTCGACGTTGTCCGCCTCGCCCAAGGTGCCGGCTGCGGTCGTCTCGATTCCGATCACGCCGTGCGCACCCGCGAACCGCGCCTCCTGTTCCAGGCGGTCAAACGCCCTTTCGCGGGCGAGGTTCCACGGCTCGGCGAAGCTCGGCAGCTCTTGGATGCCGCCGTAGAAGCCACCCCAGCCGTAATTGCTCCACCCGTGCTGGACCACCGAGGACCCCATGATCTGCGCCACGGGCTGTAGACCCGAGGCAGACGCGAGCGCGTACTCCTTAGAGCTCAAATCGCTGGTGAAGAACGGCGTGCTGGCGCTCGCGACTCGCTTGAGTCGCTCCTCCGCGCCGAGTGGAATGCCGCCCTGCCGGATCCGCTCCAGATCAACCTCGGCAGCCTGGCGCTCCTCGTCGCTCGGCTGCACGGGGCGATGTCTGCCAAAGAGCGGCACTACGACGACATCCTATCTGCGGCAATCATGAACGGTCTCTCATGCGTGTGCGAGCAGAGACCCGAGCCGAGCCGCGAGCAGCGCGAGCATGATCAGCGTGTAGCCGCGCAGCAGGGCCAGCGCGAGCAGCCGGGCGCGGGTGGCGGACGCGGCCGGGATCCGCTCGAGCATCGGGGAGCTCCAGGTCAGCCGCTGCCAGGCCGTCATCGCGTGCCGGAACGACCGGGGCGACCGCGCACCCTTGAGTGTCGCGCCCAGCGCGACGCCGCAGACGGCAAACGACGCCGCGGTCAGGAGCGCGGCATCGAGCACGCTGACTCCGGGAACGACGGTGGTCAGAGTCAGTAGCGTCACCAGGCCGAGGATCAAGGCGACCGCGGCGATCGCGATCGCGTTCAACCAGCGCGGGTTGGTGAGTGGCCCGACGAGCTCGCGGTCGTTGCACAGCATCAACAGCAGTACGAGCGCGACCGGCAGCAGGATGCCGGCAAGCGCTTGGACAAGCGTGGTGACCGTGCCGAGCGGGGCGCCCGGGATCAGGACGGTCGCCGCGGCGGCGATCACGAACGCGGCGAAGCAGCCGTGAAAGATCCGAGCGTCGCGGAAGCGGCGGTGCAGCGAGTGCTTGACCCCGAGTACCTCGCTGGCGGAATACGAGCTGGACAGCGACACGGCGCCGGCGCCCAGGAGTGAAGCGTTCAGAAGCGCGACGGCGAACAAGCCACCGGCGAACCCGCCGGCCCGCAGGGCGAGCAGCCGGGCAATCGCGCCGGCGTCGATCAGGTGTCCGGGATCGGCTCCTCCCGAGCCCAGCATGCCGGCGCACCCGATCATGATCGCTCCTGCCGCGACGACGAACGCGAGCGTTCCGAGCGCCGTGTCGATTCGCGCGTAGCGCAACCAGCGCGGCGTGATTCGCTTGTCGATCACGTTCGACTGCTGGAAGAAGATCTGCCAGGGCGAGATCGTGGTGCCGATCAGAGCGATCAGCAGCAGCAGCGCGGGGCTGCCGGGGCGGCCGCTAAAGCCGGGCAGGAGGCCCGCGCCGATCGCCGCCGGGGACGGGTGGTGCAGGAGCGCGAGCGCGATCACGCTCAGGTCGGCGGCGACCAGCACGTACATCGCGCGTTCCCAGCGCCGGAAGCTGCCGCCGGCGGTCACGGCGATCAAGCCGGCGGCGGCGATCGGCACCGCGAGGTAGCGACTGACGCCGAAATAGCCGAGCGACACCGTCACGCCGATGAACTCGGTGACGAGCAGCGCGAAGTTGAGCACGATCAGATCGCCGAGCGAGAAGGCGCACCAGAGACGGCCGAACCGCTCGAGGATCAGGCGGGCGTGCCCGGCTCCGGTCACCGCTCCGAGCCGCGCGGCCATCTCCTGGACGACGAACAGAACCGGGGCGAGCAGCACGAGCACCCACAGCAACCTCGTCCCATAGCCGTGGCCGGCCTGGGAGAAGACGGTCATGGTCCCGGCATCATTGTCGGCCGCCATCACGATCAGCCCCGGTCCGGCGACCGCGAGCAACGTCATCAACCTCCGCCGGAGGCTGCGGCGCGGCGCGGTGTCGTACGAGCGGACGGTTCCGATCGCGCCCTCGATGTCGCCCAGGTGCGCTCGGTCGAGCGCGGCGCGGCGGTCGGCGAGCGGAGCGATCGACGGCGCGGGGGAGGCCATCAGCCGGCGCTGTCGAGACGGCTGCGCCTGACGGCATTCCGGCCCGCCCCGTCGAGCTCGAGCACGTGGCGAAGGGCATGGTCGAGCAGTGCGCCGACGTCCTCGTCGCGCAGTCCGTACAGCCGTTCGCGACCGCGACGCTCGACGCTCACCACGCCATGGTCGCGGAGGACGCGAAGCTGGTGGGAGACGGCCGACTGCTCCATTCCGACCACGGCGATGATCTCCGACACGGTCCGGGAACCGTCGCGCAGCGCGGCCAGGATCAGCAGGCGGCTGGGGGCGGCCAGCGCGAACATCGTGTCAGCCAGGCGCTCGGCTGCCTCGCGGGATAGCGATCCCCCCGATCCCGCCCCGGACCCCGGGCCGTGGGACCCGGTCATCGAAGTCGCCATCGCAGGGGCGGCAGGATAAAGCCGAGCACCTGCGTATTGTATGTTCGGCCGTTCATATGAGCGTCAGATCTTCTACAGGTTCACCGGCGAGCGTGCCGCCTGCCCGGCGCCGGCGCTGGTTCGGCACCCCGGTCAAGCTCGCGCTCGGCTGTCTGCTCGTCGTGCTGGCGGCCGCCGGCGGGACGGCCGTGTTCGTCCTCGAGCAGGTCCATACCGTCGTACAGGACCTCAGGGTGAACGTGCCCCTCAAGGTCGATAGCAAGGCGCTGGCCCACAGCTATTACGGGGGTCCGGAGACCCTGCTGATGATCGGCGACGACACCCGCTCGGTGTACAAGGACTACAACGCCTTCGTCCCCAACCTCGCGAACGAGATGCTGGTCGTCAGGATCGACCCGAGCAAGCCATATATCTCGATGATGTCGCTCCCCCGCGAGCTGTGGGTCAACATCACCGAGCCGAACGGCGCGACGGTCACGAACCGCCTCAACTCGGCCTACACGTACGGAACGACGACGCTCCTACAGACGATCAAGCAGGTCACGGGGCTCTCGGTCAATCACGTGATCGCGACCACGTTCACCCAATTCGAGAACGCGATCAACACGCTCGGTTGCGTCTACGACACGATCGACGAGCGCTACTACAACCTGAACAACGGCGACCCGGGGACCGACTTCCAGAGCATCAATCTCCAACCCGGCTACCAATGCCTGACCGGCAGCGAAGCCGAGCAGTTCGTCTCCTACCGTCACACCGACACCTCGCAGATCCGCGATGCTCGCGACCAGAGCTTCCTACTCGCCGTCAAGAAGCAGTACGGCCCGGAACTGGGCGGCAACATCGGGACGTTCGAGCGGATCTTCGGGCGGACCGTCCAGACCGACCCCGGGCTCCACAGCGCGACCGAGATCCTCAACCTGGCGAACCTGCTGATCTCGGCCGCCGGGCTCAAGGTGCGCCAGGTCCCGTTTCAGACGATCCCGTGCGACGGCACGAGCTGCCCGCTCGGGGATCTGACCGCCACCCCGCAGCAGATCAGCGACAGCGTCCACAACTTCCTGCTCGGCGGCAACACCACCCCGACCCGGCAGGTCGCGGCCATCGCCCACGCGGTCGGCCGCCGCGGTGGTTTGGCCAGCCTGCCGCTGACACCGACGCTGGCCACGAACGTGGCCGCCGAGAAGGCGGCGACGGCCGGGATTCCCTTCCCGGCGGAGTTTCCCAAGGTGCAGGACCTGAGCGGGAGTGGCGCTTATACGGTCGCCCCCCAGTGCACGCAGCAGACCGAGGCGTGCATTCGCGACTACCTGATCCACGCGCCGGGCGGCAAGGCGTACCCGATCTACGTCGAGGTGTTCTCCAACGGCCAGCTCGGCCAGTTCTACGACGTCCAGGGCACGACGTGGACCGACGCGCCGCTGTTCTCGGACCCCAACCAGACGGTGCGGGTGGGCGGCCGGACGTACGACCTCTACTACGACGGCAGCAACCTGTCGACTGTGGCCTGGCACCAGTACGGCGCGGTGTACTGGGTGCACAACACGCTGACCGATGGGGTCGGGAACGGCGAGCTCATGGCGATCGCCGAACAGACCGAGCCGATCACTCCGGTGACGGGAGCGGGAACGGCCGCGCGCGGCCGCAAAGGTGGCAAGGGGGCTCCGAGCCTGCGAGCCGTCTCCGTGCCTACGCTGACGACGCCGGCGCAACGCCTCAGCACCGTCGAAACCGTCGGCTCGATCGGCGGAGTGGTCGCCCTGATTGGGCTGCCCGTGCTACTCGTGGGTCTCGTGCGGCGCCGGCGGCAGCTGCGCCGGCTGCGGGCCGAGCTGCGCGAGCTCGACGACCGGCAGGCCTATCTGCTGGCGGCCACCGAGGCGACGCGCGCGTCGTGGATGGAGATCGTCGGGCCGCGGCCACCTAGGAGGCCACCGCCCCGGCGGCCCGCCGGCGCGTCTGCCGCCGTTCCCCAGGACGCATGCGGCGAGGAGCCCGCGCCGGCCACGGCCGCCGCCCTTGCCCACGACGCGCCCGACGACCTGCCCGCGCCGGCCACGGCCGCCGGTCGCCAGGGCGTCCGCGAGCCGGTCACCTAAGCACGCGCCCGTCGCCGTCTCGGACGGCGGCGGCGGGCCTTCACGAGCACCTCGATCCCGTCGAGGATTCGCTCCAGCCCGAAGCCGAACTCCTTTTCGGGTGGGTCGGCGCGATCGAACACCCCGGCGTCGAGCACGGCGTAGAGCGCGGGAAAGCGATCGGGATCGGTGAGGGTTCGCAGCAGGCCGGAGTAGCTCCGCATGGCCTCGTCGGAGAGGAACTCGGCCGAGGTCAGCTCGGCCGTCAGGGTGGCCTCGTTGCGGACGTAGCCGCTCATCATCAGCAGCACCGAGGCCTTCTCCTCCTCGGGCAGGTCGGTGTCCCGGACCGACCACAGGGCGGCCTCCATCCAGGCCACCTGGTTTGGCGTCGTTGGCGGTCCCGAGATCGGGACGCGCACGACCCACGGGTGCCGGTTCAGCTGCTCGTGGTAGGCCCAGGTCCAGCGCGACAGTGCAGCGCGCCAGCCGTCGGCGGGATCGATCGCCGGGGGCGGTCCGGCGGCGGCGTCGACCATCAGCATCAGCAGCTCGTCTTTTGAGGCAACGTAGCGATAGAGGGACATCGTCGCGGTGCCGAGCTCATGGGCGACCCGCGCCATCGACACCGCCGGCAGGCCCTCCGTCGAGGCGACGTGAACGCCCGCCTCGACGATCCGCTCCAGGCTGAGGCTGGGCTTGGGGCCGCGGCTCGGTCGCTCGCGGCGACCCCAGGCCGCGGCCAGGCTGGCGGGAATTTCGCCGTCCGCTTGACGGTCCACAGATACCGTGTATAACATACGCAATTATGCGTACCACATACACAGTTAATTCACCGGAGAGCGCCCTCGCGCGACCGGACAGTGAAATGGCGGTCGAGGCGACCGGCCTCGAGAAGCGCTACGGGGAGATGCGCGTGCTTTGCGGCATCGACCTGCGAGTTCCGCGGGGCCGCGTGCTCGCGCTGCTCGGCCCGAATGGGGCGGGCAAGACGACGGCGGTGCGGATTTTCTCGACGCTCAGCCGCGCCGACTGGGGCACGGCGCGAGTGGCCGGGTTCGACGTGAGCGCCGAACGCGAGCAGGTCCGCCGCCGGATCGGCCTCACCGGTCAATACGCGGCGGTCGACGGGCTCCAGACCGGGGAGGAGAACCTGCGGATGGTGGGTCGGCTGCGCGGCCTGGGCCGTGCGCGGGCGGCCAGCCGCGCCCGCGAGCTGCTCGAGCGGTTTGACCTGGTCGAGGCGGGTCGCCGGCGGGTGGCCACCTACTCGGGAGGAATGCGCCGGCGCCTGGACCTGGCGATGAGCCTGGTCACCGAACCGGAAGTCCTGTTTCTGGACGAGCCGACGACGGGTCTTGATCCGCGCAGCCGCCAGGCCATGTGGCAGGTCGTGGGGGAGCTCGCTCGGGGCGGCGTCAGCGTGTTCCTGACCACGCAATACCTCGAGGAGGCCGACCGGCTCGCCGACCATGTCGTCCTGCTTGACCGGGGCCGGATCATCGCGCAGGGAACAGCCGATGAGCTCAAGCGGCGGGTCGCCGAACAGCGCCTCGTGCTCTCGCTCGCGGGCCGGGAGGCATTCGCCGCCGTGATTCGCGTTCTCGGAGACCGGGTGATCGAGGCCGACCCGGCCGAGTTGACGATCGTCGCGCCGTCCGACGGTAATGCCCGGCGGGTGCGGGCTCTGCTCGACGAGATCGACCCCGACCGACGCTCGATTGCCTCCTTCGCGATCCGCGATGCCACCCTCGACGATGTCTTCCTGGAGCTGACCCATGTCTGAGAGCCTGATTCTCACCGGGCGCTGCCTGCGGCTCTCGCGCCGCCAGGTGGACGCACTACTCACCGGGCTGCTCTTACCGGTCTTGCTGATGGTCCTGTTCGTCGAGCTGTTCGGCGGGGCGATCCACACCGGAACCCGGTACGTCGACTACGTCGTGCCCGGGGTGCTTCTCCTTTGCGCGGGCTTCGGCTCTGGCCTGACGGCCGTGGCGGTCAGCCAGGACGTGACCGGCGGGTGCATCGACCGGCTGCGCGCGATGAACGTGCATGGCGCGGCGCTGGTGGCCGGCCACGTCGCGGCGAGCGCGGCGCGCAATCTCGCGTCGGGCGTGCTTGCGCTCGCGGTGGCGGTCGGGCTCGGCTTTCACCCGCACGCCGGCGCGCTGGAGTGGGTGCAGGCGGCGGGCGTCCTGCTCGCCTTCGTCGTCGCGATCTCTTGGTTGTCGGCGGCAATCGGCTTGCTCGCGCGCTCGCCGGAGGCGGCCAACGGGATCACGTTTCTGATCATGTTCCTGCCGTACGCGTCGAGCGCGTTCGTGCCCGTGGACACGATGCCCGCGTGGCTGCGGGGGTTCGCCGCCCACCAGCCGATCACTCCGATCACCGACACGCTCCGCGGGTTGCTGCTGGGCACGCCGGTCGGATCGAACCCATGGGCGGCGCTGGCCTGGTGCGCGGGAATCCTCGTCGCCTCGGTGGCGGCCTCCGGAGTGCTGTTCGCGCGGCGGACGGCCTGATCGGACGAGCTATTGACACTGGCGTACGACTCGTAAAGGATCCATCGACCGTCGGCATGAAGGAGGATGGATCCGTGAGCAGTCTCTTGGCAGGTACCCGTGGGGTAAGGATGGCGAGGCGGGGGGCGAGCGTCCTTGCTCTGCTCGTGGCCGGCGCCTTACCGGCCCAGGCGGTGGCGGCCCAGTCTCCACGCTTTGTCAGGGTGCCCGACAGCGCGTCCAGCGCCACCGCGGGCACGGGCAGTGCGTATCAGAGCGGGTCGATGTCGATCGAGGTCGTCCTCGCCCCGAGCCACGGGGCGCAGCTGCAAAGCATGCTCGCGGATCTGTACAGCCCGAACAGCGGCAGCTACCACCAGTGGCTGACCAGGGGCCAGTTCGCGGCCAGCTTTGGCCCGAGCAGCGCCGAGCGGACGGGAGTGGCCAGGTATCTAGCGGCGGAGGGCCTGACGCTGAAGCCCTCGGCATCACCGTTCCTCGTGCGCGCGAGCGGGTCGAGCACGCTCGTCTCAGGAGCGTTCAAGACGAACCTTCGGACGTTCCGCGACTCGCGAGGGGGCAGCTACTTCTCGAACGTGTCGCCCGTGCAGCTGCCGGCAAACCTGGCCGGCGGGGTTCTGGGGGTGGTCGGCCTCTCTAACACCGTGCGCCTCAAGTCCGACATCCAATTCGTCCGCAACAACGTCAAGGACGGCCACGGCCGATCCTCCGGCTCGAATAGCTGCGAGACCGGCTACCCGACGATCGCCCAGCTGGTCGACATCTACGAAGACGGCGGTTCGCCCACGCTCGGCTACGGCGCCGGTCCCGGGTGCAGCGGTCTGACGCCGTCGCAGGAGAACTCGATCTATGACGCGCCGAACGTCGGACCTCGCGGCCAGGGCGCGGGCGAGAACGTGGCCGTATTCGAGCTATCGGCCTATCAGGAGTCGGACATCGACACGTGGGCGCACCAGTTCTACGGTCGTGGCTTCAATCCGTCTCTGGTCAACATCACGGTCGACGGTGGCCCGCTCAATCCGATCTGCCCGGCCGGCGACACTTGCCCACCGGAGTTCAACGGCTACAGCGGCGACATCGAAGTCGACGCGGACATCGAGACGTCGTTGGCGATTGCGCCGGACGCTCGCCGCATCCTCGTCTACAACGCGCCCAACGACGAGTCCGGTCAGACCGAGCTCGACGAATACGCCGCGATGGCCAACCAGGACATCGCGGACACGATCAGCTCGAGCTGGGGTGACTGCGAGGACGACGTGAGCGCCGGCTACTCGCAGGCCGAAAATCTGATCTTCGAGCAGATGGCCGCCCAGGGACAAAGCATCTTCACCTCCGCCGGTGACTCCGGCGCGTTTGACTGCGACCCGGGCACCAACAACGTCAACACCGAGGATCCCGGTGGACAGCCGTACATCACGAGCGTCGGCGGGACGTCACTCGGGAACTTCAACCCCGGGCAGAATCCGTTCCCGTCCTATCCGTCGGGGGCGGAGACGGTCTGGAACGTCCGCGGCCTGTGCAACGAGAGCGCCAACGAGTTTGGCCTGAGCGGGTTCGAATGGTGCGCCGGTCCGGGCGCAGGCGGAGGCGGCTCAAGCCAGTACTGGGGGCGCCCGGCTTATCAGACCGGACCAGGCGTGACGAACCGCTACACGACCTACGCCAACGGGTCGACGCACTGCGTGCTGGCGGCCAGGGGGACGCCGTGCCGAGAGCTGCCCGACGTCTCGATGAACGCCGATGAGTTCACGCCGTACAGCGAATACTGCACCGGCAATGCGAGCACGCCTTACAGCATCTGCGCGACGATCAGCACGACCCCGGCCGGGTGGTTCGGGGTCGGCGGGACGAGCCTGTCCTCGCCGTTCGTGGCGGCGATCATCGCCGATCGGAACAGCTTCAACGGCCGCCGAACCGGGCTGGCCAACCCACTGTTCTACTCGCTGTTCAACAGCCGTGATCCGGGTGTGTACTTCCACGACATAACCGGGATCAACCAGTTCCCGAACAACAACGGCCTGTTCCCGACGACTCCGGGGTACGACGAGGCGACGGGGATCGGGTCGCTGATCATGGCGCCGATCATCACCGGGAGGCAGTGACAGCAGCCACCGATCGTGCCATCGGGGCCGGGTCTGGTATCGCATAACGATATCGTGCTACGATATCCTGTGATGCAACGCGAACCAGGAGGCACCTGATGCGATCGACAACGCTGGATCCGACGGCGGGAGAGAGGGCGCGTGCGCTGCGCCTGCGCCCGGGCATCGCTCACCGGATCACCGATCCCACCGATCCTCGCTACGGCACGCTGCCGCCCGACGGTTCCGAGGCGCCTCGGCTTGCGGGGCGGATCGTCGATCCCACCGACCCCGAGTGCGGCAGGCGCTTCGGCTGAGCACCCGAGACTGAAAAGGGCTGGCTGGGCGGCGGTTGGGGGCTGGGCGGCGGTTGGGGGCTGGGCGGCGGCTGCGCAGGCACGATATCGTGCTCCGATATGCCGCTGGAGCAATCGGACTTCGAGCATCTCCTCGAGCTGCGCACCGGCCTACGCCGCTTCCTGCGCTGGAGTGAGGATCAGGCCAAGGCGGCCGGGCTGACGGCGGCTAAGCACCAGCTGCTGCTGGCGGTTCGAGGCCATCCTGATCCGGCCGGCCCGACGATTGGCGAGATCGCCGACTACCTCGTCCTGCGTCACCACAGCGCGGTCGGCCTCGTCGACCGAGCGACCGAGGACGGGCTCGTGCAGCGCAGCGCCGACCCGGCGAACAAGAGCGTCGTGCGCGTCACGCT
>DATJUA010000090.1:0-2163 GCA_035502815.1 Solirubrobacteraceae bacterium
TGGACGTCGCCGTGCGCCAGGTGAAGCGTCCCCGTCCGGGCACGAGAGTCAGGAGCGCGAGTACGGACCGTGAACATGCGAACGGCCGATTTTCCCGGAAAGCATTGGGAAAACCGGCCGTGACCGCGGGTTACGAGGGGACTACGACTCTGACGGAGTCTCCTCGGCAGCCTGGGCGGAGCCGACGGTGATCGCCACCTTCTGCGGCTTGATCTGCTCGGGCTTCGCAACGGTGATCTCCAGGACGCCCTTGTCGAAGTTCGCCTGGATGCTGTCGGCGTCGACTCCCTCGGGCACCCGCACCGAGCGGGAGAACGAGCCGTAGGACCGCTCGACGCGGCGGTAGCCGTTCTTGGTCTCCTCGTGCTCGCTCGAGCGCTTGCCGGAGATCGTCAGGACGTTGTCCTCGAGCTCGACGTTGACGTCACCCTCCGACAGGCCCGGCAGATCGGCGCGCAGGACGTAGTGATCGTCGCTCTCGACGATGTCCATCGCGGGGGTCCACCGGCGCAGCGAGGTGCGGACACCGTTGCGCGGGGTCGGGGAATCGAACAGCGAGCCGAACACGCGGTTCATCTCGCTCTGCATGCTCTGGAGCTCGCGAGCGGGCTCCCATCGAATCAATGCCATCTCAACCTTCCTCTTTCGTGAGAATCATACGACAAGATCATTATGAAATCTAAGTCGTCTCGTGTCAAGTATAGTGCGTCCGTCCGAAGCGTCGGTGTGTGCGCGACCTCACTCGCAGACGGGCTGGATACTTGATTACGAGCACACGCGAACGGAAACGGGGAGGACTACATGGACGCGGTTGAGGCCACCGAACGACCGGGCGAGGAACACGCGGGCGCGCTCGCGCGTCTCGTCGCCCGCTACGACCCTGCGGTGTTCGACGTAGGACGGCCGTCGGTTCGGATCCGGATCCAGAGCGGCGACTCCGCCCCGCGAACCGGCGACTTCGCCACCCAGGACGTCGTGATCGAGGACGGCGAAGCACGCCTCGAGCGGCCCCGGCACAGCCCCGACGCGACGCTCAGCGCTGACGCGGAAACCTGGAGCCAGATCAGCGAAGACGTGCGCGGTGGGATGAAGGCGTTCCGCCAGGGACGCCTCAAGGTCAGACGCGATCTGCACCTCGGCGTCGGCTTTCTCGCGGCCACGGCGCTCCCGCTGAGCGAGGGGGACGGCGAGGGCCGACTACGGATCCGCCAGGTCGACACCGCCGCGGGCGGCATCTCGACGATCGAGGCCGGGACGGGCGAGCCGGTCCTGATGCTCCACGGTCTCGGCGCGACCAAGGCCTCCTTCCTCCCCACGCTCGACGCGCTCACCCCCTCCTACCGCGCGATCGGCGTCGATCTGCCCGGCTTCGGGGACTCGGACAAGCCCTTGTTCGCCGCCTATGACACCAAGTTCTTCGCCCGCGCGATGGTCGCCCTGCTCGACGCGCTCGAGCTCGACTCCGCCCACGTGGTCGGCAACAGCATGGGCGGCCGCGTCGCGCTCGAGCTCGGTCTCAGCCACCAGGACCGCGTCCGCCGCCTCGTCCTGCTCGCGCCCTCGATGTCGTGGCTCAAGTCACGTCCATGGGCGCCCTACCTGCGCTGGGTCCCCACCCAGCTGGGCGTCTTCCAGCCGGCGCCGCGGCCGCTCATCGAGATGATCGTCAAGCAGGTCGTGCCGGGCTCTGACCAGGAGTGGACGGCCGCCGGCATCGACGAGTTCATGCGCTCGTACCTGTCGCCGCTCGGCCGCGCCGCTTTCTATGCCGCCGCCCGCAACATCTACCTCGAAGAGCCGCGTGGCCCAAACGGGCTGTGGACCCGGCTCGGCAAGCTCGAACCGGAGGCCCTCTTTGTCTGGGGGCGCAAGGACAACATCGTGCCGATCGGGTTCGAACGCCACGTGCGCGTGGAGCTCCCATCAGCGCAGCACCTCGAGCTCGAGTGCGGTCACGTCCCTCAGCTCGAGCGTCCTCGCGAGACCCACGAGGCGATGGCGCAGTTCCTGGCCAGCGGCCACCTCGGGGCCTAAGCGGCCGGTCCGGACGGGCGGCCCTGGCCCCACGGATGCCGCCGTAGGCGGCCCCAATTAGTCCGGGTCGGCGATCATCGAGCGCCCGGTCATCGCCGACGGCTGCTCGTATCCCAGGATCTGAAGCAC
>DATJUA010000091.1:0-12017 GCA_035502815.1 Solirubrobacteraceae bacterium
GCAGCCGAAGGTGCTCACAGGTGCGACGCGCAGGTGGCGCGTCAACGAAGCGCTCGCTCAGCTCACGGGCGCCGTCCCATGAGCGAGTGCTGATACGCCGGGGCTCATCGGCTGCCGATGACAGGGCGACTTCAGGGACGATTTGTAGCAGTGCGAGAGGCTCGAACTCGGAAGCGCGTCGATGGGCGGGTGCCGTCGCTGACATCGTCGGCACAGTAGCCGCGAGGGTCGACGTCGCCGGCACAAGCATCGACACGGTCGCCGGGTGCCGCGGTAGCTTGGCGAACGTGCCTGCGCGTCATGACCCCAACTCAAAGGCGGAGACGATGCTCGCTCGCGTCCGCATGGCCCGTGGGCTCACCCAGGAGGAGCTCGCCGACGCGATCGGTATTTCGCTGCCGACGTACCGCCGGCTGGAGCGCAGGGACATGGATAATCCTGGCCTCCGATACCTCGCCAACGCCGCCATTGCGCTGGGAGTAGAGCTCGACCTCCTGATAGAGGACGAATGGCGTGAGTGGATGGTCTTCGACGAGCAACGCCCCACGCCGCCACACGCTGACGAATTCTGGCGCCGTCCGTTTGCGCCCGGCCAGGCGCATCTCGACGACCTGCACGAGCAGGGCCGTATCCGCTAGCCGATCGTCTCTGACGTGAACGGGAGTGCCTCGCCACTGTGCGGGCGTCCGCGCCGGGCGACTGGTTCTGTCCGCGGGTCATGGGAACATGTGTTCGTATTTGATGGGCTGTACAGCAAATCTCTGAGCTGCTGTTCCTGCTCAACGCCCCTCCTGACACATGCCCGCTCTGCGCTTTCAGCCGCCGGACCGCCAAATGGGCGCCACCGCGTTCGCTCGCGACGACGCCGTCCGCGGCTCGATGAACATGGTGCGGCTCCTCAAACGCAACCGGTGGCTGTGGCGCGAACTGCGAAAGGCGTGTGACCTTGACAAGCGATACGGGCGGCGCCGGGAACGCGGCCACTGGGAGCTGATCGCCGTCGCGTTCGTCGTCTCGGACTACGTCGACATCCAGCCCTGGCACGACGACAGCACCGAATCGCTCTGGCAAGCGTGCGGCTTCCGGCGCAAGCCCAGCTACCGGACGACGTGGCGCCGCCTGCGCGAGCTCGCCGCTGTCGCCGACGAGTTCCTAGCCGCCGCCGGCAAGCTCATTCGGCGCGCTCGCTCCCAGGATCCGCGGGTGATGGCGCATGTGCACTTCGACAACACCGAGGACGAGACGCATGCGGCGTTGGTACACGACTGCAAGCCCGACGAATGCCCGGCGAGAACGGGCGGACGATCGGCAGGTAGAGGTCACGCGGGCGCGAGAGGCCGCCCGGCGCGCCAGGATACGAAGGCGTTTCGCGAGGAGCGCCATGAACTGGCGGCGAGCGCGCCCGAACAAGCCGACGAGCAGAACGCGGCCGCGAAGCCCGAGCGGGTTGAGATCGTCCGCCGCGGCTCCCAGATGATCAAACGCGTGCGCATCGACGGGTGCTGGTACCGCACCCTCGACGTTGACGCCGGCATCCGAGCCTACATGGGACCCCGGGGCGCGAAGCGCTTCTGGCACGGCTACTACTCCGGCAAGGCCGTCGACCACTTCACCGGCGGTGTCGTCCCAATCGTGGACGGCGCCAGCCGCCAGGAATACGACCTATTCGAGGACCACTACGACCTGGTTCGCGATCTGCTCGGCGAGACGCCGGAAACGGCAATCGGTGATAAGGGCTTCTCCGTCGAGAGCGTCTTCCGGAAGTGCACGATCAATGGGACGGCGCCCGTCTTCCCCCGGCGGCCCGGCGGAGGCGACTTCAAGCGCCACGACAAAGACACCCACGACCGCCACGGCGTTCCCCGCTGCAAGCACTGCGGCGCGCCCACCAGCTTCGTCCGCTTCTCCGCCGGCGATCCCGCCAAGCCCGCAGCGGACCGCAATCCCCGCCTGTGGGTTCAGTGCATGGCCGGCGCCACCGACGAATGCACGGAGACCCAGACGATCGCCTGCTCGTCCGACTACCGGCTGCTCGTCCCCCTCTGGCGCACCGATGCGCTCTACCACGAGCTCAGGGAATCCCATAGCTCCTACGAGGCCCAGCACGACTGGTGGCGCGACCGCTACAAGGTCGCCGCCGACGACCTCGGCGTCCGCCCCAAGATCCGCGACATCGGTTGGCACCGCCTGCGCGCCAACGTCGCCGCGCTCGTCGACTGGCTTCGCATTTGCTACCGCGAAGGCTGGCTCGGCAAGCCGCGGCGCAACCACCTGGGAACCGAGCGCAAGTTCAAAGACCGCGCCACGAGCATCAGCGCCAAGCTGGCCAAGATGCGCGTCCGGATGGGCATCATGGGCGCGTACGGACACAAGGCCGAGCAGCTCGGCCTGGGCAAGCGAACACCGCCCTCAAGACGGGACCGCGGCGCACCCGCCGCGTAGCCGTCCCCCACCAGGCTCACGAGACCGATCGGCCGCCCGGGATGACACCTGGGCGGCTGCCGGCGTCTTCACGGCAGTTGTCGCGGACAAGGCGCTCGAGACGGCTTAACACCACGGATCAAGCGTCCGCCGACCGCTCATTAACGCCGAAAGACGCTCCAGCTCCCTATTTGGAAACTGAAGCGTCTAACTGTCGAGGTGGAGACGCCGGGAATTGAACCCGGGTCCGCAATCGCGTGAAGAGTGGCGTCTACGAGCGTAGCCGGCGCTCTGTTCTCACCCTCGACTCGCCTCGCCGGCGGGGTTGTCGAGGGCCAGCTCCAAAGATGTCCCCGGCGGGGCTGGAGCGGGCCTCACCGGGTCAGCCTGCTGATTGAACCGAGCCACCACCACAGGCGAGCGGTGGCCGGCCGAAACTTAGCTGTGGTTAGACAGCCAGCTCGTAAGTGTGGAAATCAGCTTGTGACTTCGCACTTATTTTGTTCCGGGTTTTTAACGAGGCCTCCCGGACCTCGACTCGCGACCACCCCCACGAACCGACCACGTCGAAGCCTGTCGTCCCCGGGGATGCACCCAGGATTATAGCTGCGGACCCATTCCTACAATCGATAGCAATGGAAACGAACACGCCATGGCTGCCGGCTCCCGTTGGGTCGCCGGACGTACCGCCGAGCGACCCGGGCCCGGCCCGGGCGCTCGAGCCGGCGCCGCGCAAGCAGTCGTGGATCCGCCGGCGCCTGTCGGCGGCCGGCGCGGCCATCGTCGCGCTGCTGGCGAAGCTCAAGACGATCCTGCTGCTCCTCCCCAAGCTCAAGCTGCTCGCGTCGACCGGGACGATCCTGGTCTCGCTCGCCGCCTACGCGTTGCTGTGGGGCTGGCCGTTCGCCGCCGGCTTCATCGCGCTGCTGTTCGTGCACGAGATGGGCCACGTGATCGCGCTGCGCCGCGAGGGCCTGAAGGCGAGCGCGCCGATGTTCATCCCGTTCCTCGGCGCCGTGATCGCCGCTCGATCACTGGGTGACAACGCACTCGCCGAAGCCCGGGTGGGACTGGCCGGCCCGGTCCTCGGCACGATCGGCTCGGCCGTGTGCATCCTGATCTGGCACGCCACCGGCAACACGCTCTGGGAGGCGCTCGCCTTCACGGGCTTCTTCCTGAATCTGTTCAACCTGCTGCCGGTCGTCCCGCTCGACGGTGGTCGCGCGATGGCGGCGATGGCGCCGTGGATGTGGGTCGTCGGGCTCGCGGCGCTGATTCCGCTTGCAATCATCTTCCCAAACCCGATCATCATCCTGATCCTGCTGTTCGCAGGGTTCGAGACCTACAAGCGGTGGAAGCTCCGCCGCTCTAACCGTCCCGACCAGCAGGCCTACTACCGCGTGAAGCGCCTCGACCGGGCGCTCGTGGCCGGCGTCTACCTGACGCTCGTCGCGGCGCTGGTCATCGGCATGCACGCCACGTTGCTGGCGCGCACGATCAGCTAGAAGATTCGCGCCGCGCCGGCGCCCGCCCGGTTCAGGGACGGAGGCTCAGACCGCCGGCGGCGGCTGGCGATGGACCACGCGCTCCTCGTAGGCCGCGTCACGACGCGTCCACCAGAACGTGTAGATCAGCGCGAGCACGAGCCCGACGAGCCCGACCACGAACAGCACGGTTCCAGCCGTCTGGATGTTGAAACCGTTGACATGGGCGGTTACAGCCCACTTCAGGATCGCGCCGACGGCGATCAACACAATGCTCGTTCCAATAGTCATGTGCTCTAGCTACCCCGTATCGGGACGGCTACCCCTCCGCCGACAAACTACTTATGGTTGCACGCTCAACTACCGGCCCGAGGACTACCTTCGCGCCTCGCGCAGCTCCCGCTGCACGTCGCGAGCCATCTCTCGCCGGCGGATCGTGTCGCGCTTGTCGTAGATGTCCTTGCCTCGGGCCAGCGCCAACTCGACCTTGGCGCGCGATCGCGGGCCCGAGAAGTAGATCCGGGTCGGGACAATGGTCAGGCCTCGCTCGCGCGTCCGGGCGACCAGCCGCTCGATCTCATACCGGTGAAGCAGGAGCTTGCGCGGACGCTCGGGATCGTGGTTCTCGCGTGAGGCGGGGCCGTAGGGAGCGATGTAGAGCCCGATCAGCCACACCTCGCCCTCACGCACCGTCGCGTACGCATCCTTGAGCTGGACGTTGCCCTCACGCAGGGATTTGACCTCGGTGCCGGTCAGCACGAGCCCGGCCTCGAACCGGTCGAGCAGGTTGTACCGGTAGGACGCCTGCCGGTTCGTGGCCACGTCGCCGGCCGACGCCTTGCGCTTACGGGATTTCGCCATAAGCGCTCAATCCTGCCAGCCCGGGAGCAGGTCCACCCTGCCCCGGGCCGGTTCGATCCCGCCGACGCGGACCTTGACCGGGTCGCCGAGCCGGATCGAGGAGCCCGACCTGGTCCCCACCAGCATCGTTCCCTGCTCGTTGAGCTCCCACCAGTCTCCCCGGAGCCGGCGGACCGGGAGCATGCCCTCGAACTCCCGTCGCGGTCCGAAGGCGACGAACGCGCCCGCGCCGGCCAGGCCGACCACCTCTCCCTCGAAGACCTCGTCGGGATTCGAGTCCGAACGCAGCGAGCGCTCCAGCAGGAAGCAGCGCACGATGTCGTCCGCGTCCCGCTCGATCGACATCGCCGCGCGCTCCCGCGTCGAGCACCACGGTCCCGCCGCGGCGACCCAGCTGACCTCGGGCGCCGGCTCGTCCCCACCGAGCGCCGACATCAGGGCCCGGTGGCAGATCAGGTCGGGATAGCGCCGGATCGGCGACGTGAAGTGGCAGTAGCTCGCGAGCTGAAGCCCGGCATGGCCTCGATTGCGCTGGTCGTAGTACGCCTGCTTCAAAGACCGGAGCACGAGGCTCGTCAACGCCCGGCGCCCTCGCCCCTCGCGCGCCCCAACCCACTGCTCGACGAGCTGAGAGGCTTGCCCGATCAGCTCGGCGGCCTGTTGGGGCGTGATCTGACCCTTGGGGGCGGGCGGCGTTGGCACGCCGAGTGAGGCGAGTTGGTCGATCAGCCGCTCAGCCGCGGCTCCGTCGGGCCGCTCGTGTACGCGATACAGCGTCGGCACCCGGCGCGAGGTCAAGAAGCGCGCCACCTGCTCATTGGCCGCGATCATCAGGTGCTCGATCAGCCGGTGCGACTCGGTCTGCTCGACCGCCACGACGGAGACGACGTTGCCGCTCTTGTCGAACTGAAATTCGGGCTCGGCCGAGTCGACCTCGAGCGCCCCGCGCGACGCACGCCGCGCCTCGAGCGCCGCGGACGCCGCCCGCGCACACGCGAGCCCGGGCCCCCAGACGCCATCGGAACGCTCGGTCCCACCGAAGATGCGATCGACCCGGTCGTAGTCGAGGCGCTCGTCCGAGCGGATCACCGAGCGGTAGAACGAGCTCTGGCGGACCCGTTCTCCGTCGAGCACGAGCTCGACCGTGACAGCAAGGCGATCCTGGCCGGGAACGAGCGAGCAAGCGTGGCTCGACAGCGCCTCGGGGAGCATCGGCTCGACGGCACTCGGGACATACACGCTCGTGGCCCGCCGGTAGGCCTCACGATCGATCAGCGATCTCGGACGCACGTAGGCCGACACGTCAGCGATGTGGACCCAGACTCGGCGCGTTCCGTCGGACTCATCCGAGGCCGAGATCGCGTCGTCGAAGTCCCGCGCGCTTACGGGGTCGACGGTGAAGGTGGGCAGGGCACGCAGATCGCGCCGCTCGCTCGAAACCCCATCGCCCGAAACCCCATCGCCGGAAACCCCATCGCCCGAAATTCCATCGCCCGCGCTCGACGCGGCCGACACCTCGCGGGCCTCGTGCTCGACGGCGGGATCGAACACCCGGCGCAGACCGCGGTCGATCATCAGGCCCTCGAGCACATCGCGCGTCACATCAGCCCGACCGAGCCGCCGCGCCACCGTCGCCCGACCGCCGGGTCGCCCGTTGCGACCCTTGCCGGGGCGCACAACGATCAGATCGCCGACCGCGATCTGCCGGTCGCGGCTCACCACCAGCCGCGGACCCGGCCCGAAGAACGGCTCGGCGACGAAGAACTTGCCGCGGCGCTCGAGGACCGCCACCCGCGGACCCGCGCCCGCGTCCCGGGTGGCTGGGCTCACCGCACTTCGGCCGCGACCGTCTTTTCGGCGACCCGCAGCGCCGTGTCGACGGTGGAGTTGGGACTTGTGGAGGCGTAGACATTGGGCGTGATCCCGGCGCCCTCCTTCACCCCGCCGCCTCCCAGGTTCTGCCCGTTCGGCGTGAAGTACTCGCCGACGGTGAAGTCGAGCGCACCGCCGTTGGGCAGCGGATCGATCTCCTGGAAGACACCCTTGCCGTAGGTGTGGGTCCCCACCACGAGGGCCCTACCCCGATCCTTGAGCGCACCGGTGACGATCTCCGCCGCCGAGGCGGTGCCACGGTCGACGAGGACGACGAGCGGGATGCTGGTCGAGATCGCGCCGCCTCTGGCCACGTACACCTGGCGGGGCTGCGCCCGGCCCGCGGTCGAGACGATCGTCCCGTCCGGGATGAAGATGCTGGCCACGTTGACCGCCTCGTTGAGCAGACCGCCCGGGTTGTCGCGCAGGTCCAGGATCAACCCGCGTGCGCCCTCGTGCAACACGTTGTCGACCTGCGTGCGCAGCTCCGTCCCGGCTCCCTCGACGAACTGGGCGAGTGTGAGGTAGCCGAGCTTGATCCCGTGGTAGGTCACGATCGACCCGGTCGCCACGGGAACCACGATGTCCTGCCTGGTCAGCGTCCGGGTGAGCGTGGTCTTCCCGCGCAGGATCGTCAGCGTCACGTGCGTGCCTGCCGTGCCCTTGATCAAGGCCGAGCCGAACGTGGCCGGACGCTTGGCCAGCGAGGTCGAGCCGACCGCGATGATCACGTCCCCGCGCCGCAGCCCGGCACTCGCCGCGGGCGATCCGGGGAACACGTCCTGAACCGACAGCCCACGCGACACGCCAACCACATCGACCCCGATGCCGCTCAGGTGCGGGTTGTCCTCGTTGAGGAATCCCTGGTACTCGGACGGGTCGTAGTAGTGCGAGTAGGGGTCGTCGAGGCTGGCCACCATCCCGGCCAGACCCTTGTTGATCAGCTGGCTGCGGTTCAGGGGCCGGTAGTAGTCCTGCTGGAGCAGGCCGAGCACCTGGTTGACGAGCGGATCGTCGTTCTGATCGACGAACGCGCTGCGCAGAGGCGAGGGCAGCCAACTCGGATGGCCTCCCCACCAGATGCCGGCCAGGAGTACGACGAGCCCGACGAGCAGCATCGTGAGGACCCTTGGTCGTCGCGACCGGCGGTAGACCATGCCCGGAGGTTAGCCGGGTCGCCCCCGCCCCCGCTCGGCCGGGCCACTGGCCCAGTGGCCCGGCGTCGCGGGAGAGGCTTTTTAGAAGTCGTGCCGGAAGTTCGTCCCGGCGGTCGTGAACTTGTAGGTCGTCTTCGAGTTGAACACCTGTCCCGGGTTCAGCACGACGGAGGGCCAGCCCGCCTGGCCGATGTGGTGTGGCGTGTCGGGGTAGTGCTGGGTCTCGAGCGTGAACGCGTCGCCCTGGCGATACGCGTGGCCGCTCGTCCCCACGAGGTCGCCGACCAGGAAGTTGCCCGTGTACAGCTGAACGCCGGGCTGGTCGGTGTACTCCCACAACGCGACGCCGTCGTTTGAGTCGGTCGCGACCGCGTCAAGCCGGTACCCGGAGCCGCGGAGCACCCAGTTGTGGTCGTAGCCGTGGGCGATGACCAGCTGGTTGCCCTCGGGCGCGCTGGCGTCCTGAATGTCCTGGCCGATCGGCTTCATCTTCAGGAAGTCGAACGGCGTGCCGGCCACCGACGCGAATCCGGTCGGGATCTGCGCGCTGTTGGTCGGCTGGAACGTGTTCGAGTTGATGGCCAGCTCTTGGCCGTACACGTCGCCCGAGCCCTCACCGCCCAGGTTGAAATAGGTGTGGTTGGTGAAGTTGACGACGGTCGGCGCGGTCGTGGTCGCCCGGTAGGTGATCGTCAGCGCGTTGTCCTGCGTCAGCGTGTACGTCACGGTGTTGGCCACCGCCCCCGGGAACCCGTTCTTGCCGTTCGGGTCGGTGTAGGTCAGCTTCAGCGCGACGGCGTTCGAGAGCGTCTCCGGCGTCGCCGCCCACACCTGCGTGTTGTACGCATCCGGGCCGCCATGCAGCGTGTCGACGTCGTTCGGGCCGTTGTTGCCGGGCAGGTTGTAGAACGTCCCGTCCAGCGTGAACGAGTGGTTGGCAATCCGGTTGGCGTACCGGCCGATGATCGCGCCGAAGTACGTGTCGCCGGAGCCACCCGAGGCCGGCCACGGTTGGTTTTGGAAGTCGTTGACGTAGTCGCTGAGCTTGGGGAACCCGAGCGCGACGTCCTTGAGCGCGCCGGTGCGATCGGGCACCCAGATCGACTGAATCACCCCGCCGTAGTTGGTGATCTTGACGACCATTCCGTGCCCGTTGCGCAACGTGTACAGGTTTACGGCCTGCCCGTTGGCGGTCCCCCACGGCGCGTGAGTGATGCTCAGGCTGCCGTGTCCCGTCGGGTGCTTGCTCGACTTACGGCTGTGCTTGGCAGCGAATGCGATCCCGCCCGTCCCCAGGGACAGCACCGCCGCGACAAGTACGACACGAGCCCAAACGAGAGTGCGCAGCCTCCTCGGGCTGCGGAACCCGTTCTGCATGGATCCTCCCTTCAGTTGTGCGCTTGCCCGGCCGCGGAAAACGCAAGCGGTTGGCGTACGCGGGCTACTTATAGCAGAAATGTGAGCGCTCACACGGAGCCTGCGCCTAGCCTGCACAATTGCGGCAGGTCCGCTCACGAAGAGCGACCCGAGCCGGGTCTCAGAACCGGATTCGCTCGGGCAGCTCCGCGCCGGCGATCGTGAAGCGGTAGGTCGTCCGCGACACGAGCAGCTGGCCCGGACGCAGGACCGGGTCGGGCCACCCGGGATCGCTCAGGTGGTTCGGTGCGTCGGGATACATCTGCGTCTCGAGGGCGAACGCGTCGCCCGGCCGGTAGGCACGGCCGCTCGTCCCGGCCAGGTCGCCCGCCAGGTGGTTCCCGGTGTATATCTGCACGCCCGGGCGGTCGGTGTAGGTCCACAGCGCGATCCCCGTCCCCGGATCGGACGCCACCGCAGCCAGCCGGTAGCCCGAGCCGCACAGAACGCAGTTGTGGTCATAGCCCCACGCGATCGTCAGCTGCTCGCCCCCCGGAGCGCCGGCCGAGCGCAGATCCCGTCCGATCGGCTTCATCGTGCGGAAGTCGAACGGCGTCCCGTCCACGGCCAGGAACCCGGTCGGGACCCCGGCCCGATCCACGGTCTGCACCGCGTGCGCGTTGACGGCCAGCAGCTGGTCGTACACGTCGCCCGAGCCCTCGCCGGCCAGGTTGAAATAGGTGTGGTTGGTAGGGCTGATGACGGTCGGCGCGTCGGTGCTCACGCGGTATTCGATCCGCAGTGCGTTGTCCGGCGTGACCGCGTATGTCACTTCGTTCTCGACCGTGCCAGGGAAACCGTTGCGTCCGTCCGGGTCGACGTAGCGAAGCCGGACCGACGCGCCCGGGCCATCCGTAACCGAGACCGCCTGCCACAGGACGCCGCTGTATCCGCCGCCGGGACCGCCGTGCAACGTGATCGGGTCGTCCGGACCGTGGTTGCCCGCCAGCTCAAAGCGTCGTCCGTCCAGCGTGAACCCTCCATCAGCGATCCGGTTCGCGTAACGGCCGATCAACGCGCCGAAGTGCGTGCCTCCGGACGCGCTGCCGTCCGCGGCGCTGGTGTTCGCCACGTACTCGCGGAGGGTCGAGAACCCGAGCGACACGTTGACCGAGCGGCCCAACCGGTCCGGGACGAGGATCGACTGCACGACGCCGCCGTAGGTGGCGACCGAGACGGTCAGACCGGAACCGCTCGAGAGCGTGTAGAGCTCGACCTGCCGGCCGTCGACCTCCCCCCACGGCTCGCTGGTGACGCTCACCTCACCGCCGTCGGGCGCCCGCGGTCAGACGCGCAAGAAGCGACGGAGCGAGAGCCCGGAACCGACCGCCGAAACGACCGCGCCAGCGCCCAGGAGCACGACGACGAGCACGCTGAAGGCGATCGTCCGCGGCGCCGCGATCAGGCTCCAGTTGTTGGCCAGCGGATCGAGCAATGCGATCTTGGTGATTCCGAGCACGATGATCGCGAGCAGCGCGCCGAACGAACCGACGATCACGCCCTCGATCACGAACGGCCAGCGGATGAACCAGTCGGTCGCGCCCACCAGCTTCATCACCTCGACCTCGCGCCGGCGCGAGTACAGCGACAGGCGGATCGTGTTGGCGATCAGCAGGATCGAGGCGATCGTCAGCAGCACGGTGAGCGCGGCCGCGGTGATCGTCACCAGGTTGGTGACCTCGAGGATCTTCTTGGTGTCGTCGCGCTTGTTGGAGACGCTCTGGATCGACGGGTCGATCGTGCCCCCGTTGGGCGTCAGCGCGTTTCGGATCGACAACACGTACTTCGGGTCGGTCGGGATCACCTGGAAGGTGTCGGGCAGCGGGTTGGACCCCAGCAACTGGTACGCCGCCGGGTCGGTCTTCTCCTGCTGCTTGAGCGCCGCGTTCTTGGACACGAACTTGATGTGCTTGACGTGCGGGATCTGCTCGATCTTCTGGCGCACGCGGGCCTCGTCGGCCTTCGTCGCGCCCGACTTGAAGTACACGTCGACCTCGACCCGGCTGCGGACGGTGTTCGCGGCGCCGTTGGTGGCCTGCACGATCGGGATGAACACCCCGAGCATCAGCATCGTCACGAGCACGGTGGCGAGCGCGGCGAAACTCGACGCGGAACTGCGGCGCACGGCGCGGATCGCCTCGCGCAAGAAGAACCCGATGCGCATCGTCTAGTTCACCCCGGGCGGGCGGCCGGAGGGGGCGCGCAGACGCTTGGCCAGGTCGCGCGTGGTCTCATCGCTCGTGTAACGGCCGGCCGGCTCGTCGCGAACGACGCGGCCATGCGAAAGCTCGAGCACGCGGCGGCGCATCTTGTCGACCATCGCCTGGTCGTGGGTGGCGACGAGCACCGTGGTGCCGGTCCGGTTGATCCGATAGAGCAGCCGCATGATGTCGATGCTGGTGTCGGGATCGAGGTTGCCGGTGGGCTCGTCGGCAAGCAGCAGCGGTGGGTGGTTGACGAACGCGCGCGCGATCGAAACGCGCTGCTGCTCGCCGCCGGAGAGCTGCGTCGGCAGGTTGTGCAGCTTCGTTGACAGCCCGGTGAGCCGCAGGATGTCGGGCACCTTGGCGCGAATCTCCTTGCGGGTGCCGCCGGTCACCTTCAGGGCGTAGGCGACGTTGTCGTACACGGTCCGGTTCGGCAGCAGCTTGAAGTCCTGGAACACGACGCCGATGTTGCGCCGGAAGTACGGGACCTTGTTACGACCGATCGAGCGCAGATCGTGACCGGCGACGCGGATCGCCCCGTCCGTCGGCTCGATCTCCATGATCAAGAGCCGCATCAGCGTCGACTTGCCCGAGCCGGT
>DATJUA010000092.1:0-8365 GCA_035502815.1 Solirubrobacteraceae bacterium
CGCGGTCTGCGCCTCGATGTCGGTCTCCAGGTCGCGGCTGAAGATGAGGTTGTCCGCGGCGTAGCGGATGCGCTGCTGCTCGTCGTCGAGCAGCTTGCTCGGTCCGATGTCCTCGAGGATCTTCATGACCCGGCGGTATGCGCTGGAGCGTTCAGGACTCATTTCGGTCTCCTAGAGCGGAAGGCTCTGTGTTAGGCATCATCGTCGGCAGGTGAGCCGGCGGCTTTAGCCTTCCGTCCAAATTTCTTCTGCGTTGAGTTGTACCCGCGCCCATTCGAGTGATCCGTGAGTTGGATCACACGACGTCGCCGTACCAGCCGAGCAGACCTTCGCCGAGCCCGTGCCCCGACGGAGGGGCGATCCGGCCGTCGATCGGCGGGAGCGGGTCCGCGCGATCGGCGAACAGGCCGAGCGTAGCCAGGCCGCAGGGCCGATCCGGGACGATCGCCACCGCCGCATGGAGCGCGGCGGCGATTCCCAGAGGCCCGTCCAAGGTCGACGCCAGGTACACCTGGTAGCCGACATCGCGGGCACGGCGGGCGGCGTCGAGGAGCCCGGTGATCCCTCCGCAGGCCGCGATCTTTAGACAGACGGCCTGGCACACCCGCTCATCGAGCGCTCCGACCGCCGAGGCGGTCTCATCCAGCGCGATCGGGACCTCGGGTACGGCGTTGGCAACCTCGCGGTTCTGGGCGAGGCCGTGAACCGGCTCCTCGCACAACTCGATCCCGACCGGCGCCAGCGCGCGGAGGCTGGCCACCGCCTGCTCGACCGACCAGGCGCCGTTGGCGTCGAGCCGGATCGCGACGTCCGGCCCGAGGACCGCGCGGACCGCAGCCAGACGGCCCGCGTCGTCGCCAAGGCCCACCTTGACCTTCACGCAGCGAAAGCCGGCCGTGCGCGCCGCCGCGGCCTCGGCAACCGCGCCGGCGCGGTCCGCGGCCGCGATGGTGTAGTTGACCTCAACCGGGTCGACCCCGGGCGCGCCCAGGCGTCGCCACACCGGTTGCCCCGTCTGGCGGCTCTCGAGGTCCCACAGCGCCATGTCGATCGCGGCGACGGCGGGCAGGACGGCGAGTCGACGCCACTCGGATATCGCTCGCGGGGTGGGCGGGCCTGGGGCCGCCGCGGCCACGACATCCTGGAACGTCTCGAGGGCTTGGCCCACGTCGCCGGCGTCAACCCCGTGGTAGTGGGCCAGCGGCGCCGCCTCGCCCACGCCGACGCTGCCGTCCGCATCCTCGATGCGCAAGAGCACGAGCGGGCGGTCGCGGACGGAGCCCGATCCAGAAACAAACGGCGCGCGCAAGCGCGCCCATAAAAAATCGATGTCGACTTTCATCGACTGAGCAGCAGGCCGGCGGCCAGCAGCGCACAGAAGGCCAGCTGCAGCATCCCGGTCTGAGCCAGCGCCTGGTTCAGCGACAGGCCGTCGGTGCGCGTCCGGACCGCGCGGACCACGCGCGCGCTCAGCGGCAGCGTGAGCCACGGTAGGAACAGCCATGGCTTGAGCGGTCCGAAGACCCAGGTCACGGGCGTCAGCACGTACGCGAGATAGATCATCGCGGCGAACATCACACGCGTGCGCGCGCGACCCAGGCGGACGGCCAGCGTACGTTTGCCGGCGCGGCGATCGGTCTCGATGTCCCTGACGTTGTTGACGACGAGCAGGCCGGCGGCGATCAGCCCGACCGGCACGGCGAGCGCGAACGCCTCCCAGTCGAGGTGCTTGACCTGCACGAAGAACGATCCCGCCACCGCGACGATGCCGAAGAACAGGAACACGAACAGCTCGCCGAGTCCCTCGTAGCCGTAGGGCTTCGGCCCGCCCGTGTACAGCACGCCGGCCAGGATCGAGGCCGCGCCAACGAGGAGCAGCTGCCAGCCGGCCACCACGACGAGATAGACGCCGGCCAGTACCGCGACCCCGAAGGTCAAGTACGTCGCGATCAGCACCTGACGGGGCGGCACGAGTCCGCCGGCGGTGACCCGGACCGGGCCGAGCCGGTCCTCGGTGTCGGCGCCGCGCCGCGCGTCGGAGTAGTCATTTGACAGGTTGGTGCCGATCTGGATGAACATCGCGCCGATCAGCGCGGCCGCGAACCGGAGCGGGTGGAACGCGTGCAGGTAGCCGGCCAGCGCCGTGCCCACCAGCACCGGAGCGATCGCTGCGGGCAGCGTTCGCACGCGCGCGGCCATCAGCCAGATCCGCACGCCGCTCGGCCTGGTGGCCTGTGTCGCCGGCATCAGGCCCGGTGGGGGAACTGCGAGAAGTCGGGCTTGCGCTTCTCGAGGTACGCGTTGCGCCCCTCCTGCGCCTCCTCGCTCATGTAGAAGAGGAGGTTGGCGTCGTGGGCGAGCTGCTGGATCCCAGCCAGTCCGTCCTCGTCTGCGTTGAAGCTGGCCTTGAGCATGCGCAGCGCGAAGGGCGACAGCGCGAGCATCTCACGACACCACTGCACGGTCTCCTGCTCGAGTCGCTCGAGCGGGACCACGGTGTTGACGAGCCCCATCGCGAGCGCTTGCTGAGCGTCGTACTGGCGGCACAGGAACCAGATCTCCTTGGCCTTCTTGGGGCCGACCAGGCGCGAGAGGACGGTAGCGCCGAAGCCACCGTCGAACGAGCCCACCTTCGGGCCGACCTGGCCGAACCGGGCGTTGTCGGCCGCGATCGTCAGGTCGCACACGACGTGCAGAACATGGCCGCCCCCGATCGCGTAGCCCGCGACCATCGCCACGATCGGCTTGGGCGTGCGGCGCATCTGGACGTGCAGGTCGGTGACCTCGAAGCGGCCGACCGCCTGGTGCCGGCCGGCGGCCGACGGGTCAGCTCCGGTCACGTAACCGCCGCGGGATCCGCGCACGCGCTGATCCCCTCCCGAGCAGAATGCATCCGGGCCCTCACCGGTCAGGATGATGACGCCGACGTCGAGATCCTCACGCGCCCGGGTGAACGCGTCGGACATCTCGACCACGGTCTCTGGCCGGAATGCGTTGCGGACCTCGGGGCGGTTGATCGTGATCTTGGCGATGCCGGCGGCATCGCCATCGCCGGTCTCGTAGCGGATGTCCTGGTATTCGCCGACGGGGTTCCAGGTCGTTGGCACGCGGGCGAGACTACCGTGTCGGTCGTGTCCAACTGGATCCACGCCGCGGCGAACCGGCAGCCCGACCGCGTCGCGATCGAGACGCCGGAGCGGTCACTGACCTACGCCGAGCTCCGCGAGGCCGCCAGCGTGCGGGCGCGCGCGATTCATGCGAGCAGAGTCGCCTTGGCCGCGGCGACGGTCGAGGAGTTCACGCTCGACCTGCACGCGTGCCTTCTCGCCGGTGCCGCGGTGGTACCGATTGACCTGCGCCTGGGCGAGGCCGAGCAGGCTGAACGCCGGGCCGCCGCCGACGGAGGGATCGACGGGCCGCCGGACGCCGATGTCCCGGTGGCGCTGATGCACACCTCCGGAACGACCGCCGCGCCGAAGCCGGTTGTCCTCACGCGCTCGAACTTCCTGGCCAGCGCCCTCGGGTCGGCGGTGGCGCTGGGCCTCGACCCGGCCGAGCGCTGGCTCTGCCCGATGCCGCTGACCCATGTCGGTGGGCTGTCGATCCCGATCCGGAGTGCGATCTATGCGACGACCGCCGTCCTTCATGGGCGCTTCGACACCGAGGCTGTGCTGTCCGATCTGATGGATCCGGCGCGGAGGATCACGCTGGTCTCGCTCGTGCCGACGATGCTCGCGCGGTTGCTGGACGCCGGCCTCGAGCGCCCGCCGGCGCTGCGCTGGGCCCTACTGGGTGGCGGACCGATCCCGCCGGCGCTGCTTGAGCGCGCCGAGCGTGCCCGGGTGCCGGTGGCGCCGACCTACGGCATGACCGAGGCCTGCTCGCAGATCGCCACCTTCGGCTGGCCGCTGCCGGGCGTCGACGTGGTCATCGCCACCGATGGCGAGATACTCGTGCGCGGGCCGATCGTCTCGACCGGCGCCCTGTCTGATGACGGGTGGCTCCACACCGGCGACCTGGGCGAGTTCGATGAGCGGGACCGACTTGTGATTGCGGGCCGCAAGTCCGACACGATCGTCAGCGGTGGCGAGAACGTGGCGCCGGCGGAGGTCGAGGCGGTTCTGCTCGAGCATCCCGCCGTGGCCGACGCCGCCGTGCACCCGCGTTCGAACCCAGAGTGGGGGGAGGCGGTGGTCGCGACCGTCGTGCTCCGCGACGGGCTCCAGGTGGCACCGGAGGAGCTCCGGGCCCACTGCGCGACCCGGCTGGCCGGCTTCAAGGTGCCCAAGGAGATCGGCTTCACCGAGCAACTTCCGAGAACACAATCGGGCAAGCTCCTGCGGCGCGAGCTTTAATCGCACTAAGGCGCCGCCGTCAGGCGCCGCCGCATCTAGCCAAATGTCGTCCTCCGCACCCCAGTTCGCGCAGCCGGACCCCTCGCCTAATCAGCTGACGATCGAACAGCTCGCGGCGCAGTCCGGCATGTCGGTGCGCAACATCCGCGCCCACCAGGCCCGCGGCCTGCTCGCGCCTCCCGAAGTACGAGCCCGGGTCGGGTACTACGGTCCCGAGCATCTCGAGCAGCTCCGCCTGATCCGCGACCTCCAGGAGGACGGCTTCAACCTGAGCGGGATCAAGCGGCTGCTCGACGACACCCGGGGGACGGCCGAGCGGCTACGGCGCTTCGGTCAGGCGTTGAGCGCCGTGGCCACCGCCGAGCCCGGCGAGACGCTGACGCTCGAGGAACTTGGCCACCGCTTCCGCGTGAGCGCGCAGGAGGCGCCCGAGGTACTCGGCGAAGCCGAGCGCCTGGGCATCCTCGTGCCGATTGGCGAAGACCGCTTCCAGGCTCCAAGCCCGTCGTTGCTCGCGATCGCCGAAGAGGTCGTCGGCCGGGGGATCTCTTTGCGCAGCGCACTCTCGGTACTCGAGGATGTCGACCGCCACTGCGACTCCGTGTCGCGTTCGCTCGTCGAGCTGTTCGTGCACGAGATCTGGAAACCGTTCGCGCAGGCGGACATGCCCGCCGAGCGCTGGCCGGAGATTGAGCACGCGGTTGAGCGCCTGGGGCCCGTCGCGTCCGAAGCGCTGATGGCCATCTTCCAGCGCCGGCTGCGGGTCCAGCTCGAGGACGCGTTCCAGGAGATCACCCGCAGGGTGGCGGAGCGCACCTCTGACGACGAGGGGCAGTGAGTGGCCGAGACCGACCCCCACGATGCCGAGGCGCTCCGGGCTGACCTGCTCGACCGGTGGGAGCGTGCGGCCGCCGGCTGGGGCCGGCTCGCGCCGCGAATCCGCGCGTTCGGCATGCCGGTGTCGACCTGGATGATCGAGCACGCGGGGCTTCAGCCCGGGCAGCGCGTCCTCGAGCTCGCGGCCGGACCCGGTGAGACAGGACTGCTGGCGGCCGAACTGATCCGGCCGGGAGGGGTGCTGATCTCGAGTGACGCGTCGGAGAGCATGATCGAGCTGGCTCAGGCTCGCGCCCGCGAGCTCGGGATCGAGAACGTCGAGTTCAAGCGGCTCGAGCTCGAATGGATCGACCTGCCGACGGCAAGCGTCGACGTCGTGATCTGCCGGTGGGCCGTGATGCTGATCGTCGATCCGGAGGCCGCGCTGCGGGAGGCGAGGCGGGTGCTGGTTCCGGGCGGCCGGATCGTGCTCGCGGTCTGGGACCAGCCCGAGCTCAACCCCTGGGCGACGCTCACCGACCGCGCGATGGTGGAGCTCGGTTACGCGACCCGTCACGATTCCAACGCCCCCGGCATGTTTGCCCTGGCCGCGCCCGGGCAGCTGCACGAGCTGCTCGAGGCAGCCGGGTTCGTCGAAGTCGTGGTGGAGTCGCTCGAGCTCCCGCGCCCGCCCCTGACGCCCGCCGACGAGATCGCCGAGGAGCTCGAGATCTCGCGCGCGTTCGCCGACTCCTACGAACGCCTCTCGAACGAGGACCGCCGCGCCCTCGAGGAGCAGATCGCTTCGCTCGGTAAGCCATATGCCGGCCCGGACGGACGGCTGACCCTGCCGGCGCGCTCCTTGGTGGCGGCCGCCACCGCGTAGGTCTGCCTCAGCGCCGGTTCGCGGGACCCGCTGAAACCCATGAAGGCGAATTTGCAGGGTGAAAGGCCACTTGCAGCGTTTCCGGTTGGTGACTGGGTTGACCACACTGGGGCGCATGCGTTTGCGACTTTTCCTGCTCATCTCGGTCGCGGCGGGCGCGCTCCTGGCGCTCCCGGCCGTCGCCTCCGCCTACTTCGTCCACGTTGTCGCTCCCGGCGAGACGCTGTCCTCGATCGCCTCCCAGGACGGACTCACCGTCGACCAGCTGGCTGCCGCCAACGGCATCTCGCCGAGCAGCGAACTGGTTGCCGGCTCGACCGTCCAGATCCCCCCGCAAGGGTCGAGCGCCACCGCGGCGCCCGACGCGAACACCGGATGGACCACCACCGCGGCGCCCGCGAGCCCATCAGAGGATGGGTCCTACGTGGTTCAGCCAGGCGACACGCTGAGCGCGATCGCGGCGCGCGCCGGGGTGACCGTCGATCAGCTGGCCGCGCTCAACGGCCTGAACCCCAACGCGTACCTGATCAGCGGCACCGCGTTGCAGCTGCCCGGCGGCTCCGGAACGGTGCAGGCGTCGGATGACATCGGCTCATCCGTGTCGAGCGCGCCCGGCGGGTCCTACGTCGTGCAGCCCGGCGACACGCTGTCGGCGATCGCCGCTCGGGCCGGGGTGACCGTTGATCAGCTGGCCGCGCTCAACGGCCTGAACCCCAACGCCTACCTGATCAGCGGCACCGCGATCCAGCTCCCGAGCTCGTCGGGGACCGAGTACGTCTCGGCGGCCACCTCATCGAGCGCCGCGAGCTCGCAGCCCATCGGGGCCACTGCCGAGGGTCAGCCGACCGATCCGCCCTATCCGACGCCGCAGACCGTGACCGCACCGGAGGTCGGCTCGATCGCCGCCGCCGACGGCGTGCCCTCTTCACTGGCCGACGCGATCGCCTGGCAGGAGAGCGGCTTCAACAACGACCTTGTCTCGAGCGCGGACGCCCGCGGGGTGATGCAGATCCTGCCCGGCACCTGGCAGTGGATCCAGAGCGACCTGAACCAGGGTCCCCCTCTCGCTCCCGCCTCGGCCACCGACAACGTGCGCGGCGGGGTGCTGATGCTCCGCTCCCTGCTCGACGCCACCGGAGGCGATTCGGCGCTCGCCGCGGCCGGCTACTACCAGGGCCTGTCGTCGGTCCAGCAGAACGGGATGTATGCCGACACGCAGCAATATGTCCACGACGTGATGTCGCTCGAGCAGCAGTTCGCCGGCGCCGGATGAGCTGAGGCCTAGCGCCAGAACTCGCCCGAGAGCTCGCTCTCGCTAGATTCTCGGGCGGCAAGGCGCCGCCGTAGGCGCCGCCGACTAACACTTCAATGGATGTTCTACGACAACGACGCTGATCTCTCTCTGCTCGACGGCAAGACCGTCGCGATCATCGGCTACGGCTCCCAGGGCCACGCCCACGCGCTGAACCTGACCGACTCGGGCGTGTCGGTCGTCGTCGGCCTGCGGCCGAGCTCGAGCAGCGTGGCCAAGGCGCGCGAGCACGGCTTGCGCGTGGCGGATCCCGCCGACGCAGCGAGCGAGGGCGACATCGTGATGATGCTGGTGCCCGACGAGCTGCACCGCAGCGTGTGGGAGTCCGGCGTCAGCGACGGGATCGCCGCGGGCAACATGCTGATGTTCGGGCACGGCTTCTCGATCCACTACGGCGAGGTGGTGCCGCCCCCGGACGTCGACGTCACGCTGGTGGCGCCGAAGGGCCCGGGTCATCTGGTGCGTCGCCAGTACGTCGAGGGCTCGGGCGTGCCCTGCCTGACCGCCGTTCACCAGGACGCCACCGGCAACGCGCTCGCGCTCGCGCTCGCCTACGCCAAGGGCATCGGTGGCACGCGCGGCGGCGTGATCGAGACCACGTTCAAGGACGAGACCGAAACCGACCTGTTCGGCGAGCAGGCCGTGTTGTGCGGCGGCGTGACCGAGCTGGTGCGAGCCGGCTACGACACGCTGACCGAGGCCGGGTATGACCCGCGACTGGCCTACTTCGAGGTCCTGCACGAGCTCAAGCTGATCGTCGACCTCATGTACGAGAAGGGCATCGCGGGCATGCGCTACTCGATCTCGAACACGGCCGAGTACGGCGACATGACCCGCGGTCAGCGGGTGATCTCAGAGCCGACTCGGGAGGCCATGAAGCAGATCCTGGCCGACATCCAGTCGGGCGACTTCGCGCGCGAGTGGATCGCCGAGAACCGCGCCGGCCAGGAGAATTTCAAGCGCATGCGCGAAGAGCAATCCGGCCACCAGGTCGAG
>DATJUA010000093.1:0-4372 GCA_035502815.1 Solirubrobacteraceae bacterium
CGGAGATACGACAGCAAACCGCCGGCGAGCAGGATCTCCCGCTCGTGCTCGGAGAAATCGTTGCTGAGCGTCAGCTTCTCGCCGTCGTCCTCGATCCGGGCGGTGACCGTCTCCGAGCCGGATTCCAGCTCCTGCCGCAACGACGGAAGCGACCACTTCTGCCCCACCTCGGCCTTGTCGTAGTCGGACTCGTCCGAGAACGTCAACGCGACGATGCCCTGCGCGATCAGGTTCCGGCGGTGGATCCGCGCGAACGACTTGGCGATCACCGCCTTGACGCCCAGGTGCAGCGGGGCGAGCGCCGCGTGCTCGCGCGATGAGCCCTGGCCGTAGTTGTCGCCGGCGACGATGAACCCGCTCCCCCACTCCTTGAGCCGCTTGCGGAACTCGGGATCGCGGTGGCGCAGCGTGAACTCCGCGATCGCGGGGACGTTCGAGCGGAAGGCCATCACCTCGACGCCGTCGGGGGCGAGGTCGCCGGTCGAGATGTCGTCGGGCTGGACGGTCGCCACCCGGGCCTCGAGCGAGTCACCCAGGGGCGTGTGCTCGGGCGGGCGCTTGATGTTCGGGCCCCGGGGGATCTCGATCCGCTCCGCCTCCGACGCCTGCGCCGGAGCGAAGATGTGGACGTCCTCGACGTACGGCCGCAGCTCGGGCATCGGGAGCAACTCGGGCGGGTCCCCGTACGAGCGCGGATCCTCGATCTTGCCGCTGAGCAGCGACACGGCCGCGACCGCAGGCGAGCACAGGAACACCGAGTCCTCCGGCGTGCCCGACCGGCCCGGGAAGTTCCGGTTGAACGTCCGGAGCGAGTTCGAGTCGGACGGCGGCGCCTGACCCATCCCGACGCACGGTCCGCACACCGGCTCGAGCATCCGCACGCCTCCGTCCGAGAGCTGGCGGTACACGCCCGATTCGGCGATCGCGGCGAGGATCTGGCGTGATCCCGGCGTCGCCGTCGCGGCGAGCGACGGGTGCACGATCTGGCCGCCGCGGTCGGCGAGCACGGCGCCCGGCAGCGCGAGGTCGCTGTAGCCGGAGTTGACCGACGAGCCGATGCAGACCTGAGCGATCGGAGTCCCGACGACCTCGTCGACCGGCACCACGTTGTCGGGGTTGTGCGGCTTGGCCACGAGCGGCCCGAGCTCGCCCAGGTCGATCTCCATCCGGTCGTCGTATTCGGCCCCCTCGTCGGGGGCGACGTCGACGAAGTCGTCCTCGCGCCCCTGGCGTTCCAGCCAGTCCCGGGTGTTCGCGTCGGGCGGGAACACGGCGGCGGTAGCGCCGAGCTCGGCGATCATGTTGGCGATCGTCGCTCGCTCGGGGATGCTCAGATCGCTCGTCCCGGGGCCGGTGAACTCGAACACCTTGTTCTTGCCGCCGCTTGCGCTGCGCTGGCGCAGGAGCTCGAGGATGATGTCCTTGGCCTGCACCCAGGGGCGGTTCAGCTCTCCCGCCAGGTAGACCTCGACGACCTCGGGGCACGCGATCTCATACGGGTGGCCGCCCAGGACCACGGCCACGTCCAGCCCACCCGCGCCGATCGCGATCATGCCCAGGCATCCGCCCTGGACGGTGTGAGAGTCCGCGCCGAGCATCGTGTCCCCCGGCTTGCCGAACCGCTCCATGTGGATGTAGTGGCTGATCCCGTTCCCGGGACGGGAGAAGTGCAGCCCGTACTTGCGCGCCAGCGCTTGCAGCATCCGATGGTCGTCGGGGTTCTTGTAGTCGAGCTGGACGACGTTGTGATCGATGTACTGGACGGCTCGTTCGACCTGGACGCGCGGCTCGCCGAGCTCCTCGAACTGCATCAGCGCCATCGTGCCGGTGGCGTCCTGGAGCAGCGCCTGGTCCATCCGGATCGAGATCGGCTCGCCCGGCTTGAGCTCCCCGTCGACGAGGTGCTCGTTGAGGATCTGGCGGGTCAGGTTGTCGGGCATCGGGTCGGCTCCTCTCGCAACGACGACGTCACGATCGGAAGCTACCCCGCGCCTGCGCGACCATGCGCTGGTCAGCCGTGCACGTGGCGGCGGCGTATGCGAGCGCGCCGTCGCGCCGTTCCACGAGCGCCTCCACCTCGAGAAACGCGCCCACGGGCGCCGGCGCGGTCAGCCACATCTCGAATGACACGGCGCGAGCCTCCAGGCCACAAGCCAGGGACATCGCCTCGGAGAGCGCAGCCGCGAGCACGCCCTCGTGCGCGCTGCCCCTCTCCGGGCCCTGATGGTCCTGCTTGATGAAGCAGCGCCCGGCCACCGCGCTCGGTCCGGTCTTCTCGACCTCGACGAGCAACCCAAACAGGTTGGTCCGGCCGCACCCGAAGCAAAGCTCGTGGTGCACGAGCCGCATCGGCCGCGGCCCTACTTGAGGCGGAATGCCTTGATCCGCACGTCGTACTGCTGCGCGTCGCGCGAGTACACGCCGTAAGCCAGCGCCTGGATGAGCGACAGCAGCGCGGTGTGCGAGCGGACGAACGCCGGCGTGTTAGACGAGTAGTAGAGCCGGATCCGAGCCAGGCGTGCCACCTCGGACAGCGTGGCATCGGTGATCGCCATCGTCGGCGCCTTGCGATGCCGCGCGAGCTTCATCGTGCGCGTTATCAGCGGGTGGGGCCGGCCGGCCGACAGCCCGATGACCAGCGTCTGCTCATCGATCCGGCTGAGACGGCCGAGCGCTTCCTGCGACGGGCTGGCCACGATCTCGGCCCGGAGATCGAGCAGCATCAGCAGGTGCCGTAGATAGCTGGCGAAGAACGCCATCTGGTCGGTGCCGGCGATCAGCACCTTCCCGGCCGAAACGATCGCGTCGATCGCGGCCTCGACGTCTCCACGCGAGAGCTTGTGGGCGGTGTCCTCGACGTTCACATGGTCCGCGGCGAGCGCCGCCTCGAACTCGGTGTGATCGAGCGAGAACAGCGGCGTCACGCCATTCGACGCATCAGTTGCCACGCCGTTCGGACGGCGCCGGTACTCGTCGCGGGCGGCCTGCTGAAGCTCGGGGAAGCCCTCGAACCCGAGCGCCTGGGAAAACCGCACGACCGTGCTGGACGACGTGCTGGCCCGCCGAGCGAGCTCCTCCGCCGTCTGGAAGGCCGCTTCATCGAGATGATCGACGATGTATTGAGCCACGTCCTTCTGGGAGCGCGAGAACTCATCGAAACGGGCGCGAATGTAGGAGGACAGCGCCTGATGGCCGTTGGTCGGCGCCGTCGCTGTGGGAGTAATTGACTGCTTCATCGGCAGCCGTCTGATTCGACGCCTGCCGCCAGCGTCCTTCACGCCGAGTTTCGGCGCACTGCCGCGAGCTCATCGCGGCACGGCCGCTACATCTCCCGGTGCCGGGCCTCCTGGTTCTCCTTGCGCTCCGCGAGCACCTGGGCCACGATGTACACGATCAGGACGTTGGCGATGACGCCGATCCCGAGAAACGTCAGCAGCAGGGCGATCGTCTGACCAAGGGAGCTCGGGCTCTGCCCAAGGAAGCCGGCAAGGACGAACATCGCTCTTGGAGCCTACCTGACGCCGATCCCGGAGGATCCCACCGCTCCCAGGCCGGCGAGCCTTACTGCTAGCGTCGCGCCCGATTCGCGGCGTCGCGAGCGGCCCTGTAGCTCAGTCGGTAGAGCAGCGGACTCATAATCCGTCGCGCCCAGGTTCGAGTCCTGGCCGGCCCAGTAGGAAGGCCTGCAAATCGAGGCTTTCGTCGATGCAGATGCGACCGATCACCGATGAGCTCGTCGACCGCCTCGCTGGCAGAGCGATCGAGGGCTACGACGTCGAGGAGATCGTGCGACGCCGCCGCGGGCGCCCGCCGCTCGGTGCGGCAGCCGCCGACGTTGAATCGGTCCGCCTCGACCCCGAACTTCGAGAGGCCCTGCGCGCTCGCGCGCAAAGCGACCACGAATCCACCTCGACGGTCATCCGCAAGGCGCTCCGCAACCACCTCGGCGCCTCCTAACCCCAACCACCACCCGGGAGCACCGGAGACGGAGCCCTACCGGCCGGTCGCTTTCGCTTACCCCGCGTGGAAAGGGACGGGCCCGCTCGAGCATCGGACGTGGGTGGCGGTGTACATCGAGCCCGCGGTGACGGTGCCGGTGATCTTCCCGTCGTGGATCGTCGCTGCAAAGCTCGCGTTCAGCAGCTGGCCCGCGAGACGGCCCCTGCCGACGAGGTTGGAGTAGCTGTCAGCGAAGTGGCCCGCGGAGTTCTGCGGGTGGGCGAAGGGCGGCACGAACCCGGGCCCCTCGATGACGACCGAGCCGTTTGTGCAACGTGCATACACCTCCATCGTGATGAAGGTGACCTTGCCGTCCGTGACGGTCGCTCTCACCCCGGGTCCGACGAGGGTCGCAGCAAGAACGCTCGGGGCG
>DATJUA010000094.1:0-32929 GCA_035502815.1 Solirubrobacteraceae bacterium
CACTACCTGCAGATCGCCCCGCCGCAGTTCGCGCGCTCGAGCCGGCCCGCGCCGGCCCGGGTCCTGAACGCCGCCTAGCGCTACTTGGCGCTCAGCCAGTCGGCGCCGACCCCGGCCTCGACGGCCAGCGCGGGGTCCATCTCGAAGGCGGCGGCCATCTCGCGCACGGCCAGCTCCTTGACCGCCTCAGCCTCCTCGGCCGGGCCCTCGAACAGCAGCTCGTCGTGGATCTGCAGAACCATCCGGCTGGTCAGGCCGGACTCGGCCAGCGCCCTGTCGCAGCGGACCATGGCCACCTTCATGATGTCGGCGGCGGTCCCCTGGATGACCATGTTCACGGCGAATCGCTCACCCTGCTTGCGCAAATCCCAGCGGCGCGCGCGCAGCTCCGGCACCTGCCGGCGGCGGCCGAACAAAGTCGAGACGTAACCGTGCTGGGTGCCCTGCTCGATCGTTTCCTCGATGAACCGGGCCACGGCGGGGAAGCCGGCCATGTAGCGCTGGATGAACTCGTCGGCCTCCTCCTGGGGTATGTCCAGGCGGTCGGCCATCCCCCAGGCCGAGAGCCCGTACACGATTCCGTAGTTGATCATCTTCGACTTCGAGCGCATGCCGGGATCGATGCGCTCCGGTGTGACGTTGAACACCCGGCAGGCGGTGGCAGTGTGCACGTCCTCGCCGCGGCGGAAGATCTCCTTGAGCACCTCCTCACCGGAGATGTGGGCCAGGATGCGCAGCTCGACCTGCGAGTAGTCGGCGCTGACGAGCAGGTTCCCGGCCTCGGCCACGAAGCAGGCGCGGATCTCCCGCCCGAGCGGGGTGCGGATGGGGATGTTCTGGAGGTTGGGGTTGTTGGAGGACAGCCGCCCGGTGGTGGCCGCCGTCTGGTTGAAGGTCGTGTGAATCCGCCCGTCCCCGGCGATCAGCAGCGGCAGCGCGTCGAGGTAGGTCTTGGCCAGCTGGTTGAGCTCGCGCCAGCGCTCGATCTTGGGGATGATCGGATGCTCTGAGCGGATCGCCTGCAGCACCCGGGCGTCGGTCGAGTAGCCGGTCTTGCCGCGTCGCTTGCGTGACAGGCCGAGCTTGCCGAACAGCACCTCGCCCAGCTGCTGGGGGGAGCCGAGCGTGAACTCCTCGCCGGCCAGCTCGAAGATCTCGCGCTCCAGCGAGTCGGCCTCGGCCTTGACCTTGGTCGAGATCACGGCCAGCAGCTCGGTATCGAGCTTCAGCCCGGCCAGCTCCATCTTGCGCAGGATGCGCACCAGGGGTAG
The DNA here is from genome assembly GCA_035502815.1 of Solirubrobacteraceae bacterium. Taxonomy (GTDB): domain Bacteria; phylum Actinomycetota; class Thermoleophilia; order Solirubrobacterales; family Solirubrobacteraceae; genus Palsa-465. Next base: position 1,272 of record DATJUA010000094.1, read on the forward strand.
CTCCACGTCGCGGAACAGGTCGGTCAGCCCCCGGGCGCGGATCTCCTCGCGCTGCCAGTCGGCCAGGGGCCTGAGCAGGGCCGCATCGGCGGCAGCCGGGTCCTCGATGTCGGTCCCGAAGCCGCGCTCCTCGGTGAGCTCGCGGAACGGATAGGCGCGCCGCGCGGGCTCGAGGAGGTAGGCGGCCACCTCGGTGTCGTGGGCCAGCGTCTCCGGCACCGTCTGCAGTGCCTTGGCGTCGTGGGCGATTACCGGGCGCTCCCTCAGGACCCCGACCAGATCGCCCGGCGAGGGCACCGTTCCGGTCAGCACCTCCCGGCCGCCCTTGGCCTGAACGCCGAAGCTCCACCCACCGATGTCTCCGAACAGCGCCCCCTCGGGGGTGTCCGGGGAGCGCACGGCCACGGTCAGCTCGGCGTTGGGCAGGCGCTTGTCGAGCTCGGCCAGCGAGACCTGGCGGGTGGGGAGGCTGAGGTGCTGGCCGGGTGCCGCGCTGGGCGCCGGGGCGGCGGCATCGGCCGAGCCGAGCGCCTCCTCCAGGCGGCGCAGCGGCTCGCGCAGCTCGAACTGCCTGAAGGTGTCGCGCAGCTTGGAGCGGTCGGGCTGCTGGGCCACGTACTCGGCCAGGTCGATGTCCAGGGGGATGTCGCGCTTGGCCGTGGCCAGCTGCTTGGAGACCCGCGCGTCCTCAGCGTGATTGGTGAGGTTCTCCTTGCGCTTGGCGCCCGAGATCTCATCGATGTGGGTGAGGACCTCCTCCAGGGAACCGAAGCGCTGCAGCAGCTCGGCCGCGGTCTTGTCGCCGATCCCGGGGACACCCGGGATGTTGTCCGAGGTGTCGCCCTTGAGGCCGATGAAGTCCGGGATCAGCTCGGGCGGAATGCCGTAGCGGTCGATCACCCCCTGGCGGTCATAGACGCGGGTGTCGGTGATGCCCCGGCTGGTGGTCATGATCCGGGTGTGGTCGTCGACCAGCTGGTAGGCGTCGCGGTCGCCGGTCACCACCATCACGTTGATCGGGTCGGCGCCGTCGCCGTTGTGGCCGTGGGCGCGCTCGGCGATCGAGGCGATCACATCGTCGGCCTCGTAGCCCTCGATCTTCAGGTTCCGGTAGCCGAAGGCCTCCACCAGCGGCTCGAAGCTCGGCCACTGCTCGCGCAGGAGGTCGGGGCGGCTCGAGCGCTGCGCCTTGTACTCGGGGTAGATCTCCTTGCGGCCCGTGTAGCCACCGTCCCACACCACGACGGTGGCCTTGGGTCCGTAGTCGGTGAGGATCTTCACCAGCATCGAGGCGAACCCGAAGATCGCGTTGGTCGGCACCCCGGTGGACGTCGCGATCGACTCCGGCAGGGCGAAGAAAGCCCGGTAGGCCAGGCTGTTGCCGTCGATCAGAAAGAGCGGTTCGGGGGTGCTCGGCGCCACACTCTCAGGCTATCTCGGACGGTGGCGGCCGGGCCATCCCCGCTGGCGTCCGGCAGGTTCGTGAGACTGCCCGGCCGTGCACCGGCGGCTGACGATCCAGGCGGCACGCGACCCGGGCAGCCGGTCGGCGTCCGTTCACGCGGCGCGGCGCACGCTCGTCGGCACGGTGGCGATCGCGGCCGCCGTCACGGCACTCGTGGCGATCGCCCGGGGCGGGCAGCCGACGTGGATGTGCCTGCCGGCCGCGCTGCTGGCCGCCGGCGCCACCCGGACCCGGCTCACCGCGGTCGTGGCGGCCGCGACGGTGACCGCGGCCGGTGTCGCGACGGCGGAGCTGTCCACGGGCGGCGCGGCCCACCGGCCCTCGGCGCCGCTGCTCGTGCTCGTCGTCGCCGCCAGTCTCGCCGTGGTGGTGGCGATGCGCGAACGGCTCGAGCGTGAGCGGGACGTGCTGCGCGCCTCGGCGCTGACCGATCCGCTGACCGGGGCGGCCAACCGGCGGTCGCTGCTCGCGCGGATCGACTACGAGATCGCGCGGCACGCCCGCAGCCGGCGCAGCTTCGCGCTGCTGATGCTCGACCTCGATGGGTTCAAGGCCTTGAACGATCGTTTCGGGCACCCCGCGGGCGATGATCTGTTGCGCGACGTGGCGGCGGCGATGGCGCGCGCCGTCCGTGACCAGGACACGGTGGCGCGGGTCGGCGGGGACGAGTTCTGCGTGCTGGCGCCCGAGACCGACGCGGCCGGCGCCGAGCGGCTCGTCAGCCGAGTGCGGACCGCGGTGGCGCGCGTCACGGCGGGTTCGGACTCGCTCGGGGCGGGCACCGGGGCAGCCGTCTTTCCGAGCGACGGCAAAACCGCGGAGCTGCTGCTCCAGGCCGCCGACCAGCATCTGCTCGCGTCCAAGCGCAACGGTCGCGGATCGTCGCCGCGCCGGCGCGTGGCGTGACTCCAGCCGGGCCCGCGAATCGTCTTATGACACGCGCGGCGGCGTGATCGTCGTCGCGAACGTCGGGTTCCCGTTCGGTCCCACCTTGTACAGCCCGTAGGTCCTCAGCGTGGTGTCGCCGCCGCGGTCAAACCCGTATGTCCCCAGCACCGAGGTACGGTCGCTGGTCGCGAACAACGCGCTGCGCACGGCCGACTTGCTGTCCCCGTTTGACCCGAGGTTGGCGATCGTGCTCAGCCCGAGGCTCATCGCCTCATACCCAAGGATCGCGTATGGACTGGGGTTGGAGACCCCGTACCTGCCCTCATAGCGGGCCAGGAAGGTTTTGCCGCCGGGGTAGGCGCTGATCGGCATGGTCAGCTCGGTGCACTCGATCAGCCGGCCGATGCTCGCCGGCACTCCGCCGTCCCGCGGGTTGGTCCATGCGCTCGAGCACATGCCGCTCGCCGCGAAGATCCGCGCGGTCGGCAGTACGGCGTAGATGTCCTCGGTCATCTCGACCGTGGCCTTGGAGGCGACTCCGGCGAGCATCACGCAGTCGGGTCGCGGCGCGTTGCCCGCGAGGACGGTCTGGCGGAACTTGGGAGCGTCCGGATCGAGCGGCGCGTTGCCCACCACATCGATGCCGTAGTCGCGCCGCTGGGCCTCGAGGAGCTTGGCCATGCTCGTGCCGTAGCCCTCGCCGTCGTCGGCCAGCACGACGCGCTGGCATCCGGATTGCTTCATCGCGAACAGGTCCGCCGCGGCCTGGACCGCGTCGGTCGGGACGATCCGCACGTAGGTGCGCGTTCCCGTCGGCGCGTATGGGATCGACGCGTCCGACCCGCCTCCGGCCGGGGCGGCGGTCAGTCCGACATCGGTGTTGGTCGGGCCGATCTGGGGAACCCCGGCCTCGTTGAGGATCGGCATCGACACCTCGCTGGCCTCGTCGTCGAACTCGCCGATATAGAGCACCGTCCTCGGGTCGGCCGCCGCCTCGCGGGCGTTGGCGGCAGTCTGGCTCGGGTCCCACCCCACCGGCCCCGTCGAGTCGTCGAGCGGGATGTATTGAACCTTGAACGGGCCGGCTCGATCGCCCGCCTGCGCCAGGGCCAGCTCGATCCCCTTCTCCACCGGGACAGCCTCGGCCGCGGACGGGCCTTGCAAAGGCAGGCTCGAATAGATGGCGACGGTCTTGTCGCTCGCGGTGGACGCATTCGCGGCGGCGGCGGCGCTGCTCCCGCTCCTCCCGCAGGCCGTCACGGTCAGGGCGCAGAGCGCCACGAGGCTCGCCGCGAGCGCCGTGCAGGTAGCCAGCCTCATTCAGCTTCCTCTGTCTCGGCGCCGAGCTTCCCGTGGCTCGGGCCTGCAATGAGCGTAATCGCGCCCGGACAACCCGCAAGCGATCGTCCGGCGGCCTAACGCAACCCCAATCACGCGTCACCGGCGCCCCAATCCCGGCCCGACCGGCACCGCAATCGCGGCCGGGACCCGGCCTACGCGGTGACCGCTTCCCAGAGGCTCAGCTGGCCGTCCGCGATCGTGTACACCCCATAGCGGCGCAGCGTCGTGTCGCCGTCCGGATCGATGCTGTAGGTGCCGAGCACGCTGCGGCGGCCTCGCGTGGCGAAGATGGCGTCGCGCACCTTCGAGCGAACCGCGGGGGCGGTGCCGTTGTGGGTGGCGCGCGTAATCGCATTTAGCATCAGGCTCATCGCCTCGTAGCCGAGAATCGAGACGGGCTCGAGGGGTCCGTAGCGGCGTTCGTAGGCGGTCGCGAAAGCACGCGCCGAAGCCGGATAGTCGGCGATCGGAAGCGTGGGCGCCGTGAGGACCACGTGTGAGTCGACCGACAACGGAATCCCGCCCGCGGCGGGGTCGAAATAGGTGCTCTCGGCCAGGCCCGCCGTCCCGAATATCTTGACGTCGGGCATCGCCGCCGCCAGCGCCGTGGTCAGAGGGACCGCACCCGATTCGGTGTCGGCGGCGATCAGGACACAGTCGGGCCGGGTATGGGCCACGCCGGTGGCCAGGCCCCGGTAGCTGGTGGCGTCACGCGGGAACTCCTGGATGCCGACGACCCGCAGGCCGGCGGCCCTTGCCGCCACCTCGTAGCTGGCGGCCGCGTCGGCGCCATCCACCTCGCCGTCGTTTAGCACATACACCTTCGTGCAGCCCATGCCCTGCTGGACGCGGACCTGCGCGATGGCCTGCACGCTGTCGTTTGGGGCCACCCGTGCGAACGTCCGGATGTCGGTCGGATAGTACTTCTGTGGCTCTCCGGGGTTCGCGCCCAGCACGCTCGAGGTCAGTCCGACAGCGGAGCTGGTCGGGCTTATCTGCGGGATTCCCGCCCGGTTGAGCGGCGGGATCGAGACGGCACTCGCGCCGGAGTTGAGGTCGCCGACGTAGCCGATCGTGGTCGGATCGAGCACCGCGACCCGGGCGTCGACTGTCGTCTGTCCGGGATCCCAGCCTTGACGCTGGGCGGTGGCGTCGTTCAGCGGCCGCAGAAGGATGTGGTACCTGCCGATGCGGTTTCGCGCCTCGCTGAGGGCGAGCTCCGCCCCATCGACGACCGCCTCACCGCTCACCCTCGAGGCGCCCAGCAGGGGGACGCTGACGTAAACCGTGAGCGTGTTACCGCGGATCCGGGTCGGCTGGGCATCTTTCGCCCCGCAGCCGCTCAGGATGGCCAGCGTCGCCAGGGTCGCGAAGGCTCGCCTCGCCCACTTCATCGGCCCCGTCGACGCCGTGGCCAGCCTCACCCCTGGACTTGCGCGAACGGGACCAGGCTGCCGTGCTCCAGGCGGCTGAACACGAATGGAGCGATGCTCGTGTCCCCGTTGTCGTTCATCGAATAGGGGCCCAAAGCCGACTCCGTCCGCTTGAGGGACAGGAAGTCGTGCACCACCGTCGAGCGGTTGTTCGCCGCCGCGCCCGCGTCGTGCAGCACGGCCAGCACGGCGGACATCGCCTCGTAGCCGAAGATCGCCTGAGGCACCGGCGTGTGACCGTACTTGCTGGTGAAGCTCGAGACGAACGAGCTGCCGGTCGGGCTCAGGTCCTGCTTCAGGAATCCCGGTGAGGAGATGTACAGGTTGCTCACGCCGGATGACAGCTCAGCCGGGAACGACGGATCGGCGATCGCCGACGGGCCGAACAGCTTGGCCGTCGGGTTCGCCGCGGCCGCGGCGTCGAAGAACTTGGCCGCGCTCGCCTCGGAGTTCGAACCGTAGAAGATGCCGTCCGCGCCCGCCTCGCTGCTCGCGAGGCTCAGCCCGCTTCCCAAGTCTTGCTTGATCGCGTACGCGATCGCGGCGCCGTAGGCGCTGCCGTCATCGGCCACGTACAGCTTGGTGACCCCCAGGTCCTGCATCTCCTTGACCTGAGCCTCGGCCTCGAGCCTGCTGGTGGGCACGACACGGGCGAACGTCCGCCCGTAGCTCGAGAGAGACTCGTAGTAGTTGTCGGGGGCACCCGATACTGCGGCGCTCGCCTGGGTCAGCTCGACGGCGGTGTCGGTCGGGCTGACCTGGAGTAGGTCCAGCGCGTTGGTGATCCCCACCGACGCGTACGAGGAGCCCGGGACCACGTCACCCAGGTACGCGATCGACGTCTGATCCTGGATGGCGGTGCGCGCGTTGTCGGACACCGTCCCGCGCAGGACCGCCCCCAATCGGAGCGCGAAGCCGCCCACCGTGTGGCTCGACTGGTTCCACGCGAGCTGCTCGGCGTCGAGCACATCCTGCGCGACGCGCGGCTGATCGGTCGGGGCGTCGCTCAGGTAGATCGTGAGCACCTTGCCGGACACCGTCACCGACGAGCTGCCGGAGCTGCTCGTGCTACAGCCAGAGATCATCGCGGCGACCAGCGCGCACGCGCAGGCCGCCCGTCCGCAAGCGAGCACCCGGGTTGCCACGTCGGCCCCGGTTATTCCCGCCGACCGGGCAGGTACGGGAGCAGCTGCCGTACGCCGATCGCGATCAGCACCATCACGATGGCGATCAGGATCGCGTCGAAGCCGCTCACGTTGAGCGCCCACAGCACGATCCACAGGCAAAGCCCGGCGGTGGCGGTAAGGATCAGGCCCATCGCGCGAGAGATGCTAACTCACGGCCGAGCTGGTCAGCCCTGCGGCCAGCTCGCGGATTAGCGAGCCCACCGCGGCGACCGGATCCTCGTCCTCGCCGGCGGCGCGCACGAGGCGGCTTCCCACGATCACCCCGTCGGCTCCGGCGGCCGCTGCCGCCGCCGCCTGCTGCGGGGTTGAGATGCCGAAGCCGACCGCCACGGGCACGCTGGTGGCGCCCGCTGCGCGGGCCACCACCGCGGCCAGCCCCTCGCGAACCGCCGCGCGCTCGCCGGTCGTGCCGGTCAGCGAGACCGTGTAAAGGAACCCGCGCGCCTGGGCGCCGATCCGCGCCAGCCGCGCCTCGGGTGTGGTCGGCGCCACCAGTGGCACGAGCGCCAGGCCACGGTCGTCGCAGGCGCGGAGCACCTCCGCCGACTCCTCGATCGGAAGATCCGGCACGATCAGCCCGCTCACCCCCGCGTCGAGAATTGCGTCGGCGAATCGCTCGAGGCCGCGGGCCAGGATCGGGTTGGCGTAGCACATGACCACGACCGGGACTCCTTCGTCCGCGATCGCCCCGGCCACCTCCGACAGGACATCGGGCAGCGTCACGTCAGCCCGGAGCGCCGCGGTGGCGGCAGCGTGGATGACCGGCCCGTCGGCCAGCGGGTCCGAGAAGGGGACGCCCAGTTCGATCAGGTCAGCGCCGGCCCGGGCGTATTCCAGGCCGATCCGCCGGGAGGTGTCGAGGTCGGGAAAGCCGCCCATCAAATACGGCATCAGGGCGGCGCGCCGGCCGTCGGCCCGCGCGGACTCGAACGCCTCGGCGATCCGCTCGACGCCGCTGCTCACGAGATCCGCTCGAGGTGGTCGAGCGCCTCGGCCAGATCCTTGTCGCCCCGCCCCGACAGGCACACCAGGTCAAGCTCGCTCGGTCCGTTGGCCATCGACCAGGCGACCGCATGCGAGCTCTCGAGCGCCGGGATGATCCCCTCGAGCCGCGAGAGGAGCGCGAACGCCTCGAGGGCTTGCTGATCGGTGATCGCGTGGTAACGCGCCCGGCCGGAGTCACGCAGCCAGGCGTGCTCGGGGCCCGTGCCCGGGTAGTCCAGGCCGGCGGAGATCGAGTGGGCCTCGAGGATCTGCCCGTCCTCGTCCTGCATGACCGCCGAGAACGCTCCGTGCAGCACGCCAGGCAGTCCATCCGCGGTCAGCGGCGCGCCGTGGCGGCCGGTCTCGAGTCCCTCGCCGGCCGCCTCCACGCCGACGAGCTGCACCTCGGCGTCGTCGACGAACGGAATGAAGATCCCGATCGAGTTAGAGCCGCCTCCCACGCACGCGATCACCCGCTCGGGGAGCCGGCCCGTCGCCGTGAGCACCTGCGCCCGGGCCTCGTCGCCGATCACGCGCTGGAGGTCCCGGACCAGGGCCGGATACGGCGCCGGCCCGACGCACGAGCCGATGATGTAGTGAGTCGTCTCGACGTTCGTGACCCAATCGCGAATCGCCGCCGACACGGCTTCCTTCAAGGTCCGCGCCCCCGCCTCGACGGGCTCGACGACCGCACCGAGCAGGCCCATCCGCTGGACGTTCGGCCGCTGGCGGCGCATGTCCTCGGTCCCCATGTAGACGATGCACTCGAGATCGAGCAGCGCACAGGCCGTGGCCGCGGCGACCCCGTGCATGCCCGCGCCCGTCTCGGCGATGATCCGCCGCTTGCCCATGCGCCGGGCCAGCAGCGCCTGCCCCAACGCGTTGTTGATCTTGTGCGCGCCCGTGTGGTTGAGGTCCTCGCGCTTTAGGTAGATCTCCCGGCCGCCCCCAGCCGCCTGGCTGAGCCGGCGCGCGAGGTAGAGCGGCGAGGGCCGCCCAACGAAGTCGCGCAGCAGCGCGTCGAGCTCAGCCTTGAAGTCCGGGTCCCCACGAGCCGACAGCCATGCCTGCTCGAGCTCCGCGAGGGCCGGCATCAGCGTCTCGGGCACGTACTGGCCGCCGTAGGGGCCGAAGCGGTGCTCGATCGCGCTCATCGCGCCGGGGTCGTCAGGTCGGCGGGCTGCGCGGCGCGCACGGCGAGGGCAAACGCTTCGAGCTTCTCGGGGTCTTTGCGGGCGGGGTCGCCATCTGCCTCGACGCCGCTGGCCACGTCGACGGCGAACGGCCGGACGGCCGCGATCGCGTCGGCCACGTTGTCGGGGTTCAACCCTCCCGAGAGGATGATCGGGATCCGGGCGGTGTGGGGTGGGCGGGCGGGAATCGAATCCCCGCGGGCAATCTCCCACGCGAACGTCTCGCCCGTACCTCCCGGGACCCCGGCGGTGTAGCTGTCGAGCAGGTGGTAGTCGGTGTGGAAAGCGGCCAGCGCGCGCACGTCGGCGCCGCTGCGCACCCGAACCGCCTTGATCACCTTGCAGCCGGTCCGTCGCGCCGCCTCGGAGCAGTAGGCGGGCCCCTCGTCGCCGTGGAGCTGGAGCATGGTCAGGCCGACCGTGTCGGCGATCGCCGCCACCTCGTCGAGCGCCGCGTTGAAGAACACACCGACGACCTCAGTTCGGCGTTTGACTGCCCCCGCGATCTCGGCCGCCACGTCGAGCTCGCAGCGCCGCGGCGACCCCGGCCAGAAGATCAACCCGATCGCCCACGCGCCTGCATGCACGGCGAGCTGCGCATCCTCGAGGTTGGTGATCCCGCAGAACTTGATCCTGGTCACAGACACAATCGTAGGGTCGCCGCTTCGATGTCGGGCGAGCGCATCAGCGCCTCGCCGATCAGCACGCCGTTCACGCCGGCCGCCTCGAGCGCGTCGAGCTGGTCGCGCCGGCTGAACCCGGACTCGGCGACGACGAGCGCCTGACCGGCGACGCGCGGGAGTAGGTCAAACGTGCGTTGGGTGTCCACCTGGAGCGTCTTCAGATCGCGGTTGTTGATCCCGATGAGTGCCGCGGCGAGATCGAGCGCGACCTCGAGCTCGCGCTCATCGTGCACCTCGACCAGCACGCCCAGCCCGAGGCCAATCGCCTCGTCGTGGAGCGCCGACAGCTCACGGTCCTCCAGCGCGGCCACGATCAGGAGAATCGCGTCGGCCCCCGCCGCGAACGCCTCGTACACCTGGTAGATGTCGACGACGAATTCCTTGCGCAGCAATGGCAGGTGGCTCACCAGCCGTGCCGCGCGCAGGTCGTCGAGCAACCCGCCGAAGTTCGGGCCCTCGGTCAGGATGGAAAGGGCCGCGGCGCCGCCTCGCTCGTAGGCGCGGACGACGTCCTCGAGCTCGAGGTCATCCCGGATCTGTCCCGCCGACGGCGAGCGGCGCTTGTGCTCGGCGATCAGCGACAGCCCCGGACGGGCGATCGCGGCTTGGAACGAGCGCACGTCGCCGGCCGCCGCGCGCCTCGCCACCGCCCGCTCCAGCCCGGACAGCGGCGCCGCGGTTCGGCGCCGCTCGACCTCCGCCCGGGTGGTGGCGAGGATCGGATCGAGCTGGTTCACGGCGCCAGCTCACCCGTGCGGCGCACGAAGCGCTCGAGCGCGTCCGCGGCCGCCCCGTCGTCGATCGCCCGCAGCGCGACCTGGACTCCGTCCGCGAGCGTGTCCGCCCGCCCCCCGGCGTAGATTGCCGCGCCCGCGTTGAGTGCCGCCAGATCACGGGTCGGACCCGTCTCGCCGGCGAAGATCGCCCGAGTGGTGCGGGCATTCTGCTCGGGATCGCCACCCGGCACGCCGTCGGCCGGCGCCCGCTCGAGGCCCGCGTCCTCGGGCGCGATCGCGTAGCGGCGCAGCTCTGCCCCGACCACCTCAACCACGTGCGTGGAGGCCGAGATGCTGAGCTCGTCGAGCCCGTCCTCGCTCGAGACGAGCAGCGCGTGCCTGGTTCCCAGGAGCGCGAGAGCGCCGGCCATGGTCTCGAGGTACGCCGGGTCGGACACGCCGATCAGCTGTCGACTGGCGCCGGCCGGGTTGGTCAGCGGGCCCAGGAAGTTGAAGATCGTCCGGACCGCGAGCTGGCGGCGAACCGGGATCACATACCGGGTGGCCTGGTGGTGAGCCGGCGCGAACATGAACCCGAACCCGACCTCGTCGATGCAGCACGCCACCTGCTCGGGGGCGAGGTCGATCCGCGCGCCGAGCGCCTCGAGCACGTCGGCCGAGCCCGACAGCCCGGTGGCGGAACGGTTCCCGTGCTTGGCCACCGTGCAGCCGGCGCCGGCCGCGATCAGCGCCGCGGTCGTCGAGACATTGAAGGTCCGCCTCCCTCCCCCGGTCCCCGCTGTGTCGAGCAGGTCGTCACTCGACACCGACACGTGCGCGGCCATCGCGCGCATGGTGCGGGCCAGGCCCGCCAGTTCCTCCACCGTCTCGCCCTTTGTCCGCAGCGCGATCAGGAAGCCGGCGATCTGGACCTCGGACGCGTTGCCGCTCATGATCTCCGACAGCACGTCCGCGGCCTCATCAACCGTCAGATCCTGTCCGGAGGCGAGCGTGTCGATCGCTCGCGTGAGTAAATCGCGCCCGCCCACCCCGCCCACCCCGCCCACCCCGCTGCTCATTTCGTGCGGGCGAGGAAGTTGGCCAGCAGCTCGCGGCCCTGTTCGGTCAAGACCGACTCCGGGTGAAACTGCACGCCCTCGGCAGGAAGCTCGCGGTGGCGCACCGCCATCACCACCTCGCTGCCGTGGGCGCTTGACTCAAAACAGTCGGGCAGCGCAGGGTCGACGACCAGCGAGTGGTAGCGCCCCACCTCGAGCGGCCGGCGCAGGCCCCGGAAGATGGTCTGGCCGTCGTGCTCGATCGTCGTCGTCTTTCCGTGGACGGGCTCGTGCTGAACCACGCGACCCCCCCACGCCTGCACGAGCGCCTGGTGGCCGAGGCACACGCCGAGCGTCGGGATCTTCGCCTCCGGGAAGCGCCTGACCGCCTCCAGCGAAATCCCGGCCTCGTTGGGCGTGCACGGCCCGGGCGAGACGATCACCCGGTCATAGCCGCGCACGAGCAGATCGTCCACCGTCGCGTGATCGTTGCGGACGACCTCGACCTCGGAGCCGAGCTCGCCCAGATACTGGACGAGGTTGTAGGTGAAGCTGTCGTAGTTGTCGAGAACGAGGACCCGCATTGATTAACGCCAGGCAAACAGTAGGGTGCCGCGCCTTCACCCGTCAGGCGAGTCCCCCTACGATGTTTGTCGGGCAAGTGACGTACCGAACAAGGGGGACCGTGATATGAGGACCGTGCATCTCGGCCGCGCTGCGAGTGTGGCCGTGCTGATGGGCCTGGTGCTATCGGCATGTGGCGGCAGCGGGGCGTCGTCAAGCGGGGCGTCGTCAAGTGGGGCCTCGTCAAGCGGTGGGTCGCCGACCGCCACGAACAGCTCCGCGAAGTCGGGCGTCGCATCGCCCGGCACCGGCCTGTCGTTCGGCCAGACCGCGACCGTCACCTACACCCCGCTGACCTCGTCCGGCAACGGCGCGGAACGGACGCTCAAGGTCACCGTCGGGCCGATCCGCGCGGGAACGAGCGCCGACCTGAAGGCGCTCGACGTTTCGGGCGCTCCCAGCGGAGCCCTGCCCCAGTACGTCACCGTCACCGTCACCAACTTGGGTCCCCTCTCGATCGACGTGGACGGAGCGTCTGACGCAATCCAGGGGATCGACCACGGCGGCAACCAGCAGGACCCCGTCTCGATCATCGGCGATTTCCCGGCCTGCAATCAGAACTCGTCGACCACGCCGGTGACCGCCGGCGCGAGCTTCCACACGTGCCTGACCTACCTGGTTTCGGGCGGCATCACCAAGGTGGGCTGGACCGGCACCGATGACTACATGAACTCGCCGGTCACCTGGTCGGGCTCTTGAACCTCAGCTGAACTCGGGGGCGCTCCAACCGGGGAGAACGTCGGGCAACCCGTCGCTCACCTTGTCCGGGAACTGTGCGGACCGCCTCTCGAGGTACGCCGCGATTCCTGGAGGGGCCAGGATGGGCCGCGCTGGCGCGCGGCGTCCGTGGGGCCGTCCACCCCGTCCGGACGGTCTTCGCAGACCGCAAATCCGACCGGACGGCCCGGCCCCACGGACGCCGCGAAGCGGCCCAAGATCCCGGTCCGCTTGACGTGGCTGCGTAGGTGCGTGTCCCACCCGGGTGACTCGCGCTCGATCCAGTGGAGGAGCGTGACCGGTTCGCGGCGCACGTCACCCGGTGCGGACACGCCTCGGGCACGATTCCACGGCGCGCGAATACGAACCCGATGCGCGCATCATCGGCCGCCAACCGGACGTCCATCGGCAGCGTCATGGTGGCGCCGACGCCGACCGCGGGCCCGTTGATGGCTGCAATCACCGGCTTGGTCGAGTCGAAGATGCGCAGCGTGAGCCGCCCGCCGCCGTCGCGCGGGATCGAGTCCTGGCCCTGATGCTCTGGCCTGGCGAACGTGTCGCCACCGCGTTCGAGGTCGGCGCCGGCGCAGAACGCCCGCCCGGCCCCGGTCACGATCACCGCACGGACCTCGTCGTCGGCGTCCGCGCGATCGAACGCCTGGAGCAGCTCGCCGAACATCGTCTTCGTCCACGCGTTCAGGCGGTCGGGACGGTTGAGCGTGATCGTCAGGACGCGGTCAGACAGCTCGGTGATGATCTGCTCGGGCGGCATTGGCCTCCTATCAGGGCCACTCGGGCTGTCCGGCGGCGAGCTCGATCGCCTGCAGCACTCCCCGAGCCTTGGCCTGCGACTCGCGGTATTCGAACTCCGGCTTGGCGTCCGCCACGGTCCCGCCGCCGGCCTGGACGTGCGCGATCCCGTCCTTGACCACGACGGTCCGGATGTGGACGCACGTGTCGAGATCGCCGTTGTAGCTCGCGTAGCCGATCGCGCCCCCGTAGCCGCCCCGCTTGACCGGCTCGAGCTCGTCGATGATCTGCATCGCGCGGACCTTGGGCGCCCCGGACAGCGTGCCAACCGGCAGCACCGCCCGAAGCGCGTCGAGCGCGCCGACACCGTCACGCAACCCGCCGGCGACGCTCGAGACGATGTGCATCACGTGGCTGTAGTTCTCGACCGCCATGAAGCTCTCGACCGCGACCGTCCCGTATGCGCACACACGGCCCAGGTCGTTGCGCCCGAGGTCGACGAGCATCACGTGCTCGGCCCGCTCCTTGGGGTCGGCCAGCAGCTCCTCGGCGATGCGGCGATCCTCCTCGGCGTTCCCGCCACGCGGCCGCGTGCCGGCGATCGGACGAGTGGACACGCGCCGGCCAGCCACGGTGATCAGCGGCTCGGGGCTCGCGCCGGCGACCTCGAAGTCGCCGAAGTCCAGGAAGTACATGTACGGGCTCGGGTTCACCGCGCGCAGGCCGCGGTAGATCGAGAACGCCTCAACGGGCACCGGGCCCGACCAGCGCTGGGACGGAACCACCTGAAAGGCATCGCCGGCGTAGATGTATTCGATGATCCGAGCCACGATCGCCTCGAATTGCTCGCGGCTCATGTTGGGTTCAAGGGCTCGTACCGTCCGGTCGAGGGCCGGCGGCTTGGGGGGCCGCGGGACGGGGCCGGCGAGCCGCCAGCGCACCTCGGCGATCGTCTCGAGCGCCCGCGCGTAAGACGCGTCGAGGTCGTCGTCGGTGTACACGTTGGCGATCACGGTCACGGTGTGCTTGAGGTGGTCGAACGCTACGAGCGCGTCGGTCAGCATCAGCGCCAGGTCGGGCACGCCGAGCGGATCCGGGTTTGGCTCGCCGAGCGGCTCGACCGTGCGGACCAGGTCGTACGCGAAGAGCCCGACGGCACCGCCGGCGAACGGCGGCAGGTCCGGCAGCGGCGCGGCCTTGAGCGAAGCAAGCTCCGCGGCCGCGAGCGCGTACGGATCGCCCCCATCCTCGAGCGACCAGCGCAGCACCTTCCGAGGCCGGAAGCCGATGAACGAGAAGCGACCCACCCGCCCCTGATCGGCTGACTCGAGCAGAAACGACGGCTCGGCCCCGCGCAGCTTGAGGAACGCGGACACTGGCGTCTGGCAGTCGTCGATGAACGTCTCCCGGACGGGAATCAGGTTGTGATCGGCAGCCAGCGCCCGCGTCTGCGCCAGTGAAGGCGTGACGCCGGCGGCTGCGGTATCAGCGCCGCTCGCGACGGCCATCCAGGACCCGTTCGGCATCGGCGATAGTCAGGCCCCGGCCACGCAGCAGCACGGCCAGGTGGTAGATGACGTCGGCCGCTTCCTCGGCCACCCGCTCGTCGGACTCCTCGCGCGTGGCTCTGACCACCTCCTCGGCCTCCTCCTGGACCTTCGCGCCGGCATACGCCGGGTCCTCGAGCAGGCGCGCGGTGTAGGAGCCCTGCGGCATCGTCGCCGCCCGCTCGGCGATCGTGCGCTCGAGCACTGGGAGCGCCTCGAACGGCGCACCGGCTTCCATGTCGCCACGGTGAAAGCACGACCGCTCGCCGGTGTGGCAGGCAGGGCCGCTTGGATCGACCAGCGCGAGCAGCGCGTCGGCATCGCAGTCGTACCGGATCGCCTTGACCGCCTGGGTGTTACCCGACGTCGCGCCCTTGTGCCAGAGCTCCTGGCGCGAGCGGCTGAAGAAGTGAACCTCGCCCGTCTCGCGGGTCAGGCGCAGCGACTCGGCATTCATGTAGGCGAGCGTGAGCACCTCGCCGGTCCGCCAGTCCTGGACGACGCACGGCACGAGGCCGTTCTCGTCGAATTCGATCTCTGAGTCCTCCACCGGGGTGGCGGATTCTAGGTGCTCTCTGTGGCCCGCCCACCCTGCCCGCCGCGGTGGGCGTGCAGGGTGAGCGGGAATCCATCTGTTAGGCGGCTTGCTCCAGGTACTCGGGCTCGATCTCGCCCTCCACGTCCGTGTCCGGGTCCGACATCGCCTCGAGTGCTCGGGTTGGCCGCAGGAACAGCAGACCGAGTCCGATAGCTACCAGCACGAGGGCGGCCGCGATCGTGAAGGCCAGGTGGTAGCCGTCGGTCAGCGCGACCGCACTCGAGGCCCCGTGCGCGCTCAGCGAGTGCGTCCGCGTGGTGGCGAGCGTGGCCAGGACAGCCAGGCCGAGAGCTCCACCCACCTGCTGGGTCGTGTTGACCAGTCCCGACGCAAGACCGGCATCCTCGGGCGTGGCCGCCGACATCGCGAGCGTCATCAGCGCGGGGAACACGAGCCCCGCGCCGATCCCCAGCAGCACCATCGCGGGCAGCAAGTTCTCGACGTAGCCGGCGTTGACCGGAGCGCCCCGGAACACCACCAGGCCGCCGGCCACCAGAGCCAGGCCGGAGATCACGGTTGGCTTGGCTCCGTAGCGCATCATCAGGCGCCCCGTGACTTGGAGCGACATGGCGGCGATGCCCAGCGCGACCGGGAGGAAGGCGAGCCCCACCTCGATCGCGTCGTAGTGGAGCACCCTCTGGAGGTAGAGCGCACCGAGGAAGAACATCCCGAATATCCCGGCCACCATCAGCACCTGCATGAGGTTCGCCATCGTCACCGTCCGCGAGCGAAAAACGCGGAAGGGAATAAGCGGGCTGGCGGCCGTCGCCTGGCGCACGATGAAGCCCGCCAGGAGTCCGACCGCGACCGCTCCGAAGCCGAGCGTGTGCGCCGACCCCCAGCCGTAGTTCGAGGCCTCGACGATCGTGTACACGGCGAGCATCAGCGAGCCAACCAGGAGCAGCGCGCCCGGCGCGTCGGCCCCCTTCTGCAGTCCGATTCCGCGGTCGTCGGGCAGCAGCCGGGTGGTCAGGGTGCCTGTGACGACGCCGATCGGGACGTTGACGAAAAAGATCCAGTGCCAGTTGATGGCCTGCGTGATGACGCCGCCGGCAAGCAGGCCGATCGCGCCACCGGCCGCGGCCACGAAGCTGTAGACACCGATCGCCCTGGCTCGCTCGGACGGCCGCGGGAACAGCGTCACGATCATCCCCAGGATCACGGCGGAGGTCATCGCACCACCGATGCCCTGGACAAAGCGGGCGCCGATCAGCAGTCCCTGGCTATCGGCCAGGCCGCATATCAGCGACGCGGTGGTGAACACGGTCAGCCCGGCGAGGAAGATGCGCCGGCGGCCGATCAGGTCGCCGAGGCGTCCGACGAGCAGGAGCAGGCCACCGAACGCGATCAGGTAAGCGTTGATCACCCACGCCAGGTTGGACTGGGTGAAGCGCAAATCGGTCTGGATGGTCGGAAGGGCCACGTTCACGATCGTCTGGTCGAGGATGATCATCAGGAAGCCGGCGCACAGGACCACCAGGGCGATCCATCGGCTTCTGTCGGTTTCGGGGGTCATCGGCGGGTATCTCCTGAAGTCGCAGTCGGTCCGTTCTAGATAGGACTGTAACAGATCATCTACTACAGGACGATCTGGTGGCGTAAGGCCTTACACCGCGGAAGGTTCTGCCTCAGAGGTAAACCGACGTGAGCGTCAGCGCGGCCGGCGCACCGGCTGGGTGCACTGAACCGGCTCGGACAGCCGTCCGCAGGCCAGACGGCTCAGCGAGTCGAGGAACGCCCGGCGCTGCTCGGGCTCCAGCTCGCTCAGGACGTCGTCGCGCACGCGGTCGAGCACCTTGTCCGCCGCTTTCACCGAGCGCTTGCCGGCGTCGGTGACGACGATCACCCGGGCCCGGCGGTCGGTGCTCGAGGGGCGACGCTCGGCCAGCCCGGCCGCCTCGAGCTCGTCGACTGTCACGACCATCGTGGTCTTGTCCAGCCCGACCTGCTTCGCGATCTGGGTCTGGGTGTGCTCGCCGGTCAGCGCCGTGGTCAACACCATGTGGGCCCGGGGCGAGATGCCGAGGTCCTCGAGGGCGGCCGTCATCTCCGTGGTCAGGTTGTGGCTGGCGCGGGACAGCAGCCAGCACAGATCCGAGGCGAGAGGAGCGGGAGCTTCAAGAACTTCGGTGGTCATGATCACCAGGATAGTCCGTCGTAGAGAAGATCTGGCAATAGAAGATCTACTCGATCCCGAGCCGGTCGAGCAGCTGCTCATCCGCGCGCCAGTGCCGGCGAACGCGCACGTTCAGCGCGAGGTGCACGCGGTCGTCGAGCGTGCGCTCGATCGCCCGGCGGGCGGCGATGCCGATCGACTTGACCATCTGCCCGCCGGCGCCGATCAGGATCCGCTTCTGGGATTCGGTCTCGGCCAGGATGACCGCCTCGATCCGGATCGGGTCGCCGTGCTCGATCCCCTCGACCACGACCTCCACCGAATGCGGCACCTCCTCACGCGTACGTGAGAGCACCTGCTCGCGGATCAGCTCGGCCAGCCAGACGCGCTCGGGCTGGTCCGAGTGCTGACGGGACTCGAAATAGAACGGGCCCGCCGGCAGGAGCGAGACGAGGAAATCGACGAGTGGGCGCACCCCGGATCCCTTGCGCGCGGAGACCGGGAAGATCTCCTCGGCCACGTCGAGCTCGGCGCCCGCGTGCAGCGCGGCCGCCGTCCCCGCGCGATCGGCGCTGTCGATCTTGTTGACGGCGATCACGACCGGAATCCGCGCCGCTTTGAGCAGGTTCGCGATGAAGCGGTCGCCCGGCCCGATCCCTTGCTCGGCGTTGACGACGAACAGGCAGCCGTCGGCGTCCTCGAGCTCCTGCTCGACACGGCGCTGCATCCTCGCGGTGAGCGCGTCGCGCGGGCGCTGGACGCCGGGCAGGTCGACCAGCACGAGCTGCCAGTCCGGCCCGGTGGCCACTCCGCGGATCGCCCGGCGAGTCGTCTGGGGCTTGTCGGAGACGATCGCGACCTTGGCCCCGACGATTGCGTTGGCCAGCGTCGACTTACCGACGTTGGGGCGGCCGGCCAGCGCGATGAAGCCCGAACGAGTTGACGTGCTCACCGCGCCCAGCGCAGCAGCTCGGCCTGCAGCGCGAGCATCTCGCCGTCATCGGTCTCGTGGTCCATCCCGGTCAGGTGAAGCGCCCCATGCACGACCGCCTCGCGCAGATCCTCGGTGTGGTCCGGGCAGATCACGATGTCGCCCAGCTCGCGCGGGCCGGCGCTGGCTCCGTTGCCGTCGACCGCGAACGAGAGCACGTCGGTTGGCTCGTCGAGCTCGCGATGCTCGAGGTTGAGCTCGCGAATGCGGTCGGTGTCGACGAACTCGATCGCCACGTGGCCTTCCTCGATTCCGGACGACGCGATCGCCAGCGCGCACAGTCGCTCGAGCTCGGTGGCGGTGGGCACGATGAGGCTCGCTGTACCACCGCCGTTGGCGATCCGGTCGATCCCGATGACCTCGATCTCGAGCACGGTCAAACCGGGCGGGTCAGCCCCTCGGCGTGGCCGCTCGCGGACGCAGCTCGGGCGCCAGGCGCTGGGAGTGCTCGTCGTAGGCGGCGACGATCCGGCGCACCAGCTTGTGACGGACCACGTCCTCCTCGCCGAAGCGGACGAACTCGATCCCCTCGAGCTCATTGAGGACGTCCGCCACCACCACGAGGCCCGAGTCCTGCTCGCGCGGCAGGTCGATCTGAGTGATGTCGCCGGTGACGACCATCTTCGAGTTGAACCCGAGCCGAGTCAGGAACATCTTCATCTGCTCAGGGCTCGTGTTCTGCGCCTCGTCGAGGATGATGAAGCTGTCGTTCAAGGTCCGGCCGCGCATGAAGGCCAGCGGCGCGACCTCGATCGCGCCCCGCTCCAGATGCTGGGAGACGCGCTCGGGCTCGAGCATGTCGTGCAGCGCATCGAACAGCGGCCGTAGGTAGGGGTCCACCTTGGCCATCAGGTCGCCGGGTAGGAAGCCGAGCCGCTCACCGGCCTCGACCGCCGGCCGGGTCAGGATGATCCGGTTGACCTCGCGCCGGCTGAGCGCGGCCGCCGCCAGCGCCACGGCCAGGAACGTCTTGCCCGTGCCGGCCGGTCCGATCCCGAAGGTGATCGTGTTGTTGCGGATCGAGTCGACGTAGCGCTTCTGATTGACGGTCTTGGGTGCCACCTTGGTCGCGCGGTGGCGCCACACGACGTCCTCGAGGATCTTGCCGGGCGACTCGTGCTCGTCCAGCGCGCGCTTGACGGCCTCGATCGTGCCCGGCGCGATCTCGTGGCCCTGTCCGATCAGCTCCGATAGCTCGTTGACCACGGCCACCGCGGCATCCACCGCCTGCGGCTCACCGTCGAGCGTCAGAACGTTTCCCCGGAGGAATACGTCGCAGTCGAGGTGTCCCTCGAGTGCTCGCAGAACGGCGTCCTTGCTGCCCGCGAGCTCGGCCGCGATCGTGTTGTCTAGCTCTACCTGCCTACGCACCCACCGGTTCCCGTCTGCTACGCACTCAGCGCCTCGCGGACACGGGCGGATGCGCGCTTGCCGTCGGCGCGCCCGCCGGAGTTGGCCATCACGACCTTCATGACCTGCCCCATGTCCTTGGGATCGCTTGCTCCAGTCTCGGCGATCGCCGCCTGTACGATCGCGTCCAGCTCGGCGTCCTCGAGCTCGGCTGGGAGGTAGGTCTCGATGATCCGGGCCTCGGCCTCCTCCTGCTCGGCCAGTTCGGGACGGCCGCCGCCCCGGAACTGCTCGGCCGCCTCCAGCCGGCGCTTGCGCTCACGGCGGAGCACGGCCTGCTCGTCGCCCGAGCCATCCTTCTGGGCCTTCTGAAGCTCCGACAGGACCAGCCGCAACGCGCCGACGCGGTCCTTCTCGCCGGCCTTCATCGCGCTGGTCATATCGCCGCGAACCTGATCGATGACGCTCACACCATCAGGATAGCCCCGCACCGGATGCCGTCCGCGTGGAGCTCGTCGCACCGGGCGACCACGAGCTGCCCCCGGCCCGCCGCCCCCGGCGGCAAATAACACCGGGTGTAATCGGCGGTGTAGCCAGAGCACTGCGTGTCGGCCGTCTTGTCGACCAGGACGCGTTCGCTGTGTCCCAGCTTGGTGTTTCGGTGCTGGCGCGAGCGGACCTCCGAGCGGCCGCGCAGCGCCTGTGAGCGGCGCTTCTTCTCCTGGAGAGGGACGCGGTCGCCGAGCTGTTCGGCGACTGTGCCCGGACGGGGCGAATAGGAGAACGTGTGGACCCTGGTGATGTTCGCCGCGTCGACCGCGTCGAGCGTCTTCTGGAACGCGTCCTCGGTTTCCGTCGGGAAGCCGACGATCACGTCGGTGGTGACGTTGACGTAGGGCACCGCCTCCCGGAGCGACGCGATCGCCTCGAGGTACTCGGCGGCGGTGTAGTGGCGCCCCATCGCTCTGAGCACGTCGTCGTCGCCGGACTGCATCGGGACGTGGAGGTGAGGGCAGACCTTGGGCTCGGTGGCAAGCGCCTCGAGCAGCGAGTTCTTCACGTGGATCACCTCGACGCTCGAGAGGCGGACCCGCTCGACGCCCGGTACCCGCGCCACCGCCATCATCAGCTCGCCGAGCTCGAGCCCCCGTTCGGGATCGCGGTAGTCGCCGACGCTGATGCCGGTCAGCACCATCTCGGGCTGGCCCTGCTCCACGCGCCGGCGGGCCTCGTCGAGCACGGCGCCGGCCGGGCGCGAGCGCGCCGCGCCCCGGACGGTGGGGATGATGCAGTAGGCGCAGTGGCAGTCGCACCCATCCTGGATCTTGATAAAGCCGCGAGTGCGGTCCGACGCGCTATTGCCCGGCGGTGGCGATCGGCGGGCCCGGACGCCGTGCTCGAGGTCCACGCACGCGCCCAGGCCCGCCGCCATCGCCCCGGCCACCTCCTCCGCCGTGCCCACGAACACGCTCACGCGCTCGTCAATCTCGGCGAACTGCGCCCCGTTCAGGTTTACGGCACATCCCGCCACCAGCACCTGGTTGGCGGTTCGCAGCGAGCGGCGAACGGCCTGGCGGGATTTCGCCTCGGCCTCGCTCGTGATGCAACACGTGTTGATCACGTGCAGGTCGGCCTTGTCCTCGGCGACCTCGGTGTGACCCGCGGCGAGGAGCGCCCGGCGGGCGATCATCGCGTCGGCCTGGGAGACCTTGCAGCCGAGGAACTTGACGGCGAACGACGCCACGGTGGCCGCACGTTAGCGCGACCACCGTGGACGCCTCGATTCTCAGTTGAGTCGCACGCCCGCGGCGGGCGGATTGTCGTACTCCTCGTGCGCCGCCTCATGCCACGGTGTCCTCGACCCGGCGTGCGCAGAGAGGAGAGTAGGTTCACGCACGAATCCGGTCCGAGGCTTTGGCCGCGGCACGAGCGCATCGAGTAGCAGGCCACCGAGCGTCACGCCGATCGCGAGCGGGTTGGGCAACTGGGGTCACCTCCTTTGATCACAAGTTCGGGCTCGCAACGTGCTGTGAAGGATGCGCCGTGCCGGGCGCGGTCACATGGGCCCCGTGTACAGGATCTGGCGCGGCCCCCTTATCCACGCTGGCTCCCGGCTCACCAGGGGGCAATTTCCTGCACCGAGCGGTTAGGGGTGCCGGTGGAGCAGGAGCGCGGCCCACTCGCCGGACTCGCGGCGTTCGGACTCGACTAAGCCCACGCTCGAGAAGGCGCCGGCGACCTCGTCGACCTCGCCGACCAGCAGCCCGCTCGCGATCACCCGCTCGGGCCGCTCGGCGGGACCCGCGCCGGCCAGCCGCCCAACCCACGCCAGCAGCAGCGGCCGCAGCAGATTGGCCGCGACCGTGGGCGCGACCACGACGGGGTCAGACCGCAGGTCATGCCGACGCACGTCGATCGAGACCCCGTTCACCGGAGCGTTCGCCCGAGACGCATCGACCGCGGCCGGGTCGAAGTCGACCGCCACGACCGGCGAGAACCCGAGCCCGGCCGCGGCGATCGCCAGCACCCCCGACCCGCACCCGAGATCGAGGAATCCGCCAGAAGCCGCCGGCAACGACAGCATCAGCTCCAGACATAGCCGCGTGGTGGCGTGCGCGCCGGTCCCGAACGCCTGTCCCGGGTCGATCACCAGCTCGACGCCCCCGCCCAGAGGAGGCTCCCACGGCGGCCGGACGACCAGCCGCCCGTCGTCGAGCACGAGCGGGCGATGAAACTCGCGCCACCGCTCCGCCCAGTCGTCGGCCACCTCGGAGGTCGAGACCTCGACCAACGCGTCGCCCGCCACGGCTGTGACCTCGGGCAGCGCCGGCAACTCCCCCGGCGCCCCGTACACCGCGTATTCGACGACCTCGCCAGAGCCGACGGAGACCTCCTCCACCCCCCCAGGTGCCAGATCGAGCAGCTCCGCCAGGACGAGCTCGGCCTGATCGCGGCGAACGCGGACCGCGAGCCGAATCACGACAGAATCAGTGCCCGCCGAACGCCCGGCGCAGCTTCCCGAACACGCCCTCGTCGGTGCGGAGGTTGTGATCGGTCATCGAGTCGGCGAGCTGCTGGTAGAGCTCTCGCTGGTCGCGATTCAGATGGCGCGGCGTCACCACGTTGACCACCACTCGCAGATCGCCGGTACGGCGACCCCGCAGCGCGGGCATGCCTCCGCCGCGAACGATCAGCGTCTCGTGCGGCTGTGTTCCGGCCGGAACATCGACCTCGACCCGCTCGCCCGAGACCTTCTCCACCTCCACGCTGGTTCCCAGCGCGGCCAGCGGCGCCGACACGTCGACCGCGGTGATCAGGTCGTCGCCGTCGCGCACGAACCGCGGGTCCTCGCGCACCCGGATCAGGACGTACAGGTCGCCCGGGGGTCCGCCACGCTCGCCCGCGTGGCCGCGGCCGGCGATCCGGATCCGCTGACCGTCGGCGATCCCGGCCGGGACGTCGACCTTGACTTTGGGCCGCTCGACCTTGCGGCCGCGCCCGCGGCACACCTTGCACGGCTCGCGGGCCACCTTGCCGTCGCCGCCGCACACGTCGCACGCGGTCGTCCGCATGACCTGGCCGAACGGGGTGCGGGTCACGGCGCGCAGCTGGCCGCTGCCCTGGCACCGGGGACATGTCTCAATCGGCGTGCCCGGCTCGGCGCCGTTGCCGTGGCAGTGCTCGCACAGCGCGACCGCCTCGTAGCTGACGTCGACCGCGGCGCCCGTCGCCGCCTGGGCGAGATCGATGTCGGCCGTGACCGCCACGTCGCCACCCTGGATCGCCCCACCGCGGGCACCCGCCGCGCCGGCCATCCCGAACAGGTCGCCGAACGCACCGCCGCCGCCACCGAAGAACGCCTCGAAGATGTCCGATACCGACCCGAACGCCTCGAAGTTCGGGGCATAGCCGCCGCTGCGCAGACCCTCGCGTCCGTAACGGTCATAGGTGGCGCGCCGGTCGGAGTCGGACAGGACCTCGTAGGCCTCGGCCGCCTCCTTGAACTTGTCCTCGGCGTCGGGATCGTGCTTGTTGACGTCGGGGTGCAGCTCGCGGGCCAGGCGCCGGAAGGCCTTCTTGATCGTCGCGTCGTCCGCGTCGCGCGGGACCCCGAGCACCTCGTAGTAGTCACGCGTCGAGCTCATCGCTCGTCGTAGACCTCCGCGATGAACGTCGAGAGCTGTGCGGCGGCGTCGCGCACGGCGTGAATCGCCTGCCCGTAGTCCATGCGCAGCGGCCCGATCACCGACACGGTGCCCAGCCGGCGCTGGGGCAGGCCGTAGCCGGCCGCCACCAGCGCGAGCGAGCGCAGACCGGGCACCTCGTTCTCGGCGCCGATCCGGACCACCACGTCGCGCTCGGTGAGCGCCGCGCGGAGCACTCCGAGCAGGGTCACCCGGCGCTCGAGCATGTCCATCAGCACGTTCAGGTCGGAGGCGTCGCCGAGCCGATCGTCGCGGAACAGCCGCGAGGTGCCCTCCATGTACAGGTTCTCGTGCGCGCCGTCCTCGAGCTCGGTGAAGGCGGGCGAGAGCGCATCGAGGAAGGCCGACTCCCGGCGTGAGAGAGACGCGTCGTGCAGCCGCTTCTGGAGGATGCGCGCACCGAGGCCAAGGCCGATCAGCCGTTCGTTCAGATAGCTGGCCGCCCAGTCGGCCAGGCCGGGGTCGATCGGATCGCCGAACGTGAACAGCCGCTTGGTCACGCCCCCGGTCGAGGTGATGACCACGACCATCATCACCTGGGGCTGGAGCAGCAGGACCTCGATGTGGCGGATCGTCGACGTCTCGATCGGTGGCGCGGTGACGAGTGCCAGCAGGTTTGTGACCTGTGAGAGCGTCTCGGTGGTCACGCGCATGGCCTCGTCGAGCTCACGGCGCACGAGCGAGAGCGACAGCGACAGGCGGGGCCGGCCGGGCTGGATCTCGTCGTTGGGGAGGATCCGATCGACGAAGTAGCGATACCCCGCCTGGGTCGGGACCCGTCCGGCGGAGGTGTGCGGATGGGCGAGCAGCCCCAGCTCCTCGAGGCTGGCCAGCTCGTTCCGGATCGTCGACGGTCCCCACTGCACGTCGACCGCGAGCGCCTTCGAGCCCACGGGCGCGCCGGCCTCGAGGTACTCCTCGACGACCTTGCGTAGCACCAGTTCTTGCCGAGCACTCAGCACGAAGCTGATTGTAGGTCGGGCTGCCCGCGCGTTTGGCCGGTCAGCCCATCACGGTCACGACCAGGGCCGTCGGTCCACGGCGATCTCGCTTGCGACCCCGGCCCTCAGTCCACGGCGACCTCGGCCACCCCGTTCCGGATCAGCCGGTGCCCCGACTGCTCGGCCTGAGAGTCGACGACGGCGACCCCGCCCTCCACCCCGCGCACCGTGCCGGTGACGACGATCTCCTCGCCCATCCGCCCCATCCCGCGGAACTGCACCGACAGCCGCTTGAGCCGCTCGGGACCGCCGGCAGCGTCCGTGTGGGCGCGCGCCACCTGGGCCATCGTCCACAGGCCGTGCAGGATCCGCCCCGGCAGTCCGACACCGTGAGCGAACTCCTCATCGATGTGAATCGGGTTGAAGTCACCCGATGCGCCCGCGTAGCGCACCGTGAGGAACTGATCTGGTGTGACCTTCAGCTCGATCGCGTCTCCGGGCCCGAGGCTCACGACCGACCCCTGACGATCTGTCGCCACGTCCCCGTGCACACGATCTCGTCCCGCTGGTTGCGCGACTCGCCCACGAAGTCATAGAAGCCCATCCCGCCCCGTTCCTCGATGTTCTCGACCGTGATCGTGGTCTTGATCTCGTCGCCGGCCACCACCACCGGTCCCCATTCGAACTCCTGGCCGGCATGCAGCATGTTCGCGAAGTTGATCCCGACGTGCGGGTCAAACAGCGCCGGCGTGATCGCCCGGCCCTGGTAGACGACCGCGAACATTGGCGGCGCGACCACGTCGGCGTAACCGGCCGCGCGCGCCGCCTCGACATCGAGGTAGACTGGGTTGGTCTCGCCCACCGCGTACGCGTACTCCCGGATCTTCTCGCGTCCGGCCGCGTAATCGCTGGCCGGATAGGTCTTGCCGATCGCTCCGGTGTTCAGAGCCACGGCGCCGGAGTCTAAGACTCAGATGATCACCGGCACCGCGCCGCCGTCGACCGACCAGGCCGCGCCGGTCACGTTCGAGGCGTGCTCAGAGCACAGGAACACGATCACGTCGGCGATCTCCTGCTCGGTGCCGAGCCGGCCCAGGGGCTGACGTGCGGCCACCGACTCGAGCACCGCCTCGCGGGTGACCCCGCGCGCCTGCGCGTTCTGGTCGGCCAACCCGCCCGGCGCAAGCCACAGATCACCGGCAACCGGACCGGGCGACACCGAGTTCACGAGCACGCCGCGCGCCGCCCATAGATCCGCGAACCCCCGCGACAGCGACAGCTCCGCCGCCTTGGTCACCGAGTACGCCATGTTGGTTGACGAGGGCCGCTTGCCCGACGACGAGGCCACGTTGACGATCCGGCCCCATCCCCGCTCCGCCATGGCCGGCGCGGCGGCGCGCATCAAGCGCATCGGACCCATCACGTGGAGCTCCCACTGCGCCTGCCAGTCCGCGTCGGTGAGCTCCTCAACCGAGCGGACCGCGCTCGTGCCGGCGCCGTTGACGAGGGCGTCGATCCGGCCGAAGCGCTCGAGGCAGGTCTGCACCGCCCGCTCGCCGGCGTCGAGCGCGGTTACGTCCAGCGCGAGGGGCTGCGCCCGACCACCGGCGCGCTCACAATCCCCGGCGATCGAGGCAAGCGTCTCGGCCCGCCTTCCCACCGCCAGCACCGAGGCGCCCTCGCGCGCGAGCGAGACCGCGACTGCGCGACCGATGCCCCCCGACGCGCCCGTGACGACGCAGGCACGATCGCGGAGGCCGAGGTCCATACTTGGTGATTCTTCCATGGCGATCCGTAGCGAGAACGGCGATGCCGGCGCCGCCATCATCCGCACGGCGGGACTCACCAAGCAATACCCGGACACCGACTTCAAGGCGGTCGACGGCCTCGACCTGAGCATCGAAGCGGGCGAGATCTTCGGGCTGCTCGGGCCCAACGGCGCCGGCAAGACGACCACCGCCGGCATGCTGACCACGCGCGTGATCCCGACCGCGGGGAGCGCCCGGATCGGCGCCGTGGACGTGATCGACCATCCCGCACTCGCCAAGCAGCTGATCGGGATCGTCTCCCAGCAGAACACGCTCGATCGCCAGCTCACGGTGTGGGAGAACCTGTACTTCCACGGGCGGCTGTTCGGGATGCCGGCCCCCGAGTCGCGCCAGATTTCCGACCGCCTGCTCGAGCAGTTTCATCTGAGTCGGTGGGCCAAGGCGTCGGTGTTCGCGCTGTCGGGGGGGATGGCGCAACGGCTGATGGTCGCCCGGGCAATCTTCCACCGTCCCGCCGTCCTGTTCCTCGACGAGCCGACCGCCGGGCTCGACCCCCAGAGCCGCCTGGCACTGTGGGAGATCCTCGGTGAGCTGAACGCCGACGGTCAGACGATCATGCTGCTGACCCATTACATGGAGGAGGCCGACCGCCTGTGCAAGCGCGTGGCGATCATGGACCACGGCAAGATCCTCGCGCTCGACACGCCGGCGGCACTCAAGCAGTCGATCGGCGCCGACACGATCGTCACCGTGAAGGCGTCAGGAAACGGCGAGGAGCTCGCGGCGCAGCTCGAACGCGACGTCGAGGGTGTCACCCGAACCCGGGTTATCGAGGGCGGCGTCGAGCTCCACGTGCAGGGCGCTGAGCGGATCGTCCCGCGCGTGGTCGCCGCGGCGGAAAACGCCGGGTTCGAACTGGTCGACCTGTCGGTGGCCGAGCCGACCCTCGAGACGGTGTTCATCAACCTGACCGGGAAGGAGCTGCGCGAATGACCGCGACCAGCCCGCGGGTCAAGCCCGCGCCACCGCCCGCGATCTCGCTGACGCCGACCCGCTCGACGTTCGCTGCCAGTCGCGCCGCGCTGTGGGCGCTGATCCTCCGCGACCTGGTCGTCCTCAAGAAGCACTTCGGCGAGTTCATCGTCCGCACGCTGATTCAGCCATTCCTGCTCACCTTCGTGTTCCTGTACGTGTTCCCGACCATCGGCCAGGGCATCGGCGGCGGGGGCGGCGCGCACGGTCACGCCGCGGAGTCGGCGTTCGCCACCGTGCTGGTGGCCGGCGTGGTCGGGATCTCGATCATGTTCCAGGGGATCCAGGCGGTCGCCCTGCCGATGTCGACAGAGTTCGGCTACACGCGGGAGATCGAGGATCGCGTCCAGGCGCCCTGCCCGATCTGGCTCGTGGCGATCTCGAAGGTCCTCTCGGGTTCGGTCCAGGGGGTGCTGGCCGCGCTGATCGTTTTCCCGATCGCGGCCGTCGTGCACGCCACCGGGGTCACGGCCCACCTCCACGTTCACTGGGTCGTGATCATCACGCTGATCCCGCTCGCCTGCCTGGCCATGACCTCGCTCGGGCTCGTGCTCGGCACCACCTTCGAGCCGCGGAACATCGGCCTCATGTGGGGCTTCGTGGTGCTGCCGCTGACCTTCCTGGGCGGCACGTACTACCAGTGGACCAAGCTCGCGCCGGTCAAGGTCGGAGGGATCCACTGGC
Source organism: Solirubrobacteraceae bacterium (assembly GCA_035502815.1). GTDB lineage: Bacteria > Actinomycetota > Thermoleophilia > Solirubrobacterales > Solirubrobacteraceae > Palsa-465. Next base: position 29,544 of record DATJUA010000094.1, read on the forward strand.
TTCAGATCCTCGTGCTGATCAACCCGCTGATCTATGTGACGGAGGGCATGCGAGCCGGCTTGACGTCGTTCTCGCACATGCACCTGTACATCATCTATCCGGTACTGCTCGGGTTCTGCGCGGCCTTCATCTGGCTGGGCCTGCGCAACTTCCGCCGGCGCGTACTGGTCTAGAGCGCCACTCAGTCGCCCGGGATCGCCGCCCCCGCCGGCACACCCCGGCGCTGGTACTCGTCGTAGAGCTCACGCCACTGATCGCTCGCACCGGCCCCGGCCGGACCGCCGTCCCCGTCCAACAAGCCTCCCAGACGATCCAGGCAGATGTGCCACCCTGCGGAGTCCCGCGACGCCTTCTCGGTCGAGTCGAGCAGCACGGTCAGGCGCAGCAGGCACGCGTCCTCCCCGGCCAGGGGCTCGAGCTCGAAGCGCAGGTGGTCCTCCCCCCACGTGAAGGCAAACGTGGATGGCGGGTCGTATTCGGTCACGCGCCCGGTCATCGTCGACGCCGCGTCGAGTGGCATGTGCTCGAACGTGAACGTCATTTCCGCGCCGGCGCGCAGCTCGCCGGCCTCCACCCGGCAGGGAAACCAGTGCTCAAGCTCGCCGGACTCGGTGATCGCCCGCCACACCACGTCGACGGGGTGCGACAAGCGCCGCTCGAAGCTCAGCGTCGGTCGATTCCCGGCCGCCGTGTAGGTGCCAAATCCATCGCTGTTCATCGCTCCTCCTCGGGCAAGGCGCCGCCGCCGTCAGGCGCCGCCGACGATCCTTCTTTTACCTGGTCGAGGTGCCGCTCGAGATCGTCGAGGCTGCCCTCCCACGCCCGCCGGTAGGGCTCGAGCCAGGCGTCGAGCGCAACCAGCGGCCGCACCTCGAGCGCGTACACGCGGCGCTGGGCGTCCGTGCGCGAGGACACGAGCCCGGCCTCGCGCAGCACCCGCAGGTGCTTCGACGTGCCCGGTTGCGTCAGGCCGGTGAGCTCGACGAGCTCACCTACGGCGCGCGGGCTCTGGCGCAGCAGCTCGACCATCGCCCGGCGGTGGGGGTCGGCCAGCGCGGCCCAAGTGGTCGTCGTCGCCGCGGTCATGCTCGTTGTATATAACCAATCACGTATATGCCTGTCAAGACATAAAAGCTCCGCCCTGGCAGAGCGCTTGTGACCGACTAACGAGCCCGGTAGCCTCGTAGCAGAACACAGACTTGGGATGGTCGGCGGCGCCTGGCGACGGCGCCTTCGGTCTTGGCGGCGACGAGGAGCACAGCGATATGGCACGGCGAGCGACCCTGAGGGCATCGGACGCGGACCGAGAGCAGGTCGCCGAGCGGCTGCGTCATGCCACGGGCGAAGGCCGGCTGAGCCCGGACGAGCTCGAGGAGCGGCTCGAGGCGGTATTCGCCGCGCGCACCTACGGAGAGCTCGACGTGATCGTGGCTGACCTGCCTGGCCAGACCGTCCGCCGGCGCGAGCGCCCCCAGTCGGCGTGGGCGAGCCCCAGTCCATGGCTGAGGCCGGCCCCGGTCCTGGCCCTGTTCATCCTCGCGCCGGTTGTGGTGTCGCTGCTGCTGGCCGCCGCGGTGATCCTCGCCACGGTGTTCTCGGCCTGGGGCCTGCTCTTGATCGTCGGCTGGCTCGCCTTCGGTCACACCCGTCGCCACTACGGCGCCCATTACCGGCGCTCGCTGCACGCCGCCACCCATTGGCAGGCCGGGCGTACGCCGGGGCCTCGCTCCTGGGTGTAGACGCTGGCCCGCGACCCGTACACCGTCCTCGGCGTCGAGCCCGGGGTCTCCGACGCGGAACTACGCGCCGCCTACCGGCGGCTGGTCCAGCTCCACCACCCCGACCACAACAACGGCTCGGCGGAGTCGGCGCGACGCTTCGAGGAGGTCCAGGACGCGTACGCGCAGATCCAGCACCTGCGTCAGCGCACGCCGCCGCCGCGCCAGACGGCCACCCCGCCGCCCACCACCCCGGACGTCGAGCAGCGTCTGGCCGAGATCGAGCGCGAGCTGCGCGAGAAGGCGCGTCTCGCACGCGAGCGGGCGCAGCGCGCTGCCCGGCAAGCCGCAGCCGCCACGTCCGCCTCCGAGCCCAAGCGCGCCTCCGACGAGGAGCTCGGCTACATCAAGACCGACGACACGCTGGGCAAGATCCTGGCCGATGCGCGCAAGGAGTTCGTCGAGCGCCTGGACGAAGCTCGCGACGAGCCATCAAGGCGCCGCCGTCAGGCGCCGCCGACAAACCCACTTACCCATCGGGTCGCCGACCTACTGGATGAGTTTGGCGCCAAGCTCAAGGGCGACCACGACGAGGACTCGAAGAAGCGCTAGCCCTTCTCGCCCAGCTCGAGCACGGTCAGGAACGCCTCCTGAGGCACCTCGATCCGCCCGACCTGCTTCATCCGCTGCTTGCCCTTCTTCTGCGCCTCGAGCAGCTTGCGCTTGCGGCTGATGTCGCCCCCGTAGCACTTGGCGATCACGTCCTTGCGGTAGGCCTTGATCGTCTCTCGGGCCACGATCCGCGAGCCGATCGCCGCCTGGATCGGGACGTCGTACTGCTGGCGGGGGATCTTCTTGCGCAGCTTCTCGGCCATCGTCCGGCCGGCCTCCTCCGCCTTGCTGCGATGGATCAGCATCGACAGCGCGTCGACCGGATCGCCGGCCAGCAGGATGTCCAGCTTCACCAGGTCCGACGGTCGCAGCCCGATCACGTCGTAGTCCAGCGACGCATATCCCCGAGTGCGGGACTTCAGCTGGTCGAAGAAGTCGAGCACGATCTCGGCCAGCGGCAGGTCGTAGGTCAGCTGCAGGCGCTCCGAGCTCAGGTAGTGCATCCCGGCGTGCTCGCCCCGGCGCTCCTGGCAGAGCTCCATGATCACCCCGACGAATTCCTTCGGGGTCAGGATCGAGGCGCGGATGTAGGGCTCGCGCACCTCCGCGACCTTCGTCGGCTCGGGCATGTCGTTGGGGCTGTGGACGGGGACGATCGAGCCGTCGGTGAGCGTCACCTCGTACTCCACGCTCGGCATCGTCATCATCAGATCCAGGTCGTACTCACGCTCCAGGCGCTCGCGCACGATGTCCATGTGCAGCAGCCCGAGGAAGCCACAGCGGAAGCCGAAGCCGAGCGCGTCGCTGGTCTCCGGCTCCCAGACCAGGGCGGCGTCATTGAGCGTGAGCTTCTCCAGCGCGTCGCGCAGATCCGGGTAGTCGTCGGAGTCGATCGGGAACAGGCCCGAGAAGACCATCGGCTTGACGTCGCGGTAGCCGGGCAGCGCCTCGGCGGCGCGGCGGTGGGCGAGCGTCAGCGTGTCGCCAACACGCAGCTTTGTGACGTCCTTGAGGCCGGTGATGACGAAGCCCACCTCGCCTGGGCCCAGCGCCTTG